>JAUNCL010000003.1 GCA_030535235.1 Bacillota bacterium
CGTGACCAAGGTTTTTTGCCACGGGGTGTCCAACTTGTTATTGCAATTTGCGATACTATTTTTGTCAAACGAACACATACTTCAAGAGAGAGGTTGCCCATGAACATGAAAAGAATCCTTGCCGTGCTGCTGGCCCTGCTGACAGCCCTTTCCCTGAACGGGACCGCGCTGGCGGCGGGAAGCAATCCCTTCCGGGATGTCTCCGCCACGGATTATTTTTATGAACAGGTGCTGGAGATGAGCGCCGACGGGGTGGTCAAGGGCTATGGAGACGGTTCCTTTGGGCCCTAGGACTCCGTGACCCGCGCCCAGGCCCTCACCATGCTCTGCCGTCTGGCGGGCATCGACACCGGAACCTTCGCCACGGCCAACACCTGGTATTCCGGCGTGGAGAACTGGTCGGTGCGGGCCGGCGTGATCCCGGTCGGAACCAATGTCTCGGCAGCCGCCACCAGAGAGGAGATCGCCCAGTACATCACCGCTATCTACCGGCTGAAACCATCCGAAACCCAAACCGGCTTTGCGGACACAGCTTCGGTTTACGCAAACACCCTGAAGGACTATGGTATCTCCATCGGCTACCTGGACGACCAGGGACGTATCTGCTTCGGAGGCGAGCAGAATGTCAAGCGCTGTGACCTCTGCTTGATGCTCAGCCGGCTGAAAACCGCCGCGGAACAGCCCGACTGGAGCCGCCTGACTCCTCCTTCGGTCAGCCAGGACCAAGCGGTGACCTATGCCGCCAGGCTGGTAAAAAAGCCGGAGGGCTGGGAAGATGTGGCCGCAACGATGCGCTACCTGATGACCCACGGCATGACCAGCCATACCTTTACTGTTGAGGCAGGCGAGGGCTCCTATTTCACAAAGGATTCTGCCAACCAGTGGATCGACTGGATGACAAAGGCCGTGCGATATGGGTACAACAGCGCCGCAAGAGACTGTATGCACTATTCATCCTTTTACAATGCCTATAACGCAGAATATGTGCAGACCACCCAAAACGGCAAAATCATAAAAATCAGCTACACGGTAAAGTTGAAGGTGAGGGGTTCAGCATCAGCCCTGCGCCGGGAGATCTCAGCCGTTGAGCAGGAATGTGACACCATCATCCGGCAGATGTACGCCATCGGAACCCTCCGGTCCACAATGACCGGCAAAGAGAAGGCCTGGGAGCTGTACAAATACGTGGACCAGCGCCTGGTCTATGACCTTGGCATGGCGGGAACGGATCTCTACCAGGTCCTCCAGAGCAACCGCGGGGTCTGCGAGGGCTATACTGCCCTGTACACCGCTCTGTGTCATCGGGTGGGGATCCCCATGCAATGCGTATACAGCAAGGATCATGTGTGGAATGTCATCCGGGAAAACGGCACGGACTATTACACGGATGTCACCTGGGGCGACTCCAATCCCAACGATCCCGATTTCTGCAATCCCAACTTTTTCTGGATCTCCGGCAGCAGACTCCTGCAGCTGGACCCCGGGCGGGAAATCATCGACGGCCCTGTACTTTAAGATGACAGACCAGAGGAGCCACAGGGTTCCTCTGGTCTGTTTTTGTCAGTCCCGAAGGGATGCGTTCTCAAATCGTCCGCAGCTGCCAGAAGGCCACGGCGCTGGCCGCCGCCACGTTCAGGGAGTCCACCCCGTGGGACATAGGGATCTTTACCGTATAGTCGCAGTCGGCAATGGTGGTCTGGGCCAGGCCATCCCCCTCCGTACCCAGGACGATGGCCAATTTCTCCTCGGCCATGAGCCGGGGGTCATCGATGGACACCGAACGGTCGCTGAGGGCCATGGCGGCGGTCTTGAAGCCCAATTTTTGCAGCCGCCGGAGCCCCGGCTGGGGCCACTGGGTATGGTCCTCGCCAATGCGGGTCCAGGGTACCTGAAAAACCGTCCCCATGCTGACCCGGGCCGCCCGCCGGTACAGGGGATCGCAGCAGGTGGGCGTGACCAGCACGGCGTCCATGTGCAAAGCCGCGGCGGACCGGAAAATGGCGCCGATGTTGGTGGGGTCCACGATGCCCTCCAGCACCGCCACCCGGCGGGCGTCGGCGCACAGCGCCTCTACACTGGGCAGCCTGGGGCGGCCCATGGCGCACAGGACCCCCCGGGTCAGTTCGTAGCCGGTGAGCCCGGCCAGCACCGCCCGGTCGGCGGTGTACACCGGAACCTCCCCGCACCGGGCGATGATCTCTCCGGCCTGCCCCTCGATGTGCTTCCGCTCCATGAGGAGAGCCTTCGGCTCACACCCGGCGTCCAGGGCCCGGGCGATGACCTTGGGGCTCTCCGCAATAAAGATCCCCTTCTCCGGCTCCAGCCGGTTCCGGAGCTGGGCCTCGGTCAGGCGGGCAAAAACATCCAGCCCGGGGCTGGAAAGATCCGTGATCTCAATAATGTTCGGCATACTGTGCTCCTTACGTCTAAAATGTATCGCTAACCTATTATATCTCCCCGTTTTCGCCCTGTCAAACAGAGCCGGAGAAGTGAAAACAGCGGACGACCCAGGTCATCCGCTGTTTCAGGAAAGCATTTATTCGCCCAGAGGCATCACAGTCTTGCCATACTCTGCGTTCAGGATCTGGCCCATCGCGCTGTAGATGGCGGAGAGGCCGCAGAAGATGCCCTCAACGCCGGCGACGGTGGTGATCATGTGGTTGCCGGTGAAGTCCCCGGCGGCCAGCAGGAAGAACAGGATGGTCAGGGAGCCAAAGACCACCTGGGTGGCACGGTTGTGCTTCAGCGTGCCGATGAACATGAACAGAGTGAAGATCCCCCACAGCAGCAGGTAGAAAGCCACGGAAATGTGATCGGCAGACTCGATGCCCTGGAAGGGGTTGACCCAGATCAGGACCAGGGACCACCAGAACAGGCCGTAAGCGGTGAAGGCGGTACCGCCGAAGGTGTTGCCCTGGCACAGCTCGCGGATTCCGGCGATGATCTGTGCCAGGCCGCCCATGGCGATCCCCATGGCAACGATGACGATGGAAAGGGGAAGAAGACCACTGTTGTGCAGGTTCAGCAGCACGGTGGTCATGCCAAAGCCCAGAAGCCCCAGAGGTCCGGGATTGGCCATAGTGGTTGCGTTGTGAGACATCTCTTTCTTTTCCTCCAATATGTGTGTACTGGCTTTGCAGTCAGGCTGCGGTCCTTGGGCCGCGGTTCCAAACTTCGACAAGAGCCGAATGGATTCATTATACGAAGCAGAACCATTTTTTGCAAGGCCTTTTTCACACTTCTTCCATCTTCTTTCCAGCCTGAATAAAACGATTCACTCTTTGTGCTTCAGACTCTTTTCTTATTTCAGGGTCATGCCATCGGCAAAGGCGTGGCCTACGATCTCCCCCAGGACCAGGTAGGTGTGGTTCATGGCGTCATAGGTGATGGGCCGCAGCTTGGCAGGGTCCACAAAGCCCTCGGCGTTCAGCACCCTCTCCTGGGCGCTGACGTTGACGATCTCCCCCACCAGGCGGCAGGTCTCGGGATCGTAGCTGATGAGCCGGCACTCCAGGGCCATGGGCAGCTCGTCGATGAGGGGGGCGTCCACAAACTGGGACTTGGTGGTGTGGAACCCGGCCCGGGCCACCTTGTCGGGGACCTCGCTGCCGGAGACCAGGCCCACGTAGTCGCAGGCCGCCATGGTGTCGGCGGTGCCCATGCTGACGGTGAAGGCCTTCCGGGCCAGGATGTTCTCCGTGGTCTTGTGCCCGGGGCTGATACACATGGATATCTCCGTCTCCTCGCTGATGCCGCCCCAGGCGGCGTTCATGGCGTTGGGAACGCCGTCCTCCCCGTAGGCCGCCAGGATCAGAACGGGCATGGGGTACATGGCGGGTCTGGGTCCGAAATTCTTTCGCATAAAAACTCCTCCTGTTTTGATGTGTTCTGCTGACAGGATACCACAACCCCGCCGAAAAGAAAACCGGGCGGGAGAAATTTGTCCTCTCCCCTTTCCTTTGTCCCCCGATGCGAGTATAATGCTGTCGAGGTGTTACCATGAAAAAAGAATTCGCCATGGCGGGGGTCACCGTCTTTCTGTGGGGCACCTCCGCCCCCATATGCAAGGTCCTGCTGACCGACATCAGCAACATGGAGGTTCTCTGCTGTGCCTCCGTCTTCGCCGCCCTGTCCCTGCTGGCGGTGATCCTGACCAAGGGTCAATGGAAGGAACTGAGACAGTACACGCCAAAGGACCTGGGCCGCCTGTGTCTGCTGGGCTTTACCGGGTACTTTCTCTACTCTGCCTTTTACTATCAGGGCATCTCCTGTCTGGACGCCCAGGTCGCCTGCATCGTCAACTACCTCTGGCCCATCTTCACCGTGTGCTTCGCCTGCCTGATCCTCAAGGAGTCCTTCTCCGGGGCCAAGCTGCTGGCCCTCCTGCTGTCCTTCTGCGGGGTCGTCGTGGTCATGTTCCGGCCCGGACAGGGATTTTCCTTTTCCGGCCAGCAGCTCAAGGGATACCTCTCCTGCATCCTGGCCGCCGCCCTCTACGGCCTCTTCTGCAACCTGAATAAGAAGCAGGGGGGCAATCAGCTCATCAACATGTTCTGCTACCACACCCTCAGCGCCGTCTGCGCCCTGGTCTGCTGTCTGGTCACCGGGTTTGCTCCGGTCAGCGGCGGGCATATCGCCGGGTTCCTCTGGCTGGGTGTGTTTGTCAACGCCGCAGGCTACCTCCTCTGGGCTCTGGCCCTCCAGGGCAGCAGTGCTGCCGCCATCTCCAACTTTGCCTACGGCACCCCGGCCATCGCCATGCTCCTCTCCCACTTCTTCCTGGGAGAGCCCCTGTACCTCACCTCTATCCTCGGTCTGGCCCTGATCCTGGCGGGTTTCTTCCTCCAGATGTATCTCACCAACCGAAGAAAAGAACCAGAAAGGAACCTGCCCTATGACCGATCAGCAACGTAAACAATGGATGCGGATCTATCTCGCCGCTCTGCAGATCGCGGATACCTACGAACCCTGGAACACCTTTTTCGAGGAGGACACCTTTCTGTTCCTTATGGAAGACCAGCAGACCGTTCTCTACTTTTCCATCCTGTCCGAACTCCCCGGCCAGTGCGGCTTCGCCTGCTATGTGGGGGACTAGGCCTACGCAATGGCCCGGCAGAGGCTCTTCGGCCCCAACCCCAAAAAGGAACCCGTCTTTTACCTCCAGGACGCCATCATCGGCCTGTGGGGCAACCGGGAGGACGTCAGCTCCGCCAACTACCGCATCATCAAGGAGCTGGGCATCCCCTGCCGGGGTAAGGGCGGCTGGCTCCACTTTGAGACTTATGAGACCGGACGCTTCCCCCGCCCCCTGAACGACCGGGAGCTGGAGCTGCTTTCCTCCGGTCTGGGCAACCTCTTTATGATGGTGAAAGGACTCCATGAGACCGACAAGCTGGACGTTTTTCAACAGGGGAACCTTCTCCTGCGAACCTATGACCCGGAGGATAATCTCTACCATCTCCATCTCCTGCCCCAGAACCTCCTTCCCTCTGTGTCGTATCCCCGCTTCATGGTCCGGGATGACCCGGTGCTCCAAACGCTGAAAAACACCCCCCAGCGGGCCTATTCCCTGGAGCTGGACTGGTCCTACCTCCCCGCTCCCATCAAGGAAGGGCGGAAAAAGTTCTTCCCCCGGATGATCCTGGTCAGCGATGCCGCCTCGGGCTTCCTCCACCGCTCGGAGCTGTTGGCCCCCCAGGTGGATGCGCAAAACGCCTTGCTGAATGTCCTGGGGAGCATGATCGAGGAGAATGGAAAACCGAAAAAGCTCTATCTCTGCGACCCGGAGCTGGAGTGTCGTCTGGCGGACTTCTGCCAAAAGATCGGCCTGCCCATTACCATGAAAAAGCGGCTGCCCCAAATCAACTCAGCCCGAAACTATCTCATAAAGGACCTGAGGGAGCCGTAACGCACCGGACGGAAAGGAGCACACCATGAACAAATACCCATGGCTGGACCAGTACCTGCGGAACAAGGCGGGGGCTGAAAAGGACTATAAGGAGGAGTGGGGCTGGCACCGCTACCTGGTGGGCGGCAAGATGTTCGCCGCCACCTGTCAGCCCGGCCCGGAGCACAAGGGCTGGGACTGCCGGGAGATGGTCATCCTCAAATGCGATCCCCTTCTGGCAGAGCTGCTCCGCAGCGAATACCCGGACATCCGCCCGGGCTTCTACTCGAACAAGCGGCACTGGAACTCCGTCCTCCTGGACGGCGATGTGCCGGAGGAGGTCCTGCGGGACCTGTGCGACAGATCTTATGATCTGGTCTTCTCCAAACTCACCAAAAAGCTCCAGCGGGAGATCCGCGGTGAATAATATTCCAAAAAGCGCTCGCTTCCCTGGCTTTCCTGGAAGCGAGCGCTTTTTCTGTTTCACAGACTCCGGATGGCGTCCTTCATGGATTTCACATACTCCGCCACATGGGGGACGGCCTCCCGGCCATACTGGCCGATGAGCTTCACGATGGCCGAGCCCACGATGACCCCGTCTGCGTGGCGGGCCATGTCCGCCGCCTGGGCCGGGGTGGAGATGCCAAAGCCCACGGCGCAGGGGATTTGGGTGTTGGCCTTCACCAGCCCCGCCAGGGAGGGAATGTCGGTCTTGATCTCACTGCGGACGCCGGTGACCCCCAGGCTGGAGACGATGTACACAAAGCCCTGGGCCTCCCTTGCGATGGCGGCGGCCCGGCCCTCGGAGGTGGGGGCCACCAGGGAGATCAGCTCCACCCCATACTGTCGGCAGAGGGGGGCAAAATCCTCCTTTTCCTCAAAGGGGACGTCGGGGAGGATGAGTCCGTCCACCCCCGCTTCGGCGCAGTTGGCCAGAAATTTCTCGGTGCCGTAAGAGAAAACCACGTTGGCGTAGGTCATGAACACCAGGGGGACGGCCACATCCCGCCGCAGGTCCCGGACCAGGTCAAAGACCCGGTCGGTGGTGACGCCCCCGGAGAGAGCACGCAGGTTGGCCTCCTGGATCACGGGGCCCTCAGCGGTGGGGTCGGAAAAGGGAATGCCCAGCTCGATGAGATCGGCTCCACTCCGGGCCATGGCCCGGACGATGGCGGCGGTGGTCTCCAGGTCCGGATCCCCGCAGGTCACGAAGGGGATGAAGGCCTTTCCCCCGGCAAATGCCTCTTGTATTTTACTCATGGATATCCTCCCCTCTGTACCGGGCGATGGCGGCGCAGTCCTTATCTCCCCGGCCGGAAACGGTGACAATGATGATCTGATCCTTCCCCATAGTGGGGGCCAGCTTTCTGGCATGGGCCAGGGCATGGGCCGACTCCAGGGCGGGGATGATGCCCTCGGTCCGGGAGACGTACTCAAAGGCCTCCACCGCCTCCTCGTCGGTGATGGGCACATACTCCGCCCGGCCGATGTCGTGGAGGTGGGCGTGCTCCGGGCCGATGCCGGGGTAGTCCAGACCGGCAGAGATGGAGTAGACCGGGGCAATCTGGCCGTACTGGTCCTGGCAGAAGTAGGACTTCATGCCGTGGAAGATGCCCAGGCGGCCGGTGGCGATGGTGGCGGCGGTCTCGGCGGTGTTCACGCCGCGGCCGGCGGCCTCACAGCCGATGAGCCGCACGCCCTCGTCCCCGATGAAGTGGTAGAAGGAGCCGATGGCGTTGGACCCGCCCCCCACGCAGGCAATGACCGCGTCGGGCAGGCGGCCCTCCTTTTCTAAAATCTGGGCCCGGGCCTCCCGGGAGATCACCGCCTGGAAATCCCGGACGATGGTGGGGAAGGGATGGGGACCCATCACCGAGCCCAGGCAGTAGTGGGTGTCGGCGATGCGGCTGGTCCACTCCCGCATGGCTTCAGAGACCGCATCCTTCAGGGTGGCCGTCCCGGAGGTCACAGAGACCACCTGGGACCCCAGCAGGCGCATCTTATAGACGTTCAGAGCCTGCCGGCGGATGTCCTCCTCCCCCATGAAGACCACACATTCCATGTCCAGCAGAGCGGCGGCAGTGGCGGTGGCTACCCCGTGCTGTCCCGCCCCGGTCTCGGCGATGAGACGGGTCTTGCCCATCTTTTTCGCCAGAAGGGCCTGGCCCAGGACGTTGTTGATCTTGTGGGCGCCGGTGTGGTTCAGATCCTCCCGCTTCAGGTAGATTTTCGCGCCCCCCAGTTCCCGGGTAAGCTTCTCCGCATAGTAGAGGCGGGAGGGCCGGCCGGCGTACTCGTTGAAGAGGCGGGTCAGCTCCCGGTTGAAGTCGGGATCGTTTTTATAGTGGTCATAGGCCTGTTCCAGCTCAATGACGGCGTTCATGAGGGTTTCCGGTATGTACTGCCCTCCATGGACGCCGAAGCGGCCGTTGGGATTGGTCATGGTCGTTCATCCTTTCTGTTCTCGGACAGCCTGCACAAAGGCGGCCATCTTCTCTCTGTCCTTGACGCCGTCGGTTTCTATGCCGGAGCTGACGTCCACGGCGTAGGGGGCCAAACTCTTCACCGCCCCGGCCACGTTGGCGGGGTTCAAACCACCGGCCAAGAAATAAGGGCGGGTCACGCCCCGGAGCAGGGACCAGTCAAAGGCCGTCCCGGTGCCCCCCTCCCCTGCGTCCAGGAGGACATAGTCCGCAGAGCTGGCCTGGGCCTTCTCTCCGTCCTCCTCGCTATCCATTCGGAAGGCCTTCATTACAGGCTTTCCGGTCAGCCGTCGCAGGCGGCAGAGGTAGTTTTCGTCCTCTCCGCCATGGAGCTGGGCCATTTCGATGGTCCCGGCCTCCAGCAGGGCCGCCACCTGCTCCGGCGGCTCATTGACAAAGACGCCCACCGGGGTGATGGCGGGGTGGAGCCCTTTTCGCAGCTCTGCCGCCCGGGTCGGGGACACATACCGCCTGCTCTTCCGGGCAAAGACAAAGCCGATGTACTCCGGCAGCAGTTGGTTGACCGCCTGAATTTCTTCGGGCCGGGTCAGGCCGCAGAGCTTGATCTTGGTCATCGTGCCGCCTCCCGCAAGGCCGCCAGCATGGCCTTTTTATCCGTGGCCCGCATCAGCGTCTCCCCTACCAGGGCTGCGTCCGCCCCGATGGATCTCAGCATCGCCGCGTCTTCAGGGCCTTTCACACCGCTCTCCGCCACATAGATGGTCCCCGGCGGGATGCGGTCCCGCAGACGGGCGGCATTGGAAAAGTCCACGGAAAAATCCTTCAGATTCCGGTTGTTCACCCCGATGATCCTCGCCCCGGCAGACACGGCGCTGGCAATTTCCCCTTCATCATGGGCCTCCACCAGCGCGGCAAGCCCCAGGCAGTCACAGAGCGCCAGATACCGGGCGATGGTCCTGGTGTCCAGCAGGGCGCAGATCAGCAGCACTGCGTTGGCCCCCAGAACCTTGGCCTGATAAATCTGGTACTCGTCCACGGTGAAATCCTTGCGGAGCATGGGGGTGGCAACCCTCTGCCGGATCTCCGAAAAAATCTGATCGGAGCCCAGAAACCACTTGGGCTCGGTCAGGCAGGAGATACAGTCGGCCCCCGCCGCCTCATAGTCCCGGGCAATGTCCAGATAGGGGAACTCCCGGTCGATGATCCCCTTGGAGGGAGAGGCCTTTTTCACCTCACAGATAAACCCCATCCCCGGCTTTCGCAGGGCCCTTTCAAACGCCGCACCGTTGGCCGAGCCACCCTGGAGGGCAAGCTCCTGCATGACCTCCAGACAGGTTTCTTCCCTGTCTGCCGCCACACGCTGCCGGGCATAGGCGGCGATGGTGTCCAGAATGGTCATGGCTCAGTCCTCCGCCCGGTTACTCACGGTGATGAACTGTTCCAGGGTCTCCAGGGCCTTGCCGGAGTCAATGATCTCCGCCGCCAGGGTTATACCCTGGGCCAGGGTGGCTGCCTTGCCGCCGATATAGAGGGCTGCGCCAGCGTTCAGCAGGACGGCGTCCCGTTTGGGCCCCTTCTCCCCGCTCAGGATGGCCCGGGTAATGGCGGCGTTTTCTGCCGGGTCTCCCCCCACCAGGTCGGCCTTGGCGCAGCGGGTCAGGCCGAACTCCTCCGGTTGGATGGTGTAGGTCTTGTACCACCCGTCCCGGAACTCGCACACCTTGGTGGGGGCGCTGAGGGAAATCTCGTCCAGCTTGTCCATGCCGTAGACCACCATACCCTGCTTTACGCCCAGGCTCATGAGGACATGGGCCAGGGGCTCCACCAGGTACTCGTCATAGACCCCCAGCAGCTGCATGGTGGGGCTGGCCGGGTTGGTCAGGGGGCCCAGGATGTTGAACACCGTGCGGAAGCCCAGCTCCTTTCGGATGGCCCCCACATACTTCATGGAGGTGTGATACTTCTGGGCAAAGAAGAAGCACATGCCCACCTCTTCCAGCAGCTCCCGGCAGCGCCGGGGGCTCTGGTCGATATTGACCCCCAGGGCCTCCAGGCAATCGGCAGTGCCGCACCGGGAGGAGGCCGCCCGGTTGCCGTGCTTGGCCACCTTCATGCCCCCTGCCGCAGCCACCAGGGCCGCGGTGGTGGAGATGTTAAAGCTGTGGGCGCCGTCGCCGCCGGTCCCCACGATCTCAAAGACCTCCTGGCCGGTCTCCACCTTAGTGGCGTGGTCCCGCATGGCGGCAGCACAGCCGGCGATCTCCACGATGGTCTCCGCCTTGGTGCTCTTGGTGGACAGGGCCGCCAGGAAGGCGGCGTTCTGGGTGGCGGTGGTCTCCCCGCTCATGATCTCGTTCATGACCTGATAGGCCTCGTCGTAGGTCAGGTCCTCTTTATTTACGATTTTGACAATGGCTTCCTGAATCATGGTGTTCCCTCCTGGATAAAATTCTTCAGCATGGTCCGGCCGTCGGGGGTCAGAATGGACTCCGGATGGAACTGGACCCCATAAATGGGATACTCCCTGTGTTCCACGGCCATGATCTCCCCCGCCTGGGTTTCGGCCGTCACCCGCAGGCAGTCCGGCAGGGTGGCCGGGTCCGCCGCCAGGGAGTGATATCGGGCCACCAGGGCCTCCTTGGGACAGCCCCGGAACAGTGTAGAGTCGGTCTGGAATTGGACCATGGACTGCTTGCCGTGCATGAGCCGCTCCGCGTAAGTCACCTTACCGCCAAAGGCCGCGCAGATGGCCTGGTGGCCCAGGCAGACCCCCAGGGTGGGAATCTCCTTCCCCAGGGTCCGGGCCGCCTCCAGGGTGATCCCCGCGTCCTCCGGCCGGCCGGGTCCCGGCGAGAGAACGATACGCCGGGGGTGGAGGGCCCGGATCTCCTCCAGAGTCATAGCGTCATTCCGAATGACCTGGATCTCTGGGTCCAGCTCTCCGATGAGCTGGTAGAGGTTATAGGAAAAGCTGTCGTAGTTGTCAATGAGTAAGATCATCGGTCTGCCTCCTCTGCAAGCTGTAGTGCGTTGACCACAGCCTTGGCCTTGTTGATGCACTCCTCAAACTCCTTCTCAGGGACCGAGTCGGCCACGATCCCCGCGCCGCTGCGGATAAAGACCTTGCCATTCTTTTTGTAGGCGATACGGATGGCGATGCAGGTGTCCAGGTTGCCGGTGAAGTCGATGTACCCGATGGCCCCGCCATAGATCCCCCGCTTGTTGTTCTCCAACTGGCTGATGAGCTGGCAGGCCCGGATCTTGGGGGCGCCGGACAGGGTCCCGGCGGGAAGAACGGCGGCAATGGCGTCCAGAGCGTCCCGGTCCTCCCGGATCTCCCCCCGGACGGTGGAGCCGATGTGCATCACATGGGAGTAGCGCTCGATGGTGCGGAGCTTCTCCACCTGAACGGAGCCGAACTTGCTGATCTTTCCCAGGTCGTTCCGGCCCAGGTCCACCAGCATGTTGTGCTCGGCCAGTTCCTTTTCGTCGGCCAGCAGCTCGGCCTCCAGGGCCTTGTCCTCAGCCTCGGTCCTGCCTCTGGGCCGGGTCCCCGCCAGGGGGAAGGTGTGGAGGACGCCGTTTTCCAGCTTCACCAGGGTCTCCGGCGAGGCCCCCGCCACTTCCACATCGGTGCCGGAGAAGTAGAACATGTAGGGGGACGGGTTGGTGGTTCGCAAAACCCGATAGGTGTTCAGCAGGCTCCCCTCAAAGGGGGCGCTGAAGCGGTTGGACAGGACGATCTGGAAGATATCTCCCTCCCGGATGTATCCCTTGGCCTGCTCCACCATGGCACAGTAAGTCTCCTTGTCGAAGAGGGGGGTGAGTTCGCCCGTCAGGCGGCTCTCCGGCTCCCGCTTCTTCTCCCCTGTCCGCAGGAGGTGGCTGAGCTGCTGCAGCTCCATCACCGCCTTGTTGTAGCCGGTCTCCGGATCCTCCAGGGACATGTTCACGATGAGGATGATCTTCTGCCGGAAGTGGTCAAAGGCGATGACCTTGTCGAAGAGCATCAGGTCCACATCCTTGAAGGCCTCGCTGTCGAGGACCTGACTGCGCACCGACGGCTCGCTGTAGCCCAGGAAATCATAGGAAAAGTACCCCACCAGACCGCCGGTGAAGGAGGGCAGATCCTCAAATCGGGGGCTCTTGTACTGGGCCAGAATCTGGCGGAGGAAAACCGAGGGGTCCTCTGTTTTCAGCTGGATGTCCCCCGCCTTCATCACGCCGTCGGCGCAGGTGATCTCCAGCTTGGGGTCGTAGCCCAGGAAGGTGTATCGCCCCCACTTCTCCTTCTCCACCACCGACTCCAGCAGGTAGCAGTGGGTGGACACATGTTTCAGGATCCGCAGGGCCTCCATGGGGGTGCAGATATCGGAAAGGAGCTCGCAGCTCACGGGCAGCACCTGATAGGCGCCGGTGGCCGCAATCTCCCGGACGGTCTCATAGCTGGGTGAAATCTTCATGGCAATGCCTCCTCACTGGTCCCGGTGCAAAAACAAAACGCCCCCGACAGACCAGAAAATCTGTCAAGGACGAATATCAAACATATCCGCGGTGCCACCTTGCTTTGCGGTTTGACCCGCACACTTGGCGGGGTACCAACATACCCCCGGCAACTGACGTATGCCCACACGTCGCAGAATACTCAGCCCAACGGCCTTTGACTGCGCCCTCCGCGGTCCATTTGACGGGTCGTTTCCTGTCTGGCTCTCAGCTATCCAGGCTCTCTGTGAGGGCGTTCCCCGCCGTTATCTCCGCTTCAACGGTTTGCTTATGAACTTATTAACTTGCGGTTATTCTAAGCCCATTCCCGCCATTTGTCAATCCCTATTTTTCAAATTGGTTTCCCGGGAAAATCTCCGCTCTGACAGAGGAAAAGGGCAGGATGGGGGCCGGGTCCTGGCCGTGGGGACCCAAGTACTTCTCCATCACTGCCAGGTGATACCACCGGCCAAACTTGCAGCCCATGTTCCGCAGGGTCCCCACCCGCTCATAGCCCATGCGCTTGTGGAAGGCTGCGCTGTCCCGGGTCAGGTAGGGGTCCCCCTCCTCCGGCCAGGCAATATTGGCCACCAGGGTGCGGACCCCCTGGACGGTCAGACAGACTTCGAGCGTCTGGTACAGGGCATTTCCGATCCCCATCCCCTTGCAGTTCCGGTCTACATAAATGGAGGTCTCCACCGTCCAGCCATAGGCCGCCCGGACGCCGTAGGCCGAGGCGTAGGCGTAGCCCACCACCTTCCCGTTGACCTCCGCCGCCAGATAGGGGTACTTCTCCAGCACATGGCGGATACGCCCGGCGAATTCCTCCTCCGTGGGGACCACATACTCGTAGGTGATGGCGGTATTTAGGATATACGGCGCGTAAATGGACAGAAAGGATGCCGCGTCCCCGGGGACAGCGGGCCGGATGGTGATGGATTTGTCTGACATGAGAGGGCCTCCTTGGGATTATCTGTCCCCATCATATCACACCGGTCAAGCCCAAACAGAAAACAGGGCCGGGAGATCACAACAGATCTCCCGGCCCCGCCGGTTTTCAGGAAAAATGGATTCCCTGTTTTTTACTTTGCGGACAGATAAGCGTCGATGGAGACAGCAGCGCGCTTACCGGCGCCCATGGCCTTCACGACGGTCTGAGGACCGGTGACTGCGTCGCCGCCTGCGAAGACGCCTTCACGGCTGGTCTTGCAGTCGTCATCAACAGCGATGCCGCCCCACTTGTCCTTGTCGATGCCGGTGGTGGTGTCCACCACGTCCTCGCTGTAGGAGGTACCGGTGGCGATGACCAGGTTCTGGCACTCCACGGTGAAATACTCGCCGGTGCCCACGGGGGAACGACGGCCGGAGGCGTCGGGCTCACCCAGGGTCATCTTCTCCAGCTTCACAGCGGTCAGAACACCGTTCTCCCCGATGCACTCCACGGGGTTGGTCAGCTCCTTGATCTCGATGCTCTCGGAACGGGTGTGCTCGATCTCATCGCGGCGGGCGGGAGCCTCAGCCAGGGTACGGCGGTAGACCATGATGGTCTCAGCGCCCAGGCGCTTTGCGCAGCGGACTGCGTCCACAGCCACGTTGCCGCCGCCCACCACCAGGACACGCTTGGCGTCCTTGATGCTTGCGGGCAGGTTGGCGGTGTTCAGGTTGACCTCAGTGAGGTAGTCGTTGGCGGACCAGACGCCTTCCAAGCTGGTGTCCAGGCCTCTGGGGGTCTGGGGGATGTCAGCGCCGTTGCCCACGAAGACAGCCTCGAAGCCCTCAGCAAACAGAGCGTCGATGCTCTTGTTCTTGTCGATGGGGGCGCTGGTGACGATCTCCACGCCGCGGGCCTTCAGGGTCTCCAGCTCACGGTCCACCACGGAGTTGGGCAGAACGAACTGGGGGATGCCATAGACCAGGATGCCGCCGGCATAGCTCAGCTTCTCGAAGATGGTCACGTCATAGCCCATGGCGGCCAGATCGCCTGCGCAGGCGATACCGGCAGGGCCGGAGCCGATGACGGCGACCTTCTTGCCCTTCTTCTCCACCTCGGGAGCGGAGACGGGGTTGCGGGCTGCGTGCCAGTCGGCCACGAAGCGCTCCAGACGGCCAATACCCACAGCCTCGCCCTTCAGGGCGTGGGCGCAGTTCTTCTCGCACTGCTGCTCCTGGGGGCAGACACGGCCACAGATGGAGGGCATGCTGCTCTTCACAGCGGTGATCTGGTAAGCTGCCTCGAAGTCACCCTCGGCCACCTTGGCGATGAACTCGGGGATCTGCTGGCCGATGGGGCAGCCCATGGTGCAGGGCTTCTTACGGCACTTCAGGCAGCGCATGGCCTCGCGGATGGCGTCGGCCTCGGTATAGCCCAGAGCGACCTCGTCAAAGTTGGTCAGGCGGACGTTGATGTCCTGCTCGGGCATAGCATTTCTTTCTCTTACGTTGTTAATCATTTTGCCTGTCCCTCCTTAGGTTCCAGACTGTTCCGTCTGTTGATCAGGCCGTCATATCTGCCCAGAGCGGCCTTCTCAGACTCGGCGAAGAGCTTCGCAGCCTGGCTGGGATTCTTCATGGACAGAGAGGCGTAACGGACCTCGCCCTTCAGGAAGTCGCTGTAGGCCTCGGTGGGCTTTGCGCTGTCGATCTGCAGGGGGTTCTTGCCCTCAGCAGCCAGACGGGGATCATAGCGCAGCATGTTCCAGTAACCGGCGCGGACGGCCTTCTTCATCTCCACCATGGAGCGGTTCATGCCGGCCTTGATGCCGTGGTTGATACAGGGAGCGTAGGCAATGATCAGGGAAGGACCGTCATAGCTCTCAGCCTCTCTCAGAGCGCGCAGGGTCTGAGCGGGGTTTGCGCCCATGGCCACCTGGGCCACATAGACGTGACCGTAGGTCATGGCGATCTGTGCCAGATCCTTCTTGCCGGTGGGCTTACCGCCGGCTGCGAACTGTGCCACAGCGCCGGTGGGGGTAGCCTTGGAGGACTGACCGCCGGTGTTGGAGTAGACCTCGGTATCGAAGACCAGAACGTTGAAGTTCTCGCGGGAGGCCAGGATGTGGTCCAGGCCGCCGTAGCCGATGTCGTAGGCCCAGCCGTCGCCGCCGAACAGCCACATGGAGGGACGAGGCAGCAGGTCGGAGTTCTGGATGACATACTCGGCGTCCTTGCGCAGGTCGTCGCTCATGGGATCCTTGTCTTCCATAAAGGTCTTGCACAGAGCCACCAGGTTCACGCCCAGGGAAGCAGCCTCGTTGGTGTTCATCTTCTCCACCCAGGCGCCGGCGGTGCCAGCGAAGCGGCGGTCTGCAGCCAGACGCTCCACAACGGCCTTCATGGCGTCGCGGCGGGTGCGCAGGGAGACGGCCATACCAAAGCCGAACTCGGCGTTATCCTCGAACAGGGAGTTGGCCCATGCGGGACCGTGGCCCTTCTCGTCGATCACATAGGGCATGCTGGGCACGGATGCACCCCAGATGGAGGAGCAGCCGGTGGCGTTGGCAATGACAGCGTGATCGCCGAAGAGCTGGGTGACCATCTTGGCGTAGGGAGTCTCGCCGCAGCCGGGGCATGCGCCGGAGTACTCCAGATAGGGACGCATGAACTGGGAGGTCTTGACGTTCTTGTCGGAGCCCTCCTGGACGCCCATCTTCTTGGCATACTCGAAGGTGTTCTGGTCGTCGTACATACGGCCGGCAGAGCGTTCCATGGACAGAGCCTTGCCGTGGGCGGGGCACATCTCCACGCAGGAGCCGCAGCCGGTGCAGTCAGCAGCGGAGACAGCCACGATGAAGCGCTTGCCCTCTGCGGTCTTGCAGTCCACAGTGGTCAGGCCCTCAGCGTCCTCGGGATTGAGGATGAAGGGACGGATGACAGCGTGGGGGCAGACAGCGGAGCACCAGTTGCACTGGGTGCAGTTTTCTGCGTGCCACACGGGGATATCCACGGCGATGCCGCGCTTCTCGAAGGCAGCGGTGCCGGAGGGAGCCTTACCGGTGACATAGGGCAGGAAGGTGGAGACGGGCAGGGCGTCGCCTTCCAGGTTGTTGGTGGGAATCAGGATGTTGCGGACGTAGGCGTCCTGCTCAGCATTCACGGTGTTGAGCTTCAGCTCTGCCTTGACCTCGTCCTGTGCGTCAGCCCAGGCTGCGGGGACGGGCACTTCCTTGGCAGCGGTCTGACCGGCCATGACAGCGGCCATGTTCATGTCAACGATGTTCTGGCCCTTGGTGCCATAGTCCTTGACGATGCCCTGGCGCATGTACTCGATGGCGTCCTCTTCGGAGACCAGGTTGGCCAGCTTGAAGTAAGCGGACTGGATGATGGTGTTGATACGGCCCTTCAGACCAATGCTGCGGGCGATATTGACGGCGTCGCAGGTGTAGAACTTGATGTTGTTCTTGGCCAGGGCGCGCTTGATGTCTGCGGGCAGACGGGCTTCCAGCTCCTCGCCTTCCCAGTCGCAGTTCAGCATGAAGATGCCGCCGGGCTTGACGTCGCGGACCATGTTGTACTTGCCGATGTAAGCGGGGTTGCCGCAGATGACGCAGTCAGCATGGCCGACATAGTAGGAGGAACGGATGGGCTTCTGACCAAAGCGCAGGTGGCTGATGGTCAGGCCGCCGGACTTCTTGGAGTCGTACTGGAAGTATGCCTGGACATAGTTGTCGGTGTGGTCACCGATGATCTTGGAGGTGTTCTTGGAAGCGCCCACCAGACCGTCGGAGCCGATGCCCCAGATCTTCACGGACTTCTGGGTGGGATCGTCGGGCAGGACGAAGTCGTGCTTCTCGATGGACAGGTTGGTCACGTCATCCACGATGCTGACGGTGAAGTGGTTGTGGCCACCCTTTGCCAGGTGCTGGAAGACGGAGTACATGTCGGCGGGAGTGGTGTCCTTGGAGGACAGGCCGTAACGGCCGCCGATGACCTTGATGTCGTTCTTGCCGGCGTCGTTCAGGACGGCCACCACATCCAGGTACAGGGGCTCGCCGAAGGCGCCGGGCTCCTTGGTGCGGTCCAGAACAGCGATGCGCTGGGTGGACTCGGGCAGCTCAGCCAGCATGTGCTTGGCGGAGAAGGGACGATACAGGTGAACCTCCAGAACGCCCACCTTCTTGCCCTGAGCCATCATGGCGTCAACGACCTCTTCCAGGGTGCCGCAGACGGAACCCATGGCCACGATGACGTCGGTGGCGTCGGGAGCGCCGTAGTAGTTGAAGGGCTTGTAGTTGGTGCCGATGGAGGCGTTGACCTTGTTCATGTTCTCAACCACCACGTCAACGAAGTCGTTGTACATGACGTTGGAGGCCTCTCTGTGCTGGAAGAAGGTCTCGGGGGGCTCGTTGGTGCCGCGGTGATAGGGGTGGTGAGGCAGGTTGGCGTTGGCGCGGAAGCGAGCCAGAGCGTCCCAGTCCACCATCTCCTTCAGGGTCTCATAGTCCCAGGTGCGCAGCTTCTGGATCTCGTGGGAGGTACGGAAGCCATCAAAGAAGTTGATGATGCCCATGTTGGCCTGGATGGCAGACAGGTGGGCCACAGGAGCCAGGTCCATGACCTCCTGGGGGGTGCTGGAAGCCAGCATTGCCATACCGGTGCCGCGGCAGGCCATCACGTCCTGATGGTCGCCGAAGATGGACAGGGCGTGGGTGGTCAGGGTACGGGCTGCCACATGGAACACGCCGGGCAGACCTTCGCCGGCGATCTTATACAGGTTGGGGATCATCAGCAGCAGGCCCTGAGAAGCGGTAAAGGTGGTGGTCAGAGCACCGGTGGACAGAGAGCCGTGGACAGCGCCGGCAGCGCCGGCCTCGGACTCCATCTCAACGATCTTGACCCGGTTGCCGAAGATGTTTCTCCGGTCCTGGTTGGCCCATTCGTCCACGTTCTCCGCCATGGGGGAGGAGGGAGTGATGGGGTAAATGGCAGCGACTTCCGTGAAGGCGTATGCGACGTGGCCGGCGGCGGCGTTGGCGTCCATACTCTTAAAGGGTCTCATGTCTTTCATTTCGCTGCGCCTCCTTTCTGTGCGGCCATGGCACGAACCTGAACATAAGTAAACGCCGGCATCTCCCGGGTGGTGATCACGTTATGGGGGCAGACGTAGGAGCAGATGTTGCAGTCTTCGCAGCGGTCGGGGGTAATGACAGCGCGGCCATCCTCCAGGTGGATGAGCTGGTCGGGACAGTTGTCCACGCAGTCGCCGCAGCCGGCGCAGCCCACCCAGCAGAGCTGCTTGCGGGTCTCGGGGTCATCCTTGGATGCGCAGGGGACCAGCTTGGCGCCCTTGTAGGGCACGATGACGGGCAGCTCCTGGGGACAGACGTGGACGCAGGCGGTGCAGCCCACGCACTTCAGGTGGTCCACCTTTGCGGTGCCCTGCTCGATGTTGATGGCGTCGAAGCGGCAGGCCTTGGCGCAGTCGCCAAACCCGGCGCAGCCATAGGAGCAGTGGCCGTCCAGGTCCATCTTGGCGGCCTCACGGCAGTTGGTAGCGCCGGCAGCCACATAGACCTCGTGGTTGTGCCAGCCGCCACGGCAGCGGACAAAGGCGGTGGTGGATTTCAGTTCGGTCAGATCATGGTAGGTGTCCACAATGATCTTCTTCCGGCAGGAGACGGTGCAGGCAGCGCAGCCCACGCACTTCTCATAGTCGATCTGTGCGCAGTTGTCCACGATGGTGATGGCCTCCTGGGGGCAGGCCTCGGCGCAGTCGCCGCAGCCGATGCAGCTATGGCCGCACAGCCGCAGGGCCTTCTCCTCCTCGTCCTTGTTGGAGCACAGGACGAAGTTGGAGGCGTCCTCGGGGACCATGTGGATCAGGCCCTGGACGCAGGCAGCCACGCAGTCGCCGCAGCCGTCGCACTTTTCCTTGTCCAGCTTGACGGAGCCGTCCACGACGCTCAGAGCGCCCAGAGGACAGGCTGCCACGCAGGAACCGGCGCCCACACAGCCATAGGTACATTCCCCATCGGCGAAGCCGGCCTTGACGGCCTCTTCGCAGGTGGCGTAGTACTTCAGGCGAGACTTACCGGCTGCGCAACCGGAACACTTGATAGAGGGGATCTGCTTTTCCAGATTGTTTGGTTGCATACGATATCTCACATCCTTCTATTGCATTGCGAGGTTGGTTAATTTCCACTGCCATTATGGCCCTAAGAAAACAGAATGTCAACATGATAAATAGTTTTTTTAGCTGTTTTACACCTTTTTTCTTGGTTCCTCTTCCTATTTTTTCTGAATTTGAGACTGCATTTTCATTAGCATTCGCTAACTTTCTTCCCTCCCCCATCGGAGAGGCCGAGAAAGCCGCTTGACACTTTAGCTCCATAATGGTAAGTTTATGGCAAATGACCCCTTCGGAGGCGATCTGTCATGGATACCATCTTTCTTTCCGGCTATGCCAAGCTCCCCGACAACACCACCGCCCAAAAGCTCTACAGCCACCTGGTCCTGGTGGTCACGGTCCGGGTCCCTGAGGGGATCATCCAGGATGTGGACTGCACCATGGCCACCGAGCTGGGCCGCAGGTTTGTCCGGGAGCTGCTCACCGGCTATGACCTCCGGCAAGGCCCGGACCCTCTGGTGGAGGCCCTGAACCGCAGCTACTACGGCCACCTGCGCAAGGCCCTGCAGACCTGCTTCAAGGGGATCTGCGCCCAGTACGGAGAGTATCTGCGGACCACCGGCGGTCTCCCCCGGGGAACCTCTGCCAGTATATGAGCCAGTCCGCCGGGACGGAACCGTCCGGCAAACATTTTTTCCGGAATGCCAAGGACCCGGGGAAGCGGTTTTGTGTGCCGCTTCCCCGGGTCCTTTCTTTTTTTCTTTAATTTTATAAGGAGGGCGTCTCCTCCACCTCGGGGGCCTCCTCCGGGTTTGTCTCTGCGTCCGTCTCGGGGAAGGCGAAGTCACTCAGCCGGTGGAAGATGGCCGCGCCCATGGCCCGGGTGGCAACGTCATCGGGACGGAAGGCCCCGCCGGAGCCCTGCAGCAGACCCAGGGAGGAACACCGGGCCACCTCCTCCGCGGCCCAGTCGGCAATGGCATCCTTGTCCTGGTAGGCCGACAGGTCAAAGGCGTCCCCCTCCGCCCCCTTGAGTTTGGCGTACCGCCCCAGGGCCACAGCCATCTGCTGGCGGGTCAGGGGGGTGTTCACCCCGAAGCTGCCGTCCTCCAGGCCCACCATGATGCCGGTCTCTTTTGCCCAGGCGGCATAGGGGGCGGCGTAGTGTCCGGCGGGAATGTCAGAGAAGCCGGAGGGAGTCTCCCCCGCCTCTACCCCAGCCAGACGGCCCAGGACGGTGACGAACATCCCCCGGGTCAGGGGGAACTGGGGGGTGAACTCCCCATATTCGTTGCCGGTCATCAGCCCGGTTTCCCGCGCCCAGGAGATATCCCCCCAGGCCCAGTGGGTGTTCAGCTTGGACTCATCCCAGTACAATTCCCGCTCACACCGGTTGACCCCGGTGTTTTTTGCGCTGTAGTAGATCTGGCCGGCCACCGGGGTGATCCCCCGCCGCCAGAAGAGTTCCTCCACCGTGACCAGCTCAAAGCCCCGCTCGTCCAGCTTGGTCAGCAGGGCGTCCAGGCCTTGGGCCGTGGTCTTGTGGGTCTCGTGGAGGATGACGATATCCCCGTCCTGGAGGACATTCCCGGTGTAGCTCACCAACCGGGCGGCGTTCTGATACTTCCAGTCCCCGGAGTCCACCGTGCACCAGATCATCGGCACGCCCGCCACCTCCGCCACCCGGTTATTAAAGCTGCCGTAGGGCGGGCGGAGATAGAAGCCTGTAGAGCCGGTGCCGGTCAGGCCGGTGACCTCCGTCAGAGCCTGGGCCGTACCGGTGACCTCCCGGCGGATGAGGGCATCGGAGCTCTTGGCCAGGTAGGGATGGTTATAGGTGTGGTTGCCGATCTGGTGGCCCTCCGCCGCCATCCGGCGGACCTGATCTGCATAGGTGCGGACCTTGTAGCCGTTCATGAAAAAGGTGGCCTTGGCCCCGTGCTTCTGCAAAACGTCCAGAATGGCATCGGAGTAGGGGCCCGGGCCGTCATCAAAGGTCAGGCAGGCCAGCTTCTGCCCGGGCCGGTCATAGGCCGAAGCCCCGAAGGCCGTGGGCATCAGGTTCAGGGCCAACATCAGGGTCAGCAGGACCGTGAATAATCGAATCGCAGGTTTCTTCATGGGCGATCACTCTCTTTCTCTCCCCTGCCGCTGTTCGGCAGGGTTTTTCTCTTACTCTACCCCGTTCTGTCAGAATCGTCAACAACAAAAGGGAAACAAACCCCCACCCTCCTGTTCAAAATCACCATTGACGATTGGAGTCCCCGGCTGTAAAATGTACGTTACCAAATAGTTTGCTACCGAACTTTTAAAAGGAGGGACTGCCCATGCAGCTTCCCGATCAAGCCCACACCTTTGTTGGCCCCCGGTTCAAATATCTGACCCACGCCTTCACCCGGAAATTTACGGAAATCGCCCGGGAGATGGGCGCCGAGGAGCCCTCCATGATGCACAGTCACATCATGGGGTACCTCTATTGGCGCGATCAGGACGATATCTTTCAGCGGGATATTGAGGAAACCTTCAACATCACCCGCTCCTCAGTCACCGGTCTGGTCAAGCTCATGGAGAAAAAGGGGTACATTTCCCGCCAGAGTGTGGAGGGAGACGCCCGGCTGAAAAAGCTCACCCTCACCCCTCTGGGGCGGGCCTCCTGTGAGCGTACCATTGCCGCCATGAACCGGGTGGAAGCCCTGGCCATCCAGGGGCTCAGCGAGGAACAGTTAAAAACTTTCCTCTCCATCTGCGACATCATCCAAGAAAATCTGACAGACAAAAAGGAGTGTATCCATGCTAAAAACCATTGCGTCCCAGATCAAGGAATTTAAACGGGACTCCATCCTCACCCCCCTGTTCATGCTGGCGGAGGTGGCCACGGAGATGATCATCCCCCTGCTTATGGCCTCCATCATCGACAAGGGCGTGGAGGCCGGGGACCTGGGCCACATCCAGCGCACCGGCCTGTGGATGCTCCTCATCGCCCTGGTGAGCCTCATCGTGGGCGTCCTGGGGGCCAAGTTCGGCGCCCGGGCCTCGGCGGGTCTGGCCCGCAACCTGCGCCAGGCCATGTATGAGAACATCCAGACCTTCTCCTTCTCCAACATCGACAAGTTCAGCACCTCCGGCCTCATCACCCGGCTGACCACCGACGTGACCAACATCCAGAACGCCTTTATGATGATCCTGCGGATGTGCACCCGGGCGGCCTCCTCTCTGGTGGTGGCCATGGTGGTGGTCTTCCTCATCAGCCCCCGGCTGGCCAGCGTCTATCTGGGGGCCGTGGTGGTGCTGGGCGTGGTCATGTACTTCATCATCACCAAGGTGATGGTCCACTTTAAGCAGGTCTTTCGGAAGTACGACGACCTGAACGCCAGTGTCCAGGAGAACGTCTCCGCCATCCGGGTGGTGAAGGCCTACGTCCGGGAGGACCACGAGACCGAAAAGTTCCAGACAGCTTCCGGAAACATCTACCACCGGTTCCTCTCCGCCGAAAAGATCATGTCCTGGGTCTCCCCCCTGATGACCGCCACCGTATACACCTGTATCCTCCTCATCAGCTGGCTGGGCGCCCACATGATCGTCTCCAGCACCCTCACCACCGGCGAGCTTATGAGCCTGCTCACCTACTGCATGAACATCCTCATGAGCCTGATGATGCTCTCCATGGTCTTCGTGATGATCTCCATGAGCATCGCCAGCGCGGAGCGCATCTCCGAGGTCCTCAACGAAAAGCCCGACCTCTCCAACCCGGAGAGCCCCGTCCACCAGGTCCCCGACGGCTCCGTGGAGTTTAAGGATGTGGCCTTCTCCTACAAGAAGAACGCCGAGGAGCCGGTTCTGAAAGACATCACCTTCTCCGTTCGGGCCGGGGAGACCATCGGCATCATCGGCGGCACCGGCAGCGCCAAAACCAGCCTGGTGAACCTCATCAGCCGCCTGTACGACGTGACGGAAGGCCAGGTGCTGGTGGGCGGCCGGGACGTGCGGGAGTACGACATGGAGGCCCTGCGCAACCAGGTCTCCGTGGTCCTCCAGAAGAACGTCCTCTTCTCCGGCACCATCCTGGACAATCTGCGGTGGGGCGACGAGAACGCCACCCTGGAGGACTGCGTCCGGGCCTGCAAACTGGCCTGCGCCGACGAGTTCATCCAGAAAATGCCCGACGGCTACGACACCTATATCGAGCAGGGCGGCACCAACGTCTCCGGCGGCCAGAAGCAGCGGCTGTGCATCGCCCGGGCGCTGCTGAAAAAGCCCAGGGTCCTTATCCTGGACGACTCCACCTCCGCCGTGGACACCGCCACCGACGCCAAAATCCGGGCCGCCTTTGCCCAGGAGATCCCCAACACCACCAAATTTATCATCGCCCAGCGGGTCTCCAGCGTTTCTGGGGCCGACCGCATCTTGGTGCTGGACAACGGCCGCATCAACGGCTTCGACACCCATGAAAACCTGCTGGCCACCAACGAGATCTACCGGGACGTCTACCAGTCCCAGACCAACGGCGGCGGCGACTTTGACGAAGGAGGCGACGACTGATGGCAGCACAGACGAGAACACAGCGGGGCCCCCACGGTCCCCGGGGACGGGGACCCCGGCCCAAGCTGGAGCACCCCCGCCAGACCCTGGGTCGGGTGCTGAGCTATGTGGGTCGAAAGTACCGACTCCACCTGATCGCGGTGGTCATCTGCATCTTTGTCAGCGTTCTGGCCTCGGTCCAGGGGACCCTGTTCATGAAGACCCTCATCGACAGCTATATCGTCCCCCTGGTGAAGGACGTCCAGGCCGGGCTGCCGGCGGACTTCTCCGGCCTGACCCGGGCCATCGCCCGGGTGGCCCTCTTCTACCTGTGCGGTGTGGCGGCCTCCTTTGCCCAGAGCCGTTTGATGATCTACGTGACCCAGGGCACCCTCCGGGACCTGCGCAACGACATGTTTCAGCACATGCAGCGGCTGCCCATCCGGTATTTTGACACCCACGCCCACGGGGATATCATGTCCATCTACACCAACGACATCGACACCCTCCGCCAGATGATCAGCCAGAGCATGCCCCAGCTCCTCAACTGCTCCATCACCATTGTGAGCGTGCTGGCCTCCATGCTGGTCCTCAGCATTCCCCTCACCGGCCTGACCCTGGTGATGGTGGCGGTGATGCTCCTGGCCACCAAGAAGTTCGCCGGGGCTTCCGGCCGGTACTTTGTGGCCCAGCAGCGGGACCTGGGCAGCCTCAACGGCTTCATTGAGGAGATGATGGAGGGCCAGAAGGTGGTCAAGGTCTTCTGCCGGGAGGAGAAAAATATCGAGGAGTTCACCCGCCGCAACGACGCCCTCTTCCACTCCGCCAACAACGCCAACGCCTTCTCCAACATGCTCATGCCGGTCTCCGGCCAGTTGGGGAACATCAGCTACGTCCTCTGTGCAGTGGTAGGCGGTGCTCTGGCCCTGAACGGGGTGGGCGGCTTCACCCTGGGCGGGCTGGCCAGCTTCCTTCAGTTCAACAAGAGCTTTAATATGCCCATCACCCAGATCAGTATGCAGCTCAACGCCATTGTCATGGCTCTGGCCGGCGCCGACCGGATCTTTAAGCTCCTGGACGAGACCCCCGAAACCGACGAAGGGAACGTCACCCTGGTCAACGCCAAGGAGAACCCCGACGGCACCCTGACGGAGACCGACCAGCGCACCAACCTGTGGGCCTGGAAGCGGCCCACCCAGGACGGCGCCGAGTATATTCAGGTCCGGGGCGATGTAACCTTTGACGATGTGGACTTCGGCTACACCCCGGAGAAGATCGTCCTCCACAACGTGAAGCTCTACGCCACCCCCGGCCAGAAGATCGCCTTTGTTGGCTCCACCGGCGCGGGCAAGACCACCATCACCAACCTGATTAACCGGTTCTACGACATTCAGGACGGAAAGATCCGCTACGACGGGGTGAACATCAACAAGATCAAGAAGGACGATCTCCGCCGTTCCCTGGGCATCGTCCTCCAGGACACCCACCTCTTCACCGGCACGGTGATGGAGAACATCCGCTACGGCCGGCTGGACGCCCGGGACGAGGAGTGCATCGCCGCCGCCCAGCTGGCCAACGCCCACGGGTTCATTACCCGTCTGCCCCAGGGTTATGACACCATGCTCCACGGGGACGGCGCCAACCTGAGCCAGGGCCAGCGGCAGCTGCTGGCCATCGCCCGGGCCGCCGTGGCCGACCCGCCGGTGCTCATTCTGGACGAGGCCACCTCCTCCATCGACACCCGCACGGAAATGCTGGTCCAGCAGGGCATGGACGGCCTGATGTACGGCCGGACCACCTTTGTCATTGCCCACCGGCTGTCCACAGTGCGCAACGCCGACTGCATCATGGTGCTGGAGGCCGGCCGCATCATTGAGCGGGGCAGCCACGAGGAGCTGATGGAGAAGAAGGGCCGGTACTACCAGCTCTACACGGGCAATGCCCCCATCAGCAGTTAAATCTACACCCAAAGAAACGCCTTCCTTTTGACAAGGGGGGCGTTTCGTGTTACTCTGCCCATATACAATACACATCGACAAAGAAGGAATTTTCTTGAACAATACCTTTGATATTCTCATCATCGGCGGCGGGGCAGTGGGCTGCGCCGTGGCCCGGGAGCTCTCCCGCTATCGCCTGTCCGTCGCCCTGTTGGAAAAGGAGTGGGACGTGGCCGCCGGCACCAGCGGACGGAACTCCGCCGTGGTCCACGCCGGCTTCAACAACAAGCCCGGCAGTCTCATGGCCCGGCTCTGCGTGGAGGGCAACCGGGGCTTTGAAGCCGCCTGCCGGGAGTTGGACGTCCCCTACCGAAAGACCGGAAAGCTCCTGGTGGCCTTTGACCGGGAGGACCTGGCCGTCCTGGCCCGGCTGAAAGCCCAGGGAGAGGAAAACGGCTGCCGGGGTCTGGCCCTGCTGGACCAGGCCCAGCTCCGGGAACGGCTCCCCCAGGTGGGGGGCATCGGGGCCATGGAGTCCCCGGAGACCGGGGTGTTCGACCCCTTCCTCTACACCGTGGCCCTGGCGGAAAACGCGGTGCAGAACGGCGTGACCTTCTTCCTGGGCCACCAGGTCACCGGGATTCAAGTGGTCTCCGAGGGCTTCCGGGTCACCGCCGGGGGCAAGGTCTTCACCGCCCGGCGGCTGGTGAACTGCGCCGGTTTGTTCAGCGCCAAGATCGCCGCCATGGCGGGGGTGGACGGGTACGCCATCTACCCCTGCCGGGGAGAGTACTTCATTCTGGACAAAATCGCCGACGGCCTGCTGCCCATGCCCATCTATCCCGCCCCCAAGGCGGGCATCGGCGGGCTGGGCGTCCACCTGACCCCCACCATCCACGGCAACCTCATCATCGGCCCCAGCGCCGAGTACATCGACGCCCCGGAGGACACCGCCTCCACCCAGCCCGTCATGGAGAAGCTCTTCCGGGAGGCCCGGCAGCTCCTGCCCGGCCTGGAACGGAAGCACATCATCGGCGCCTACGCCGGCGTCCGACCCAAGCAGGCCCCGCCGGGGGAGGGCGGTTTCCGGGACTTTGTCATCCGGGAGGAGGACACCTGCCCGGGGCTGGTCAACCTGGTGGGCATCGAGTCCCCCGGCCTCACCGCCTCCCTGCCCATCGCCCGAATGGTCCGGGACATTCTGGGGCGCACCCTGGAGCTGATCCCCAAGGAATCCTTTGACCCCACCCGCCGGGGGATCCTCCGGTTCCGGGACCAGGACCCGGAGACCCAGGCCCGTCTCATCCAGGAGGACCCGGACTACGGCGAGATCCTCTGCCGATGCCAGAAGGTCACACGGGCCGAGATCCGGCAGGCCATTGAGAACCCCCTGGGCGTGAAAACCCTGGCGGGAATTAAGTACCGAGCCTGGGCCACCACCGGCCGGTGTCATGGCGGCTACTGCCTGCCCAAGATCGCCGAGATGCTGGAGAAGTCGTATGGACTCTCCCCTCAGGAAATCACCTACCGCGGACCCGGCTCTCAGCTCTTTTCAGGGAGGGTGAAGGAATGAAATACTGCGACGTTGTCATCATCGGCGGCGGACCGGGCGGTCTGGCCGCCGCCAAAGGGGCCAGAGAGGCCGGCGCCCGGTCGGTGCTGGTGCTGGAGCGGGAGGACCGCTCGGGGGGCATTCTGAACCAGTGCATCCACGACGGCTTCGGTCTGGTCCGCTACAAAACCATGCTCACCGGCCCGGAATATGCCCTGCGGGCCCGGCAGGAGGCCCTGAACGCCGGGGCAGAGATCCTCACCGGGGCCATGGTCACCGGGCTGACCCCCCGGCGGGTGGTCACCGCCGTGACCCGGCAGGGGCTTTTGCAAATCCAGGCCGGGGCCGCGGTCCTGGCCACCGGCTGCCGGGAGCGGACCCGGGGGGCCATCGCCATTCCCGGCTCCCGTCCCGCCGGGGTCTACACGGCGGGGACCGCCCAAAACCTCATGAACACCAAGAACCTGATGGTGGGCAAAAAGGTGGTCATCCTGGGTTCCGGCGACATCGGCCTCATTATGGCCCGGCGGCTGATCCTGGAGGGAGCCCAGGTCCTGTGCGCGGCAGAGATGAACCCCGTCCCCAGCGGTCTGGAGCGGAACGTCAGCCAGTGTCTCTACGACTTCGGCATCCCCCTCTACCTGCGCTGCACCGTCACCAATCTCTTTGGCAAGAAGCGGCTGGAAGGGGTGGAGCTGAGCCAACTGGACGAAGCCGGACAGCCCATCCCCGGCAGTCAGCGGGTGGTGGCCTGCGACACCCTCCTCCTGTCCGTGGGGCTTATCCCCGAAAACGAGGTAGCCGCCCAGGCCGGGGTAGCCCTTGATCCCAAAACCAACGGGGCTGTCACCGACAAGTATCTTCAGACCTCGGTCCCCGGCGTCTTCGCCTGCGGCAACAGCCGGAAGGTGCTGGATCTGGCCGACTTCGTCACCGTCCAGGGGTTGACCGCCGGGCGGAACGCCGCCGCCTTCCTCCTGGACCGTCCCCTGGAACCCATGCCCCCGGAGACCTCCAACGCCATGGCCAAGGGTCTTCCCCAGCCGGGGACCATCACCTGCATTCTCTGCCCCAAGGGCTGCCGCATCCAGGCAGACGCCGACGGCAAGGCCACGGGCAACGGCTGTCCCAAGGGAGAAGAGTACGCCCTCCAGGAGCAGAAGGCCCCCAAGCGGGTCCTCACCACCACTCTGAAACGGGCCGACGGCAGCCTGCTGCCGGTCAAGACCAGCCAGGCCGTCCCCAGGGACCATCTGCTGGATTACATGGACCGGCTACGGAACATCACCCTTTCCGCCGCTCCCCTGCCCTGCGGCACGGTGGTCCTCCGGGATCCCTTTGGCATCGGGGCGGATGTGGTCTCAGCCCAATAAAAGACAATCCTCCCTTGTCACAGGGAGGTGGATGGCCCGCACAGCAGCAGCGGGATTCCGGTTGATCCACAAGGTATACGACAATCCTGAATCCCCCCACCGCTGTGCGGTTCCTCTAATCATTTTCATAAAGAGCGGCTAAATCCCGAATCTTCTGCCGCATCTTTTCACGAATTGGTGCAGGCCCTATGCATTCGCATTGATTCCCAAAGCTTAAAAGCACATCGTAATAGTAGTCATTTTCTATGAACGGAAACTTCACAATATAATGCTCATCGTCCTCCCGTGAAAACTGTTCATAGGGGCAATATTCAAGCACCCGTTCCATGATGGACTTATGGATACGAAGCGTAATCGTTTTCTGCATTGCTGCCACAATATCATCCATCGTTAACTGCGGCTTCTGATACTCCCGTGGGACAAAGGTTCCTTCTTCCATTTGCAAGTTCAAAATGCGGGATAATCTGAACAAACGAAAATCGTTCCTCGTATAGCAATACGCCTGCAAATACCAACGACTGCTTTTGGATACAAGCTGATACGGCTCAACGGTACGCAGGGTTTGATTGCCGTGGAGGTCTACATATTCAACGGAAAGCAGCCTGTTTTCCTGTAAGGCTGTTTGAATCGTTTCCAGATAGGGCTGCATATTTCGGCTGCCCATCCAAGGGTATAAATCTATACATACTTGATTTGCTTTTCGTTCAACGTCCTTTGACTGTTCGGCAGGGATAAGGCGTTTGACTTTTGCAAGGACGTGAACCAATTCGTCTCCCCGTATGATGTTGGAAAGGCCGGAAAGACCCATCAAAAGGGCCGACAAATCGGCGGCTGAAAAAACGTTTTTTTCAATTTTGTAATTTGCCATGATCTCAAATCCGCCGCCGACCCCCGACGTAGAGCGAACAGGAATCCCTGCCATACAAATTGCGTCGATATCCCGATAAATCGTGCGGGGAGACACCTCAAACATATCAGCCAATTCCTGTGCGCCGATACGCTTTTTGTCGAGAAGAATCATGATAATGCTGACCAGTCTGTCTGCTTTCATTTGCTGTTCGTGTCCCTCCTTCCGGAATGGTTCCTTTTTATTATGAATTGTTGCCATATCGGTGTCAACAATTCATGATATCATAGAAAAGCAACCAAACAAAGAAAAGAGGAGAACTGATATGAATACCGTCTATGTTTATGTCCTTGACACACTGGCAGATTGGGAACTGGGGCATGTTACTTCTGAGCTGAATTCCGGTCGGTTTTTCAAAAAGGACGCCGAGCCGATATCACTCCGATACGTTGGATATTCTAAGAAGCCGATTACAACCATGGGCGGGCTGACCATAATCCCTGATCATGTCGTGGACGATATTGTTTTGGATGAAAAGAGCACACTTCTTTTGCCCGGTGCAAACACCTGGAACGATCCAAACCATCGTGCCATGATCGAAAAAGCAAGAAAGCTGCTTGCTGTCGGCGCCACGGTGTGCGCCATTTGCGGGGCTACCACCGCACTTGCAAACGCCGGACTTCTGGATAACAGACCACATACCAGCAATGGGCCTGGCTTCCTGGAACTGTTTGCTCCAGAATACCGTGGACAAAGCTTGTACATTGACTGTCTGTCTTTCGCTGACGAAAACCTTATCACGGCAGGTTCCACCGGAGCGCTTCTTTGGGCAAAACAGATTATCGCGCGTATGGATGTTTTTGAGCCAGAGGCTCTGGACGCGTGGTATCGGTATTTTAGTACCGGCGATCGGCAGGCCTTCTTTCAACTGATGCAGGTGACAGGCCAATAAGGCCCCAACCTGTCATCGATGAATTCCCTGATAAGAGAAACATCCCCCATCCGTTCCCACCAAGTGGCGGAAACGGATGGGGGATTGATTGAATCGACGTATTTCTGTCAATCGCGAATGTTGGTCAGCTTGTTCTTGATAAGATACAGGCTTTTCCCGTCGGAGGTAAGGCGGGCGTTGTCCAGGACCTCCGGAACCTCCCGCATGATCTCCCGCAGCTTGTTCATGGCGATGACGATGACCCCACGGTCGGTGGACTCAATGCCCTTTTCCTCCAAGTGGCGGAAGAAGGCGTAAAAGCTTCGGGAGGCGAAGAAGTTGCGCCCCTCCAGGGTGATGGGGCGGTAGCGGCCGGACAAAAGCTGGCTCTGCTCCATCCGCTGGGCGGGGATCAGGTCTCCCCGGGCGGGACGGATCAGGAAGGCATAGCGCCCCAGCCCCTCCGGGTCCACGAAGTGATAGTCGGCAGGCTCCTTATAAATTTTCCCCTCGGCGGTGGTCTCAAGGAACATGACGCTCCCCCCTTCTTAATCACTGTAGGCCCGGTCGATCTTGATGCGGAAGGTGCAGCCGTACTTGGCGGCCAGTTCCTCCTCCATCCGGCGGACCAGAGCCACGCTGTCCTTACACGCAAAGTCGATAACCGCGTCGAAGGACAGGACTCCCGTCTCCTTGTTTTCAAAGAAGGCGTGGATGGACAGGACGTAGGGATAGGTCTTCACATCCTCCCGAATCTTCTCCTCCAGAAGCTGGAGTTCGTCCTCCTGGGTGTTCACCGCATAGAAGCCGATATACAGGGAGATGTGGTACTCGTCCAGGATCAGCTGCTGGGCCTTCTTGCTGATGGTGTGGAGCTCGGCGGCGGTGTGCCAGTCGTAAACCGCCACGTTGACAGCACCCATGCTCTTGGTGGGGCCGTAGTTGTGGAGAACCAGGTCGTAAGCCCCCAGAATCCCCTCCACGGAACAGAGTCTCTGCTTGATCTCCTTGGACAGATCCGCGTCGGCCCGTCTGCCCACGATGGAGCTGAGGGTGTCCATGAGCATCTCCACGCCGGCCTTGATGATAACCAGGGAGATGATGGCGCCGATCCAGCCGTCCAGTACGTAGCCGGTGGTCATGGCCACCACCGCGCCGGCCAGGGTACCGGCGGAGATGACCGCGTCGAAGGTAGCGTCAGAACCGGAGGCCACCAGGGCGTCGGAGTCAGTCATCTTGCCCACCTTCTTGGTATATGCGCCCAGAACAATCTTGGTCACGATGGCCACCACCACAATGACCACGGTCACCATGGAGTAGTTGGTCACGTCCGGAGTGATGATCTTTTTCACCGAGGTAATGGCGAAGCTCACACCGGCAAAGAGGACGATGCCGGAGATGATGATGGCGGTGAGGTACTCCACCCGGCCGTAGCCGAAGGGGTGCTTTCGATCCGGCGGACGGGAGGCCAGCTTGGTCCCCAGGATGGTGATGACAGAGGACAGCGCGTCGCTCAGGTTGTTCATGGCGTCCAGCACGATGGCGATGGAGTTGGCCAGCAAGCCCACTGCCATCTTAAAGGCCACGAGACAGAGGTTGGTCAGAATGGCGATGACGCTGGTGCGAACGATGATTTTATCCCGCTGGGCAGCGGTGTTTTCTTTCTCCATAACGGTTCACCCCCGGCAGGTCCCCTCAGAGATCGGCGTCCTTCCACTTCTCGTCCACGACCTTGGCGAACATGGCCTCGAAGTCGGCGAAGGACATGGCGCCCAGGTCGCCGGCGGAACGGTGTCTGGGAGAGACGGTGCCGTTCTCCATGTCCCGGTCGCCCACCACCAGCATGTAGGGAACCTTGTCCAGCTGGGCCTCGCGGATCTTCTTGCCGATCTTCTCGTTGCGGTAGTCCACTTCCACGCGGTAGCCCTTCTGGGTCATCTGCTTGGCCAGGTCCGCGCAGTAGTCGGCGGCGCGGTCGGTGACGGGCAGGAAACGAACCTGCTCGGGGGCCATCCAGCAGGGCAGCGCGCCGGCGTACTTCTCGATGAGCAGAGCCAGGGTGCGCTCGTAGCAGCCCATGGAGGTGCGGTGGATGATATAGGGGCGGGTCTTCTTGCCGTCCACGTCCACATACTCCATGCCGAACTTCTCCGCCAGCAGCATGTCAATCTGGATGGTGATGAGGGTGTCCTCCTTGCCGAAGACGTTCTTGATCTGGATGTCCAGCTTGGGGCCGTAGAAGGCGGCCTCGTCGATGCCAATGGTGTAATCCACGCCCAGGTCGTCCAGGATCTTGCCCATGATAGACTGAGCCTCGGCCCACTGCTCGGGGGTGCCTTCGTACTTGTCGGTGTTGTTGGGGTCCCACTGGGAGAAGCGGAAGGAGCAGTCCTCCTTCAGGCCCAGGGTCTCCAGGCAGTAGTTGGCCAGCTCGAAGCAGCCCCGGAACTCCTCCTCCAGCTGCTCGGGTCGGAGGATCAGGTGGCCCTCGGAGATGGTGAACTGACGGACACGGATGAGGCCGTGCATCTCGCCGGAGTCCTCGTTGCGGAACAGGGTGGATGTCTCGCCCAGGCGCATGGGCAGGTCACGGTAGGAGCGGCCACGGTTCAGGAAGACCTGATACTGGAAGGGGCAGGTCATGGGACGCAGGGCGAAGCACTCCTTGGTCTCGTCGGTGGGGTCGCCCAGGACGAACATGCCGTCCAGATAGTGGTCCCAGTGGCCGGAGATCTTGTACAGGTCGCTCTTGGCCATCAGGGGGGTCTTGGTCAGCTCATAGCCCCGCTTCTGCTCCTCGTCCTCGATCCAGCGCTGGAGGGTCTGGATGACCCGGGCGCCCTTGGGCAGCAGGATGGGCAGGCCCTGGCCGATGGAGTCCACGGTGGTGAAGTATTCCAGCTCACGGCCCAGCTTGTTGTGGTCCCGCTTCAGGGCCTCTTCCTGCTTCTTCAGGTACTCGTCCAGTTCATCCTTCTTAGGGAAGGCGATGCCGTAGATCCGCTGGAGGGTCTGACGGTTGGAGTCGCCCCGCCAATAGGCGGCGTTGCAGGCGGTGAGCTTGATGGCGTTGCCCTTGATGCGGCCGGTGGAGTCCACGTGGGGGCCGGCGCACAGATCCACGAAGTCGCCCTGCTTATAGAAGGAGATGACGGCGTCCTCGGGCAGGTCGTTGATGAGCTCCACCTTGTAGGGCTCCTCCCGGTCCTCCATGTACTTGACGGCCTCCTCCCGAGGCAGCTCGAAGCGCTCCAGCTTCAGCTTTTCCTTGCAGATCTTGCGCATCTCGGCCTCCAGCTCGGCCAGCTGCTCGGGGCTGAAAGGGGCGGGGGTGTCAAAGTCATAGTAGAAGCCGTTCTCGATGGAAGGGCCGATGGCCAGCTTCACCTCGGGGTGCAGGCGCTTCATGGCCTGGGCCAGGATGTGGGAGCAGGTGTGCCAGTAGGTCTGGCGGTACTCGGGGTTTTCAAAGGTGTACAGATTCGCATCAGACATGGTTCGTTCCTCCTGTTTCTAACTGGGGCTGAATAGAAAAATCCCGCCCCTGATGTGATTGTCAGGGGCGGGATGTAAAAATCTCGCGGTTCCACCCTGCTTGCACAGTGAAAGTCACTGTGCCGCTTCGTTTCCGCTGTAACGGGCGGCGCCCGGCCCAGCCTACTGCAAACCTTCGGTGGGCGGCTCGGGGATGGTGCTTGGTCCGGTCCCGGTTCGCAGACGCTCTTTCAGCCCATGAAGCGTCCTCTCTGTGGGGCGAGCCCGGCAAGGTTCCCGTCGTTGCCATTTTGACGGGAATATTATATGCCTTGGGGAGAGGAAAGTCAAGTAGGATTCCTGGCGGGTGAAAAACAAAAAACCATATTCGTACTTCACACATCCTTTCGATTTTCCGTCGGTTTTAATTTGCCCTGTTTTTCAGTACCATAGTTGTATACCAAGGAAAATTGCTATGTTTTTTCGTCAACTTACGCAGCCACAGTATGATAGATTTTGTCTGGATCTCAGGAAACATGCGTTCTCTCCCCCTCTGTCCCCCAATTATATCGTCCCACTGATCATCAACGGAGCAGAATATGTTATCCTGCTTCAACCGGAATCCCACAACAGAATCGCTGTGCTTTATGCTATGGAGATTCTGCGGGAAGAGGATACCGTTTCTCACATCCTTATTACCAAAAATGCCCACTTGCGTGCGTTTTTGGAGATTCTCTTAATGCAGGGTATTCCCTTTTGATTTGGCCCACTACTACCCGGAGCCTGCTGACCTGGCTGGCTGAGGAACCCCTGTGACCCCTCGGCGGGAGCAAGCCCCCGCCCTACTTTGAACTTTGGAAACAACGAGATCATTTCGCTTGTATTTTGATAAAATTATGATAAAATAAAGTCATCTATAAAAGGGAGGGAACGCTATGATCAATATCCGTCCTGTATCTGACTTACGAAATAAATTTCCAGAGATCGAAGAACTGGTTTTGAAAAACGGGGAGCCTGTGTTCCTGACTAAAAACGGCTATGGTTCTATGGTCGTCATGAGCATTGAGCAGTACGCCGCCTTAACTGACCCCATCGAGCAAAAGCTGGATGAAGCAGATCGGATGGCTGAAACCACCAACACCCGCTTCACCAGTGAGGAGGTATTTCAGCGGGTGAGGAAGCGTATCCATGGATGAAAAACGGTACAAGCTGAGATTTCTTCCTCTGTTTGAGGACGATTTGAATGAAATCGTGGACTATATCTCTCTGCGATTGGAAAACCCTATCGCCGCTGAGGCCTTTGTTGATGCCGTGGAATCCGCTATCCTGGCTCGGCTAACCTGCCCGGAGGCATTTTCGCCCTATCATTCCGCCAAAGACAGAAAGCATCCATATTACAAAATCCAAGTGAAAAACTACACGATCTTTTATGTTGTAATCGGTGACGTCATGGAGGTACGACGAATCCTGTACAGCCGCCGTGATTTGCCGCAGTATATTTGAATGACAAAACCCCATCGCTCTGTTCAGAAGCGATGGGGTTTCAAATTGCTGAAATGTTTTACTCCACCAAACTCTGGACCGCGCCCTGGCGGCAGTCCATAGAGACCTTCATGCCGTCGTGGAGGGTTCTCGTGGCGCCGATGGCGCCCACGATGACCGGCTTGTTCAGGCTCAGGCCCACCACGGCCGCGTGGCTGCCCAGGCCGTTCTCCTCGGCGATGATGCCGGCGGCCTCCCGGATATAGGGGAGCATCTCGTTGTTGGTGTGGGGGACCACCAGAATCATCCCGGGGCGGAACTTGCTCTTCACGTCGGCCACGTTCCGGCAGACGCAGAGGGCTCCCTTGGTCCCTCTCTCCCCCACCCCGGCGCCGGTGATGAGGCTGCTGCCCACCAGGTGGACCTTCATCATGTTGGTGGTGCCGGCAATGCCCGCAGGGACGCCGGCGGTGACCACCACCAGGTCGCCGTCCTGGATCAGTCCGGCCTCCTGGGCGGCCTTCACCGAGCCCTCGATCATCTCGTCGGTGGAGCCCACATAGTCCATGATCAGCGGGGTAACGCCCCAGGTGAGAGCCAGCTGGCGGCGGACGTCCTCATTCATCACGCAGGCGATGATGGGGGTGTCCGGCCGGAAGCGGCTGATGAGCCGGGGGGTGGCCCCGGAGGTGGTCACGGTGATAATGGCCGAGGCGTTGGTGTCCACGGCGGTGGTGCAGGCGGCGTGGGCGGTGGCCCCGCCGATGCCCAGGCGGATGGAGGCGGTCATCTCCTTCATCCGGCCAAAGTAGTTGATGTCCTGCTCGGTGCGCTCAGCAATGGCCGCCATGGTCTGCAGAGTCTCCACGGGGTACTTGCCTGCGGCGGTCTCCCCGGAGAGCATCACGGCGGAGGTGCCGTCGTACACGGCGTTGGCCACGTCGGTGATCTCCGCCCGGGTGGGACGGGGATTGGCGCTCATGCTGTCCAGCATCTGGGTGGCGGTGATGACATGCTTGCCCACGCTGAGGGCCCGGGAGATCAGGTCCTTCTGGATAACGGGGATCTCGGTGAAGTCGATCTCCACCCCCATGTCACCCCGGGCGATCATGATGCCGTCGGCCACCGCCAGGATCTCGTCCACATTGTCCACGCCCTCCTGGTTTTCCAGCTTGGCGATGATGCGCATGTTGGACTGGTGCTCGTCCAGCAGGCGGCGGATCTCCAGCACATCCTGGGCGCTGCGGCAGAAGGAGGCCGCCACGTAGTCAAATCCCTCCTGGATGCCGAAGAGAATATCCTCCCGGTCCTGCTTGCTCATATAGGGCATGGAAAGATGGACGCCGGGGACGTTGACCCCCTTCCGGTCCTTGATGGGGCCGCCGTTCTCCACCCGGCAGACAATGTCGGTCTCGGTGACCTCCAGGGCGGTCATGCGGATGAGGCCGTCGTCCAGCATAATGGTGGTACCCACCTTCACATCCTGGGGCAGGTTCCGGTAGCTGATGCCGCAGATCTCCTTGCTGCCCACCACTTCCCGGGTGGTGAGGGTGAAGGTCTGGCCGGCCTCCAGGACTTCCTTGCCCTCAGCGAAGGTTTTCAGGCGGATCTCCGGCCCCTTGGTATCCAGCAGAGCACCCACCGGAATATCCAGCTTGGCCCGGGTGGCCTTTAAGATATCCAGACGGCCCTTATGCTCCTCGTGGGAGCCGTGGGAAAAGTTAAACCGGGCCACGTTCATGCCGTTCCGGATCATAGCCTCCATCATTTCAGGGGTGGCCGAAGCGGGACCCAGGGTACAGATGATTTTCGTCTTTCGCATAGCGCATACGCCTCCCTATCGTTCTATCAATCAAGCTTTACAGTTATCATAGTATGGTTTGTTTATTCTACATCAATTTGGTATTTTTTTCAATACGGTCCCCGGAGGGAGCTTTTGACAAAAACAGCAGCGGAGGGCCCTCTGCCGTCTGTCGAAAAAGTCGTGCCGGGAGGGATGATAACGCCACACCGGGATACCCTTCCCCTGGATTCGCGCCTCCGTCAGGGCATGCCCCTTCCGTCGATACGCCCCCATCACGCGAAAAAGCGGCCTTGCAGCAGGCCGCTTTTGTTATTTTCCGGTGGTCCGGTATCTCTCATAGATGAGCCGCAGGCCGTCCAGCACCAAATCGCTCTCCACCACGTCGATATAGTCGGAGTGCTCCGCCACCAACCGGCCCAGGCCGCCGGTGGCGATGACCGGCACAGCATCCCCATAGCCCATCTCCTTCTTGGTCCGGCGGATAAGGTACTCTGCCGAGCCGATGGCCCCCATCACGGAGCCCGCCTGGATCTGGGTGACGGCATCCCGGCCCAGCACCGTGGGGGGCAGCTTCAGGTCGATCTGAGGCAGCATGGCAGTGTTGCCAAAGAGGGCGTTGGCCGAGGTACGGATCCCCGCCAGGATGCAGCCCCCCAGGTAAGAGCCGTCCGCCGCCACCGCGTCCACGGTGGTGGCGGTGCCGAAGTCCAGGACGATCACCGGCTTGCCGTACTTCTCCATGGCCGCCACGCAGCACACCGCCCGGTCCGCCCCCAGCCGCTCCTCGGCCTCGTAGGGCAGCCCGGGATCCATGTCCTCGTCCACCACCAGGGGGCGCTTGCCGATGACCCCCTCCACGGCGGCGGTGAGGGCATCCATCACCGGAGGGACCACCGAGTCGATGATGGCGTCCTCCACCTGGTGGGGCTGGACGCCCAGGGCTTCCAGGTCCCGCGCCAGGGCCTGTCCGATGTCGGCGGCCGCCCGGGCCGGGTCGGTGACCTGGCGGAAGCTCCCCAGGATGGTCTTTCCCTCCAGCAGGCCGAAGGTGATGTTGGTGTTTCCCACGTCGATTGCCAGCAGCATGGCCTCTCCCTCCCACAGGTCGGAATTCGGAATACGATAGAAAAATGATACCATAGATATCATAATATTTCCAGGGTCAGTTTCTTTTTTCGTCCGGGCAGGCACGACGGCTCCCGCCCCGTCATATACTGTGGTAACACCCCAGCGAAAGGAAGGATCAACCATGGATGAACTCGACCAGAACCCCCAGGCCCAGAAGCTTCTCCGGGACCAGGCGGCCCTCCGCCAGGTCCTCAGCAGTCCCGACGCCCAGAAGGTCCTGGCCCAACTCCAAAAAGCCGACACCAGCCGGCTCCAGGCCGCGGCCCAGGCCGCGCTGAAAGGGGACGCCTCCCAACTGAACGGCATCCTCCAGGCCCTGTCCCAGAACCCCGAGGCCGCCAAGGCCATCCAGTCCCTGACCCAGAAATTCTCCAAATAATCCATCGGTCAGCCCCGGAAAGGAGGGATCCCCTTGGCTGATTTCGAGGAAGCCCTCAATTCCCTGCTGTCCAACCCCGAGGCCATGGGGCAGATCCTGTCCCTGGCCGGGTCCCTAGGCGGACAGAACCAGGGGCCGCCCCCCCAGGAGGAGCCACCCGTCCAGCCGACGTCCGCTCCCCTGCCGGATCTGGCCCAGATGGGGCGGCTGCTGGAGCTTTTCCAGTCCGCCGGACAGACCAACGAGGAGGCCACCGCCCTGGTGAACGCCCTGCGGCCCTTCCTCCGGGAGGACCGGCAGCGGAAGCTGGACCGGGCGGTCAGGGCGGCGGGTCTCTCCCAGGCCGCCCGGCAGGCCCTACGCCTGTGGAAAGAGGGTGAGCTTCATTTATAACGCCTATATCCCCGGGGGCCGCCCCTATGAAAAAATCCCGGAGGGTCCACCTCCGGAACGGGAGCCCCAGGCTCCTTCCGACGCCGGCAAGACCCCCGGCAGTCCCCTGGCCGGACTCTCCGGTCTGCTGGGGAAGCTGGACAAGGCCGACGCCGGGGATCTGCTCCTGCTGCTGATCCTCTACCTCCTCTTCAAGGAGGGGGATCAGAACGACTGGATCCTGCTCTTAGCTCTGGCCGCCGTCTTCCTTCTGGACGGCGACTGATTCGTGGAGGACCGTGCCATCCGGCAGGGCAAAGGACACGCCGTCCTCCAGGGGAGTGCGCAGGGCGGCGGCGGTCATTTCGTAAACCGTCCTGCCGTTCTCCTGGGTCTCCGCGCCGCAGAGAAGGCCGGTGGCCGTCTCGATCCAGTAGCGGTCCAGGCTGTTCAGCTCGTCGTCCCGGACCTCCACATAGATACAGTCTCTGTCGTTTTTTCGTTCGTAGCCGGCGGCGTTGATCTGTTCGGGGTCCAGCTCCAGCACATCCTCATAGGTGGGGATCCGCTGGGCCAGGTCGGCTGCGCTGTCTCCCAGCTTGGTCTCCTTCCAGGTCCGGTCCCCGGCGTACCAGAGGTAGAGGGTCCCATCCCCCACCAGCCGGTGCTGGGTGGTCCCTGCGGTGGTCACCGCCGTCTTGACATAGCCGCCGTCAGCCCAGATCTGGACTTGGTTCGAGGAACTGCCGCCGTTCCAGAACAGGGTGACTGTCAGCTCCCGGTAGTAGCTATCCGGCCGGTCCAGGGTGGCGATGACCGTCTGGACGGTGTCGGTGGTGACCTCTACCGGCAGCACGCCTCCGGTCTCCCCCGCCCCCTCCTGGCTCAGATCCGGCAGGGTGACCTCCGGGACTCCCATGAGGGAGGGCAGGCCGAAGCTCACAAAGACCGCCGCCAGCACCGTGATGGCGATGGCGATAACCAGAATGGTGCGGTTTTTCTGATCCACAAGGCTCTCTCCCTTCTGTGAAAAAACGCTGTGAAGCATGTAGGGCGGGGGCTTGCTCCCGCCGCCCAACGCTGCGGCTCCCCTCCACGTGGGTTCACGCCCTCGGCGGAGCGCCCGGAACGTTGCAGATTCCCTTCACGCAGCACGGGCGATTCATGAATCGCCCCTACTGTTTGGGTGGATGTCCACCCCTGCCTTACACGAAAAACTCCTCCGGCGGCTGGGGGCGTAACCCCTTCTTCCACAGGATGGCGTCCACGATCCGGCAGCAGGCCTCCCCGTCGCCGTAGGGGTTCACCGCGTGGGCCATGGCGTCGTAGGCGGCGGGGTCGGTGAGCAGCCGCGCCCCCTGGGCATAGACTGCCGCCTCCTCGGTGCCCGCCAGCAGGACCGTCCCAGCCTCCACGGCCTCGGGGCGCTCGGTCTCCCGGCGGAGGACCAGGACAGGCCGTCCCAGGGCGGGGGCCTCCTCCTGCAATCCGCCGGAGTCGGTCATGACGAAGGCCGACCGGGCCATGAGGTTGTGCATCTCGTCGGGGGTCAGCGGGTCGATGAGGTGGATGCGGTCGTGGCCGGACAGATAGGTTTGGGCAGCCTCCCGCACCACCGGGGACAGGTGAACGGGATAGACCAACTCCACTTCGGGAAAATCCTCGGCCAGACGGCGGAGGGCCTTCATGATGTTGGTCATGGGCTGGCCGTAGTTCTCCCGCCGGTGGCAGGTCACCAGGATGATTTTCTTTCCGGTATAGTCCAGCTCGTTCAGCAGCTGGGTGCGGAACCGGTAGTCGGGGCGGACGGTGGTTTTCAAGGCATCGATGACCGTGTTGCCGGTGATGAAGATGCCCTCCCCGATGCCCTCGTTGACCAGGTTCTCCCGGTTGGCCCGGGTGGGGGCGAAGTGGAGCTCAGCCAGGCGGCCCACCAGGGTGCGGTTCATCTCCTCCGGGAAAGGAGAGTACTTATCCCAGGTCCGCAGACCGGCCTCCACATGACCCACGGGGATTTGTTGGTAAAAGGCCGCCAGGGCGCCGGAAAAGGTGGTGGAGGTGTCGCCGTGGACCAGGACCAGGTCGGGCTTTTCCTGGCTGAAGACCTCCTCCAGGCCCAGCAGGCACTTGCTGGTGATGGTGTACAGGCTCTGTCTGGCCTGCATGATGTTCAGGTCGTAGTCGGGGGTGATGTCGAAGAGACGCAGGACATCGTCCAGCATCTCCCGGTGCTGGGCAGTGATGCAGCAGAGGCTCTGGATCTCAGGTCTGCTCTCCAGCTCCTTCACCAGAGGGGCCATCTTCACCGCCTCCGGACGGGTTCCGAAGATGGTCATGACTTTCAGCGGCATATGCATCCGCCTCCTTTTCTTCTTCCTTCTCCTGGTGCTCGCTGTGGCTCAGGGAGATCCTGGCGGCGATGAGGCCGGCAAAACCCAGGGCGCACAGCAGGACCATGGCCTTCAGGGCGCCGCTGGTGGTGAGGACCACGGCGGACAGGCCCAGAATGGCGCTGATGACGTAGAGGATGGCCACCGCCTGCTTCTGGTTAAAGCCCATGTCGATGAGCCGGTGGTGGACATGGCTGCGGTCGGGGGACATGGGGTTCTGCCCCTTGGAGAGCCGCCGCAGGATGGCGAAGCAGGTGTCAAAGAGGGGCAGGCCCAGCATCAGGAAGGGCACCGCGAAGGAAACAATCGTGTAAAATTTGAACAGGCCCTGGATGGACACCGTGGCCAGGACAAAGCCCAGGAAGGTGGAGCCCGTGTCCCCCATAAAGATCTTGGCGGGGTTGTGGTTGTAGGGCAGAAAACCCACGCAGCTGCCTGCTAAGGCAGCCATCATAAGGGCCACCAGGTTGTCGCTGACCAGCATGGCGATGACCAGCATGGTCAGGGAGCTGATGGTGGCCACCCCCACGGCCAGACCGTCCAGGCCGTCGATGAGGTTGACGGCGTTGGTGATGGCCACGATCCAGATCACGGAAATGGGGATGGCCCAGGGACCCAGGACCCAGTAGGGGTTCTCGCTGAAGATATTGGGGTTGGACAGGACCTGGATCACGTTCCCGTGGAGGACGGCGATGAGGGCCGCCGCGATCTGGACGATGAACTTGGGCATGGCGGGCAGGGCGTGGATATCGTCGATGATACCCAGGACCACGATGATGACCCCGCCCAGCAGCATCCCCCGGAGGGGGGTGGACAGGGGGACAAAGACCAGGGTGCTCAGCAGAAAGCCCAGAAAAATCGCCAAGCCGCCCATTCGCGGGATGGGGTGCTTGTGCATGCGCCGGTTGTCCTTGGGCACATCCACCGCGCCCACCTTTTCGGCCAGGGACTTCACCACCGGGGTGGCGATGAAGGAGATGAGCATGGCCGACACCAGGGCCGCCGCAATCTGGGCGATGGCCGGAAGTTCTGTTATCATAGTTGCGCTCCTTTGGAATACACTGCGGGATCAACGGGGGGCAAAGCCCACCTTCTTGTGTACCTTCCGCAGGGTCTTATAGGCGATGCCGGCGGCCTTCTCAGCCCCCTGGCGGTAGAGCTCCTCCAGGGCGCCCTTGTCGGCCAGCAGGCGGAGGGTCTCCTCCCGGATGGGCCGGAGGGTCTCCACCACGGCCTCGCCCACGGCGGGCTTGAAGGCGCCGTAGCCCTGGCCGGCGAATTCCTGCTCCACGGCCTCGAAGGACTTGCCGGTGACGGCGGCGTAGATCTCAATGAGGTTGGACACGCCGGGCTTCTCGGGGGAGCGGTAGATGCCGCCCTCGCTGTCGGTGACTGCCCGCTTGAACTTCCGCATGATGTCCTCGGGCTTGTCCATCACCAGCACATAGGAGTTCTCATTGGGGCTGGACTTGGACATCTTCTTCTCCGGCTCGCTGAGGGACATGACCCGGGCGGCCACCTTGGGGATGTAGGCCTCGGGCATGGTGAAGACATCGCCGTAGACTGAGTTGAACCGCTGGGCGATGTTCCGGGCCAGCTCCACATGCTGCCGCTGGTCCTCGCCCACGGGGACCAGGTCGGTCTGGTAGAGGAGGATATCGGCGGCCATGAGGCTGGGGTAGGTGAACAGCCCGGCGTTGACGTTGTCGGCGTGGGCGGCGGACTTGTCCTTGAACTGGGTCATGCGGCTGAGCTCGCCGAACATGGTGTAGCAGTTGAGGACCCAGGCCAGCTCGGCGTGCTGGGGCACCTGGGACTGGATGAAGATGATGCTCTTTTCCGGGTCCAGGCCGCAGGCGATGAACTGGGCGAAGAGCTCCAGGCTCTGGCGGCGGAGGGCGGCGGGATCCTGACGGACGGTGATGGCGTGCATGTCAGCCACGCAGTACAGGGCGTTGTAGTCCTCCTGGAGGGCGACCCAGTTCCGCATGGCCCCCAGGTAGTTGCCCAGGGTGATCTTGCCGCTGGGCTGGGTGGCGCTGAAAATGATCTTTTTGTTTTCCATAATACCTCCAAGCGCGGTTTCCCGCGCAGTATAATCAAACTCATGTCCCCTTATCTTACCACAACTCCCCCTCCCGCGCAACAATCCGATGAATAAACCTTGACATTTCCCCAGGTGAATTTTACAATGTGGGGTGAGAAATACAATGAGAATGGAGCGCATTTTCTATGGATATGACCTGGTTTGACGAAATGGAGGCACGGATCCCCACCGGAACCGTCCGCACCCGATTCGCCCCCTCCCCCACCGGCTACATGCACGTGGGCAACCTGCGTACCGCCCTGTACACCTGGCTCATCGCCCGGAAGGACAAGGGCGCCTTCATCTTCCGTCTGGAGGACACCGACCAGACCCGCCAGGTGGAGGGCGCCACCGAGCTCATCTACCGCACCATGGCCGAGTGCGGCCTGACCCACGACGAAGGCCCCGATGTGGGCGGCCCCGTGGGTCCCTACATCCAGACCCAGCGCCGGGGGCTGTATGGCAAGTATGCCCAGCTTCTGGTGGAAAAAGGCCACGCCTACTGCTGCTTCTGCGAGAAGGCAGAGTCCGAGGAGGATTCCGGCGAGTTCAACCGGGCCGCCGACCCCTGCCGCAGCCTCAGCCCCGAGGAGGTGGCCGCCAACTTAGCTGCCGGCAAGCCCTACGTCATCCGTCAAAAGATCCCCGCAGAGGGGACCACCACCTTCCACGACGCCTCCTTCGGGGACATCACCGTGGAGAACAACACCCTGGACGACCAGGTCCTCATGAAGCGGGACGGCCTGCCCACCTACAACTTCGCCAACGTGGTGGACGACCACCTGATGGGCATCACCCACGTGGTCCGGGGCAGCGAGTACCTGTCCTCCGCCCCCAAGTACAACCTGCTCTACGAAGCCTTCGGCTGGGAGATCCCCACCTACATCCACTGCTCCCCCGTCATGCGGGACGCCCAGCACAAGATGTCCAAGCGCCACGGGGACCCCTCCTACGAGGATCTGAAGAACCTGGGCTACCTCACCGACGCCATCCTCAACTATGTGGCCCTGCTGGGCTGGTCCCCCCGGGGTGAGCTGGCCGAGCGGGAGTTCTTCACCCTGGAGGAGCTGGTCCAGGCCTTCGACATCACCGGCATCTCCAAGTCCCCCGCCATCTTCGACCTGGAAAAGCTGAAGTATTTCAACAGCACCTATATCAAGAACCTCTCCCCCGAGGACTTCTACGCTGCGGCGGAGCCCTATCTCAAGGAGGGCATCAAAAATCCCGACATTGACCTGACCCTGGTGGCCCCCCTGATCCAGACCCGTCTGGACACCCTGACGGAGATCCCCGCCATGGTGGACTTCTTCGACGCCCTGCCCGAGTACGCCAACGACCTCTACAGCCATAAGAAGATGAAGACCAACCCGGAGAACTCCCTGGAGGCCCTCCAGATGGTGATCCCCGTCTTTGAGGCCATGACCGACTGGACCTTTGAGGGCATCCACCAGGCCCTCATCGACCTGGCTGCTGAGAAGGAACTGAAAAACGGCCGGATCATGTGGCCTGTCCGGGTGGCGGTCTCCGGCAAGCCCACCACCCCCGGCGGCGCAGTGGAGCTCTGCCACATCCTGGGCAAGGAGGAGACCCTCCGCCGTCTCCGGGCCGGCATCCAGCAGCTCACCCCCTGACCCATCCTTGACTTTTCCCGGGAAACGCCCAGACCCTCCGTTTGGGCGTTTCCTTTTTTACTGTAAAAGGAGGAATCCCCTATGACAGAGCGACTGAAACAGCAGATGGACTTTCTGCTGGAGGTAGACAAGGAAAAGAACATCTTTCGCCAGACCCACCTCAGCGGCGGCGGACGGGCGGAGAACGACGCCGAGCACGCCTGGCACATGGCCCTGATGATCTACCTGCTGCGGGAGTACGCCAACCAGGACTTCGACCCCTTGAAGGCCATGGTCATGGCCCTCATCCACGACGTGGTGGAGATCGACGCCGGGGACACCTACGCCTACGACGAGGCCGGCCTGGCCACCCAGCAGGAGCGGGAGGCCAGAGCCGCCCAGCGGATCTTCGGCCTGCTGCCGGAGGACCAGAAGGCCGAGCTGCTGGCCCTCTTCCGGGAGTTTGAGGACTACGAGACCCCGGAGGCCCGGTTCGCCCATGTGCTGGACAACCTCCAGCCCCTGATGCTCAACCATTCCAACAACGGCGGAGACTGGCGGACCCACCAGGTAAAAAAGTCCCAGATCTACAAGCGCAACGCCAAAACCGCCGACGGCTCCCGGACCCTCTGGGCCTACATGGAGGACATGGTGGCGGAGAACATCAAAAAGGGCAATATCCGGGACGAGTGAACCTACTTTACACACCATGTCTCACAGAGTTTCGCCGCTTGGCGGCGAAAAAGAATCCAATCATGGTTTCCGGCGGCATGTACGTCGGAAACCATACTTCTCAGCTTGCAAACGTACGGGCCAACGGCCCGTGCGATGCGGCAAGCTGCAAAAAACACAACCTGGAGCCCAGCGAAGCGGGTCCAGGTTGTCTTGAAAAAAAGAGGCCACCCGATTGGGTGACCTCTTTTTCGTTACGTAATTGCTGTTGTCTGCGGAAACCGCAGGTAAGAACAGAATTAGTGGCCCTTGCCGGACAGGACAGCGCCGGAGATAACGATCTTCTGGACCTGGTTGGTGCCCTCGAAGATGCAGTATGCCTTGATGTCTCTCCAGATCTTCTCAACGCAGTCTTCCTTCATGTAGCCCTTACCACCCATCAGCTGGATAGCGTCGGTGCAGACGGACATTGCGGACTCGGTAGCGAACATCTTAGCCATAGCAGCTTCCTTGGAGAAGGGCAGGCCGTTTGCCTGCAGGTAGTTGGCGTGGGAGACCAGCAGGCGGGAAGCCTCGATCTTGGTAGCCATCTCTGCGATCATCCACTGGATGCCCTGACGCTTGGAAACGGGAGCACCGAAGGTGACACGCTCCTTGACGAAAGCGATAGCTTCGTCCAGAGCACGGCGAGCGATACCGACAGCCAGAGCGCCGACGCAAGCACGGGACTTGTCCAGGGTCTTCATAGCGAAGCCGAAGCCCTTGCCCAGACCAGCCTCACCGCCGACCAGGTTGAAAGCGGGAACGCGGACGTTGTCGAACTTCAGGGAGCAGGTGGAGATGGTACGGAAGCCGGACTTGTCCTCATACTTGGTGACGGAGAAGCCGGGGGTGCTGGTGGGAACCATGAAAGCGGAGATGCCCTTGGTGCCAGCGGAGGGATCGGTCATAGCGAAGACGCAGACGATGTCAGCCTCGCCGCCGTTGGTGATGAAGCACTTCTCACCGTTGATGACCCACTCGTCGCCGTCCTTGACAGCAGTGGTCTTCACGTTGGAAGCGTCGGAACCGGACTGGGGCTCGGTCAGAGCGAAAGCAGCGTAGCCCTTGCCTTCCAGGATGTGCTTAGCAAAGTACTGAACCTGCTCGGGGGTGCCACCGATCAGGATGGGCTTCAGAGCCAGGTTGGTGGTCTGCATGACGGAAGCGAAGTTGCCGTCATAGTAGCCCATCTCTTCGTACATGACCTCAGCAACGTCCAGGGGAACCTTGTTGCCGCCGAATTCCTTGGGGATCTCGAAGGAGTTCAGGCCCAGCTTGAATGCCTTCTCATAAGCATCGAAGGGGATAGCCTTGGAAGGATCAACGACCTTGTCCCAATCCAGCATGATGGGCTCGATTTCCTTCTTAGCGAACTCGCCGATAATGTCGACCCACTTCTTCTGTTCTTCGTTCAGTAAACGCATGGTAATCTACCTCCATAATAAATTATGTCGTAAGACATATATGCGTCTGCTAATCTTGCGATTGACAGACTAAAACACTGCCCTCTGCCGGAAACCCGCATGGGGCAATTGTTCTCAGGGAATATAGGGATTCGGGACTTTGCGAAAGGTGGAAGGAACATTTTGTGCCTTTGTTTTTAAGCTTTTGCACCCTCACAGTCCCACTAATCTACACATCCATGATACTTCCTAATTTCAACAAATTAAATCGGATGAATTAACTAAATTCTCGTTTTATGTACTACTTCTTTCTAATACTCGCTGCTTTTCAGAATTTGTAATCGGCGTCGGCCAGGGGCCGGATGACCCGTCTATAGGTCCGGCTGAGAAAGCACCCTGCCAGGATGCCCGCCAGGACCTCCGCCACGGGGAAGGCCCACCACACCATATTCAGGTTGCCGGTGAGGGAGAACAGCCAGGCCAGGGGGAGGACCAGCAAAAGCTGCCGGAAGACAGCGATGCTCATGCTCAGCAGCCCCTTGCCCAGGGCCTGGAAGACAGAGGAGGCCACGATGGTGAAGCCACCCACAATAAAGCACAGGCTCAGGATGCGCAGGGCGGGCACGCCGATGGCAAGCATGTCCGGGGATGCCTGGAAGCAGCCCAGGAGCTTGTCCGGGACCAGCTGGAAGAGGGCGATGGCGATCACCATGATGACCAGGGCCACCTGAACGGCCAGCTTCACGGTCCTGGTGATGCGCTCCGGCTTCCGGGCGCCGTAGTTGTAGGCCACGATGGGGACCACGCCGTTGTTCATGCCGATGATGGGCAGGAAGGCGAAGCCCTGGAGCTTGAACCACACGCCGTAGACGGCGGCGGCGGTCTCGGAGAAGGCCACCAGGATCTGGTTCAGGCCGAAGATGAGGACGGAGGGCACCGCCTGCATGAGGATGGAGGGCAGGCCCACGCTGTAGATCCGGCTGATCACCGGCAGGCTGGGCCGGATGGTATCCGGGGTGATGCGAATCTCCGGGTTCCGTTTCCAGTTGAAATACGCCCCCAGGAGGGTGCCCACCACCTGGCTGATGACCGTGGCGATGGCCGCACCGGCCACCCCCAGGGCGGGACAGCCCAGAAGGCCGAAGATGAGGATGGGGTCCAGGATGATGTTCAGCACTGCCCCGGAGAGCTGGATGACCATGCTGTAGAAGGTCTTGCCGGTGGCCTGAAGGAGCCGGGACAGGAGGACCTGGCCAAAACACCCCAGGGAAAAGGCCAGGATCCAGAAGAGGTAATCGCACCCCAGGCGGATGATCTCCGGGTCGGAGACCTGGACGCTGAAATAGAACCGGGTCCCCACGATGCCCAGGATGGCCACCACCAGACTGCTGAGGATCCCCAGGACGATGGTGTTGCCGGCCACCCGGTTGGCCTGGGCGAAGTTTTTCTCCCCCAGGCTGCGGGAGAGCAGGGCGTTCACGCCCACCCCGGTGCCGGTGGCCACGCCGATCATCAGGTGCTGAACGGGATAGGCCAGGGAGACCGCCGTCAGGGCGGCCTCACTGATCCGGGCCACGAACATGCTGTCCACCACGTTGTACAGGGCCTGGACCAGCATGGAGATCATCATGGGTCCGGCCATGGTGATGAGCAGTTTCGGGATGGGCAGAACGCCCATGATATTTTCCTTGGGCTGCTGCGGTTGGGCTTCCATGGTTACCGCGCACCTCCCGGGAAGGACTCTGCCGCCTGCTTGAGGACGTTGGCGGCAAAATCCACGCCGTATACGCTGCTGATGGCCAGGTGGTAGTGCCGGGCATCTCCCCACTTGTTCTGGGAGAAGTAGTTGTAGAAGGAGGCCCGCTTCTTATCCTTTTTCTTCACAAAGTCCACCATGCTGCCGGCTTCCTTCTCGTAGACCTCCTTGGCCCGCTGGGCCCGGAACTCCACCGGGGCGTGGATGAAGACGCTCAGCAGGTCCTCCCGCTCCCGCAGGATGTAGTCGGCGCAGCGGCCCACGATGACGCAGGGGCCCTCCTCCGCCAGCTTGCGGATGATCTTGCTCTGGACCAGGAAGATCTGGTCGTTCATGGGCAGCTGCTGGGCCCCCATGTACAGGCCGTAGAGGAAGCTGGTGGACTTCATCTGCTCGGTCTTTTTGATGTACTCCTCAGAAAGGCCGCTCTCCTTGGCGGCCATGAGGATGAGCTGCTTGTCGTAAAACGGAACGCCCAGCTCCTTGGCTACCCGCTCGCCGATGGCGCGGCCGCCGGAGCCGTATTCTCTGGAAATGGTAATGACAGGAAGCTGATTCATTGGGTACCTCCCTTAATCGAAAAAATGGAACCGTTTGGAAAGGCCCACCGGGCTTTCCCTGAGGGAAAGCTGCGTGGGCCTTTTCAAACGATAGAGCAAGCGAGCCTGTAAGCCGGGTTCTGTTCTCGACAGCCATCTATCTTGGCGCACCGTTGCCGGTGCGCTCCAGCCACCTCCTCGGGGAGACCGGGCCGGTCTCAGCTCCCCTCCACGGTGTTGCTCCGGATAGAGTTTACAGCACCGGACACTTCCGAGCCGGCGGGTGAGCTCTTACCTCACCTTTCCACCCTTACCTGGCAGAGCCAGGCGGTATCTCTCTGTTGCACTTGTCCTGAAGTCGCCTTCGGCGGGCGTTACCCGTTATCCTTGCCCTGTGGAGCCCGGACTTTCCTCATGGACGGCCTTTCGGCCTGGCCACGCGGCTGTCCGGCTCACTTGCACCCTATATTTTACTCAATTCCCGGCCCCTTGTCAATTCCTGTCTGGGGGTTCCGGGGGGACTTTCCCCCGGAATTTCCCGCCGGGAAGCCCGGTGGCTGGCCGCCGTCGGGTCTCCCGCCCCCCATACCGAAGCCCATGGAGCCCATGTCGGAGAGGTTCAGGCCGGAGGCGTCGATGAGAGCGGCGCTGTCGGCCTGCTGCCCCTGGCTGTCGGCGGGGATGGTCCCGGACAGCTGCCCCAGAATGCTCTCGGCCCGGAGCTGACAGAAGGTTTTTAAGGCGGCTGTGCCGGTCTCAAACTCCTCATAGGTGCAGAACTTGGTGGGGTCTTTTTCCACATAGGGGGCGATCATCTCCGTCACCCGGTCGATCTCGGACTCCATCCAGCCGTCAGAGAAGAACTGGGCCAGGAAGTCGGCCACGTATGTGTGGTACTGCTGGGTGTATGCCTCGTCGGCAAAGATCCAGTCCAGCATGGGCCGGTCCTCCACCGACCCGCCGGAGACCGGCTCGTCAATGGGGTAGTTCCCCACCTCGGTGGCGTCCTCCGTGGACATGAAGCCGCCGAAGGCCAGGTTATAGTCCCAGGGGATCATGGACAGCACCCCGTCCTCCTCATAGAGGTAGTAGTTGTGGATCATGGAGCCGGTGTAGCTGTCAAAGTTGCAGACGAAGTTGTGGACCGCGAAGTAGCGGAGGACCTCCTCCACATCCACCACGCTCTCGATATCGCTCCCCTCATTCAGGGTCTTCAGGGAGGAGATGAGCCGGGTCTTATCGGCGTCGGTGCTCTCGGTCTTGGCGTTGTTGAAGATGTTGGCGTAGCTGTCGAACTCGTCGTCGGTGTAGATCAGCCTCACATCGTCACTCCCCATGGAGAATCCGCCCTTCCCCCGCTCAGCCCCTTCTCCGGCAGTGGGATCAAAGCCTTCGGGAGGCTCCCCGTCCCCGGGCGGCGTCATAGTGGCGGGGTCAAAATTCTCAGGGGCCTCCATCCCCTGGGGCGGCTCCATCTTGGCCGGGTCAAAGTTCTCGGGCATTTTAAAATCTCCGCCGGCCCCCTTTCCGCCCCCCATGTTCATGGTGTCGGGCTTGTAGAGCTCCCCCTGTCCGCCCCCGTAGTTCCGCTCCAGGAAGCTCTCCTCCACGGATTCCACCGCCAGGTAGAGGCCCCAGTCCTCCCCGTTGACGGTGAGCCAGGCGTAGCTGCACAGGGGGGCGTCCACCCCGAAGAGGTCCATCATCCGGTAGACGATGTAGTCCTTCATGTAGGTGTTGTCCTGAATGATATTATTCAGGCTCAGCTTGTCCAATCCCTGAAAATTGCCCCCCTCCTGGTAGTGGTCGAACTCCAGCTTGAAGCTGTACCGGTCGTTGCCGTACTGCTTCACCGAGGACAGGGAGGTGTTGCCCTTGGCCCGGATGCCGATGTCTGACACGCGCTCCCCGTCGATGGTCACGGCGCACATGGCGTAGTCCTCGTTCTCGCAGGTCTCCAGGAACCCGTCCCAGTCCTCCATGGTGATGTCGATGGTGTGGACGGCGGAGGTGTCGAACAGGCCGGAAGCGTAGTCCGGTTCCGCTGCCGCCATGGCAGACTGGGTTTTGGGATACTTCCAGAGCAGCAGACCGGCGACCGCCGCCAGGATCCCCAGACACAGCGCCAGGCAGATGAGATCCACATGCTTATGGGTGGACACGGTCAGCACCCCCTCAGCCCATGTAGTCGCCGTTGTAGCTCACCAGCACGGCGCTGTCCACCCCGTCCAGACCGGCCAGGGCGTTGACAAAATCGGTGTCCTCGTCCTTCAGGCGGACCTCCAGGTTCAGCTCCACGCTGCCCTGCTGGACGGTCTTGCCCTTGACGGCGCAGCGGCGGACCTTGGTTTGCAGAAGCTCCATGGCGGCCCGCTCGCTGGCCTGATCCCGGCACCGGATCACGGCGATGTAGGGCCGTACATGGGGCTTGCGGTTGGCAAAGACCAGCAGGATGACCCCGATAACCAGGCTGCCGAGGATGGCCAGAGGGAGCATCCCGGCGGCCAGGATGATGCCCACAGCGATGGTCCAGAAGAGGAAGGCGATGTCCATGGGCTCCTTGATGGCGGTGCGGAAACGGACGATGGACAGGGCGCCCACCATGCCCAGGGACAGGACCACGTTGGAGGTCACCGCCAGCATGACCACGGTGGTGATCATGGTCAGGGCCAGGAGGGTCACGCCGAAGCCGGAGGAGTACATGACCCCGGCATAGGTCCTTTTATAGATGAAGAAGATGAACAGCCCCAGGGCGAAGGCCAGAGCCAGGGTGATGCACATATCCGGAATACTGACGCTGGTGACGTTTTCCAGAAAGCTGGATTTGAAGATGTCTTGGAAGGTCATTGGTGTTCTCCTTTCGGTTGGTTGGGGGAATAACGGGCGCAGGGTGGGCCGATGTGGTCATCGGCCCCTACAGTGTTCGTACAGAGGACGTGGCAGATATCCACAGGATGGCAGCGGGCCAAAACCTTATTTCTCTCACAATCGGTGGAACTCGGAATAAAAGTTCTTTTTGCCTACTTTTTCTTTCAAGAAAACGTACGGCAGGCGGCGTATTTAGAAAAGGCTCCTGCCCGGCGGCCGGGGATCTGGACGGCGTCCCGGATGATGTCCGGCAGAAAGGTGTCCCACTTCACCTCCAGGATCACCGGGTTGTCCGGGGCGGGGATGGTGACGCAGTCCGGGTTCAGAAAATCCACGCAGTCCAGGCCGGTGCGGAGGTCGTAGTCCAGGGTCACCCGGACGTTTCCCGGGGAATAGACAAAGGGCTCCCGGAGGTAGTCCACCAGGGTCCTGGGCCGCAGGCCCTGGAGGGTCATCTTGGCGTGGAGCTCCCGGACCAACGGGTCCCGGCTCTCCCCCATCCATCGGGCGTCCCCATTCAGCAGGGCCTGGACCTGACCGGGGGTGAGCCGGGCCTTGTCCTTGGTTCCCAGGCCGTTCCACTTGCTCTTTTTTTCCAGGTGGATCAGGGTGGGGTCCCTGTTGTAGCAGCGGATGCGGAATTTTTCCCGGACGTTGACCCCGTCCAGCTTCTCCCGCAAGGCCGTGTCCGCCGGGGTATCGAAGTAGAGGGAGCGGATGTGGTATTTGCCGTCCACGGCGTGGGGGTCCGGCCGGGCCACGGCCTCCAGCCGCCGGCGGAGCAGGGGCAGGTCCCCCGGGGCCAGCCGGTGCTTCCACTCATGGCGTAACGTCATGGTTTACGGTCTCCTTTCCTTGACTTTACCTGGATTTTACACGGGCAACCTTAGCGGAGGCTTAGAAAAAGACGCCCCCAGGTAAACAAACCTGGAAGCGTCTGTAAACAAAGTATGAATCAAAGGCCGGGCAGCTCCACGGTGAAGACCACCCGGTCCTCCCCTTCCATCCCGGCGGTGATGGTTCCCCGCCAGGCCCGGACGATGGCCTGGGCGGCGGAGAGGCCGATGCCGCAGCCGCCGGTCCTCTGGGTCCGGGCGGGGTCTCCCCGGTAGAACCGGTCAAAGAGCCGGGCGGTCTCCCCCTCCAGCCGGGCCGGGGCGTTCTCCACCCGGAGCCTGGCCCCCTTCCCCGCCCCGGTCAGGGTCAGGCGGATGGTCCCGCCGGGGGCGGTGTACTTCACCCCGTTGTCCAGAAGGATGGACAGCAGCTGGGCCAGGTGCTCCTGGTCCCCCTGGAGGATCACCCCCGGGTCAATGCTCTCCTCCAGCAGGATGCCCCGGAGGGCGGCGGCCTCCCGGAAGGACTCGGCGCTCTCCCGGGCCAGGGCGGAGAGGTCCACCGGCCGGGCGGTGGGCAGGGCGTCGGTCTCCTCCATCCGGGCCAGGGTCAGCAGGTTCTCCATCAGGCCCCCCAGCCGGAGGGTCTGGGCCTTGATGTTTCGGGTCCACTTGTTCTCCCCCTGGTGGAGCTCCATGGCCTCGGTGTTGGCCCGGATGATGGCCAGGGGGGTCTTCAGCTCGTGACCGGCGTTGGTGACGAACTCCTTCTGCTTCTCAATGCTCACGGCGATGGGCCGGATGGACCGCCGGGCCAGGACCACCACCAGGGCCAGCATCCCCAGCCAGCAGAGGGCCACCCCGCCGGTGGACAGGGTCAGCATGGAGAGGACCTTGTGCCGGGCGGCCGCCCGGATATCCGCCTGTATGTCCTCCGGCAGGACCTCCCGCCAGCCGGGAGGAGGCCCCCCCTGGTCCGGGGGGACCCTGGGAATGGGCAGACGGTCCCCCTGGAGGACGGTCTGGAGCATCCGGTCGGTCTGCTGCTCCACCAGATACCAGTTGTACAGGTTGATGGCCGCCAGCAGGATCAGCAGCAGGGCGGTGATGGCCCCCATAGCATTGAGGACGAATTTTCGCTGGAGGGTCTTTTTCATGGTCCCACCTCCAGGGTGTAGCCCACGCCCCGCCTGGCCCTCAGGGTCACCCGGGAGCCCAGGGCGGTCAGCCGCTTGCGCAGGTAGGAGACATAGACCCACACCGCACCCACCTCGGCCTCGGCGTTATAGCCCCAGACCTTCGCCAGCAGGTCCTCGGAGGACAGGAAGATCCCCTGGTTGCGCATGAGGACCTCCATGAGCCGGTACTCCATCTTGGGCAGGGTCACTGACTGCGTCCCGCAGGCTAACCGGAAGGACCCCAGGTTCAGGGACAGGTCCCCGCAGGTGAGCAGCTCCGGGGAAAACTCCTCCCGCCGCCGGAGCATGGCCCTCACCCGGGCCAGCAGCTCCCCCATGGCAAAGGGCTTTGGCAGGTAGTCGTCGGCCCCCAGGTCCAGACCCCGGATGCGGTCCTCCACCTCCCCCTTGGCGGTGAGCAGGAGGATGGGGGTGCGGCAGCCCTCCCGCCGGAGAGTCTCCAGCACGGTCAGGCCGTCCACCTTGGGCATCATGACGTCCAGGATGATGCCGTCGTAGGTCTCCGCCCGGGCATAGGCCAGGGCCTCCTCCCCGTCGGCCACCCCGTCCACCAGATAGTGGTGGTAGGTCAGGATATCCGTCACCGCCTCGGCCATGGCGGCCTCATCCTCGGCGTACAGCAGCTTCATGGGGTTTCCCTCGTTTCTTGCCATAGAATATTCTGGATTATACCGGATATGGGCCGTCAGAGCTTGAAAAAATTGTAAACAATCCGGCGATAATCTGGTATACTGGAGACGATCTTAGACCAAGGAGGGATTGTATGCTGCATCCGAACCCAGACCTTTGGAAGGAACTCCCCCAGGAGGAACGGGACCTGATCCGCCAAATGGCCCCCTTCTGCGCCCTGGGCAATCCCTTGGCTGTGGCGTCCATGGAGAAGTTCTACCGGGCCGCTTCCGAGCTCCAGCCCGCTCGCCTGTACTACGGGGCCTTCGTCCAGGACGACCTGGCCCGTTTGCTCCTGGGTCGCTATCACCTCCACGGCTGGTTCCTGTTCCACAAGGACCCCGCCCTGGCCACTGACCTCCTGATGCGGGCCCGGCTCAGCAAGAACCCGGCCATCGCCCAGGGGGCCGACCGGGAGCTGATGGTGGCTTCCGTCAAAATCACCCGGGACTTCTCCCTGTCCTTCGACATCCTAAAGGAGTACAGCGGCAGTTCGGCCCACCTGGTGGTGCCGCCCTCGGTACGGACCATCGGCCCACAGGCCTTCCAGAGGAACGCATCCCTGGAGTCGGTCATCCTCCCCGGCTGCCTGGAGGTCATTGCGGCCCAGGCCTTCGCAGGCTGCAAAAACCTCCGCATCATCCACCTGCCTGACACGGTCTGGCGAATCGAGCCCCAGGCCTTCCAGGACTGCGCCGCTCTGGAGAAAATCGTGCTGCCCAAGGGGCTGACCCACCTGGGCCAGGGAGCCTTTTCTGGCTGCAAGAATTTGAAGTCCATCGACCTGCCCGGCAACATTTCCAACGTGGAGGACAGTGTCTTTATGGACAGCGGCCTGACGGAAGCCGTCCTCCGCCCGGGCGTCCGCTCCATCGGCCCCTACGCCTTTTCTGGCTGCCCCCTGGAGACGGTCACCCTGCCGGAATCCATGGACTTCATCGGGGCCCACGCCTTTCACGGGTGCCACAAGCTCACTCAGGTTCTCTGGAAGGGCGGCCGCCACTTTGTGGCAGAGTACACCATCAAACGGGGCAACGACCCCTTCCGGAACGCCGCCCACTTTCACTACGATTTCAACACAAATCATATCCTGTCCCACCACGGGGACCCGGAACCAATCCGCACCTCCCCTCACCTGCCGCCCCGGGACCTGAACCGGGAGACCTACCCCGTCCCCCAGACGGGCTCCACCGATGGTTTCATCGGGATCACTTGAGCATAAAAAAAGACGGACTGCTGCGTCCGTCTTTTTTATATGGTTGGATTTACTCGCCGTAGCGCAGGGCGGGGCGGCGCTTGTGGCCGCTGCGGGCGTGGTACCGGTCGATGATGGCCTTGTCGTGCTCGTTGGCCTCGCCGGTGGTGATGTATTTGTCGATGGCGGCATAGGTGACCCCCATGTCGTCCTCGTCGGTCTGACCCTCAAAGAGGCCGGCGGAGGGGGCCTTCTCGATGACGGCAGCGGGGGCGTCCAGGTAGCGCAGGTACTCGAAGACCTCGGTGGCGGTCAGGTCGGCGATGGGGTTCAGGTCGAAGGCGCCGTCGCCCCACTTGGTGAAGTAGCCCATGTGGTACTCGCTGGCGTTGCCGGTGCCGGCCACCAGGCGGTTCTCGCTGGCCCCCACAGCATACAGGGAGAGCATACGCAGACGGGGGGCCAGATTGGTGATGGCCTGCTGGTTCAGCTCGGTGATGCCGGAGAGGGCCTCCATGGCCAGCTCCTTCTGGGGGGTGATGTCCAGGACGCGGGTCTTGATGCCGAACTTTTCGGCCACCTCCATGCCGTCGTCCTTGTCGATGGTGAAGTTGCGCTTGGAGCTGCAGGGGATGATGATGGACTCGGTGTTTTCACAGGCCATCTTGCACAGGATCATAACCAGGGCAGAGTCCTTGCCGCCGCTGTTGCCAATGATAATGCCGTCGGCATGGGCCTCGGCCAGGGCATCCCGGATGAACTGGATTCTCTTTTCGGTTTCTGCTGCGTAATCACGCATGATCGTAACTTCCTTTCACACGGTTTCTTACTCAACCGTGACGGATTTTGCTAAGTTTTTGGGTTTGTCGATGTCGCAGCCGTTGGCCTTGGCCACATAGTAGGCAAAGAGCTGCAGGGGGACGATCTCCGGCAGGGAGTTGAACAGGGGGTTCGTCTTCGGCACGAAGATCACGTCGTCGGCCTCGGCGAAGATCTGGCGGTTGCCCTCCAGCACCACGCCCAGGACCTGAGCCCCCCGGGCCTTGACCTCCTTGATGTTGCTCATCATCTTGTCGAAGAGCCGCTCGTAGCAGGCCAGGGCGATGACCGGCCGGCCCTTCTCGATGAGGGCGATGGTGCCGTGCTTCAGCTCCCCGGCCCCGTAGGCCTCGGAGTGGAGGTAGGAGATCTCCTTGAGCTTCAGGGAGCCCTCCATGCAGGCGGCGTAGTCCAGATTGCGGCCAATGAAGAAGAGGTTGTTGTAGCCGTGATACTTCTCGGCCAGGGTCTGGATGTTGGGGTTCAGGTCGATGGCCCGCTGGATGAGGCTGGGGAACTGGAGGATATCCTCCACCAGGGCCTTGTTCTCCTGGTCGGTCAGCCGGCCCAGACGGCGGGCCATGTAGACGGCCAGCATGTGCATCACGGCCACCTGGGTAGTGTAGCCCTTGGTGGTGGCCACAGCGATCTCGGGGCCTGCCCAGGTGTAGACCACGTCGTCGGCCAGCTTGGCGATGGTGGAGCCCACCACGTTGACGATGGCCAAGATGCGGGCCCCCCGGGCCTTGCACTCCTTCATGGCGGCGATGGTGTCGGCGGTCTCGCCGGACTGGGAGACCACCACCAGCAGGGTGTGCTCATCCACCAGGGGGTTCCGGTAGCGCAGCTCCGAGGCCAGGTCGGCCTCCACGGGGATGCGGCAGAGCTCCTCGATGACGTACTTGCCCACGCTGCCGGCGTAGAAGGCCGAGCCGCAGGCGGTGATCATGACCTTGTTGATCTTCTTCAGATCCTCGTCGGAGAGGTTAAAGTCGTCCAGCACGACCTCCCCGTCCTTGATCCGGGGCTCGATGGTGGACTTGAGGGCGTGGGGCTGCTCCATGATCTCCTTGAGCATGAAGTGCTCATACCCGCCCTTCTCTGCGGCGGCGATGTCCCAGGCGATGTGGGTGACCTTGACCTCCACCTCTTTGCCCAGCTCGTTGTAGAGGGTGATGTTCTCGGGGGTGATGTCCGCGATCTCGCCGTCCTCCAGGTAGACCACGTTCTTGGTGTGGGCCACCAGGGCGGTGACGTCGGAGGCGAAGTAGTTCTCCCCCACACCCACGCCCAGGATCAGGGGGGCGGCATGGCGGGTGGCAATGATGCGGCCCTGCTCCTCGGCACAGAGGATGCCCAGGGCATAGGCGCCTTCCAGGCGGGCCACGGTCTTCATGACGGCCTTTTTCAGGTCGCCCTCATAGTACAGGTCCAGCAGGTGGACGATGACCTCGGTGTCGGTCTCGCTCTTGAATTGAAAGCCCTTCCCCTTCAGCTCTTCCCGCAGAACGGCATAGTTCTCGATGATGCCGTTATGTACGATGGCGAACTTGTCATCGTTGCTCATATGGGGATGGGCGTTGACATCGGTGGGTTCCCCGTGGGTGGCCCAGCGGGTGTGGCCGATGCCGGACGCGCCGGGCAGGGCTGCGCCCCCCTGGATCTTTGCGTCCAGATTTTTAATCATGCCGATGGCTTTTTCCATATGGATGCCATTCTCCCCCAGCACGGCGATGCCGGCGGAGTCGTATCCTCTGTATTCCAGTTTCTTCAGCCCATCCAGCAGGATGGGGGCTGCGCTCTGGCTGCCGGTGAAGCCGACAATACCACACATCAGCGTATTCCTCCTTTTTTCCCCGGGGAGACTCCTGGGAGCCTCCCCGGTGTTCATAGGGTCAGGTATCCGGTCTCCGTGGATACAGGTAAAACCTTACGCCTGTTCTCCCAGCAGGCGGCGCATGACCTCCTGATATGCGCCCTCCACGTTGCCCAGATCCCGGCGGAATCTGTCCTTATCCAGCTTTTCGTTGGTCTCCTTGTCCCACAGGCGGCAGGTGTCGGGAGAGATCTCGTCGGCCAGGATGATGGTCCCGTCAGTGGTCCGTCCGAACTCCAGCTTGAAGTCCACAAGTCGGATCCCCACGGACAGGAAGAACTCCTTCAGGGCCTCGTTGACCCGGAAGGCCAGGTCCACGATGGTGGCGATCTCTTCCCTGGTGGCCAGCTTCAGAGCCACGGCATGGTAGGAGTTGATGAGGGGGTCGCCCAGGTCGTCGTTCTTATAGGAGAACTCGATGGTGGGCGATGCAAACTCGATGCCTTCCTCCACGCCATAGCGCTCGGCGAAGTGGCCGGCGGAGACGTTGCGAATGATGACTTCCAGGGGGACGATGGTGACCTTCCGCACCACGGTCTCTCTCTCACTGAGTTCCTCTACGAAGTGGGTGGGGACGCCCTTCTTCTCCAGCATCTGCATGAGAAGGTTGGTCATGCGGTTGTTGATGGCTCCCTTGCCCAGGATGGTGCCCTTTTTCAGGCCGTTGAAAGCGGTGGCGTCGTCTTTGTATTCCACAATGAACTTCTCCCCGTCGTCGGTCCGATAGACTTTCTTTGCTTTTCCCTCGTAGATCTGTTCCAGCTTTTTCATAGCGATCGATCCCTTTCTGTCTTGAGTCGTGCTGGAGATCCCATGCAAATTCACACAGGTATCTTGATTCACGTTTCTATTTTCCCATAAATCCATGGAATTTGCAATGGGTTGGCCCGCCTTTGTTTCTTTTATTTTATGCCGTTCTCTCTGTGCAAACAACACAAAACCGGGAGAGATTTTGACAGTCCCGCCAAAAAAAGTTTCATCTGGGACTTTCTCCTTGACAGTTTCCCCATGGAATATTATAATTTGTGTCGAGCGGACGGGTGCTTCGGAATTCGAAGCTTACTGTCCTTTTTTTGCGTGAAAGGAGAAACCTTATGGGCAAATATACAAAGGAAGACATCATCCGCATGGTGGAGGAAGACGGCGTCGACTTCATCCGCATGCAGTTTACCGATATGTTCGGCCAGTCCAAGAACGTGGCCATCACCGCCTCCCAGATCGGGAAGGCCCTGAACAACCAGATCTCCATTGACGGCTCCTCCATTGAGGGCTTCACCCGCATCCACGAGTCCGACCAGTATCTCCACCCCGACCTGGACAGCTATGCCATCCTCTCCTGGTACGAGAGCAAGGGCAAGGTGGCCCGTCTCCTCTGCGACGTGTGCAACCCCGACGGCTCCCCCTTCATCGGCGACCCCAGAGGGGCCCTGAAGCGGGTCCTGGCCCGGGCGGCAGAGATGGGCTACACCTTCAATGTCGGCCCCGAGTGCGAGTTCTTCCTCTTTGAGCTGGACAAGGACGGCAAGCCCACCACCAAGACCGGCGACGAAGCCGGCTACTTCGACCTGGGCCCCATCGACCACGGGGACTACACCCGCCGGGAGATCTGCCTGGCCCTGGAGGCTCTGGGCTTTGAGATCGAGGCCTCCCACCACGAGTGCGCTGCCGGCCAGCACGAGATCGACTTCAAGTACGCCGACGCCCTCACCGCCGCCGACAACATCATCACCTTCAAGCAGACCGTGAAGAAGATCGCCTATGCCAACGGCCTCCACGCCACCTTCATGCCCAAGCCCATCTACGGGGTGGCGGGCAACGGCATGCACATCAACATGTCCCTGTTCAAGGACGGCAAGAACGTCTTCTTCGACCCCGACGGCAACCGCAAGCTGTCCAAGGAGGCCTATCACTTCATCGCCGGTCTGCTGGCCCATGTGAAGGCCATGACTGCCATCACCAACCCCCTGGTGAACTCCTATAAGCGTCTGGTCCCCGGCTACGAGGCCCCCTGCTATCTGGCCTGGTCGGCCTCCAACCGCTCCGCCCTCATCCGCATCCCCTCCGCCCGTGGTCAGTCCACCCGGGTAGAGCTGCGGAACCCCGACCCCTCCTGCAACCCCTACCTGGCCCTGGCCGTCTGCCTGGCCGCCGGTCTGGACGGCATCGAGCGGGGTCTGGAGCCCCCGGAGGAGATCACCGAGAATATCTTCGACATGGACGCCGCCGCCCGTGCCGCCAACGGCATCGAGGACCTGCCCAGCTCTCTGGAGCACGCCCTCTTCGCCCTGGAAAAGGACCCCCTGATCCAGTCTGTCCTGGGTCCCCACATCTATCCCCAGTACGTGACCGGCAAAAAGAAAGAGTGGGAAGAATACTGCACCCGCGTCTCCAGCTGGGAGGTCGCGAAGTACATGGTGACCTATTGATTGGACCGTCACCGGAAAACCGGGAGAAACCGCACCCTTCGGCTTCCCCCGGTTTTTTCTGGGCGAAGCGGATATTTATCCAAATATTCATAATTATATGGATATTTTATGGCATATTCCCCAAAACTACCGGAAAAATACCCGTGTTGTTTTTTGCCGCTTTTTTGCAGAACACATTGACGGGATACAAATTTTCCGGTATACTTAAGAGTCGAAAATCATGTTGATTGCAAGAAGCATACAGTGAGCAACCGTTCAATTCCTGTATATATGGATGGAGGGACACGATGAAAAAAGCATATCTCTACTTAGAAAACGGTCAGGTCCTGGAGGGCAAAAGCTTCGGCGCCTCCGGCACCGCCATGGGAGAGCTGGTCTTCACCACCGGGATCACCGGCTGCGTGGAAAGCCTGACCGACCCCAGCTACTACGGTCAGCTGGTCATTTACACTTTCCCCCAACTGGCCAACTACGGCATCTGTCTGGCAGACAAGGAGAGCCCCAAGTCTCAGATGGGCGGCGTGGTGGTCCGCGAATACTGCGAAGAACCCTCCAACTTCCGATCTGACGAATCTGTGGACGCCTTCCTGAAGGAGCAGAACGTGGTGGGCATCGCCGGGGTGGACACCCGGATGCTGACCCAGATGATCCGGGACAACGGCGTCATGAACGCCGTCATCACCACCGAGGAGACCAAGCCCGATATGGAAGCCCTGAAGGCCTTCAAGGTGGTCCAGTCGGTGGAGAACACCAGCGACAAGCACGTCCACCAGCTTCTCCCCGAGGGGGAGGCCAGGTTCTCCGTGGCCCTCATCGACTACGGCGCCAAGCAGTCCATCGCCAACAGCCTGCTGGCCCGGGGCTGCAAGGTCACCGTCTACCCCTACAACACCCCCGCCGAGGACATCCTGGCCGCCGGCCACGACGGCGTGATGCTCTCCAACGGCCCCGGCGACCCCGCCGATAACCCCTTCTGCATCGAGCAGATCCGGAAGCTCTTTGGCAAGATCCCCATGTTCGGCATCTGCCTGGGCCACCAGATGATGGCCCTGGCCGCCGGCGCCAAGACCGTCAAGCTGAAGTTCGGCCACCGGGGAGCCAACCAGCCCGTGAAGGACCTGGAGGACGGCGTGGTGCTCATCTCCACCCAGAACCACGGCTACGCCGTGGACACCGACTCCCTGGCCGGCACCGAGGGCAAGCTGCGCTTCATCAACGTAAACGACGGCACCTGCGAGGGGGTCGATTATCCCGCCTACCACGCCTTTTCCCTGCAGTTCCACCCCGAGGCCCACGGCGGTCCCCTGGACTGCCAGACTGCCTTTGACCGCTTTGTTGACACGATGAAGGAGGGTTTGTAATGCCGAAGGATACATCCATTAAAAAAGTACTTGTCATCGGTTCCGGCCCCATTGTCATCGGCCAGGCCGCTGAGTTCGACTACGCCGGCACCCAGGCCTGCCGGGTGCTGCAGCAGGAGGGCATCGAGACCGTCCTGGTCAACTCCAACCCCGCCACCATCATGACCGACAACGCCATGGCCGACGCGGTCTATCTGGAGCCCCTCACCACCGAGACCATCAAGCGGATCATTCAGGAGACCAGGCCTGACAGCCTGCTGGCCGGCCTGGGCGGTCAGACCGGCCTGACCATCGCCATGGAGCTGGCCCATGAGGGCTTCCTGGCGGCCAACAACGTCCGCCTCATCGGCACCAACGCCGACGCCATCGACAAGGCCGAGGACCGGCAGCTCTTCAAGGACGCCATGGCCCGCATCGGCCAGCCCACCATCCCCTCTGACACCGCCAACGACGTGGAGGCCTGCGTGGCCATCGCCGACCGCATCGGCTACCCCGTCATCGTCCGGCCCGCCTTCACCCTGGGCGGCGGCGGCGGCGGCGTGGCCTACAACGAGGAGGAGCTGAGAGAAAAGGCCTCCGTGGGTCTGGACTACTCCCCCATCACCCAGGTCCTCATTGAGAAGTATATCTTCGGCTGGAAGGAGATCGAGTTCGAGGCCATGCGGGACCACAACGGCACCGCCATCACCATCTGCTCCATGGAGAACTTCGACCCCGTGGGCATCCACACCGGCGACTCCATCGTGGTGGCCCCCGCGCTGACCCTGGGCGACAAGGAGTATCAGATGCTCCGCTCCGCCGCCCTGAAGATCATCGAGGAGCTGGGCATCGAGGGCGGCTGCAACTGCCAGTTCGCCCTGAACCCCGACAGCTTCGAGTACGCTGTCATCGAGGTCAACCCCCGCGTGTCCCGCTCCTCCGCCCTGGCCTCCAAGGCCACCGGCTACCCCATCGCCAAGGTCACAGCCAAGATCGCCCTGGGCTACACCCTGGACGAGATCAAGAACGACGTCACTGGCGAGACCTACGCCTGCTTTGAGCCCGCCGTGGACTACGTGGTCTGCAAGTTCCCCAAGTGGCCCTTTGACAAGTTCCACGGGGCCAGCCGGAAGCTGGGCTCCCAGATGAAGGCCACCGGCGAGGTCATGTCCATCGAGCACACCTTCGAGGCCGCCCTCATGAAGGCCGTCCGGGGCGCTGAGATCAAGCTGGACAGCCTCCGCCGCACCGACACCTCCGGCAGAAGCCTGGAGGAGCGCCTGGCCTCCATGGACGACCTGCGGCTCTTCACCATCTTCGAGGCTCTGGAGCAGGGCGTTTCCGTGGACCACATCTACGACGTGACCCGCATCGACCGCTGGTTCATCCACAAGATCAAGAATCTGGTGGACTTCGAGGCCGACCTGACCAAAAACGGCATTGACGCCGACCGCTATCTCCAGGGCAAGAAGTACGGCTACCCCGACAAGGTCCTGGCCCGTCTGGCCGGGGTGGAGGCGTCCTCCCTCCCCCACCGCTTCCCCAGCTACAAGATGGTGGACACCTGCGCCGCCGAGTTCCAGGCCCGGACCCCCTATTTCTACTCCACCTACGACGATGCCTGCGACGCCCGCACCTTCCCCCGCTCCGGCAAGGAGACCGTCATCGTGCTGGGCTCCGGCCCCATCCGCATCGGCCAGGGCATCGAGTTTGACTACAGCTCCGTCCACTGCGTCCAGACCCTGAAGAAGCTGGGCTACGACGTGGTCATCATCAACAACAACCCCGAGACCGTCTCCACCGACTACGACACCGCCGACCGCCTGTACTTTGAGCCCCTGTCCCCCGAGGACGTCATGGGAGTCATCGAGGTGGAGAAGCCCATCGGCGTGGTGGTGGCCTTCGGCGGCCAGACGGCCATCTCCCTCACCGAGTTCCTGGACAAGCAGGGCATCCCCATCCTGGGCACCTCCGCCGACGGCATCGACATGGCCGAGGACCGGGGCCGCTTCGACGCCCTGCTGGAGTCCATGAACTTCCGCCGCCCCAAGGGCATGAGCGTCACCACCCTGGAGGAGGCCCTCAGCGCCGCGGAGGAGCTGACCTATCCCGTCCTGCTCCGTCCCTCCTACGTCATCGGCGGCCAGAACATGGTCATCGCCCACGACCGGGGCGACGTGGAGAAGTACATGAACGTCATCCTCTCCGGCGGCTTCAAGAACGACGTGCTGGTGGATAAGTACATGCCCGGCACCGAGATCGAGGTGGACGTGATCTCCGACGGCGTGGATGTGCTGATGCCCGGCATCATGGAGCACATCGAGCGGGCCGGCGTCCACTCCGGCGACTCCATCGCCGTCTATCCCCCCTACACCCTCACCGACAAGATGATGCAGGTGGTGGTGGACTGCTCCCAGAAGCTTGCCCTGGCCCTGGGCACCAAGGGTCTGGTGAACATCCAGTACCTGATCTATCAGGGCGAGCTCTTCGTCATCGAGGTCAATCCCAGAGCCTCCCGTACCATCCCCTACCTGTCCAAGGTCACCGGCATCCCCATGGTGGATCTGGCCACCAAGATCATGATGGGCGCCACCCTGAAGGAGCTGGGCTACGAGAGCGGCCTGTGGAAGATCCCCCCCTACTACGCCGTCAAGGTCCCCGTCTTCTCCTTCGAGAAGATCACCGACGCCAACTCCATGCTGGGCCCCGAGATGAAGTCCACCGGCGAGGTCCTGGGCCTGGGCCGCACCTTCAACGAGGCCATCTTCAAGGGGCTGGCCGCCGCCGGATACCGGCACTACAACGGCAAGGGGGTCCTCATCAGCGTGGAGAACCACGAGCTGCCCGAGGTGGTGGGCCTGGCCAAGAAGTTCGACGACCTGAACATGCCCATGTACGCCACCCACGACACCGCCGAGACCATCCGCAGCCTGGGTATCCAGGTCACGGAGATCCCCCACATCCTGCCCGGCACCGACGCCTACCGGCTCATGGAGGAGGGCAAGATCGGCCTGATCATCTACACCGGCGCCCTGTATGACGACACCCTGTCCGACTACATCGAGCTCCACCGGGAGGCCATCCGCCACTCCATCGCCTCCATCACCTCCCTGGACACCGCCAACGCCATGGCCGACATGATGGCCAGCAAGTTCCACCTGAACAACACCGAGCTGGTGAACCTGAACAACATGCGCAAGGAGCGGCAGCTCCTGCCCTTCGCCAAGATGCAGGGCTGCGGCAACGACTACATTTTCTTCGACAACCGGGAGGGCAAGATCTCCAGCCCCGGCTCCCTGTGCGTCAGCGTCTGCGACCGGCACTACGGCATCGGCGGCTACGGCATCGTCCTCATTGAGAACTCCGACGTGGCCGACGCCAAGATGCGTATCTTCAACCGGGACGGCACCGAGGGCAAGATGGCCGGCAACAGCATCCGCTGCGTGGGCAAGTACCTCTACGACAAGGGCATTGTCAGAAAGGAGTACATGACCATCGAGACTGCCGGCGGCATCAACAGCCTGGTGCTGTACATCCGCAACGGCAAGGCCAACACCGTCAGCGTGGGCATGGGCAAGGCCGACCTGCTCACCAGCAGCCTGCCCACCACCCTGCCCGGCAACACCATCATCAACCGGCCCGTGGAGATCGCCGACGGCACCTACAACATCACCTGCGCCTCCATCGGCAACCCCCACTGCGTGGTCTTCTGTGACGATCCCTCCTCCCTGGACCTGGAGACCATCGGTCCCAAGTTCGAGCACGCCTCCTACTTCCCCGAGCGCATCAACACCGAGTTCGTGCGCATCGTCAACGACGACACCCTGCGTATGCGGGTCTATGAGCGGGGCAACGGCGAGACCGTGGCCTGCGGCACCGGTGCCTGCGCCGCCGTCATCGCGGCCACCGAGAACGGCTTCCTGAAGAAGGGCCAGGACATCACCGTCAAGCTGGTTGGCGGCGACCTGACCGTCAACTACACCGACGAGGAAGTCCTCCTCACCGGCGACGCCGTGCTGGTCTACGAGGGCGTCGTGGAATACTGATTCCCCATAAACGAACGAATCCCCCGGTCATCCGACCGGGGGATTGTTGTTCGTTTCTCCATTGTCGCATTTCGTAGGGGCGATTCACGAATCGCCCGCCCAGGTGGAGACTGTTGCGTTTCGGGCGCTTCATGAAGCGCCCCTACGACAGCGTGGATTGTATTCCCAACGCTGGGCGCAAGGGCGTGGGTCCCATCAAAACACCAGATGGATGAGCACAAGATACAAGGCGGTTCCGCCGCCGATGGACAGGAGCATACTGTGCTTCCACCTGTGCATCGCCGCCACCGCCAGACCGGCGATGAGCTCCGGCGCACCGTGGTTCCCGGCGGTGAGGTCGATGCCCTTATAGCAGTAGACCACCAGCATGGCCATGGCCGCCGCCGGCAGGACCTTGCCCAGGTACCGGATAAAGGCCGGGGTCTCCTTCCCCGCCGGAAAGACCAGGAAGGAGAGGAACCGGGTCAGCATGGTGACTCCCATAATGAGGAGGACCGTCAGGATCAGTTGTGAATTGCTCATTCCTCCAGCCTCCTCTCGATGGGCCGCCGCAGGAGGGTCAGAAACAGCACGATGCCCACCATGGACGCCACGATAAAGTGGTCCGCCCCGAAGATCACCAGGCACATCAAGGAAATGCCTAAGCCCCCCAGGGTGCTGATATGGCTCTTCTCCTTCTCCCACTGGCCCACCAGGATGACGATGAACAGGGCGGTCATGGCAAAGTCTATCCCCGTGGTGTCAAAGGGGATAAACTGCCCCAGCACCGCCCCCAGGATGGTGCCGGTGATCCAATAGGTGTAGTCAAAGAGGGACACGAAAAAGTAGAACCACCCCTTGTCCACCCCCTCGGGAATGTCGGCGGAGACATTGACGGAAAAGGTCTCGTCGCACATCCAGAAGATGGTGGGGAATTTTTTCCACCCCAGGTCCCGGTACTTCTCCAGCATGGAGATGCCGTAGAACAGATGCCGGGCATTGACCATCAGGGTCAGGAGGAAGGTACTCACCGGGGCGAACACGCCGGTGAGCACGCTGCCCGCCACGAACTGCATGGACCCGGCAAAGACAAACAGACTGATGAGGATGGGCGCCACGGGGGAAAACCCCAGCGCCTTCATATAGATTCCATAGGCCATCCCCATCACCAGAAACCCCGTCAGGATGGGGATGGTATGGGGAAAGGCCGCTTTGGCCGCCGCTTTTTTCTCAGACACGAACCGGCCCCTCCCTTCCGCATAGCATTTCCCATAATTCTAATTGTTTTGATAGGTTTTGTCAACCTTTCTCCTGCTCTCTTTCCCCCTTTTGTCACCCCTTCCCCCATCCTCCGCATAGGATGGAGCGTCCCCCTGTCCGGGGGCAATCCACCCTGAGGAGGAATTGTATGCTTGCGGTCGTATCCCAACTGCCCTACCCGATCCAGGCACTGCTGGCCACACTGATCACCTGGGGGATCACCGCCCTGGGGGCCGCCGTGGTCTTTTTCATCCGAAAACCCAACCGAAACTTTATGGACGCCATGCTGGGGCTGGCGGGCGGGGTCATGGTGGCGGCCTCCTTCTGGTCCCTGCTCTCCCCCTCCATCGAGATGTCCGGCGAGCTGGGCCTGAACCCCTGGCTCATCGCCCTGGTGGGCTTTTTGGGGGGCGGCGTGCTGCTCTTTTTAGGGGACCGGTTCTTCACCCGGCTCCAGGCCCGGCGGGCTCTGCTGACCCAGATCGGTCTGTCCGTGGATCCCCGGGGGCGCAAGCGCAGCGCCCTGCTTCTCTTCTCCATCACCCTCCATAACATCCCCGAGGGTATGGCCATCGGCGTGGCCTTCGGCTCGGTGGCCTACGGCCTGGAGGGCAGCACCCTCATGAGCGCCTGGGTGCTGGCCCTGGGCATCGGCCTGCAGAACCTGCCCGAGGGTATGGCGGTCAGCGTCCCCCTCCGTCGGGAGGGCTGCACCCGGCGTCAGGCCTTTTTTTACGGCCAGATCAGCGGCATCGCCGAGCCCATCGCCGGGTTCCTGGGCGCCCTGCTGGTGCTGAAGGTCCATACCTGCCTTCCCTTCCTGCTGGCCTTCGCCGCCGGGGCCATGATTTATGTGGTGGTGGAGGAGCTGATTCCCGAGAGTCAGACCAACGAGAACAAGGACTGGATGGCCCTCTTCACCCTGGTGGGCTTCTCCATCATGATGGTCCTGGATGTGGCTCTGGGCTGACCGCCTGAAATCGGGCATATTCGTCCCACCGGACCGCATAGGCTCCAGCATATTACCATTGGAGGCGGTCTGACATGGAACAAAAGGAAAACCGGGTGGTCCTGCGGGGGACCGTGGCCGGCGCGGCGGAATTTTCCCACCGGGTCCACGGCATCGATTTTTACCGGTTCCCCCTAGCGGTCCCCCGTCTGTCGGGACGGGAGGACCTGGTCAACATCTTGCTCTCCCCGGGGGAGGCCCCCCTTCCCCAGCCGGGAGACTACCTGGAGGTCACCGGACAGGTCCGGTCCTTCAACAACCGCAGCGGCGTGGGCAACCGGCTGATTATCACGGTGCTGGCCCGCTCGGTGGTCCCCGGCCAGGGAGACCCCTGCAACCAGGTCCTTCTCACGGGGACCCTGTGCAAGGACCCGGTCCTGCGGCGGACCCCCCTGGGCCGGGACATCTGCGACCTGCTGCTGGCGGTGAACCGGAAGTACCGGCGGGCGGACTATCTGCCCTGCATCACCTGGGGCAGACTGGCCCTGTCCTGCGCCCAGCTCCGGACGGGGGATTCCCTGGCGCTGGAGGGCCGGCTCCAGAGCCGTACCTACCTGAAAACCATCGGGGACCAGACCCAGGAGCGGACGGCCTTTGAGATTTCGGTCTCCGCCCTGGAGCTGCTGGACCAGGAGGGGGAAGAGGAGGGCCCCGACGACGAACCCCTTTAACAAGGGGCTGACGGTCAGCCTGGGTGTTTTTGCTTCAATTCACACATTGTTCATACTTCCCGGGGGCAGGTGTGCTAAAATTTAGTACGTATTCTAACAATCTACCCCTGGGAGGACTTTTTATGAAAACACGAATCCTGTCTCTCTGTCTGGCCGGAACCATGCTCCTGTCCACCAGCGTCACCGCCGCAGCAGCCCGGGTGGGCAGCAACCAGCCCAAATCCGCCGTCAGCCACGAATGGGCCGTGACCCCCGTGTACGAGACGCTGTCCTTCGACCAGATCGACCGAAGGGTCCGGGCCAACAATCTCACTGTTCAGTCCTTGGAAGAGACCATCGCCTCCATGGAGGCAATGAACTGGGACAAGGTCATCGACGAGATGGAAGACGGCATCGAGGAGATGGAGGATCAGATCGACCTGATGAAAAGCAACCTCAGCAAGATCAGCACTGTCAAAGCCGGTCTCAGCAGTGCCTTTGACGCCCTGGCGACCCCTGTCATCCCGCCTACAGCCCCAGACGGCGGCACAGTCTCAGGGACCGCCGGAGGGACAGGCACAGGAATCGGAGCGGGTATCACAGACGGCATTGAAAAGCTCGCGCAACTGACCTACATGGACTTCAGCGTAAAGAGCCTGGAATCCACCCTGGAATCCATGGAGGACCAGCTGGATGACCTGAAGGAGCAGAAGAAGGAATACAACGAAAAGACCCTCCCCGACACCAAGCGGCAGATCGCGTCCTCCGTGGACCAAATCGTCGCCGGGGCAGAATCCCTCTATCTCACCATCCTCTCCATTCAGCTTCAGGGGAAGGCCCTGGAGGAGGGCATGGCCGCCCTGGACCGCACCGTGGCCGAGATGGAACTCCGCTATGAGCGGGGCCAGATCTCCCGGCTCACCCTCACCCAGGTGAAGAACGGCGTCGGCGCACTGAACACCAACGCGAAAAACCTGGACGTTACTTTGTCCTCCCTGTACTCCTCCCTCCAATCCCTGCTGGGGGAGCCCATCACCGGCGAAATGAACCTGGCCGCACTGCCCGCAGTGACCGCCGACGACATTGCCGCCCTTTCCTACACCAAGGACCTGGAGAAGGCCAAGGAGGCCAGCTACAGCCTCTACTCTGCCGCCCGCACCGTGGAGGACGCAGAGGAGGACATGGAGGACGCCCGGAAGGAGGAGGGCAAGAACAGCTATCAGTATAAGATGGCTCAGCACACCTATGAGTCCGCCGTGCTCTCCCAGAAGTCTGCCGTCCAGAGCTTTGAGGTGTCCTTCCGGAATCTCTACAACCAACTCACCCCCGCCCTGGTCAAGTACACCACCGCCGAGACCAACCTGGACTACGAGACCCAGGTCTATCAGGCCCAGGAGCTCAAGTACCAGCTGGGCAATCTCTCGGCCAATGCCCTGGCCGACGCCAGGGACACCCTGGAGAGCGCCAGACGGGACCTGGAATCAGCCCGGATGGACCTCTTCACCGCCTGGCACAACTACCAGAATGCCGTGACCCGGGGCATCGTGTCCAGCGGCTCCTGACCCCTTTGAGAGAGGGAGGAAATTTGTTTACAATTTGGAAATCAAATTCATAATTTGGTTACATCATTCCAATATTCTGGTCACAATTCTCCGGTAGGATATGACCTGTAAGCAGCAGAGAACAAAATCACTTCTGACTTAACTTACACACTCTCTTTTCTCTCTCTTTTCTCTCTTTTGAAAAAGAACGGCAGCGACCTGGGAAATCGCTGTCGTTCCTTTTTTTATTTTAATTATCCTTTCAAAATAACGACTTTGTTGCATAATATAATATTCAAAAGCTTGTTTCTGAAAAAGTCTTTCCATTTTCACCAAAAAACACCGAAACAATCGTTGATTTCCGTCATTTCCTGTGTTAAAGTGATATCGTACAATTTGTCCTTGGCCGGAAACGAATGTCGAAACATCTGTCACAGGACAGCGCTTTCAGTCAAGCAGGCCAGTTGGTTTTTACCAATGCAAAAAAGGAGACACTTTTATGAATTTTGAACTGAACGAACAGCAACTGTCGATCCAGAAGATGGCTCGTGAATTCACCGAGAAGAAGGTTCTCCCCGGCGTGATCGAGCGTGACGAATCCCGCGAGTACAACGTGGATCTGTACAAGGAAATGTCCAAGATGGGCTTCATCGGTCTGCCCTATGCAAAGGAATACGGCGGTCAGGGCCTGGGCTACATGGAGTATGCCCTGGCGATCGAGGAGATCTCCAAGGTCGATCCCTCCCTGTCTGTTTCTTTCTCTGTTTCCACCTCCCTGTACGGCGGCTCCCTGTACTTCTCCGAAGCCACCGACGAGCAGCTCAAGCGCTGGATGCCCCCCGTCATGCGTGACGGCCACTTCGGCTCCTTCGGCCTGACTGAGCCCACCGCAGGCTCCGACGTCAGCGGCATGAAGACCTTCGCAGAGCGTCAGGGCGACGAGTTCGTCATCAACGGCAGCAAGTGCTTCATCACCAACGGTCCTCTGTCCGACTACTATGCTGTCTACGCTCTCACCGACCACGAGATGGGCCCCAAGAGCATGGCTACCTTCATCGTGGAGAGAAACACTCCCGGCTTCTCCATCGGCGCCCGTCACAACACCATGGGTATCCGCAGCGCCATGGTCAGCGAGCTGTACTTCGATAACGTCCGCATCCCCGTGGGCAACATGATCTCCACCCCCGGCAAGGGCTTTGCCACCGCTATGAAGACCCTGGACGGCGGCCGCATCGGCATCGCATCCCAGGCTCTGGGCATCGCCGAGGGCGCCTTCGAGATCGCTCGTCAGTACATGAAGCAGCGTGAGCAGTTCAAGAAGCCCATCTACAAGAACCAGCACCTGGCCTTCCGTATGGTGGATATGGCCAACCAGATCGAGATGGCCAAGTACATGGTCTACAAGGCAGCCTGCGACAAGGACGACCACAAGCCCTTCTCCCAGTCCGCTGCCAAGGCTAAGCTGATCGCCGCTGAGACCGCTATGCGCGTGGCCACCGACGCAGTCCAGATGATGGGCGGCAACGGCTACATGAAGGAGTATCATGTGGAGCGCCTGATGCGCGACGCCAAGATCACCCAGATCTATGAGGGCACCAGCGAGGTCCAGAAGATCGTCCTGTCCAAGACTCTGTTCGACTAAGCAAATATATGGTTTCAAAAAGCCGCCGGGTCACCCCGGCGGCTTTTCATTTCCACTCTTTTTTTCTCCCACGCTTTTTGAAACCCATGGTACCAGACCGTGCAGCAGGGCAACGTGGTCTGCCGGACACGCTGCAATAGGGCATCAGGGCGCCGACCTTTCAGATGATATGGCGCAGGTTCGTTTTCTCCACTTCTTTTCCGGTTTCCCTATACCGTGACTGGCAGCTCAATCCTCTTCAGTGTAGGTCAGATCGTCGTACTCGTCATAGTCGTCGGCGGCGTCCAGCTGGGACTCCTGGAGCATTTGCTCAAAGTGGGCGTCCAGCTGGGCGGAGAACTCCTTGGCGGCGTTGCAGCCCATGCGCTTGTTACGGTTGTTCATGGCGGCCACCTCCACGATGACGGCCAGGTTCCGGCCGGGCTTTACGGGGATGGTGATGACGGGGACCTTCATATCCAGAATGGTGGTGAACTCCTCGTTGGTGCCCAGGCGGTCATAGAAGGTGTTCTCGTTCCAGGGCTCCAGGTTGACCACCAGGTCGATCTCCTTGTCCTCCTTGATGGCCGACATGCCGAAGAGCTGGCGGACGTCCACGATGCCGATGCCCCGCAGCTCGATATAGTGGCGGATGAGCTCTGGGGCGCTGCCCACCAGCATGGGACCCAGGTGGCGGATCTCCACCGCGTCGTCGGCCACCAGCCGGTGACCGCGCTTGATGAGCTCCACAGCGGTCTCGCTCTTGCCCACGCCGGACTCACCCATGATGAGCACGCCCTCGCCGTAGACGTCCAGCAGAACGCCGTGGCGGGTGATCCGGGGAGACAGGGTGGCCTGAAGGGTGGTCTGGAGGGTGGGAATAAAGAGGGAGGTGGCTTCCTTGCTGCGCAGGATGGTCCGCTTGTACTTGATGGCCATCTCCATCAGCTCCGGGAAGGGCTCCAGGTTACGGGTGAGGATCAGGGCGGGGATGGGCTTGCGGAAGAAGGCGTCGAAGCACTGGCGGCGCTCCTCCTCCGGCTGGTTGCTCAGGTAGGTCCACTCCACCTTGCCCAGGACCTGGATGCGGTTGGGGTTGAAGTATTCAAAGAAGCCCAGGATCTGCAGGGCGGGCCGGTTGATGTCATCCTCCCGGATGAGGCACCGGTCATAGTTTTTGCCGGGGTTGAGCACTTCCAGCTCAAACCGCTCGACCAGCTTGGTCAGCTTGATGGACGACTGGGATACTGCCACGGGGATTCCTCCTTTTCTGCGGTGTGTTCCGTCTGCAAAATGTTAGATTTTATTATATCACCTATCTTGCCCTTTGGCAAGACAGGTCGAAGGGCTTCCCATCGGCCTCTCTTTTGGCAGTCATAACAACTTCCGCACAAGAAAAGAGCACAGACCGAAGTCTGTGCTCTTTTGGTTGCAGTCATGTCAATCAGACAGCGCGGGTGACTTTGCCAGAACGGAGGCAATGAGTGCACACATAGACGTGCTTGGGAGAGCCGTTGACAATCGCCTTCACACGCTTGACGTTGGGCTTCCAGGGACGATTGGAGCGGCGGTGGGAGTGGGAAACCTGAATGCCGAAGACAACGCCCTTGTTACAAAAATCACATTTAGCCATTCGCTTGAACCTCCTCGCTGGTTTATGATTACACCGCAAAAAGCAGTGCATTGATATCTAAAAAGCATCGGTTAGTATAGTAGCAGAAAAGTGAGAAAAATGCAAGTACCTTTTCTAATTTTTTTGAAAAAACGCAATTTTTTCTCCTGAGTGTCCCCTGGATTAGATCCAGCCCTCCTCGGTCTCGTGGCCCTTTTTCCGCTTCATGAGCTCCTTCAGGACCTCCTCGGGCTGTCTTCCCTCGTAGAGGACCTGATAGGCCGCCTGGGTGATGGGCATCTCCACCCCCACGATCCCGGCCAGCTCCCGGGCGGAGTCCACGGCGTAGTAGCCCTCCACCACAGCACCGATCTTCTCGATGGCCTCCTGGACGGGGCTCCCCTGGCCGATGAGGATGCCGGCCCGGTAGTTTCTGGAGTTCAGGGAGGTACAGGTGACGATCAGGTCCCCCATGCCGGCCAGACCGGCAAAGGTGTCCTTCCGGCCCCCCAGGGCCACCCCCAGGCGGGCGATCTCGGTCAGGCCACGGGTCATGAGCATGGCCTTGGTGTTGTCCCCGTAGCCCATGCCGGTGACCACGCCGGAGCACAGAGCCATTACGTTTTTCAGGGCGGCCCCCAGCTCCACACCGACAATATCGGAGGAACTATAGACCCGGAACCGCTCGTTGAGAAAGAGGTCCTGGATCTTCTCTGCCGCCGCCCGGTCGGGGCAGGCGGAGACCACCGCCGTGGGGACCCGGCGGGCCACCTCCTCGGCGTGGGAGGGACCGGACAGGGCCACCACCGGGCAGATGCCGCCGGTGACCTCCTGGATCACCTGGGTCAGCCGCAGGGAGGTCCCCTTCTCAATGCCCTTGGACACCGACACCAGGGTCATGTCCGGGGTGAGATATTCCTTGATCTGCTCCGCCGTGGACCGCACGCCGAAGGAGGGGGTGGCCATGACCACCACCTCAGTCCCCCGGACGCAGGCCAGGTTCCAGGTATAGGTGATGCTGTCGGGGAGCTTTACCCCCGGCAGGAGGGGGTTCTCCCCGGTCTCCCGCAGGGTGCGGGACTCTTCCTCCAGGAAGGACCACAGGGTCACGGCGTGGCCGTTTTCCGCCAGCACCATGGCCAGGGCGGTCCCCCAGCCGCCGGAGCCGAGAACTGTAACTTTCATTGACTTCCCTCCTTCTTCTTATGCAGGGAAAATTTACTCTCATTGCCTGCCAGAAGCCGCTTGATGTTCTCCCGGTGTTTGTACAGGATCAGACCACCGATAAGGATGGCCAGCACCAGCAGGACCACCTGATGGTACACAAACCAGGTAGCGAAGGGGAAGGACGCCCCGGCCCAGCAGGAGCCCAGGGACACATACCGGGTGAGGACGGCCAGGATCAGAAAGCCGCCCCAGACCACCAGAGCCACCCGCCAGTCGATCATAATGGCGATGGTGCCGCCGGAGAGGATCCCCTTCCCGCCCCGGAAGTGGAACATGCAGGGGAACATGTGGCCCAGCAGGCAGAACAGACCCGCCCAGTATTTGGCAAAGTCCGTCCACCCCAGCATGGCCGAGACAATGAGCACCGCAGCCACCGCCTTGAGCACATCGGTGAGGATGACCACAAAGGTCAGGCCGCCCCCGAAGGTCCGGTGGAAGTTGGTCAGCCCCGCGTTGCCGCTGCCGTGGTCCCGGACGTCGTCCCGGAGGATATACTTGGAGACGATGACCGCCCCGTTGAAGCAGCCGCAGAGGTAGGCGATGGCCGCTGGCAGGAGCAGGGTAGTAAAGAAGTAGAGGACCCACTCAGAGAAATGAACCGGCATCCATCACTCCCCCTTATCTCCCCGCTGCCGGACGGTCAGCCGGATGGGGGTCCCCTCCAGACCGAAGGTGTTGCGGATCTGGTTTTCGATATATCTTTGATAGGAGAAGTGGAAAAGCTTGGCGTCGTTGCAGAAGCAGACGAAGTGAGGGGGCCGGGTTCCCGCCTGGGTCATATAGTAGATCTTCAGCCGGCGTCCCTTGTCGGAGGGGGGCTGGACCCGGGCGGTGGCGTCGGCCAGCAGGCTGTTGAGCATACCGGTGGTGATGCGCATGGAGGCCTGGTCGTCCACATATTTGATGAGCTGGAACAGCCGGGGGACCCGCTGTCCGGTCAGGGCAGAGATGAACAGGATGGGGGCGTAGGTCATGTAGGCCAGGTCCCGGCGGATGTCCTCCCGCATCCGGGCCATGGTTTTGTCGTCCTTCTCGATGGCGTCCCACTTGTTCACCACGATGATGCAGGCCTTGCCGGCCTCGTGGGCCATGCCGGCCACCTTGGTGTCCTGCTCGGTGACACCCTCGTTGGCGTCGATGAGGATGAGACAAACATCGGCCCGCTCGATGGCCATGGCCGCCCGAAGGACGGAAAACTTCTCGATCTGGTCGTTGACCTTGGACTTCTTCCGCATACCGGCGGTGTCGATGAAGAGGAACTTGCCCTCCTCGTTTTCAAAATAGCTGTCCACCGCGTCCCGGGTGGTGCCGGCCATGTTGGAGACGATGACCCGCTCCTCCCCCAAAATCCGGTTGATGAGGGAGGACTTGCCCACGTTGGGCTTGCCGATGACCGCCACCTTGACGATGTCGGTCTCCTCTTCCTCCTCCTCTTCCTCGGGGAAGTGCTCAAAACAGGCGTCCAGCAGGTCGCCGGTGCCGTGACCGTGGACGGCGGAGACGGCGATGGGATCTCCCAGACCCAGGTTGTAGAACTCAAAGATGTCCGGGTTGGTCATGCCCACCTGGTCCATCTTGTTCACCGCCAGCACCACCGGCTTCCGGGCCTTCAGGAGCATGTTGGCCACGTCCTGGTCGGCGGCGGTGAGGCCGGTCTTGATGTCACACACAAAGACGATGACGTTGGCGTGGGAGATGGCAATCTCCGCCTGCTTCCGCATGAAGGACAGGATCTCGGTGGTGGTTCCGGGCTCGATACCGCCGGTGTCCACGATATCAAAGGTACGGCCTCTCCACTCGCACTCGGCGTAAAGGCGGTCCCGGGTGACGCCGGGGGTGTCCTCCACGATGGAGAGCCGGCGGCCCACCAGTTTGTTGAACAGCATGGATTTGCCCACATTGGGCCGGCCTACGATGGCCACAAGAGGTTTGGACATAGTTGCACCTCCTAAAATATATACATTTTGTATTTGCAGGCAACAGACCATGTCGTAGGGGCAATTCCTGAATCGCCCGCCGCCTGCTATATCCTACGCGTATGCTTTTCGGGCGCTTCGTGAAGCGCCCCTACCATCAGGGGAAGCCTTAGCAGCCAAAAACTGCCTCAAAGAGATCGAAGCCGTCCTGGGGTACGGGAATCACCGGAACTCCCAAGGCCTCGGAAAGCTCCTCCAGGGTCACGTCGTCCAAGAAGACGGTCTCTCCGTGGCGGAGCATGTTCTGGGCAATGAGAAGCCGGGTCCCCAGGTTCTTCCCCTTTAGTTGCTCCATCAGGTCCCCGCCGGTGAGGAGTCCCGCCACGGTGACGGTCTCCCCAAAGAACCGGTTGACGATGGGATAGACCTGATAGTCCAATTCAGTATGACATTTTGCCGCCGCCCTGTCAATGATTTCTCGCAGATAAGGGGCGGCAGCCACGCCGGTGGCGATGGAGAAGGGCTCCACCGGGATATTCTCCGGCGCCCCCAAACAGGCCCCCATGCACTCCACCTCCAGCAGCCGCAGCATCCCCACGCCGTTGTCCAGCTGGGTATACTCTTCGTAATATTCATCCTCAGGCAGAGGCAGCCCGCCCTGGATATAGAACTCGTCGGAGCACCAGAAGATCCGGCTGCCGGTCTGCTCCAGGCACTGGTCCGCGTAGGCCTCCACCTGCTGCACCACCGCCGCGGCGGTCTCCCTGGTGTAGGGCTGCAGGGGATACAGGCCCTCCCGGTGGCGGGTGAGGCCCACGGGGACCACCGACACGCTCTTCACCTGGGGGTACAGGGCCGCCAGGTCCTCCATGCTCTTCTGGAGGACCTCCCCGTCGTTCAGACCGGGGCAGGAGACGATCTGGCAGTTCATGACGATCCCCGCCTGGGCGAACCGGTGCATGATCTCCATGATCTCCCCTCCCCGACGGCTGCCCAGAAGCATTTTCCGCACCTCCGGGTCAGTGGCGTGGACGGAGAGATTGATGGGAGAGATGTGCAGGTCGCAGATCCGCTGAAGCTCCCGGCGGCTTAAGTTGGTCAGGGTGATATAGTTGCCCAGGAGGAAGGACAGCCGGGCGTCGTCATCCTTAAAGTATAAGGAGTCCCGCATCCCCTTGGGCAGCTGGTCCACGAAGCAGAAGACGCACTTGTTGGCGCAGGACCGGGCCCTGTCCATAAGGTAGGTCTCGAACTCCAGGCCCAGGTCCTCCCCCACGTCCTTGGTGATGGAGACCGTGCGCCGGTCCTCCCCCTCCTTGAGGGTAAGCTCCAGCTCCGGGTCGTAGGCATAGTATTTGTAATCCAGCACGTCCACAATACGCTGGCCGTTGATGGCCTCCAGGGTCTCCCCGGGGTGCAGACCCGCCCGGTGGGCCGGACTGCCGGGGGCCACCGACTTGATGACGGTGAGAGACATGGCGCCGCCTCCTTCTCTTTGCGCATTTTTTCCAGGGAAAAAATTTCCCGGACAAAAAAAGAAAGAGGGGCGATCCCCTCTTCTTTTTCTTATCAGTTCTCCTGCTGAACCTGGCCGAACACCTTGCCGTCATAGGTCATGCAGGCCTTGCACAGCCGGTGGGGCAGCCGATATGCACCGCACTTGGGGCAGGTCGTGACTGCGGGAGCTGCCAGCTTCCAGTTGGCACGCCGCTTATCGCGTCTCTGCTTAGAGACTTTACTCTTCGGAACCGCCATTTCGAGACACCTCCTTGGTGATGCCCTTTCGGGCACTTGGTTAGTGGTTACTACTCAGTTTTATTAAGTAGCTGCTCGAGAGCGGCCCATCTGGGATCGGCCTGCTTTTTGCACCGGCAGGGCTCCTGGTTCAGGTTGGCGCCGCAGCCGGAGCAAAGCCCCTTGCAGTCTTCTGAGCATAAGTGTTTTGTGTCCATATCAAGGATAAAGGCCGTGTAGGCTAAATCACCGACGTCGATCTCGCCGTCGTCCAGAAGAACGATGTCACCGTCTTCTTCCCCCTCCAGTTCTTCGGCCAGAAGGAAAGAAAGCCTGACGACCTTCTCCCGGCTGAATCCGCCCATACACCGGTCGCAGGTGTAGTCCAGAAGGGACGACGCCTGACCTTCCAGAACCAGAACATCGGCGATGTTCTTCACCGCGCCCTCCACATGGACGGGTCGGGTGATGGGGTGCTCGCCAAAGAAGTCCTCTTGGGTCAGATCAAGAGTAAAATCAAAGGGAACACTGGCTCCGGGTACATGGATGATCTCTCTCAGATTCAGTCGCATAGCACAATCCTCACATGGTACAGAAAGCATTTTAGCAAAAAAGAACCCGCTTGTCAAATACTTTCTTCATTTTTTTCAAATCTGTGGTATAATACTCTCGCATCAGGCCACTTGATGTAGTATACACCGAATCCCCGGCGATGACAAGTGGCAAGACCGAAAAAGACAGAGAAAGGCGGACCCAACTATGCGGGAATTTACCATTGGCGGCAACGACGCCGGACAGCGGCTGGACCGCTGGCTCAGCAAGACCCTTCCCCTCCTCCCGGCTCCCCTGGCCCAGAAGTACATCCGCATCAAGCGGGTGAAGCTCAATGGAAAGGGGGCCAAGCGGGACACCCGCCTCCAGAAGGGGGATCTTCTCCAGCTCTATATCAACGACGAGTTCTTCGACCGGCCCACCCCGGAAAACGCCTTCCTGTCGGTCTTCAAGCCCCAGCTGGACATCGTCTACGAGGACGAGAACCTGCTGCTGCTGAACAAGCGGCCGGGCATGGTGGTCCACCCCGACGAGAATGAGCGGGTCAACACCCTCCTCACCCACATCCAGGCCTACCTTTATCAAAAGAAGGAGTGGTCCCCCTACTGGGAGAACTCCTTCGCCCCCGCCCTGTGCAACCGCATCGACCGGAACACCGGCGGCATCGTCATCGCCGCCAAGAACGCCGAGACCCTGCGGATCATGAACCAGAAGATCCGGGACCGGGAGATCGAAAAGTCCTACCTCTGCATCGCTCTGGGTTCCCTGAATCCCCCGGAGGGAAAGCTGGAGAACTTTCTGGTCAAAGACGAGGCGAAGAAGCAGGTCTCGGTCCACAACCGGCCCGTGACCGGCGGCCGCACCGCCGTGACCCTCTACCGGACCCTGGCCAAACGAAACGGCCTGTCCCTGGTGGAGTGCCGCCTCATCACCGGCCGCACCCATCAGATCCGCGCCCAGCTGGCCGCCGCCGGCCATCCCCTCCTGGGGGACGGCAAGTACGGCCGGGAGCGGGACAACAAGCGTCTGGGCCGCACAGGGGGGCAGGCCCTGTACTCCTATAAGCTCTCCTTCCCCTTCCCCACCGACGCGGGCTGCCTGGACCACCTCCGGGGCAGGACCTGGACCATCCAGACCGTGGACTTCGTGGAGGAATACTTCCCCGGCGTCACCGTGGATTGAGGGGTTTGCCTTGACAGGCAGAGGATATCTGTATATAATAAGGATACAGGAACTGCGGCAAGCGGTTTCAGTCCAATTTTGGTTTAGCTAAATGATGTATTTAGAAACCGTCACTTGGCCGAGTGGCGGTTTCCCCTTTTTATACGGATCGTTACCGTACATCCGAAGATGTGTAACGTAATCGTAACGGGCATGGCCTCACCTCCTTTCGGAGGGTGTGGCTGAAACCGCCTGCCGTTGCTGCAGTACCTGTATCCGCACTCAGTTTTTAGCACGCCCGTCGGAATCTGTCAAATCTTGGCGCAAATCCCCCTCGACTTTTTTCTGTCCCTGTTGACAGGACACTTTATTTCTGCTAGAATAACTCTACTCTTCTATTTGGAAAACAGGATGTTGAGTCTTTCCAAAGCAAGACACGACCGCTGACCGGGGGCGTCCCCGTTCCCGCCAGCCAAGGCCACACGGACAGCCGGGTCGAATGCCGAGCTCCGCATGATGCGGCGGCAACTTCTGTTGCCTTATTGATTGGGTTAAAAGCCCAAGTTTTATAAGTTGGTAACTATAAACCATTGCTTTCGAGCATACAAACTTGTGAAATGATCAATAAGAGTAGTAAAAGTAAGTTTCTTTGCTATATAGACTCTCATACTCATCGATTCCCACAATAGAAGTGACTTCATTTGTGGTATCTCCAAGTGACTGTATGCGACAAGCATCACAGTCACTTTTTTGTTTTTTGGAGGGATGCTCCCATGAAAAAAATCATTGAGCTGAAAAACATCACCAAATCCTTCGACGGCGAGCAGCCCGTCTTGAAAAACATCGACCTGGATATTTACGACAACGAGTTCCTCACCCTGCTGGGTCCCTCCGGCTGCGGCAAGACCACCCTTCTGCGGCTCATCGGCGGCTTTGAGTCCCCCGACGAGGGGGATGTGATCTTCCTGGGGGAGCGCATCAACGACGTCCCCGCCCACAAGCGCCATGTGAACACCGTCTTTCAGAAGTACGCCCTCTTCCCACACCTGAACGTCTTTGAGAACGTAGCCTTCCCCCTCCGGGAGAAAAAAGTCCCCAAGGCAGAGATCGAGGAGCGGGTCCATGAGATGCTCTCCCTGGTGGCCCTGAAGGGCTTTGAAAAGCGCAGCGTCACCCGGCTCTCCGGCGGCCAGCAGCAGCGGGTTGCCATCGCCCGGGCCCTGGTGGCCCAGCCCCGGGTCCTCCTACTGGACGAGCCCCTGGGTGCTCTGGACCTGAAGCTCCGAAAGGACATGCAGGTGGAGCTGAAAAAGATCCAGAAGCAGACCGGCATCACCTTCATCTTCGTCACCCACGACCAGGAGGAGGCCCTGTCCATGTCCGACACGGTGGTGGTCATGTCCGAGGGCAGGATCCACCAGATCGGCACCCCCGTGGACATCTACAACGAGCCGGTGAACGCCTTCGTGGCCGATTTCATCGGGGAGAGCAACATTCTGGACGGCGTCATGCTGGAGGACTTCAAGGTTCGCTTTGCCGGTCAGGTCTTCGACTGCCTGGACAAGGACTTTGGAAAAAACGAGCAGGTGGACGTGGTCATCCGCCCCGAGGACGTGGACTTCGTGCCGGTGGAGCAGGGCAAGCTCACCGGCGTGGTCACTTCGGTCACCTTCATGGGGGTCCACTATGAGATCATCGTGGATGTGGGCGGCTTCAAGTGGATGGTCCAGACCACCGACTTCGTGGACGTGGACGAGAAGATCGGCATCCAGCTGGAGCCCGATGCCATCCACATCATGAAAAAGTCCGAATACTCCGACCTGTACGGGGACTACTCCTCCTTCTCCAACGAGCTGGAGGAGCTGTCCGACGCAGAAGCAGAGGAGGACGAGGCATGAAAAACAAGCTGACCCGGGAGGAGCGCAGCATCGCCTGGGCAGACCACGCGGCCCTGGGCCCCTACTCTCTGTGGGCGGTCCTCTTCATTCTGGTGCCCCTGGTCTTCGTGGCCTACTACGCCTTCACTGACAACAACTTCCAGTTCACCCTGGAGAACATCCAGCGGTTCTTCACCGCCACCTCCCAGGTGATGCAGGACGACGGCTCCACCCAGGAGGTCCGCACCTATCTGGTGATCTTCTGGCGGTCCCTGAAGCTGGCTGTCATCTCCACCCTCATCTGTCTGGTGATGGCCTATCCCCTGGCCTATATCATGGCCCGGGCGGAGGAAAAGGTGCAGAAAACCTTCATGACCATCATCATGATCCCCATGTGGATGAACTTCCTCATCCGCACCTACGCCTGGATGACCATCCTCCAGGACACGGGTATTCTGAACAACTTCCTCTCCCTCCTCCATCTGCCGGGGATCCACATCATCGGCACCGAGGCCGCCGTGGTCATCGGCATGGTCTATGACTACTTCCCCTACATGGTCCTCCCCCTGTACTCCATCATGGCCAAGATGGACACCAAGCTCATCGAGGCCGCCCGGGATCTGGGGTGCAGCAGCGCCGGTGTCCTGCGCCGGGTCATCTGGCCCCTGAGCCTCCCCGGCGTCATCAACGGCATCACCATGGTGCTCATCCCCTCCATCAGCACCTTCTATATCTCCCAAAAGCTGGGCGACGGCAAATTCTTCCTCATCGGTGACGCCATCGAGGGGCAGTATGTGGCCAACAACCTTCACTTCGCCGCTGCCATGGCCTTTATCCTCATGGTGGTCCTGCTGGTCTGCATGGGCCTCATGCGGGTCCTCACCAACCGTCACGTGGAAGGAGGCGTGTAAATGAAACCCATTGCCAAGCTCTATACCGCCCTCATCTTCCTCTTCCTCTTCGCCCCCATCGCCATCCTGCTGGTCTTCTCCTTCAACGAAGGCAACAGCCTGTCGGTCTTCTCCGGCTTCTCCCTGTACTGGTACAAGGAGCTCTTCCACGACACCAACACCCTGGGGGCGCTGAAAAACACCCTGGTGCTGGCTCTGTGCGCCTCCATCCTCTCTACCATCATGGGCACCGCCGCCGCCGTGGGCATCAACAAGCTCCGCAGCAAATTCATGAAGGCCGCCATGAACACCGTCACCAACATCCCCATGGTGAACCCGGACATCATCACCGGTATCTCCCTGATGCTGATGTTCGTCTTTGCCGGCCGGCTCATCGGCCTGGGGACCAGCCTGAACTTCTGGACCATGCTCATCGCCCACATCACCTTCTGCCTGCCCTATGTGATCCTCCAGGTGCTGCCCAAGCTGCGGCAGATGGACAAGTCCCTGCCGGAGGCCGCCATGGACCTGGGCTGCACCCCCTTCCGGGCCTTCTTGAAGGTGGAGCTGCCGGAGATTTTCCCCGGCATCCTCACCGGTCTCATCATGGCCTTTACCCTATCCCTGGATGACTTCGTGATCAGTTACTTCACCGCAGGCAATGGCTTTGAGACCCTGCCCATCCGCATCTACAGCATGACCAAGAAGACGGTCACCCCCAAGATGTACGCCCTGGCCACCCTGATCTTCTTCGCCATCCTGGCCCTGCTCCTCCTGTCCAACCTGGCTGATGTGGACGACGAGGAAAAGCAGGCCCGGCGGGAGCGGCGGAGAAAAAAGCGGTCCGGCGCCTGATCCCCCGTATTCCCACCGCGACAGCGGTTAGAATAGCAACACAAGAGAAAAGAGACAACGAAAAGGAGGATACCCTATGAAAAGAACCCTTGCTCTCGTCCTGGCTCTGGTGGCGGCCCTCGGTCTGTGCCTCACCGGCTGCGGCGGCTCCGACACCCTGACCCTGAACGTGTACAACTGGGGCGAATATATTTCCGACGGCTCCGACGGCTCCCTGGATACCATCAAGGCCTTCGAGGCCTGGTACGAGGCCGAGTACGGCCAGAAGGTCAAGGTGAACTACTCCACCTACGCCAGCAACGAGGACATGTACGCCAAGCTGAAGAGCGGCGCCGTGAGCTACGACGTGATCATCCCCTCGGACTACATGATCGCCCGGCTCAAGGACGAGGACATGCTCCTGCCCCTGAACTTTGACAACATCCCCAACTACCAGTATATCGACTCCCAGTTCCAGGGCCTGTACTATGACCCCGATGACCAGTTCTCCGTCCCCTACACCTACGGCGTGGTGGGCATCATCTACGACGCCAACAAGGTGGACGCCGCCGACGTGGGCGGCTGGGACCTGATGTGGAACGACAAATACGCCGGTTCCATCCTCCAGTTCAACAACTCCCGGGACGCCTTCGGCACCGCCATGTATAAGCTGGGCATTGACGTGAACACCACCGACCAGGCCCAGTGGGACCAGGCCCTCCAGGAGCTGATGAACCAGCGTCCCATGGTGAAGGCCTATGTGATGGACGAGATCTTCAACGCCCTGGAGTCCGGTGAGGCCGCCATCGGCGCCTACTACGCCGGGGACTACTTCACCATGGCCGAGGCCCAGGCAAGCACCGTGGACCTGCAGTTCTACTACCCCGAGGTGACCAACTACTTCGTGGACGCCATGTGCATCCCCTCCTGCTGTGCAAACCAGGAGCTGGCTGAAATCTTCATCAACTACATGCTCAGCGAGGAGCCTGCCGTGGCCAACGCCGAGTATATCTACTACGCCACCCCCAACTCCCTGGTCTACCAGAACGAGACCTATATCGAGGACATGGGCCAGGAGGCCATGGAGATCCTCTACCCCTCCCTGGATGGCTTTGCCGAAAAGTACAATCAGTACGCCTACCGCAACCTGCCCACCGAGACCCTCGACTATATGAACACCCTTTGGGAGAACCTGAAGATCACCTGATTCAACGCATAGAAACGCCCGCCGGGGTTCCGGCGGGCGTTTTTCTGTGGGCGCACAAAACGAGAGGGTGGAAAAAACGGCGGAGACCCCGCCGTTTTTTCCAAAGGATGCTCCAAAAACGAGCGCCTATCCAACGGAATAAACAAACGAAAAAACAAACATAATCCCCTATTGCGCGCTGCGGGTTTCTGTTTCCCCTTCGGTCCCAGCTTTTCTGGGAGGATTGAAGGCCAGGAAGAGGAAGATGCCGCTGACCGCAGCGGCGATCAGGTGGAGGTTCTTATCGTCAATGTAAAGCAGGGCACGAAACAGTTCATACCAGGGTGGAGACCATCCAAGCAGAACCATCGCCAATAAGCCGCCCGCCCCCAACAACCAGATCAGACCAAACGCCAATCCCACACCCAGGCAGACCCGACGGCTTCGTACTTCCAGTTCCATAGGGGCCAACCCCTTCAGAAGTGTCATGAAGCCAATCACAGTGGTCAACACCGCAGCAGCCAAATACAGGCAGCGATACAGATACCATCCGCTCAGATTGTAAGCCCGAAAGCACCACGTTTTGATTTGGGGTTCAAACCAGAACATAGAGCCGGTCCAAAGAGCGGCAGCCAGAATCAGGAGAACCGCCGCTATTGCCACTTGTTTTCTGGATATCCTAAACTTTGGCTTCGGCCCATAGAGCAGGGTCGTCACGTCCACCTCCAGCGCTGCCGCGATGGCTTCCAGCTGCTCCAGGCTGGGCTGGGAGGTCCCCCGCTCCCAGTTGGACACGGTCTGACGGGTGACATACAGTGTTTCCGCCAACTGGTCCTGGGTCAGATCCTTCCCCGTCCGCAGCTTCTTGATATTTCCTCCGATGGTCATGGGATTTCACCTCCTTTTCCCTCTCAGCATAGCAGAGGGAAACAAAAAAGTCACGCAAAGGTTCTTTGCGCGACTTTTTTGTCGTTAAAAGAGGGAAATCTGGCTGGTCTCCGGCATGGAGCCTAAGGCCCCGGCGGCACGGAGCTGGTCCACATGGGTCTTGGAGACCTTGGGGCAGGCGGCCAGCAGCTCCTCCTGGGAGATGAAGTGGCGGCCCTCCCGGTTCTCCACGATGGAGATGGCCGCCGTCTCCCCCAGACCGGGGATGGCGGTGAAGGGGGGCAGCAGGGCGTTCTTCTCCTCGTTCATGATGAACTTGGTGGCGTCCGACCGGTAGAGGTCGATGTTCTCAAAGGTGAAGCCCCGGAGGTAGAACTCATAGCACACCTCCAGGGTGACCATCATGTCCTCCTCCACGGCGGCGGCCTCCTTTTCCTTGGCGGCGATCTCCTTCATCTTCTGCTGGCAGACCTCCATGCCCCGGCACATGCAGGTGGCATCCAGGGCCTTGGCCCGGATGGAGAAGTAGGCAGAGTAGAAGGCCAGGGGCCGGTGGACCTTGTACCAGGCGATGCGGAAGGCCATCATGACGTAGGCCACGGCGTGGGCCTTGGGGAAGAGGTAGCCGATCTTAGCCAGGGACTCGATGTACCAGTCGGGGACGTTGTTGGCCCGCATGGCCTCCTCCCAGCCCTCGTTGAAGCCGTTCTTCTTCACCTTGCCCTTACGGACGGCCTCCATGATGTCGAAGGCCATCTTGGGCTCCACCCCCATCTCCATCAGGTAGAGCATGATATCGTCACGGCAGCCCACGGTGGAGTCAACGTCGGCGGTGCCGGAGAGAATCAGGTCCCGGGCATTGCCCAACCACACGTCGGTGCCGTGGGAGAAGCCCGACAGCCGGACCAGGGTGTTGAACTTCTCCGGCTGGGTGTCCATGAGCATCTGCCGGGTGAACTTGGTGTTGAACTCCGGCACGGCCACGGCCCCCGTGGGTCCCAGAATGGGGTCGTCCTCATAGCCCAGGGGGGCGGAGTTGGTAAAGATCTTCATGGTGTCCGGGTCGTCCAGGGGGATGGTCTGGGGATCAACGCCGGTGAGGTCCTGCATCATGCGGATCATGGTGGGGTCATCGTGGCCCAGCATGTCCAGTTTTAAGAGGTTGTCCTCCATCTTGTGGTAGTCGAAGTGGGTGGTGATGATATCCGTCCCCGTGTCGTCGGCGGGGTGCTGGACGGGGCAGAAATCGTAAATCTCCTTGTCCTGGGGGATGACCACCATGCCGCCGGGGTGCTGGCCGGTGGTACGGCGGACCCCGGTGCAGCCCAGGGCCAGCCGGTTCTCCTCGGCCTTGGTGACCTGGAGCCCCCGGGCGGCCAGGTACTTTTTCACATAGCCGTAGGCGGTCTTCTCCGCCACGGTGCCGATGGTGCCGGCCCGGAACACATGGCTCTCCCCAAAGAGTTCGAAGGTGTACCGGTGGGCGTTGGCCTGGTACTCGCCGGAAAAGTTCAGGTCGATATCCGGGACCTTCTTACCGCCGTAGCCCAGGAAGGTCTCGAAGGGGATGTCGAAGCCGTCCTTCACATACCGGGTGCCGCAGATGGGGCAGTCCTTGTCGGGCATGTCTGCGCCGCAGCCGAAGCCCGCCCCGGACTCGAAGTCCGAGTGCTTGCAGTTGGGGCAGCGGTAGTGGGGGGGCAGCGAATTGACCTCGGTGATCCCCGACAGGAAGGCCACGATGGAGGAACCCACCGAGCCACGGGAACCCACCAGATAGCCGTGCTCCAGGGAGTTCTGCACCAGCTTCTGGGCGGACATGTAGATGACGTCGTACTTTCGCTCGATGATGCCGGGCAGCTCCAACTGGATGCGGTCCTTGACGATCTGGGGCGGGTCCTCACCATAGAGCTCGTGGGCCTTGCCCCACACCAGGTCGTAGAGCTCCTTGTCGGAGTTCTCCAGCTTGGGGGCAAAAAGCCCGTCGGGCAGGGGTTTCACCTCGTCGCACCAGGAGGCCACCAGGCGGGTGTTGGTGACCACCACCTCGTAGGCCTTCTCCTCCCCCAGGTAGGCGAACTCCTCCAGCATCTCTTCCGTGGTGCGGAAGTAGAGGGGGTTGGGGGCGTCGGCGTCGTCAAAGCCCTTGGTGTCCAGGAGAACGTGGCGGTAGGCCTCGTCCTCGGGGTCCAGGAAGTGGACGTCGCCGGTGGCGCACACCGGCTTGCCCAGCTCCTCCCCCAGGCGGACCACAGTGCGGTTCCACTCCCGGATCTGCTCCCAGTCCCGGGCGATGGTCCGTCCGTTCTTGTCGGGCCGGAGCATGAAGGCGTTGTTGGACAGGGGCTGGATCTCCAGATAGTCATACCAGGAGGCGATGCGGCAGAGTTCCTCCCAGTCCTTCCCCCGGACGATGGCGTGGTAGAGCTCGCCGGCCTCACAGGCGGAGCCGAGAATAAGGCCCTCCCGGTTGGCGTTGATCTCGCTCTTGGGCATGATAGGGAAGCGCTTGAAATACTGCAGGTGGCCCAGGGAGATGAGCTTGTACAGGTTCCGCAGGCCGGTCTGGTTCCTGGCCAGGACGATGAGGTGCTTGGGCATCCGCTTGGCCTTGCCCAGGGAACTGGTTTTGGCCAGGTTGCCGTTGACCTGCTGGAGCCGGTCCGCCCCCCGGTCCCGGAGCATCTGGATGAAGGGCACCAGCATGTACCCCACCATGGCTGCGTCGTCAGAGGCCCGGTGGTGGTTGAAGTCGGGGAGGTTCAGGTGGCGGCAGACGATATCCAGCTTGTACTTGCCCAGGTCGGGCAGCAGGTTCTGGGCCAGGGGCAGGGTGTCCAGATAGGTGGGGGTAAAGGGGATACCATACCGCTTGCAGCCCTCCCGCACAAAGCCGATGTCGAACTCGGCGTTGTGGGCGGCCAGGGGCCGGCCGTCCACGAAGTCCAGAAATGCCCGGATGGCCTCCTCCTGGCTGGGGGCGCCCACCAGCATGTCATCGGTGATGCCGGTGATCTGGACGATGTTGGGGGCCAGGGGCCGCTGGGGGTCCACGAAGGTCTGGAACTTCTCCTTGACCTCCCCCTTTTCCAGAACCACCGCGCCGATCTCCGTAATCACGTCGGTTCTTTTGTCCAGGCCGGTGGTTTCCAGGTCGAAGCAGACCAGGGGGCCGTCCAGATCCTGGTCCAGGTCTCCCCGGACGGTGAGCTTCTCGTCCACGTCGTTGATGTAGTAGGCCTCGGTGCCCAGCAGGGCCTTGATCTTCCCCTTGGCGGCGTTCCAGGCGTCGGGGAAGGACTGGGCCACACCGTGGTCGGTGATGGCGATGGCGGGGTGGCCCCAGGAGATGGCCCGCTTGACCACGTCCTTGGTCTCGGTGAGGGCATCCATCAGGGACATGCGGGTGTGGAGGTGGAGCTCCACCCGCTTTTCCGGGGCGTTGTCCTGCTTGACCACCTTCTCCGCCGTCTCGATGATCATGGGCTCCAGGACCATGTCATTGTCGAAGCGGTTCAGATTCAGACGGCCGGAAATTTTCAAGTGCTGGCCGGTCTTGACCCCGTTGACGATGGGCAGGCCCTCGTCCCCGGGCATAAAGCCGCTGACCCGGATGGAGGAGGTGTAGTCGGTGATATCAAAGCTGATGACCCAGGCGTTGCGCTTTTTCAGCTCCCGGTGCTCCACGGCGAAGACATCGCCCTCCACCACCACGATACCCATGTCCAGCTCCAGGGTGTTCATGGGGACGGGCTTTTTCTTGATCTGTCGGCTGCCGAAAATGCGCTTGGCTGAGAAGACCTTTTCCGCCTCGTGGGCGGCCAGGGCCTCCTTCATGGCCTTCTGTCGGAGAGCCTCGGTCTGCTGGAAGATGCGCTCCTGCTCGCTGAGCTGAGGCTCGGCAGGCGGTTCCTCCGGCGGCGGCACGTCGTCGAAAACAAAGGGCGCTTCCTCCTCAAACACGAAAGGGGGCTCCTCCTCCGGCTCGGCCATCTCCTGGGCGCAGCAGACGGCGGGCTCCGGGGCCAGGGGAATCAGCACCGCCCGGTTCAGCTGATAGAGCTGGGCCAGGTCGGCCTCCACCCGCCGCAAAAGGGCCGGGTCGGGGGGCGTGGGGCAGAACACTTGGGCCTCGATGGTCCGGGCCGCGCTGTCCATCACCGCCCCGGTGACCAGCCAGGACTCCAGCACCGCGTACAGGGCCGGGTCAGGCTGGTAGGGGGAAAAGAGTTCAAAAAAAGGCAGGTTTTTCTCTGGCATGGGTGGGTTCCTTTCCAAAAAGTCAATTGCAGAAGGTTTTTCAGAACCCCTTGCCTCCCCCTCTGGGGGAGGTGGATTCGGGCCGCAGGCACGAAGACGGAGAGGGCTGATCGGTCAAGGGCATCGACCACGAAACGTGGTCCTGCCTCGCAGTGATTTGCCCTCTCAGTCAGCCTTCGGCTGCCAGCTCCCCCAGAGGGGGAGCCAAGGCGCAGCGGGAACCCCTTACGGTATCTCGTCGATGAGCTGCATGAGCTCGTCCAGCAGGTCCTCCTGGGGGACCTTTTTCAGAACCTGACCGTGACGGAAGAGCATGCCGAAGCCGTTGCCCCCGGCAATGCCTACGTCGGCAGCGGAGGCCTCGCCGGGGCCGTTGACCACGCAGCCCATGACCGCCACGGTGATGGGCTTCTTTACGTCCTTCAGCCGCTCCTCCACCGCCTTGGCCAGGGGGATCAGGTCGATTTTTGTCCGGCCGCAGGTGGGGCAGGCAATGAGGTCGGGGCCATCTTTTCGGAGGCCCACCGCCTTGAGGATGTCCTTGGCGGCATAGATCTCCTCCACCGGGTCGGCGGTGAGGGTCACCCGCAGGGTGTCGCCAATGCCCAGGCCCAGCAGGCCGCCGATGCCTACGGCGGATTTCAGGGTTCCCATCCGGGTGGTGCCCGCCTCGGTGACCCCCAGGTGGAGGGGGTAGTCCGACTGCTGGCTCATGAGCTGATAGGCCTGCATGGTAACAGGCACGTGGGAGGATTTCAGGGAAACGCAGATATCGTCGAAATCATAGCGGTTCAGCAGGGCGATGTGGCCGAAGGCCGAGTCCACCATGGCCTGGGGAGTGACCCCGCCGTACTTGGCCAGCAGGGGTTTTTCCAGAGAGCCGCCGTTGACCCCGATGCGGATGGGGATGTTCTTCCGGGCGCAGGCGTTGGCCACAGCCCGGACCCGCTCCGGCTCCCCGATGTTGCCGGGATTGATGCGGACCTTGTCCGCCCCGGCCTCGATGCACTCCAGGGCCAGCTTGTAGTTGAAATGGATGTCCACCACCAGGGGCAGGTCGATCTGCTCCTTAATGGCCCCCACGGCCTTGGCCGCCGCCATGTTGGGGACGGCCACCCGGACGATCTGGCACCCGGCCGCCGCCAGCCGGCGGATCTGGGCCACGGTGGCCTCCACGTCCTCGGTGGGGGTGTTGGTCATGGACTGGATGGAAACAGGCGCGCCCCCGCCAATGGGGAGGCCGCCCACGAAAATTTTCTTTGTCATAGGTCAGTTCACCAGCTTTAACACGTCGCTGAAGGTCACAAGGATCATCAGCAGGATGAGCAGCAGGAAGCCCACACCGTTCAGCCAGGCTTCGTACTTGGGATCAATGGTCCGGCGGGTCATCAGATACCAGCCCTCAGTGACCAGCAGCAGGAAGACCCGGCCCCCGTCCAGGGCGGGGATGGGCAGCATGTTCATAACGGCCAGGTTCACGGCGATGAGAGCGATGAGATAGCCGACATTCCGCAGGCCTCCGGCCACGGAGCTACTCTGGCTCCCCGCCTCCCCCAGATAGGTGACGATGCCCACAGGGCCGGACATCTCCTGCAGGCCCACCTGGCCGGTAACCAGCATCCCCAGGCTCTGCCAGACCGTCCGGGCGAAGTAGAGGCAGGTGTTCCAGCTCTGGGCCAGGACCCCCAGGGGGGTGGCCTGCTCCACCTGGAAGTTGATGCCGTATCTCGTTACGGTCTTTCCGTTCTCCTCATAGGTCTGGGGCTCTATCGTCAGGTCGTAGAGGGCCACCCGCTCCCCCTGGCGCTCCACCACCAGGTCCTTGGGCTCTCCCCGGGCGGCAGACAGCCAGGCGGACACATCGGCGCAGGTCCGGACTCTGCCGCCGTTGATTTCCAAGATGCGGTCTCCAGGCAGCAGCCCCTCCTCCCCGGCAAAGGAGACTCCCTCCCGGAAGTCCTTCACCACCGGCACCCCATAGCTGCCGGCGGAGGTGAGGAGCAGGGCCACCAGGAGGAGGCCCGCCAGGAAGTTGAAGGCCGACCCGGCCACCAGGATGATGATCTTCTTCCAGGGGGCTTTGGCGGAGAAGGCCCGGGGATTGTCGCTCTTCTCGTCCTCCCCCTCCATGGCGCAGTAGCCGCCGATGGGGAAGGCCCGCAGGGAATACAGGGTCTCCCCTCTCTGCCGGGTGAAGAGGGCGGGACCCATGCCGATGGCAAACTCGTTGACCTGGACGCCCAGCTTTTTGGCCGCCAGGAAATGACCGCCCTCGTGGACCGCAATGAGCAGACCGAACAGGAGGACGCCAAAGATGATATAGAGCAAAAAAGTCACCTCAACATATGCTGCAAAGTCACCGGGCCAGCCTGCCGCAGCAGGCCTCCGCCGCCGCCCGGGCCAGCTTGTCGGCCCGGCGGATGGTCTCCAGGGTCAGTGTTGCCTCCCGGGAAACGGTGTCCAGGGCCTCCTCCACCACCCGGGGGATATCCAGGAAGGCGATCTTCTCCTCCAGGAATCTGGCCACTGCCACCTCGTTGGCCCCGTTCAGAATAGCGGGAGCGGTCCCGCCCTCCTTGGCCGACCGGATAGCCAGGGCCAGACAGCGGAAGGTCTCCAGGTCCGGCCGGGCGAAGGTCAGACTGCCGCAGGAGAAGAGGTCCAGCTCCCGGGCGGGACCGGGCACCCGCTCCGGCCAGGACAGGGCGTACTGGATGGGCAGACGCATGTCGGGGCTGCCCAGTTGGGCCATGACGCTGTTATCACAGTATTCCACCGCGGAGTGCAGTATGCTCTCCCGGTGGACCAGGACCTGGATTTTTTCCGGCGGCACGTCAAAGAGGGACATGGCCTCCAGGAACTCCAGGCCCTTGTTCATGAGGGTGGCCGAGTCGATGGTGACCTTGGCCCCCATGGACCAGTTGGGGTGCTTTAAGGCCCGGGCCGGGGTGACGCGCTCCAGCTCCTTCCGGGTCCAGCCGAAGAAGGGGCCCCCGGAGGCGGTCAGGAGGATACGCTTGATCTCCTTCTGGCCGCTGCCCTGGAGGCTCTGGAAGATGGCCGAGTGCTCGGAGTCCACGGGGATGATCTCCGCCCCCTTCTCCCTGGCCCGCCCCATCACCAGGGGGCCGGCGCAGACCAGGGTCTCCTTGTTGGCCAGGGCAATGCGTTTCCCTTGGTCGATGGCTGCCAGGGTGGGTTCCAGGCCGGCGATGCCCACCAGGGCCGTGACCACTGTGTCGGCCTCGGGCAGGGAGGCCGCCGCTAAGACGCCCTCCTCCCCGGCCAGGACCCGGATGTCGGTGTCCGCCAGCCGAGCCTGTAAAGCAGCAGCGGCGGCGGTATCCGCCGCCGCCACGAGAATGGGCTTGAAAATACGAGCCTGCTGCTCCAACAGGTCAACGTTTTGATTGGCCGTCAGGGCGGCCACCCGGACTCCACAGGTCTCGGCCACATCCAGGGTCTGGGTGCCGATGGAGCCGGTGGAGCCAAGGATAGAAATGCTGCGTTGGATCATGATGCTATGCCTCTTACTTGAATGCGGGGATCCAGGTCATCAGGAGCTCGATGAGGGGTGCGCAGAAGATCACGCTGTCGAACCGGTCCAGCACGCCGCCGTGACCGGGCAGCAGGTGACCAAAGTCCTTGACGCCCCGGGTCCGCTTGATATAGGAGAAGAACAGGTCCCCCACCTGGGAGATCACCCCGCCCAGGATGCCGTAGACAGCCAGGAAGTAGTAGTTGACCTCCACGCCGGTGATCTTACCAAAGACCAGCCCGTAGACGATGCAGAGCACCACACCGCCCACCAGACCGCCGATGGAGCCCTCCACCGTCTTCTTGGGGGAGAGGTTGGGGGCCAGCTTGTGCTTGCCCAGGTACTTGCCGGTGATCATAGCTGCCGCGTCCACCAGGAAGGGCAGGGCGATGGGCAGCAGGACACAGGCGGTGCGAAGCTCATCCTCCAGCATCCCCAGCCGGACCACCGAGGACAGGCAGTAGGCGATGACCAGGGCGAAGAAGAGTCCGCCCCCCACCCGCTCGATCTTTACCCGGCGGCCGCTGGCAGCGCCCTCGGCGAAGACCAGGATCAGGTAGATCAGCAGGGCGGTCAGGGCTGCGGCGCGGCTCTCACCGGCATAGACCCAGAAGGGGATGCCGATGGCCAGAACAGCGGTGTACAGGGCGATGCGGGGGTGGTTCATGCCGATGGCGTGGAGGGCCTCATAGGTCCCCACCGCCGACAGAATGGCGATCATGGTGGGGGTAAAGGGCTTGGGCAGCACGAAGAGCACCACCAGGATCAGCGGGATGCCCACGCACGCCACAAGGATGCGATTTTTCATCAGAACGACTTCCTTTCTCTCGTTGCAAAAGGCGGCGGGACCGCCTCAGATCCCGCCGAAGCGGCGGCTGCGATGCTGGAACTCCGCAATGGCCCGGTCAAGGACCTTGCCGTCAAAGTCCGGCCAGAGCACATCGGTGAAGTAGAACTCCGCATAGGCCGACTGCCAGGGCAGGAAGTTGGACAGGCGAAGCTCACCGCTGGGGCGGATGATCAGGTCGGGGTCGGGAACCCCCCGGCTGTCCAGATAGCGGGAGAAGGCAGCCTCGTCCAGGTCCTCTGCCCGGACTCGGCCCTCGGCCACATCTTTGGCCCAGGCCCTGGCCGCCCGGACGATCTCGTCCCGGCCGCCGTAGTTCAGACAGACGTTGATCTGGTACTTGGCGTCCACCTGCTGGCCCACGGAAACGGTCTCCAGGCAGAGCTCCCGCAGCTCCTCCGGCAGGGCGGTGATGTCCCCCAGGAAGCGGATGCGGAAGCCGTCCCGCTGCATCTTTTCCAGGGCCTCCAGCAGGTATTTCCGCAGAAGGTCCATGATGGCCGAGACCTCCTCGGCGGGGCGCTTCCAGTTCTCCGTGGAGAAGGCATAGACCGTCAGATAGGGGATGCCCAGGTCCCGGCAGTGGTAGGCGATGGTGCGGAAGGTCTCCGCGCCGGCGGCGTGGCCGGCGGTGCGGGGCAGGCCACGCTTTTTGGCCCAGCGGCCGTTGCCGTCCATAATAATGCCGATATGCTGGGGCAGGCGGGAGAGGTCCAGCTGGGCCTCCCCCGCCTGTTTTTTCGATTTGAACAGTGCCATACTTTTGGAATTACACCGCCATCAGTTCGGCTTCCTTCTTGGCGGTCAGGTCGTCGATCTCCTTAATGCGCTTGTCGGTGACCTTCTGCAGGTCCTTTTCGTACTCCTTCAGGTCGTCCTCGGTGATCTCGGACTTCTTCTCCATGGCCTTCAGCTTATCCATGGCGTCCCGGCGGATGTTGCGGATGGCCACCTTGCCGTTTTCGCCGTACTTCTTCACCTGCTTGGTCAGCTCCTTACGGCGCTCCTCGGTGAGCTGAGGGAAGGTCAGGCGGATGACCTTGCCGTCGTTCTGGGGGTTGATGCCCAGCTCGGAGATCAGGATGGCCTTCTCGATGGCCTTCAGCAGGGTGCCGTCCCAGGGCTGGATGACCAGGGTGCGGGGGTCGGGGGTGGAGATGCTGGCCACCTGGTGGATGGGGGTCTCGGTACCGTAGTACTCCACGGCGATGCGGTCCAGAACGCCTGCGTTGGCCCGGCCTGCCCGGACGCTGGCGAAATCGCTCACCACCACGTCAACGGTCTTCTGCATCTTTGCGTCATAATCCTGGATAATATCAGACATGCTTCATTTCCTCCTCAACAATAGTTCCAATGCTCTCTCCGCGGACTGCCCGGAGGATGTTTTCCGGGTCTGCCAGGGCGAAGATCATAACGGGGATGTGATTTTCCATGGCCAGGGCGGTGGCGGGCAGGTCCATGACCTGCAGGCCGTCGGCCAGGACCTGGGCGTAGCTGATGCGGTCATACCGCACCGCGTCGGGGTCTTTTCTGGGGTCGGCACTGTAGACGCCGTCGATGTTCTTGGCCAGCAGGATCATATCTGCGTCGATCTCCGCCGCCCGCAGAACGGCGGCGGTGTCGGTGGAGAAGTAGGGGTTGCCGGTGCCCCCGGCGAAGATGACCACCTTTCCCTCCTTCAGATACCGGTCCGCATCGGCGTAAGTATACCGCTGGGCCACCGGGCCCATCTCGAAGGATGTGAGGACCCGGGCCTCCTGGCCCTTCTGCTCCAGCACATCCTGGACGGCCAGGCTGTTGATCACCGTGGCCAGCATGCCCATCTGGTCGGCCCGGCTGCGCTCCATTTTGTCGCCGCCGTCCTTCAGGCCCCGCCAGATGTTGCCGCCGCCGACCACCAGGCCGACCTCCACGCCCTGCCGGGCGCAGGCCATGATGGCGTCGCAGACCTGGTGGATGAAGCCGAAGTCATGGCCCCGCCCCGGCGCACCGGCCAGAGCCTCGCCGCTGATCTTCAGCAGAACTCGCTTGTACTTTTGTTTGTCCATTCCTTTCCCTCCCGGCGCCGTAGCGCAGAAATTCAAGTTTGTTCTATTTTAATATAATTCTCTCAGTTTGCATAGAGGGTTTTCAAAGTTTTTCAAAAAAGACGGCAAACCGGGCAAGGGGTACTCCTGTCACACCACGATCTCCACCCGGCTGCCGCCGGTTTTCTCCTTGGTGACCACGATCTGCTTGTCGATCTTTTCCTTCAGCTCCGCCACGTGGGAGATGATGCCCACCAGCCGGCTGCCCTCGGTCAGGCCGGTCAGGGCCTGGATGGCCTGCCGGAGGGACTCCTCATCCAGGGAACCGAAGCCCTCGTCGACAAACATGGTGTCCAGGCGGATGCCACCGGCGGCCGACTGGATCTCGTCGGACAGGCCCAGGGCCAGGGAGAGGGATGCCTTGAAGGACTCGCCGCCGGAGAGGGATTTCACGCTGCGCTCCGATCCGTTGTAGTGGTCGATGACGTCCAGCTCCAGGCCGCTCTGGCTGCGGTTGTTCTCCGACGCCCTGCGGCGCTTGAGCTCATACTGTCCCCCGGACATGACCAGGAAGCGGACATTGGCCCGGCGGAGGATCCGGTCAAAAAAGGTCATCTGAATATAGGTCTCCAGGGCGATCTTCTCCTTGCCGGGGAGAGTGCCGTTGACCGTGTTGGAAAGGGTACGCACCCAGGCATACCGCTCCTCCAGGGCCTTGAGGGCCACCGCCTTCCCCTGTATGTTCCCCAGGGCGGTCTCGTTGGTGGTCAGGCGGGTGCGGACCCTCTGCCGCTCTCCGTCGACGGCAGCCCGGGCCTCTGTCAGCGCCCGGCTGCGGGCCTGCTGGGCTTCCGTGTCCACCTCCCGGCTGTTCTCCAGCAAGCGGGTCAGCTCCTGCACGGCGGCCTCGGTGCCGGCCAGCTGGGTCTCGGCGGCCCGGCAGGTCTCCTCCGCCGCCTTCAAATCCTCGGCCAATTTCCCGATCTCCCTGTCCAGTGCGGTCTGCCTCTCCCGGGCGGCAGCGGCATCGGGAAAGTGGAGTTCTCCCCGCAGGGACTCCATCTGTCCCGCCGCCTCCTCCCGGCGGCTCTCCAGCCGGGCCAGGTCCTCCCGGGCGGCGGCGAGCGTCTTTTCCTCCTCCTGCAGGCTCTGGGCCCGCTGGGGGATCAGCCCCTCCAGGGCCTGCTTCCGGGTCAGCTTCTCCTCCACCTGTTCCAGTTCTTCTGTCAGCCGGGTCAGGGCGTCCCCGGTCTCTGCAAGGGCCGCGGCGATCTTCTCCGGTGCCTCCTCCAGGGGGCAGCCCGACAGTTCCTCCTGGATCCGGCGGCAGAGGGCATCCTCCAACTGGGCCTGCCGGCCTGTCAGGCTGCTCCGGGCCAGCTCTTCCCGGGTGAGCGCCTCCCGCAGCTCCTCCAGTTGAGCCGTCAGGTCGGCGCACAGGGTCTCCTGACTGGCAATCTTCTGTTCCAGCTCTTCCCGTCGGGTCAGCCGGTCCTCCAGCTCCTCCAGTTCCTTGTCCAACCGTGACAGGGCCTCCGCCCCCTCCGCCCGGCAGGTCAAAAGCTGAGCCCGGGCATCGGCCAGGGTGGGCTTTTCCACATAAGGGGCCATTCCGGTGAGCAGCTGGCCCTCCCACTCCTCCAGAGAGGTTTTTTTCTTGCCGGCGGAAAGGCTTTTCTCAGCGGCCTCCTGCCGGGCGGCTTCCATGGCCTCCTTGGCCTGGTTCAGCTCCGCCTCGGTGGGGGCCTCGTTGGAGACCTCAGCGGGCTGGGGGTGGGAGAGGGACCCGCACACCGGGCAGGGCTGTCCCTCCTCCAGGGATTGGGCCAGAAGCCCCGCCTGTTCATCCAGAAAGGCCCGGTTTTTCCATCGAAAAACCTCCGCTGCTTCCTCTGCCCGCGCCTGGGCCGCCCGATAGTCCGCCTGGGCGGACGCTGCCGTGCGCCGACCCTTCTCACAGCGGGTCGCCAGGGCGTCCAGCTCGTCCAGGGCCTGTTCCCTGTCCCGAAGCTGTTCCCGGCGGTGGAGCAGCTTTTCCTTCGCGGTCTCCAGGCCCTCCTCCGCCGCCAGCTTTTCCTTCGTGGTTTCCAAATCGGTCTTTTGCCGGAGCAGCTCTGCCGACAGCGCCTCCCGCTGGCGACACAGGTCCTCACAGCGGGCCTGTCCCGCCCGGAACTGCTGTCCGTTTTCCTGCCACGCCTCCACGTCCCGGGCCAGGGCTTCCAGGACCGACCGGCGGCTCTCTGCCTGGGAGGTTTCCCAAAACAGCCGTTCCCGGTCCGCCGCCGCCTGGGCCAGGGCTTCCGACTCCTGCCGCCACGCCGCCAGCTCCGCCGTCCGGGCCTGCCGGGTCTCCTCCCGCCGGGTCAAATCCCCCCGCCGGGCGGTAAGCCGCTGGGTAAGGTCTGCTAAGCTCTCCCCTTTTTCGGCCAGTTCCCGGTAGCGGGGCAGCTCCGTTTCCAGGGCCGCCTTTTCTCTGGCCAGGGCCTCACGCCGGGGGATCTTGGCCTGCTCAGCCGCCAGTCTCTCCCGGTCAGTCTCCACCCGGAGCCGCTGGGTCTCCCCCCTTGCCTGCGTCTCCGCCAGGGTTTTTCGGGTCTTTTCCAGTTCCTCCGCCTTGCCCAGCAGGGCGGTCACCTCGTTCAGCTCCCGGTCCAGCCGGTCCAACTCCCCCTGGCACCGGGCGTCTGCCGCCTGATCCTGCCGGATCAGGGTCTCTATGAGGGCCACCGTCTCCTGGAAGGGCAGGTCCCCCTCCTGGGCCTGCCGCAGTCTGGGAAAGAGGTCATCCTCCTCCCGGCAGAGGACACCGCCGATGTACTGCTGGACGCTGGCCCGGGCGGCTTCGCAGTCCTTCTGGAGCTTCCCCGCCTCGCTCTTCATCCGCTCCTGAAGGACCATATAGTACCGGGTCTGGAAAATCTCCCGAAAGATCTCCTGACGGCTTTTGGTGTCCGCCAGCAGCAGCTTTTGAAAGTCCCCCTGGGCGATCATGGCAATCTGGGCAAACCGGCTGCGGTCCAGGCCGATGATCCCGACGATCTCGCTGTTGACCTCCCGGGCCTTGGTGACCAAACGACCGTCGGGGAGCTGAAGCTCCGCCTCGGCCCGCTGGATGGCGGTGCCGCCGCCCCTCTTGGCAGGACGCTGGTACTCAGGGCTGCGGCGGACGGTATAGGTCTTGCCGCCGTAGGAAAACACCAGCTCCACCTGGGTGGGGGTGTCCGGCTGGGCATATTTGGAGCGGAACATGGAGGGGTCCCGGTTCTCGCCGCTGGGCTCGCCGTAGAGGGCGTAGGTGATGGCGTCAAAGATGGTGGTCTTTCCCGCGCCGGTGTCGCCGGTGATCAGATACAGTCCCTTTTCCCCTAACTGTTCCAGGTCCATCACCACGGTCCCGGCGTAGGGTCCGAAGGCGGACAGGGTCAATTTCAGTGGTCTCATTCCGCACCCTCCCAAATGGTTTCGATCAGTCCTTGGGCAAAGGCCCGCTGTTCCTCCCCCATGGGCTGGCCGTTCTGCTGCTCATAAAAGACCTCCAGCAGCTCCAGGGGGGATTTCTGCGCTTCCCTCTCCCCCTCCCCGGTCAAAAGCCCCGCCCGGGTGCGCCTGTTGTCAAAATCCAGCTTCATCAGGCCGGGGTAGATGACCCGCAGCTTGCTCACCGCGTCGGGAATGTCCTCCTCATCGGTGAGGGTGATGTGGACATAGTCCTGCCGCCAGGTGGTCCCTTCGTAAAACTCCCGGAGGGTCAGCTCCTCATAGGTCCCCCGCAGCTCCACCAGGTCCCGCATTGGGGTGAGGGGCAGGGTGCGGAGGGCTACCCGGCCCTTCTCCCCCAGCTCCACCACCGTCAGGGACTTCTGCTGGCCCGCCTCGGAGAAGGAGTATTTCAGGGGGGTGCCGCAGTAGCGCACGGTCTCCCGCCCCACCTGCTGGGGGCCGTGGAGATGGCCCAGGGCCACGTAGTCGAAAGAGTCAAAGACTGACACCTCCACGTTATCCGTTCCCCCCACGGAGATCTCCTCCGAGTCGCACCGGGCCGCCCCTGTGACAAACTGATGGGTCACCAGCACATTCCGGCGGGTCCCGTCCACCCCCATGGCCTCAATGGCCACGGAGAGGGCGTCGGTATAGGTAGCGATCTCCTCCTCGGGGAAAAACCGGCGGACATGGGAAGGCTTGACAAAGGGCAGCAGGTAGAGGTCCACGGGGCCGTATTCGTCCGTCAGGGTGATGGGCATCACCTGGCCGCTGTAGACCGGGGCCAGATGGACGCCACTCTCCTCCATGAGCCGGCCGCCGAAGGCCATGCGCTCAGGGGAATCGTGGTTGCCGCTGATAACAAAGACCTGGAGCCGCCGCCGGGACAGCCCCACCAGAAACTCGTCCAGCAGGGCCACCGCCTCGGCGGAGGGCACGGACTTGTCATAGACGTCCCCGGCGATGAGGACCCCGTCGGGCTGTTCCTGGTCAATGAGCCGGAGGATCTTCGCCAGGATATCCCGCTGATCCTCCAGCATGGAGAACCCGTTGACCCGCTTGCCCAGATGCAGGTCGGAGAGGTGGATGAGCTTCATAGCGCCGCCCCTTTCTTCTTGTCGTATTGTCTCAGAATCCATTATATCTTAACGGCAGAGGCGGCGCAAGGAGGGCTTTTTCTCCATATAAAATCAGCACGGCGCTCCTCGCGGGGAGCGCCGTGCTGCCTTGCATCTTTCAGAAAAGAGATTTCAGATTAAGAAAACGGTTCGATGAAGCGGTAGAATATTTTATGCCTTCTTGGCTGCCTTGGCGGCTGCCAGGGCGTCCTTCTCAGCCAGCAGGTCGCGGCAGGACTTCTGGTAAATGTCGATGCCCTCTTCCACATACTTGCGGCGCTCGGCCTTGTTGGTACCCAGGAACTCGATGAAGATTGCCAGGATGATGCCCACGAACAGACCATAGGACGGGTTGGGGCAGGTGGCGATGGCGCCGGCGGTGATGCCAGCCACGCCGCGTTCCACGTTGGTGCGGCACATGTTGATGCCCACGTAGAAGGAACCGAAAGCCTGGATGATCAGGGTCTGTGCCATAGCCAGAGGCAGGATGGGCTTGATCAGTGCCATCAGAGGCACGATCAGCTGGCAGATCCACTTGGTGGTGTTGAAGGTGCAGGAGCCACCGAAGATGGAGTACATGTTCTCCTTGCCGGTCTTATAACGCTCGGCCACGGAGACGGTCATAGCGGACCACAGGGGACCGGACATGGTGCAGGTGGGGCTGAAGAAAGCCTCGATCAGGTTACGGAAGCCGCAGCACATGTTGGTACGGTCGGGGTCGACGTCGATGTACTCATCCTGACGATAGCGCTTGGTATCCTCCATGAAGGCGGTACCACCGACGATATCGCCGAATGCGATAACGTAGCACATGATAGCCATGGGGATGGTCTGAACCAGGACACCGGGGTGGATACCCACGCCAATGATGGAGAAGTTCTTCCAGACCCAGGTCAGGCCAGGGATGGGGTTGAACCAGAAGCTGGTGACGCCGGAGAAATCAGGCAGGGAGCACTCGCCGATGGCCATGGCGATGATACCGCCCACGATGATGGAAGGCACGAAGCCGGCCTTGGTCAGCAGCTTGATAGCAGGGTTCTTGCTGGTGAACTTCAGCTTGCCGAAGCCCTGGGAGAACAGCAGGAAGATGCCGAAGCAGCAGCCGATGGACCAGGAGATGGGATACATGAAGAAGCCCTTGCCGCCGGCCTCTACTGCTTTGAAGCCGTAGGCGCCGCAGCACGCGGCGAAGCCCGAGCCGATCAGTATGCCGCCTTTCAGGGACTGGGGGCAGATATCGACCAGCTTGGTGGCGATACCGGTGGCGCCCAGAATCACGTACATGAGGCCCAGCACCAGCTCCATGCTGGTCAGTGCCCACATTCTCTCCACGCCTTCAAAGTTCAGCAGGAAGGCGGTGATCAGCGGGACTGCCGGGGTGATCCAGCCGCCGATCAGGGGGTCGCCCAGGGTGTTGTTGACCATGTACAGCAGCTCATGGACGAACACGATGGACAGTGCCAATTCAAAGGTGAAGCCGAATAAGTCTTGCAGATACGCCGTTGCGGCGGAGCCGGTCATAAACACGACGCAGGCCTGGATCATTTCAGGAATTTCCCATTCGTAGTGAATAAAAGGAAGACGAAGGTCAAATTTCCAGATCTTGATACAGGGCTGTTTCTCGCCGTCCTTACGCCGAGCGCTAGGAAGCATGAGATTCATTACTTTCCCTCCTAACAAAATACACGTTTGACTTGCAATTTCTCTTGCGGCAACTTACAAACTGCAAGTTGCCTGGGTACTCTTTTCCCGTCTTTTCATCGATGCAATGTCATTATAACACGATTTTTGGAAAGTTCAACCTTTACTTCTCCGTCGTTTATGACAAATATATACTATTTTCACAAGAAACCAGTTTCTTTTTTATTTGTTTTGCTATTTTTCCAGTCAATTCCTTCCGATTTCCCCCGGATTTTTTGAATTTTTTATGAATATCAGGGATTTGTGCACATTTTTGTCTCCTTTTCGCCGAGAACCCAGCTATATTTTTTGCGGAAGAAATTAATTCTTCCGCAAAATTTGTATGATTCGCCTATGAAGCCTTTTGTCCTGCATCCTGCGCACGAAAAATTTGTGAAAAAAGATAAAAACAGAAGGAGCCAAAAGGCTCCTTCTGTCGGTCTTGATCGGTATGTCAGGGGGCCTGGAAAATGGTCACATCCTCCAGGGTCAGGGAGGTGGTATAGGGGTTCACCAGCTTATTGATCAGGTCCAGGCTCTCCTGGGGATAGAGCTCGTAGCAGTAGCTGGTCCCCCGGTAGGTCACGTTGCCGTCGCCGGGCAGGGTGCCGGTGCTGATCCCGGTGGACAGGTTCAGGCCCAGAGCCTTGCCCGCAAACCAGGCGATATCCGTCCCGCTCAGGTCGGTCTTGATGTTCCGCTCCACGATGTCCACAAACTCGTTGATGTTCACCAGGCTGTCCACCGACATGACCTTCTTGGCCAGGGTGAGCATCATCTTCTGGGCGGTCTCTGCCCGCTGGACGTCTCCCAGAGGATAGCCGGTGCCGTCGGCGTTGTGGCGGAAGCGGCAGACCTCCATGGCCTGCTGGCCGTTCAGGTGCTGCATCCCGGGCTGGTAGTGGATGTGCAGATCCTGGGCCGGGTCGTCATAATACATCTCCACCGGCACGTCGAAATCCACGCCCCCTACGGCGTCCACGATCTCCACGAAGGCATCTAAGTCCAGGGTGACATAGTAGTCAATGGGGAAGCCCACCAGCTCGGAGACCACTTCCTCCAGATTGTCGATGCCGGCCTTCATGCTGGAGTTGATCTTGGGGTTCTTCTTCTTGACCAGGGTATCTCTGGGGATGGAGAGCATCCCCACCTTCTGGTTTGGCACGTCGTAGGTCACCACCATGATGCCGTCGGCGTTGCCGCTCTCCTGGTCGGGAACGGCCAGCAGGAAGGTATAGGTCTTCTCCTTTCTCTGACGGGTGCCGTTCTCCATGCCCGGCGCGGCGGTCTGGACCGTGCTGCTCCCCGAATTTTCCGGCTCCATCTCCGGCTCGGGAATGGCAATTTTATAGACAGCGTATCCCAGCACGATGAGGGCGGCGATCACCACGATCACCAGATAGATCCCCCGCAGGATACGGTAGGGTTTCCTCAGTCTGCGTTTTTTCTTCTTTTTGGCCAAGGCTCACAGCCTCCTTTGGTTCGGTTTCCGTCATGGCTATACAAGCCCATTTTATTACTGTGGAGAGTATCATTATACATAACATATCCTTTTTCGGCAAGTCCCTGCCCAAAACTTTCTCTTCCCTTCATAATTCTTTTACATTTCCGCCCCTTTTCACGGGAAGGATAGCAGAGGGCCGCCGAATTTTTCTTGGGTATCCGGTCGAATTCCGCAACTTTTCATGAAATTTCAGAAAGCCCTTGCAACCTTCGTTCCATCGTGGTATAATCCCAGTGTATGATGAAGAGTAAGTAAGAAGAGAGTGGGGCTTGCCCCGCTCTTTCTTTTATTGAGTACACATATTATATCACATTACAATTCAGACCGCCGAACCGGCGCATGGGAGGTTGCTATGTCCAAGATCACCGAACTGACTGCCCAGCTGGCCCGCCCTGTGGTGGAGGCCTGCGGCTGCACCCTGTGGGACGTGGAATACATCAAGGAGGCCGGAAGCTGGTATCTCCGCCTGTACATTGATAAGGAGGGCGGCGTCTCCATCGACGACTGCGAGGCCGTCAGCCGGGGGGTGGACCCCCTGCTGGATGAGGCCGACCCCATCCAGGACGCCTACACCTTTGAGGTCTCCTCCGCCGGGGCGGACCGTCCCCTGAAAAAGCCTGAGCACTTCGCCGCCTTCTTGGGGGCCCAGGTGGACGTGAAGTTCTATAAGACCGTCAACGGTCAGAAGAGCGTCACCGGCGTCCTGGCCGGCTTTGACGACAACAGCGTCACCCTGGACCTGGGGGGCGAGGAGGTCGCCTTTGACAAGAAAGAAATCGCTTTCGTGCGCCTGCACGTGAGCTTTTAACAAGCACTGAGGAGTTTTAGGAATGGCAAAGAAAACACCGAAAAACGCAAAGAGCAACGAGCTGGACGGCAAGGAATTTTTCGCCGCTCTCTCGCTGATCGAAAAGGAAAAGGGCATTCCCAAGAGCTACATGCTCGAGAAAATCGCCCAGGCCCTGGTCTCCGCCTACAAGAGAGACCACGAGGGCATCACCGACAACGTCTTCATCGACGCCAACGAGGCCGCCGGCACCGTCCGCATGTATGTGAAGAAGGAGATCGTGGAGGAGGTCGACAACCCCTACACCGAGATCGCCCTGGAAGAAGCCCGGAAGACCCTGCCCACCGCCCAGACCGGCGACGTGGTCCGCATCGAGATCAAGCCCCGCAACTTCGGCCGGATCGCCGCCCAGACCGCCCGCCAGGTCATCATCCAGGGTATGCGGGAGGCCGAGCACAGCATGATCTACGACATGTTCAGCTCCAAGGAGCACGAGATGCTCCTGGGCACCGTCACCCGGGTGGACCCCAGAAACGGCGCCGTCACCCTGCGCATCTCCAGCAACGGCGAGTCCACCGACGCCTACCTGGCCGCCTCCGAGCAGGTCCGGGGGGAGGTCATCCGGGAGGGCGACCGGCTGAAGGTCTACGTGGTGGAGGTCCGCCGCTCCAGCCGGGGTCCCCAGGTCCTCATCTCCCGCACCCACCCCGGCCTGGTCAAGCGCCTGTTCGAGCTGGAGGTCCCCGAGATCTATGACGGCACCGTGGAGATCCGCTCCGTGGCCCGGGAGGCCGGCAGCCGCACCAAGCTGGCCGTCTGGTCCGCCGACGAAAACGTGGACCCCATCGGCGCCTGCGTGGGCCCCAAGGGCGTCCGGGTGAACAACGTGGTGGCCGAGCTGCGCAGCGAGAAAATCGATATCATCAAGTACAGCGACGACCCCGCCGAGTTCGTGGCCGCCTCCCTCTCCCCCGCCGACGTCATCTCTGTCAAGCCCCTGGAGGGGACCAAGAGCTGCCGCGTGGTGGTGCCCGACGACCAGCTCTCCCTGGCCATCGGCAAGGAGGGCCAGAACGCCCGTCTGGCCGCCAAGCTCACCGGCTACAAGATCGACATCAAGTCCGAATCCGCCGCCTACGAGTGGGATGAGGAGGATGCCGCAGCCGCCTTCCAGCGGGCCCAGGAGGAAATCGCCAACGCTGCGGCAGCCGCCGCCAGCATGGAGAGCTCCATTCTGGCCGCCTTCGGCATGTCCAGCTATGAGGAGGCCATGCAGGCCCTGGCTGAGGACGAGGCCGAGGAGGCCGCAGCTGCCGCAGAAGCCGCCGCCCTGGAAGGGGCCGAGGCAGCACCCGAGGAAACCGCAGAGGAAGCAGACGCATCCGACGAGGCGTAATTTCCTCTTCCATTTTCATTCAGGAGGTGCGGACCGTGCCAAAAAAGATCCCCCTGCGCCAATGCCTTGGCTGCCGGGAAATGAAACCCAAGCGTGAACTCATCCGGGTGGTGCGCTCCCCCGAGGGGGATATCTCCCTGGATTTCCACGGGAAGAAGCCGGGACGGGGCGCATACCTCTGCCCCCAGCCGGAATGCCTGAAGCGGATCCGGAAGGCCAAGGCCCTGGAGCGGGCCTTCTCCCTCCCCGTTCCGGCGGAGGTCTACGACGCCCTGGAGCAGGAAATGAAGGGAGGCGGCCTGGATGGATAGCATACCCTCCCTCCTGGGCCTTGCGCTCCGGGCTGGGCGGCTTGCCGTGGGGGAGGAGCCAGTCGGGGCGGCCTGCCGGGCGCACAAGGCGTACCTGCTGCTGCTGGCCCACGACGCAGCGGACAACACCATCCGCCGGGCTCATCATTTCTGCCAAGCCGGAAACAACACCATTCTCGCCGTCCTGCCCTTCACCAAAGCTGAGCTGGGCGGCTGCCTGGGTCGGGCCTCCTGCGCCATGCTGGCCGTCAGCGACATCGGCTTCGCCGCCGCTGTAGCCGACAAGCTGGCCAAGGCCGACCCGGATACCTATGGAGCCGCGGGGGAGCAGCTCTCCCAAAAAGCCGCCCGGGCCAAAAAGCGCCGGGAGGAAAAGCGTGCCCAGGATAAGACCCAGCGGACGGGCAAAGGCCCCGTCCCCTCAAGAGAGAAGAAAAAGCGGAATACCTGACCCGAGGGCCTCTGGCCCCCGGTTATTGACGGAGGTGGCTATATTTGAGTTTTGAAAATAAGTATCGTGTGCATGAGGTAGCCAAGGATCTTGGCAAATCCACCAAGGAGATCACCCAGATCCTGTCCACTTACGCTACCACCCCGAAAAATCACATGCAGGTGCTGGACGACAAGGAGCTCTCCCTGATCTTCGAGCGGGTGACCCAGAACAACCAGGTGGCCGACATGCAGGCTTCCCTGGGCGCTCCCGTCCGGAAGGAGAAGTCCGACGCCCCCAGAAACAACAACGGCGGCGACCGCCAGCGGGACAACCGCCAGGGCGGCCGGGATCGGGGCGGCGACCGCAACCGCGGCGACCGCAGCGACAACCGCCAGGGCGGCCGGGATCGGGGCGGCGACCGCAGCCGCGGCGACCGGAACGACAACCGCCAGAACCAGCAGGCCCAGCAGCAACCGGCTCCCAAGCCCGAGCTGAACAAGCCCACCACCCGGGTGCCGGAAAAGAAGCTGGTGGACACCCGGAAGGGCGGCGCCGTCAACCTGGATAAGTACGACGAGCACCTGGAGACCCTGGCCCCCGAGCGGGCCAACCGGATGCAGAGCGGCAAGCAGAAGATCCAGAGCCGCAGCAACCAGCGTAAGGGCGGCAACTTCGGCAACAAGCGCAAGCAGGAGGAGCAGGAGAAGATGCGCCGCCTGCAGCTGGAGATCGCCAAGAAGACCCCCCTCACCGTGAAGATCCCCGATGAAATCGGCGTGGGTGAGCTGGCCTCCCGCATGAAGAAGACCGGCGCCGACGTGGTCAAGGCCCTGATGAAGATGGGGGTCATGGCCTCCCTCTCCGAGATCATCGACTACGACACCGCCGCCCTGGTGGCCATGGAGCTGGGCTGCAAGGTGGAGAAGGAAGTCATCGTCACCATCGAGGAAAAGCTCATCGACACCGCCGAGGACAAGGAAGAGGATCTGGAACCCCGCGCTCCCGTGGTGGTTGTCATGGGCCACGTGGACCACGGCAAGACCTCCCTGCTGGACTACATCCGTAACGCCCATGTGGCGTCCGGTGAGGCCGGCGGCATCACCCAGCACATCGGCGCCTATCAGGTGGACGTGAACGGCTCCCCCGTCACCTTCCTGGACACCCCCGGCCACGAGGCCTTCACCGCCATGCGTGCCCGGGGTGCCATGATCACCGACGTGGCCATCCTGGTGGTGGCCGCCGACGACGGCATCATGCCCCAGACCGTGGAGTCCATCAACCACGCCAAGGCCGCTGAGATCCCCATCATCGTGGCCATCAACAAGATGGATAAACCCACCGCCAACCCCGACCGCATCATGCAGCAGCTCACCGAGTATGAACTGGTGCCCGAGGAGTGGGGCGGCGAGACCATTGTCTGCCCCATCTCCGCCAAGACCGGCATGGGCATCGACAATCTTCTGGAAATGCTGGTCCTCACCGCCGAGATGCGGGAGCTGAAGGCCAACCCCAACCGCACCGCCCACGGCGCGGTCATCGAGGCCCGTCTGGACAAGGGCCGCGGTCCCGTGGCCACCCTGCTGGTCCAGAACGGCACCCTGAAGCAGGGCGACGTGATCATCGCCGGCACCGCCGTGGGCCGTGTCCGCGCCATGACCGACGCCAAGGGCAAGAAGATCCAGTCCGCCGGCCCCTCCGTCCCCGTGGAGATCACCGGCATGAGCGAGGTCCCCAGCGCCGGCGACGAGTTCCACGCCGTGGCCGACGAGCGCATGGCCCGGGAGCTGGTAGAGCAGCGCAAGCACGAGAACAAGATGGCCGCCAACGCCGGCAACCAAAAGGTCACCCTGGACGACCTGTTCTCCCACATCCAGCAGGGCGAGCTGAAGAACCTGAACATCATCGTCAAGGCCGACGTCCAGGGCTCCGCCGAGGCCGTCAAGGCCTCCCTGGA
>JAUNCL010000024.1 GCA_030535235.1 Bacillota bacterium
CAGGGCCCTCCAGAGGAAGGTCACGATCTGAGCGCGGGTGCAGTCATCGTTGGGGCTGAAGGTGGTGTCGGTCGTACCGGTGGTAATCCCGTTCTCCACGGCCCACAGGACTGCGTCAGAGTAGTAGGCGTCATCCGCCACGTCGGTGAAGGGGTTGGCTCCATCGGCGTCGGGAGACTCCTGAGAGCGCCACAGGAAGGTGACGATCTGCCCGCGGGAGCAGGTTGCATCGGGGCTGAAGGTGGTGTCGCTGGTGCCCTTGGTGATGCCGTTCTCCACGGCCCACAGGACCGCGTCGTGGTAGTAGCTGCCCTCGGCCACGTCGGTGAAGATCATCTCGCTGCTCTCCGGTTCGGGAGAACCGGCAGCACGCCACAGGAAGGTGACGGCCTGGGCGCGGGTGCAGGTGGCGTTGGGTGCGAAGTGGGTCTCATCCACGCCGCTGGTGATGCTGTTCTTCACAGCCCACAGAACCGCGTCATAGTAGTAAGCGTCAGCGGGGACGTCCACGAAGAAGTTCAGCATGGAGTTATCCTCCATGAAGGTAGCCTTAACCGTGACATTGGATGCGGGCATGGTGAAGGTGTACTTGCCGTTCTTCTCGGTGAGCTTCAGCTCGCCGCCGTTCTTGTCGGTGACGGTCAGGGTCTCCAGGGTGTAGCCCTTGTCGGGGGTGACGGTCAGCGTGACGGTGTCACCCTTGGCGGCAGCCTTGTTGTCAGCAGTGACTTTGCCGTTGACGCTGTCCTTGATGACGACGGTTTCAGCCGGTGCGATTGCACCGCCGCCGCCACCGCCGGCGGGCGGGGTGGTGGTCTTGCTCCAGCCGATGGCGAAGGGGGACAGGCTGGTGACGGTGAAGCTGATGCCGGTCTCGGTCTTTGTGGGTGTGATGCGCTCGGTGTCGCCGATTGTATGGCCGTTCATGTTCGTGGTGAACATGTGGATGACGGTGAAGTCGTAGCTTCTGTCTGTACCGCCCAGTTCAGAGTACGGGATGGACACGGTGATGCCGCCGGCGGGGAAGTTGTCTTTATCAGCCTCTATCCAGTTGTTGCCGCCGTCCGTGGTATACTTCAGCACAATGTCGAACAGAGCCGTCTGGCTATCGGGGACCTTGCTGTCGATCTGCTTCACCTCTGCACGCAGAGCGGTCTGCAGCGTTTCCACATCCTTGTACTGACTCTGCAATGCGTTGGGAACCTCGCTCAGCGGCTCCTTCACTGTCTGGAAAGCTACCGACTCCACGCTCAGGGCGATGTTCTTCACGTTGGCCACGGTGATGGTGAAGCTGCCGTCGCCGTTGTTCCGGATGGTCAGCTTGTTCTCGGGGCCGCTGGTGCCAGTGGAGGTCAAGCAGTCAGTGCCGTTGACGATCAATTTCGTCAGATACTTACTGCTGTCGGGGGTGACGGTGAAGGTCACAGCGCCGCGGTCGCGAATCTGGTTTGCCTCGCCGTAGTCCGAAGGCATCTTCTTGATATTGCTGATGGTGTAGCCCGTGCCGTTGCCCGGGATACTGTGCAGCATCAGCGGTTCAAACTCCACAGTGACCTCAGTGGCTTTGCTCAGGTTCTCAATGGTCAGGGTGTTGGACAGGTTGTCCTGCACCACGCCGTTGACCTTCCACTCCTTGACCATATAGCCATCGGCGGGGTCCGCGGTCAGCACAACATTCTTGCCCTTCTCGATGCTGATGCCGGTGGAAGCGTCGATGGTGCTCAGGATCTTGCCGTAGCCCGCCTTGGCGGTCAGAGAACCGCCTTCAGAGTTCACGACCACGGTCTTGAACTCCACCAGCTGGCTGGCCGCGAATTTGGCGGCCACGGTGTGGGCTTCGGTCACATCGTTGAGAGTCAGGGTCATGCTGCCGTTGCCCTGATCTGTGCTGTCCAGAGTCCAGCCGGTCAGGTACTGGTAGGCGTCGGGTGCAGCAGTCAGCACCACGTTGTCATGGCGGCTGACGGTCAGCTTGTTATTTGTGATCTCTGCGGCTTCGCCGTTGACGGTGGCCGTCACGGTGCCGAGGCCGGTCACGTTTACAATGATGTCGTAGGTGGGGATGGTCTCAAATGCCACATACACACTGGCGTTGGCAAGCAGGTTTTCAAGGGTGTAGCTGTTCTGCTCAAAGGTGGTGCCGGGGATCGGCGCCGTACCATCCGCATTGCTGTACCAGCCCTTGACCCGATAGCCGTCGGCGGGCTTGGCGGTAAAGGCCACGTTGCTGCCGGCGGCGGCAGTATTATCAGCGTCCAACCGCCGGGCGGACAGGGTGCCGTTTTCACCGATGACGCCATAGGTCACGGTGTAGCGCACCTCGTTCAGTGTGTAGATGGCTTCGACCACAGTATCCTTGGTGATGGTCAGGGTCAGGGATTCTGTCATCTCCTCTGAGGCCGCACCGTCTACGGTCCAGCCGGCGAAGATGTAGCCGGTGGCGTCGGCGGGGGCGGCGGTGAAGGTGACGGAGGTGTCGCCCACCACTCTGTCGCCGCTGGTGATGGCGGTCCCATTCGCCTTGGCGGAGACGGTGCCGTTTTTGCCGGAGAAGGTGACGGGGTAGGAGCTGCGGATGATCTTGACCTTCACGTCCGCGCCCACATTGGCGGTCACGCTGTAAGCGTAGGTCAGGCCGGTCTGTCCGTCAACTTTCACGTTGTTGACATACCAGCCCTCCACCTCGTAGCCGTCGGCCAGGTCGGAGACCGTGAAGGTGATAACACCGTTGGCCGTGGGCTTGTTGCCGCTGGGGAAGCTCGACGGGAGGGTGGTGCCGTTGGCCTGATAGACGGCGCTGAGGGATGCTTTGTCGGTCATCCCGGTGCTGTCAAAGCCGTAGGTCACTGCCTCGCCCACGGGGTCGAACTGGACCTGGACGGTCTGGTTGGCCGGGGCGCTGCCGGTGATGGTCAGAGTGGGCGCCGCGCTCTGTTCCTTGCCGTTCACAATCCACTTGCCGATCTTGTAGCCGGTATCCGGCTCAGCGGTGAAGGTGACAACGGAGTCGCGGTAGACGGTTTCAGTGCCGTCTTTGTCGTTGGTTACGGCATAATCGCTCATGCCTTTGCGGGTGACGGACATGGTCAGCGTGCCGTCCAGGCCGCTGGCATCCGTGCCGTTCTTATCCACCACGGAGTGGCTGACCGTCACGGTGGGAATCTCCGTCCAGACGGGCACGATGGTCTGGTTCGTCTGTACGTTGGAAATGGTGTAGGTCTTGTCGTCGGTGGTCGTGCCGTTGCCGTCGGTATAGGCGGCGGTGATGTCAGTTCCCAGATTGCCCACCTCGTAGCCCGTGCTGGGTTTGAGGGTGACGGTCAGTTCGGTGCCGAGGTCCACATAGCCGCCATTGTCCACGGGGGTATTTGCCGTGCCATTCACCGTTCCCTTGACGCTGATCGCGCCGCCGGTGGGATTTGTCCACGAGACGGTGGGCTTCTTGGCCACGGTGACGGTGACGGCAGTATTGTCGGTCAGGGTCAGGGTCGCGGACTTGTTGTCCTCAGCCGGTGTGACATTATTGCTCCAGCCAGTCACATAGTAGCTGCCATCCAGGTCCAGGGTGAAGGTCACGGGGCTGTTGACGGCGTAGCTGTTGCCGCTGGTGAGGGAGGTATTGCCGCTCTTGGCGGTCAGTTTGGGGATGTTGCCGTCTGTGATCTCACCGGTACCTTCCATGACCTTCCAGCTCAGTTCATAGGTCTGGGCCACAGCGATCACCACGCGGACATAGAGTTCCTCGCCGTGCTCATAGACCGTGATGGAATTCTGTCCGCCGGAGTTGGTCACGGTGGTCCAATGTATGTGGTCGGTGCTGGTCTGCCACTCCTGAACCACGGCGGAGGCGCTGTTGTCGATCGCCGCGGTGAAGGTCAGGGCGTCGGACCGGGGGACGCTCCCGAGGGCGCTGTCCGCGAGGGTATTCCCCTCCGCGTCGGTCACAGTGAGGGTGGCGGCGGTGTAGAGCACGCCCTTCGCATCCACGGCGGAGGCGGTCACACGGGTGGTCTCCTCGGCGGTAAAGAGAACCTGTACGTCATAGTCCTCGGCGATGTTCTTCAGGGTGAGGATGTTCTCGCGGTAGAGCGCATCCGCGCCCTCCCACTTGTACTCTCCGCCGTTCACGAGCCACTTCTCCACCATCATGCCCTCCGCGGGCGCGGCGGTGAAGGTGACGGCGGCGTTGTGAGCCACGGAAGCGCCGCTGGTCAGCGGGGCGCTGCCGGCCGTCACGCGCAGGCTGCCGTTATCGCCGGCGCTGTAGGTGATCTGGTGGGTCTCGTTGGTGAAGGAGGCGGAAACGGAGATCTCCTTCTTGCCGGAGGTGTTGAGCGCCTGCATACCCGCTGCGGTGAACTCCAGCGTGTTGCCGTACCGGCTGGTGTAAGAGGTGTACCAGCTCTGCGCCACCGGGGAGCCGTCAAGCGTTACCGTCCAATCGTCCACAAACCAGCCCTCCGCCGGCTCGGCCACGAACTTGAGCCGGTAGTCCATGCTGATCTGGCTGCCGTCGCTGAAGGCGAACTCGGTGCCCATGGGGTCGATGTAGCGGGCGTAGACCTCGCCGTTTTCACCGGCGGAGAAATGCACCGCGATCGATCTGCTGAAGTAGTAGATGGTGCCGGTGTTGATGGTGACGCTGTAGCGGGAGAGGAACTCCGCCTTTTTGGCAGCGTCATTGACAAAATCCGGGGTAACGGTGTAGGAGCCGGTCGCTGCGTTGGAGGCGATCGCGCCGCTGCTGTTGTACAGGCCGCAGGAGACCTTCATGATGCCCTCCAGGCTGGGGCTGGTGAGCGTGCGTCCCTGCGCGTCGGTAACGACCAGCTTGATGTCGTTATAGTCCGGGATGGTGTCGGTGCCCTCCCAGGTGGGCGTAACGGTGATGGGAACCTTGCTCACCGCCAGGATGGAGGAGGCCACAAGACTGCCGTCCACCAGAGCAGAGAACAGGTAGCTGCCCGCCGCGCCGGGGGTGTAGCTGGCGTCGCAGGCGGTGTTGTTCACCTTATAGCTGACGCCGCGTCTTACTGCGGTCCAGGTGTCATCGGTGCGCTGTTGCAGCTCCAGTATGACGGGTGCGGCGTTGTAGCTGATGTTGGTGACCTGCGCGCCGTTTTGCTTCACAGCGAGCCGGTAGTTATTGCCGGGGTCTTCAGCGCGGTAGTAGCACTCGCCCGTGCTGGCCTTCGTGGCCGTGGTGGCGGAGGAGGAGGCCACGATGCGGTAGAGTCCGGAATTCGGCGCCGTCCACGTGGCCGTGCCGTTGGTGGCCGTGATCTGCGTCACCGCGCCGGTGTCCGTGTTGGTGATGGTGAAGAGCACCTGCGTGCTGACCGCGGCGCCGGTCTTGTCGGTGACGGCGGACTGCAGGGTGATCTGCTCACCGGTGCGCGGGGTGGAGACGGGCGTGGTATATGCCACCCTCTCCTCCACGGTGACGGCCGTCAGCTTCGCGCTGTCGACATATTCAGTCTCACCGCGGTAGAGCTTCGTGCCGGGGACGCGCCATATGGTCTGATACAGCGCAAAGTCCGCCTCGCCCTCCGCCTTGGAATAGACCGCGTAGCGGTCGTACTCCGAGGAGACGACGACCGTTTCGCCGTTGACGGTCTCTGTCAGCTCCGCGGCGTCGAGGATGAGGAGGCTGTCGCTCTCGTAGTACACCATGCGCAGATCGGCGCCGCTGTCGGGCTGCGGATCCGCTTTCGTAAAGGAGACTGTCTCGCCATCGACGGATCTGGTGTAGTACAGGCCGTCCTTCGCGCTGCGCCAGTACGCCGTCAGGCCGGCATCTGTCACAGCGTACTGCTTCACATAGATCGTGCCGTCATCACCGGGCTCCGAGACCGTATCCACGCCGGTGAAGTCGTTGGGGACGGGGTATACCTCGTCGGTATCGCCGCTGCGGTAGTAATAGCTGTCGCCCTCCGGCGTCAGCCGATCACCCGGCGTGTAGCTCACGCTCTCTCCGACGGTGTTCGCGGCGGCGGCGTAATAGGTGCGGCTGCCCGTATCGCTCTCGTCAAGCACGGCGACGTACACGGGGTTGTTTTCGGGAGCTGTCGCGTCCTGATAGATCGTGTAGATCTTGCCGTCCTTTTCGGCGCTGGCCGGAACCTGCACGGAGCTGTAGCTTTTCTCCTCCGAGATCGCCGTATAATTTGCCAGACCCACATACGGGTCGGTGATGCTTCCGCTGATGCCGGTCTGCCCGGCCACGGCCACCGTCGTGGTGGTGGTCAGGCCGTTGAGATCCAGCGTGACGATGGGCGAATAATAGGTCTCGATATCGCCGGCCGAGGAGGTCGTTGTCACCACGCAGCGCAGATAGGCGCCGCTGAGGCTCTTGTCGATGGTCCTGAGGGTCAGGGAGCTGCTTGTCGCGCCGGAGACCGATCCGATCGCCGTGCTGGGCAGAGCGCTCACGGTGCGCCAGCCGTTCTTGATGCCCTCCGCGTCATTTTCAAGGAGCTGCCACTGATAGGAGGCGCTGCCGCCGCTTATGCCGGATACCTGGGCGGAGAGGCTCGCCTCGGCGCCGGTGCTCTGCAGGATATTGTCGCTGGTCAGCGAGGCGCCCACCAGCTTGAGCCGGACGGTGCTCCCCTCCGACTGGGTGCGCACGGTGATGGGGGCGCTGTCCACGGACTCACTGTTGTTCAAGTAGCTCACGCCGCGCACCACATAGGTATAGGTCTCGCCGGGCTTGAGGCCGGTGAGCGTAAAGGAGGTCTCATCGCCCTGTACCGCGCCCACGAGCACATATTGGGGGGCAGTCTCACGAATGCGGTAAATGCGGTACTGATCGGCCTCGCGGAGGCCGCTGGACCAGCGCAGGGTGATGCTGTCGGTGGTGATGCTCTCCGCCGTCAGCCCCTCGGCGGGGGAGGGCGGGGCCACCACGTCCTTGACCAGATAGCCGATCACGGGCACGGTGCCGCCGTTGAGCTCGCAGTTCCATGCGGCAAGCTTCCACCGGAAGTTATAGCCGGGCGTCTCAACGCAGCTCACCGCGCCGGATTTGGTAACGGAGCGGCCGTTAATGTGGGTCTGTTCGCGGGCGTAGGCAAAGCCAAAGGTGGCGCTGGCGGTGACGCCGCCGATCTTGGCAAAGATATTCAGCGAGACCCCCAGATCATAGGAGAAGGTTTTTTCCGTCTCCTTACCGCCGGTCCAGTATTGCATCATGGAGCCGGAGCCCTGATACTGCGCCCAGCCGCCGGAGGAGTCGCCGTTGCTGCCGTCGACGGCCCCCATCCCTGGCCCATTATACTGCAGCGCATTCGTCATCCCCTTTGTGCTGCTGCGGTAGCTGGCGGGGTTGCCGGACTCACCCAGCTTGACGATGTTGTCGTCGATGAGGTCAAGGTCGTCGTACTGCGCCGCCGCCTCGTTGTAGTCATCCACGGAGATCATGTTGGTGGCGGGCTGGCCGACCTGCTCCACCAACAGCTTCTTGCCGTCCTGATCCACATACCGGTAGGTGACAACCGGGCAGCGGTAGACCACCACCGCGTTATCGCCGGTGTCGTTTCTGAATTCTATCCCCCACTCCTCAGAGGTGGACTTGGCGGTGGTCCAGTTGTAAGCGCGCTCGATGGCCACCTCAAAGCCGCCGCCGCTCTGGGTGAGGTCGCTTTCAAATTCGTAGCCCACGGAGGAGCCCACCTTGAAGCCGAAGGTGTTGGAGTAGCCCGATACCGTCGTACTGCTGAGACCGTAGGTGGTCTCGCTGTTGTTGAAGGAGTCCTCGATCTCGGCAAAGTAGGGCGAGGTCTCCAGAATGGCCAGCACGTCGGGCTTGCTGTAGTCCCGGGTGATCTCTTCCAGCTTGACGAGGATGCTGTCGTCATCCGTGTCCAGCGGGGCAAGAGAGACGTAGAAGTGGCCCTTGTGCTCGGTGAGGTAGCCGGAGCGCTTGCTGTCATACTTGTCGCTCCAGGAGTCGTCATCGCCGCAGGTGGCCTCGTTATGGTAGAAGTACACCTGAGAATAGGCGTTGTTCTTGCCGCTCTGCTTCATGGCCGTGACACAGAGCAGCTGCTCGCGCCCCTCGTCGTTGCCGTCGAAGTTGCCGGCGGTGACGGCGGCGACCGTGGTGTTGGTGAGCACGCGCCCGCCCGGAGCGAAGTCGTCCTTACTCTTGAAGCCGGCGTGGGTGTATTCCTCTTCCAGCTCCTCGCCCTCACTGTCGCTGCGGTACACCGTGCCGGAGATGAATACCGCCTCCGCCGAGCCGATGCCGCGATCGGCATAGGCCTGCACCTGCAGAAGGCCGTTCACGTCCTCGCTCTCATAGAAGCCGCCCCTCGTCCAACTGTTGGAACCGAGCGACTGGTTGAAGGCTTCTCCATATTCGCAGATGACGTTGACCGCGCTCATGGACTTACCGTTCGCGGAATAGGTGAACTTATTGCTGGTACTATCCGTGACGCTCTTCACCTGCACGACGGACACGCCGATATCGTCGTCGCCGCCCACGTTGATGTGCTGCGTATTGCTCCGCTCGTCGTCGATAAAGCCGGCGGTGACGATCTCGGGGTAGTCCACGTCGGAGCCGACGGACATGATGACATTGCCCACCGTGGAGGAGGCCCAGACGACGCGCTTGTAGCTCTTATCTTCTATGTAGATGCCGGGAGCACGCTGACCGTCAGAAGCACACTTGCCCTGAGCTTGGTAGCTGAGATTCCATTTGCCGTCCCCGGTCGGCGTGATGCCCGCCGTCTTGCCGTTCAGCCGATCGTAGATAAAGACCTGGGACTGCAGCTGCGTATCGCCGCTGGTCACGTCGTTCATGCCGGCGGTGACGATCAGCTCGTCAAAGCCGTCCTTATCCACGTCCTCCGCCACCAGATCCACCATGGGCTGGTTGTGCATCTTGTCGATCATGTTGATCTGGTTGTTGCCCAGCAGCGTGAGCACGTTTGCCGCGACGGTGGACTTTTCCTGGAAGTTGTAGGTATCAAAGGAAAATTCCTTGATGAACGGGCTGGTCCCATTCTTGGTATTCTTGTTGGCGTCGGTCTGCGGGACATAGACCACAATGGTGTCCTTGCCGTCGCCGTCAAAGTCGCCGGCCGCGATGGAGAACGCACCGTTGATCTGGTGGATCTGCATACCGCCGAGCTGGGCAACATTTTCAAACACCCACTGCACCACGCCGACCTGACGGTTGCTGCTGTCGGTCACATAGAGATAGAGCGTGTTGCCGCTGGCGTTCAGCGCCAGATTGGCCACATACTCCTTCTTGCCGGTGCCGTAGAGGTCCATGGCCGCCGTGGCCACGGCCTTGTAGTTTTCGGTACGGGAGGTGAGCTGGCTCTGCCCGAATTTGTCGATCTTATCACGGATCGCTTCAACGGTCGTTCCCTCCGTACCGTTCCAGTCGAACAGGCCGGTCAGGCGGGTGGCGCCGTCGTAGCCCATGGAGAAGAACAGCTCGTTCTTCTCCGACAGGGTCGTCCAGGTATTGTAGCCAGCGCCGAAGGGCAGGTTGGCCTCCGCCTCGGCCTTTTCCGCTGCGGTCCAGTCCGACAGGGTGATGCCGAAGGCGTCCACGGTGTCATCGTCCGCCGCCAGCGCCGACACGGCCGTGGCGGGCAGCAGAGACAGCACCATCACAAGGACCAGCGCCAGGCTCAATAGTCGCTTTTTCATACTCTTTCCTCACTTCCTTCCGTACGTCCTGTACGGTTTGTTGATTTGTTTTTCAGCCGGATACAGAGCACGGTCACAGTCACGCCAACGACAAAGGCCAGAAGACCAGTGACGACATACGTCACCGCGCCGTCCCGCAGCAGCACCCCGCCGTAGCCGTATGCCACCGCCGCGATGCCCGGCGTCTGTACGCTTCTGAAAAGAACGCCGATACCGGCGAGAAGAAACAGGCTGCACACGGTCAGGCAGGAAAGCAGCCGGGCTTCCTGCCGCTTTCGGTACTGCCGTGTCCTGCTTCGGATCTCCCGCATCCGGGTTTCCGTCTTGCCGGTCATTCGATAAACCTCCCTCCGTATCGTTCTTAGGGTACAAAACCCCTCTATTTATTAAAAGACATGAAATCAAAAATCCTTCCACCAAAAATGAAAATTTTTTCAAAAAATTTGAGCCGCCCCATTTCTGAGGCGGCTCGTCACGCAAAGCGGTTATTCAACTGTGATTTTGAGCCTGGGAAGCAGGAGCTTTCCCGCAAATAAAAGGGCGATCAGGACCGACGGAAACAGATAGCCCGCGGTCTGCCAGGCCCCCGCCCCGGAGATCAGCAGGTTATAGGTGGCATGGAACACGATGCAGGCGCCCAGCAGGCCCATCGTTCCGGTAAAGACCAGCCACCGGCGGCGGAACACATAAGACAGCCCGAACCCGATCAAAATGCCGCAGAGGATGTGCAGCGCCCCGGCGGACAGCCCGCGGATCAGCAGAAACATCAGGTTTTCCGCGCCGTTCTCCGTCAGATAGCACGCATTTTCAAAGGTGGCAAAGCCCACGGCAAGGGCAACGGCGGCTTCGGGCAAAGTCCGGACCTTGGGCTCAAAAATCAGAACGTAGAAAAGCAGCGGCAGCAGCTTCATCACTTCCTCGCACACCGGCGTAATCTCAACGACGGCAACGGTGGCGCTGACGCCGTAATGCCCCATGAAGAAGCTGTTGACATAGGCGGACAGCAGGCAGACGCTCATTCCGGCCATCATGAACAGCATGAAGACCCGGGTGCGCCCCCCGATAAACAGGATGCAGAGCACCAGCGGTATGGCAAGGCAGACGAAAATATTCTCAATATAGATCATTTCCCCGCCACCTCCCGGAGGGCCAGCGGCAGCAGCGCCGCAAAGGAAAGGGTCAGCGTAATGTCTACGGCGAAGTAGAGATTGAAGCGGGTAAAGTCCGGCATAAAAACGGACACCACAAACAGAAGCATCTGCAATCCCACGCAGAGCAGCAGCCAGCAGTCAACCAGCCCTCCGTCGTCTCTGCGCCGGAGCCGCCACACCGTCAGATATACGATGGCGGAGAAAACCCCGGAAAATGCCGCAGAGACAAAATAGGACGGGCCGAACATCCGAACCACCAGAACAACCGCTGCCGTCAGCAGGGCGCAGACCAGGGCTGGCAGGGAAAAAAACGGCCTTACCCGGTCTGTCCGCACCATCTGGAAGGACAGCAGGAACAGATACGCCGCCAGCCAGGAAAACTCCGAGACATAGAAAACCTGGGGTACGTTGCCGAAAATGAAAAGGTGCAGCACCCAATAGAGGGTTCCCATGGAAACGCAGGCAAAAAACAGGGCCAGGATCAGGAAGCGGCGGTCTTTGCGCCGGAGCGTCGCCGCAATCGCTGCCAGCGCCGCACACAACAGCACGGCAATTTGAAAACAGTTGTCGATCAGTTCAAAGTTCATCGTCCGAATTCTCCCGCTGTTCTCTCTCGTTCCTGCGGTGCAGGCGGTACAAAAGCACCGTCACGAACACGCCGAGCAGAAAGGCCATCAGCCCCATGAGGATATAGCCCAACGCCGCGTGGCTCCCAACAAGGCTTGCCGCGCCGGAGGCGTGGTGTACTTCACCGCCGGGAACGCCCACCACCCAATCGGGTAAAAACGAGCCGATCCCAACGACGAGGATCAGGCAGGCCGCGATACAGAGCATATCCAACGCGCGATGTTTCTTCGTTTGGCGTTCCTTTTTTATTTCTGCCGTCCGCTTATGAATCAATTCGGCGCGCTCTTCATTCGTCCGCATAGGTAAATCCCTCCTGTTCCAGGATCGCTTTTAGGCTTTGCTTCCCGCGGTAGACCAGCTTTGTGATCTGCCCCTCGCTTTGATTCATAACCGCTGCCGCATTGCGGTAGCTCATATCCTCAAAGTAGACCAGATAAAGGGCTTCCCGGTATTCCGCCTTCAGTTTTTCCAGGGCGGCATAGAGCTGACGGCTGCGCTCGCTGCGATAAAGCTCCGTGTCAGCAAGCATGTGGCTCTGAGGCTCAAAGTCCAATTCCTCAAAACGCAGAAAGCGGAGCCTGTGCTTTTTCCTGTGGCGCAAGGCGAGATTTCGCGCCGTTTTATACAGATACGCTTGAAAGGCTCCCTCACCTGTGATCGGACGCTCCTTTGCAAAAATCTGTGAAAATGCTTCGATCATCAAGTCCTCGGCCTCGTGCATATCCTTGAGATAACCATTTATATACAGCGTCAGTGGGTCGCCGTATTTTTCAACCAGCAGATCGGCGGCGTCTTGCTCTCCGTCAAGATACCGCCGGTACACGGTTTCGTCTGAAATTATGGTTGCCGCCTCCCTTCGTGTTTTATGCGGGGATCAGAGGGCTTTTCCGCCTCCGACGGGATCGCCCGTTTCCTACATGTATTTTATCTTTGAAGTTACAATAATGCAAGGCAATTGCTTGACAATTTTCAGTCTGTCGGGAAACCGGTTGCCGCATAACGTGCAACCGGTTTTTTCGACAGACTGACCCGCTCAGCTGAGCGGGTGTTTTTGTGTGGGTTGGTTTTATCAGGCAGAGCGCTGGGGACTGGGATGTGACAGGCTGCGGGCCGATATGTCAGTCATAGTGATTGATGGTATGCTTTTTGGGCTCCATTTTGTTCCATAGCTTTTCCAGCCACCAGCCGGTGAACAGACGGGAGAAGAGACGGCCCATGAAGTCATTGCCAAAGACCAGCAGGATCACCAGGGCGGCGGCCAGGGTGTGCAGAGGTGTAAAACTGTCCGTCAGCCCGAAGTGGGCCATGAGCTTGAGGGGGAAGGCGTGGAGGAGGTAGACCGCCAGGGTGTTTTTCCCCGCCGTACTCATCACCGGAATCTGCCGGTTCAGGGCGGGGGCCGCCACCAGGAGGAAGAAGGCTAACCACAGCAAGGCGATGGCTTGAATCAGGATCTTGGTGGCGATGCCGTACCCCAGGGTCTCGAAGGAATGGGAGCCGTAGAAAACCGCTTTGGGGAAGGGACAGAAAAAGGCCAGATAGACCGTGGCCGCCAGGACGCCCAGGGTCAGGGCCACAGACACCGGCTTTCTGGAAAAGGTCAGAATCGCATGCTTGTAGTCCCTGGCGTAGTACCCCAGGGCGAAGAAGGGGAGGAAGGAGAAGAGCCGCCCCAGGGAGAGGAATTTCCCAATGGTGGGGTCCAGCCCGTAGCACACGGACAGGAAGAAAAAGAGGGTCAGGACGCAGCCCCGCCGGCGCTTGCCCCGCAGATTGAACAGGGGGATGAGCAGATAGCAGAACAGGCAGACCATCAGATACCACAGGGACCAGGAGGGGGTGGTGTATTTTAGCTGGATGGGCGCCCCGGCCAGAAGACCATGGATGAACACCCGGTGGAGGGTCTGAAACAGGAGGTACAGATAGGCCAGGTGAAAGATGATGGTCCGCCGCTTGTAGACCGCGAACCAGCCGGTGATGAAGAGAAAGACCGGCATGTGGAAGGAGTAGATCACCCGGTACAGGCTGTCGTTCCACCCGCCCCACGCAGGAGAGATGGTCAGCAGATGCCCCAGCACAGCCAGGAAGATCAGGATGCATTTCAGATTGTCAAAGCAGTAGTCCCGGCGCTTCATGGACAGAGGCATGGGAAGGACCTTCTTTCGGAATAGGGTTCAAAAGGACTGTCTGGGTATTATACCATTCCTCGGAAGTCGATGCAAGGCGACAGACGGGGATAGACAAAAAAGGAGCGAGACGGCTGTCTCGCTCCTTTTGCGATGGCTGAAAAGAGGGGGATTACTTTTCCACCACGAAGTTTTCCTTGGTGAGTTCGTTGTACATACCACGCTTGACGTAGTGGGTGTGCAGGTACTCGTGAGAGGCATGACCGCCGGGCTCGCCCCACTCCTTGTAGAACTCCATGAGGGACTTGTTCTCGTGGGACTTACGGACCAGCTTGCGCTCGTCCTCGCCGTAGATGGCTTCCAGTCTCTTCTGGCGGACGATGTTGATGTCCTGCTTGGGTCTCGGCTGACCGCCGCCGGTGATGCAGCCGCCGGGGCAGCCCATGACCTCAATGAAGTGGTAGGGAGAGGTACCCTGCTTGACCTGCTCCATGAGCTTCCGGGCGCCCTCGTAGCCGCTGGTGACGGCGATCTTGACCTCAAAGCCCTCGGCAGCCTTCCACTCGGGCTTCACGTTCTCCAGCTTGATGGTGGCCTCGCGGATCTGGTCCAGACCCACGATGGGGGAGACGTGGAGGTTGGGGAAGGGCAGCTCACGGCCGGTGATGATCTCATAGACGGTGCGCAGGGCAGCCTCCATCACGCCGCCGGTGACGCCGAAGATGTCGGCTGCGCCGGAGGAGAAGCCCAGAGGTGCGTCGAACTCCTCCTCGGGCAGGGACAGGAAGTCGATGCCCATGGTCTTGATCAGGTCGCCCAGCTCGCGGGTGGTGATGACGGCATCCACGTTGGGCACGCCGTCGTTCATCATCTCGGGACGGGCGCACTCGGTCTTCTTGGCGGTGCAGGGCATGACGGAGACCACATACATGTCCTCGGGCTTCTTGCCCAGCTTCTTGGCGTAGTAGCTTTTGATGACTGCGCCGAACATCTGGTGGGGAGACTTGCAGGAGGACAGGTGATCCAGCTCGGTGGGATAGTTGTGCTCAATGAACTGGATCCAGCCGGGGGAGCAGGAGGTCATCATGGGCAGGGTGGCCACGCCGCCGGTGACAACGGCACGGAAGCGCTTCAGGAACTCGGTGCCCTCTTCCATGATGGTCAGGTCAGCGCCCCAGTTGGTGTCAAAGACGTCGTCGAAGCCCATGCGGCGCAGGGCGGCAGCCAGCTTGCCGGTCTCGCAGGAGCCGGCGGGCAGGCCAAAGCACTCGCCGATGCCCACGCGGACGGCGGGGGCGGGCTGAACCACCACATACTTGTTGGGGTCGTTCAGGGCCTTCAGGACCCGGTCCTTGTGGCTGGTCTCCTTCAGAGCGCCCACGGGGCAGACCACCACGCACTGTCCGCAGAAGGTGCAGGCGGTGTTGCCGATGGACAGACCCAGACCGGGGGTGATGACGGTGTCAAAGCCGCGGTTCTCAGCAGTGAGAATGGAGGTCGTCTGAATGTTCTTGCAGACGTTGACGCAGCGGCGGCACAGAATGCACTTGTTGGGGTCACGGGTGAGGGACTCGCTGACGTCGATGGGCAGCAGCTTGCGCTCGCCCTCGTAGGGGGAGTCCTCCACGCCCAGCTCACGGCCCAGAGCCTGCAGTTCGCAGTCCTGGTTCCGGGCGCAGGTCAGGCACTTCTTGTCATGGTTGGACAGAAGCAGCTGATACATGGTCTTGCGGGCGTCCTGGACCCGCTCGTTGTTGGTTTCAATGACCATGCCGTTCTTGGCCTCCACCATACAGGAGGCCTGGAGATTCTTGGCGGGCGGGCTGACCTGCTCCACCACGCAGATGCGGCAGGCGCCATACTTGTTGATGCCCTCCAGATAGCACAGCTTAGGGATGTGAATGCCGTTGAGCTCGGCGGCCTGCAGAATGGTGCTGCCCGCCGGCGCGATACATTCCTTCCCGTTGATCGTGAGTTTAATATCTGCCATTTCACTTACCTCCTGTCGCAGCGCAGGCAGCGGCTTGCCTCAGCACGGGCGTCCAGCTCATGCATGCCCAGGTTACGCTCGCAGAAGCTGCCCACGGCCTCTTCCGCTTCAAGCTGTCTGGTCAGGAAGCGGTTGTGCGGGACAATGTCGCCTTCAATGTGATAATCGGTGATCTCCTGTTCAAAGCCCTTGGCCAGCTCGCCGGTGCCGCCCAGATACTTGTCGATGCCGGATGCGGCCACCTTGGCCTCGTGGACGGCGTTGACGATATCCTTGGGGCCGCGGTGGGCGTCGCCGCCCACGAAGACGCCGGGCATGGAAGTGGCCTGGGTGTAGTGGTCAGCCACCACGCGGTCGCCATTCAGGCGGATGGAGCCCTTGATAAAGGCGGTGTCGGGGGTCTGGGAGATGGCGGGGATAGCGATGTCGAATTCCTCCACATAGCTCTCGCCGCTGGCCACGGCCTTGCGGCGGCCGGAGCTGTCGAACTGACCCAGCTTCTGCTTCATGATGCAAATGCTGGTGAGCTTGCCGCCGATGCCGATGAAGTCGGTGGGGTTGACCAGGGTGCGGATCTCGACACCCTCTTCCAGGGCGTCACGGATCTCGATCTTGTCAGCGGGCATGTCTTCCATGGTGCGGCGGTAGAGCATGACCACTTCCTTGGCCCCCAGACGGACGGCGGTACGGGCGGAGTCGATGGCGGTGTTGCCGCCGCCGATAACGGCTACCTTCTTGCCGGTGAAGTCCAGGTCGCTCTTCATGATGACCCGCTTCAGGAAGTCCAGGCCGTGGTAGACGCCCTCCAGATCCTCGCCGGGGATGTCCAGACGGAGGGTCTTCTGAGCGCCGATGGCGATGAACATGGCGTCGTAGTTCTCACGCAGGGCACGGAAGGAGACGTCCACACCCACCTTGGTGTTCAGGATGATGTTGACGCCGGTCTTCTTGATGTTGCCGATCTCCCGCTCGATGATGTTCAGAGGCAGACGGTAGTCGGGGATGCCGTAGGTCATGATGCCGCCGGCACGGTCCTCAGCCTCGTAGACGTCCACGTGATAACCCAGGCGGGCCAGATAGTAGGCGCAGGTCAGGCCGGAGGGGCCGGAGCCGATGACGGCTACGTTCTTATCCAGCTTGGCCACGGGCTTCAGGTCCTCGTCGGAGGGGAAGTTGTGCTCGTATGCCCAGTCGGTGGCGAAGCGCTTCAGCTCGCAGATGTTCATGGCCTCGTCCACGCTGCCGCGGCGGCAGCGGCTCTCGCAGGGATGGGTGCAGACACGGCCGCAGATACCGGAGAAGGGGTTGTCGCGGAGCATGACCCGGGCGGCGCCCATGTAGTCGCCGGTGGCGATAAGGCTCATGTAGCCGGGGATGTTGATGCCGGCGGGGCAGGTGTTCTCGCAGGGGCTGGAGACCAGATCGCCGCAGACGCCTGCGGAGCAGAGCTTCTCCACGATGTGCTCCTCGTACTCCTTGCGGAAGTACTTGATGGTGGACAGTACGGGGTTGGGTGCGGTCTGACCCAGGCCGCACATGGCGGTGTCCTTGATGACAGCGCCCAGGTGTTCCAGGGTCTCGATGTCGCCGGGCTTGCCGTCGCCGGCCACGATGCGGTTGAGGATCTCCAGCATCCGCTTGGTGCCGATACGGCAGGCGGTACATTTGCCGCAGGATTCCTCCTGAATGAAGTCCAGATAGAAGCGGGCGGTGTCCACCATGCAGGTGTCCTCGTCCATGACGATCAGACCGCCGGAGCCCACGATGGAGCCCAGGGCTGCCAGGGACTCATAGTCCAGGGGGGTGTTGATGTTTTCAGCGGTGATACAGCCGCCGGAGGGACCACCGGTCTGGGCGGACTTGAACTTCTTGCCGTTGGGGATGCCGCCGCCGATGGAGTAGATGACCTCGGACAGGGGGGTGCCCATGGGGACCTCCACCAGACCGGTGTTGATGATGTTGCCGGACAGGGCGAAGACCTTGGTGCCGGGGCTCTGCTCGGTGCCGTACTGACGGAACCAGTCTGCGCCGTTGAGCATGATGGCGGGGACGGTGGCCAGGGTCTCCACGTTGTTGATGATGGTGGGCTTGCCGAACAGGCCGCTCTGGAAGGGGAAGGGAGGCTTCTGCCGGGGCTCGCCGCGCTTGCCTTCCACGGAGGCCATCAGGGCGGTCTCCTCGCCGCAGACGAAGGCGCCTGCGCCGATGCGGATCTCGATATCAAAGTTGAAGCCGGAGCCGAAGATGTCCTGACCCAGGATGCCCTCTTCCCGTGCCATCTCCAGGGCTGCCTGGAGACGTTCCACGGCGATGGGGTACTCTGCGCGGATGTAGACCACGCCGTGCTGGGCGCCGATGGCGTAACCGCCGATCAGCATACCCTCGATGACGCTGTGGGGGTCGCCCTCGAAGACGGAGCGGTCCATGAAGGCGCCGGGGTCGCCCTCGTCGGCGTTGCAGATGATGTACTTTTCGTCACCGGGCTGGTTGTAGGCGGCCTCCCACTTGACGCCGGCGGGGAAGCCTGCGCCGCCGCGGCCTCTCAGACCGGACTTCTTCAGCTCCTCGATGACTTCCATGCGGTCGCCCTTTTCCAGGATGCGGGCCAGAGCCAGGTAGCCGTCCTTGGCCACATAGCTGTTGATGCAGTTGACGTCGATCAGGCCGCAGTTGCGCAGAGCGATACGGACCTGATCCCGGAAGAAGGCCACGTCGTGGATGTTGGCCACGCGCTTCTTCTGGATGCTGTCGTAGAAAGTATATTCCAGAACGGGCTCACCGCCGATGAAGTGCTTCTGCACCACGTCACGGACCCGGTCGGGGGTCATTTCGGTATAGTAGGTCTCATCGGGCAGGACGTAGACCACGGGGCCCACGGCGCAGGTGCCCATGCAGCCGCGCTCGATAACGGCCACGTCGCCGGTCAGACCGGCCTTTTCCAGCTCCTCTACCAGGGCGTCCCGGACGTCCTTACAGCCGGAGGACATACAGCCGGTGCCATAGCAAACCATGGCCAGGTGGCTGTACTGGCCCAGCTTTTCCTGGTAGAGTTCCTTCATTTTCTGAAGGTCAGCGATACTTTTAATCATGCTCCAGCACCTCCTTCGGCGACGGTCTCAGGGGCGTCGGCATACAGGGCCAGAATACCTCTGAGCTTTGCAGGGGTGACCTGCTTGTAAACGTCATCATCCACCATCATGGCGGGGGCCAGACCGCAGGCGCCGATGCAGCGGGCGATCTCGAAGGTGAACTGGCCGTCCTCGGTGGTGCCGCCCACCTCCACATTCAGCTCCTTCTTAATGGCGTCAACCACCTTCTTGCCGCCGCGGACGTAGCAGGCGGTACCCTGGCACATGCGGATGGTGTGCTTGCCGCGCTTCTGGGTGGAGAAGAAGGAATAGAAGCTCACAACGCCGCTGACCTCAGAGATGGGCAGGTTCATCCCGTCGGCGACAAATCGCTGGACCTCCATGGGGAGATATCCGTAAATCTCCTGGGCTGCGTGGAGGACCATGATCAGAGCGCCTTCCTTTTCTTTGTACTGCTCGATTACCTGGGCGATCTGCTCAAATGCACTGTCGTGATCGCATTCACAGGTCGTGTGTTTCGGACTCATAAGGCTCTCTCCTTTACAGTAGTTTGCATATTCTTTTCCCCGAAGCGGGCCCGGGGAGTCAGTTATGCAAGCGGGACAGGAGGAACGACCCAGGAGGAAGGTGGTGGGATTGCAAAATAAGAGGTGGCTTCCTGCATCTGTGAATATTCCTGCTATCCAGATGTTAAAGTTGTTAAAATTTTAACAACTACATCTTACCCCCAAATCCCAGGTTTGTCAATCAAGGGGGAAAGGGGAAAAAGTACAAAAAACTACGCAAAAATCTGTAGAATTGATCATAAATTGAGAATGATATACTTAAAATGCTGGCATTTTTAAAGAAATAGTAAAGAATGTAAAAAAATATGCAAAAAAACTTTCTCTCTGCGGTTCCGCTCTTTCGTTTTTTTGTAAACAGGCGCAAAAATGAAAGGAATCTTTCATAAAGTGGGAGAGACCGGATAGGACATAAAAAAGGATCTGCCGCATCCTACACAGCTTGCGGCAGACCCTTCATGGATGGGTTCACAGCCCCAGAATCTGGGCTTTTTTGGCGTCGTAGTCCTCCTGGGTGATGAGGCCGTCGTCCAGCAGGGATTTGTAGGTCCGCAGCCGGTCGGCCAGCTCCTCGTCGGTTGAGGGGGTGGCGCGGGGGGCTTCCCCGGTGGTCTCCAGCCGGCCGGAGAGCCGGTTCATCTTCTCCTGCATGAGGACCGGGGGCAGGATGGGCACGAAGAAAGCCAGCACCAGACAGAGTACCTGCAAATCCGACAGGACGCCCCGACTGTCCGCCAGCCGGTCCAGCCGCTGGGCGCTCTTGTAGCTCCAATAAATATGGTAGAAGGGGACGAAGAGACAGAGCAGAAGCTGGTTCACAGGGGTCCGGGGCGGCTCCTCCTCCACCTGGTTCAGATACCGGGTGGTCCGATAGTTCCAGATGAAATACCAAACGGAGAAGGTGAAGATCAGCAGCAGCACATGCTTGAGCATGTCGCAGTAGCCGTCCCAGGGCGGCGGCCAGACCGGGCAGGAACCAGAGCCGTTCCGTCAGGGGCTGGTGCTCGGAGAGGGACTCCAGTGTGGCGCAGGCCGCCCAGGTCAGCAGGCAGAGGGAGGCTGCCAGAGTCAGGATACACCCCAGAAAGCTCCACACACTGGTGAAGCTGCGGGGAAGGTATGCCAGGTTCAGCAGGCACAGGGCGGCGGCTGCGATGGGCAGCATGATGTCCCGCCGGCGGAAAAAGAGCACAGCGGAGAGAAATCCGTAGACGCCGAAGCCCAGCAGAGAGAGAAAGATCAGGGAAGCGGGGAAGTAGTTCAGCCCGCCGCACAGCTGAAAGAGATATCCCAGGGCGGTCAAAGCCGTCAGGATGGCTGTGGCCAGGGGAATGGGAGCAAGGGAGCGCTGCTGCATAACGACAGCTCCTTTCACATTGATACCTCTTACTATAAAGGATGGGGAAACCCTTGTCAATTCCTGTCTGGAGAATTGATTTTTTTCTGAAACCTTGTTACAATATCCTATTATGTTACCTGAGCGGGGATGACCCCGCAGCAAAGGAAGTGAAGCCATGAAGCTGCTGGTGATCGACGGCAACTCCATCGTCAACCGTGCCTTTTTCGGCATGCACCCGCTGACCAATCAGAAGGGATTCCCCACCCACGCCATTTTCGGGTTCCTGAACATCCTCCGCCGCATGGAGGAAGAGGTGGACCCCGACGGCCTCTGCGTGACCTTTGACCGGAAGGAGCCCACCTTCCGCCACCTGGCCTACGAGGGCTACAAGGCCCAGCGCAAGGGGATGCCCGAGGAGCTGGCCGTCCAGATGCCTGTGCTGAAGCAGGTGCTGGACGCCATGAACATCCCCCGGTATGAGCTGGCCGGGTGGGAGGCCGACGACCTCATCGGCACCATCTCCCGGAAGTGCGAGGCCGCTGGCTGGGACTGCCGGGTGGCCACCGGGGACAAGGACTCCCTCCAGCTGGTCACCGACCACACCTATATCGAGCTGGTCACCAGCCGCATGGGGAAGACCACCACCAAGGAGATGGACCCCGGAGCCTTCCGGGAGACCTACGGCTTTGAGCCTCCCCAGATGGTGGATTTCAAGGCCCTCATGGGGGATCCCTCGGACAACATCCCCGGGGTGCCCGGGGTGGGGGAGAAGACCGCCATGGCCCTCCTCCATGAGAACGGCACCCTGGAGGAGATCTACCGCCGCCTGGATGCGGAGACCCTCAACGCCAAGCCCGGGGTGAAGAAAAAGCTGGCTGAGGGCCGGGAGAGTGCCTTCCAGTCCTTCGACCTGTGCACCATCCGGTGCGACGCCCCCATGGACTTCGACCCTGAGGAGACGTTGAAAAAGCCCGCCAACGCTACCCTCCTGCGGGAGATTTTCCAGGAGCTGGAGTTCTACAAGCTCATCGCCCAGATGGGCCTGGACGCCGCCGAGATCCCCAAGGGGGAGTGCGCCCACTGTGAGGGGACCTGCGACATGGAGCTGGTCACGGAGGCGGCCCGGGTCCGGGAACTGCTGGACCTGTGGCAGGGGCAGACGGTCTCCCTGCTGACCCTCCCCGACCTGTCCGGCCTGGCGGTCTGCTGGGGGGAGAGCGGGGAGAAGGCCGGACTGTTCTTCCAGGACAAGACCCCGGGCTACGAGGACTTTTTAAAGGCGTTCTTTGGCCCCGGCATCCAAAAGCTGGGGTATAACAGCAAGGATGTGATGACCCAGACCCTGAAACGGGGCTATCCGGCCGAGGGATTCCTGTTTGACGCGGCCATCGCCGCCTACCTGCTGTCCCCCACCGACGGCAGCTACGACCTGGACAAGGTGGGGGCCCAGTATTTCGCCGAGAGCTTTCCGCCGGCCAAGGACTACCTGAACTCCAAGGCCTGGAAGGACGAGGAGACCACTGCCAAAGCATACGGAACCATGGCCAGCCACGCCGCCCTCATTCTGGCCCTCTACGAGGTCCTGCCCCCCAAGCTGGAGGAGCTGGGCCTGATGCGGGTTTACCAGGAGATCGAGCTGCCCCTCTGCCCGGTGCTGGCGGAGATGGAGGTGGCGGGGATGCTGGTGGACGACCAGGCCCTGATCCAGTTCGGCGAGGTCTTAAAAACCGGCATCGCCGCCCTCCAGGAGGAGATCTTCCGGCAGGCCGGGGAGACCTTCAACCTGAACTCCACCCAGCAGCTGGGTCACATCCTCTTTGAGGTCATGGGTCTGCCGCCGGTGAAGAAAACCAAGACCGGCTACTCCACCAGCGCAGAGGTGCTGGAAAAGCTCCGCCCGGCCCACCCCATCATCGACAACATTCTGGAGTACCGCCAGCTCACCAAGCTGAACTCCACCTATGTGGAGGGTCTGTCCAAGGTCATCGGCCCCGACGGCCGCATCCACACCTGCTTCCAGAACACCGTTACCGCCACGGGCCGGTTGTCCTCCACGGAGCCCAACCTTCAGAACATCCCCGTCCGCACAGAGCTGGGTGCCCAGATCCGGAACATGTTCATCGCCCCGGAGGGCTGGGTGCTGGTGGACGCCGACTACTCCCAGATCGAGCTGCGGCTGCTGGCCCACATGGCAGGGGATCAGAACATGATCGACAGCTTCCTCTCCGGGGAGGATATCCATGCCCGGACGGCCTCTCAGGTCTTCGGGGTCCCCGTGGAGGAGGTCTCCTCCGAGCTTCGCCGCCGGGCCAAGGCGGTGAACTTCGGCATCGTCTACGGCATTTCCGGCTTCTCCCTGGCCCAGGACATCGGAGTCACCCAAAAGGAGGCCAAGGAGTATATGGAACGCTACCTGGCCACCTTCGCCGGGGTCCGGGAGTATATGTACAACATTAAAAAGAAGGGCAAGGAGGACGGCTACGTGTCCACCCTCATGGGCCGCCGCCGCTGGCTGCCGGAGCTCCAGTCCTCCAACTTCAATCTCCGCTCCTTCGGCGAGCGGGTGGCTCTGAACATGCCTATCCAGGGAACCGCCGCCGACGTGATGAAGCTGGCCATGATCCGGGTCAACCACCGGCTGAAGGCCGAGGGCCTCCGGGCCAAGCTCATCCTTCAGGTCCACGACGAACTCATCGTGGAGTGTCCCGAAGAGGAGCAGGAGACCGTGAAAAAGCTCCTCTGCGAGGAGATGGAGGCCGCCGGGCAGTTCTCGGTTCCTCTCATCACTGACGCGGGGGCCGGACGAAGCTGGGCAGAGGCCAAGGGATAATCCCATCCGAAAGGAGAACCAACCATGAACTATAAACTGGTCCCTATGGACCGTTCCCACCTGGCTGGAGTGGCGGAGCTGGAGCGGCTGTGCTTCTCCACCCCCTGGAACGAGGCCATGCTGGAAGAAGAACTGTACAACGACACCGCCTCCTTCATCGTGGCGGAGGGGGAGGACGGTTCCGTTCTGGGCTATGCCGGTCTCCATGTGATTCTGGACGAGGGCTACATCGACAATGTGGCCGTCCGGCCCTCCTGCCGCCGGATGGGCATTGCCGACCGGCTGCTGGATGTATTCGTCCGGTTCGGCCAGGCCAACCTGGCCTTTCTGACCCTGGAGGTCCGTCCCTCCAACACCGCCGCCGTGGCCCTCTATGAAAAGAACGGCTTTCGGGAGGCCGGCCGCCGGAAGGGGTACTATGACAACCCCAAGGAGGACGCCCTCCTGCTGACCCGGGAGTTCACGCGATGACCCTCCGGGAATTGGAGTTAGAGGAGCTGCAATGGCTCCATGACCGGGAGCTGCGGGAGGCCTTTCCCGCCGAGGAGCTCAAGCCCTACGCCGCCATGGAGGCCCTGTGCCGGTCGGGGCTGTATCACCCCGTGGGGGCCTGGGAGGGGGAAACCCTGCTGGGCTACGCCATCCTGTGGGAGAGCCCCGGGGGAAAGTATGTCCTCATCGACTACCTGGGGGTCACCGCCAGCCGGCGGAACGGCGGCCTGGGCGGACAGATCTTGCAGCTGCTGAAGGAAAAGTTCCGGGATTGGGACGGCATCATCGTGGAGTCCGAGGCCCCCGATGGCGGGGAACAGGACTCCCTGCGAAAGCGGCGGATGGACTTTTACCGCCGAAATGGCTATGCCTTCCTGGACTATGACTGTGTCCTCTTCGGGGTCCACTACGCGGTCTGCCTGTGCTCCCCCAACGGAAAAGGCACCCGGACGGGGGCCATGGAGGCCCACAAGGCCTTGTACCGCCGGCAGTTTTCCCAGTGGGCCTATGACCGCTACATCCAGATCCCCCGGGACCCGTACCACCCCCTCCAGCCGCCGGAGTCCTGGGCGGAGCAGACCACCCTTCCCGGGTTGGAAGAGAGAAAGGAAGAAACCCTATGATTATTCTTGCAGTGGAATCCTCCTGCGACGAGACGGCAGTGGCCCTGGTGAAGGACGGCCGGGAGGTTTTGGCCGACTGCATCGCCTCCTCGGTGGAGATGCACAAGATTTACGGCGGCGTGGTGCCTGAGCTGGCCTCCCGGAAGCACATTGAGGTGATTGCCGGCCTGGCCGACCAGGCCCTGGCCCAGGCGGGGCTGAGCCGGAAAGACATCGACGCCGTGGCGGTGACCTATGCCCCCGGCCTCATCGGCGCGGTGCTGGTGGGGGTGAATTTTGCCAAGTCCGTGGCCTTTGCCCTGGGGGTCCCTCTGATCCCCGTCCACCATGTCCGGGGCCACATTGCCGCCAACTACATCGCCCACCCGGACCTGGAGCCCCCCTTTGTGTGCCTGTGTGTCTCCGGCGGCACCTCCCTCATCGTGGATGTGAAGGGCTACACCGACATGGAGATTTTGGGGGCCACCCGGGATGACGCTGCCGGGGAGTGCTTCGACAAGATCGCCCGGGTCATGGGCTTAGGCTATCCCGGCGGGGGCCCCCTGGACCGGGCCTCCCAGGGAGGCAACGACAAGGCCTTCGTCCTGCCCAAGGTCCACGTCCAGGACGCCCCTCTGGACATGTCCTTCTCCGGCCTGAAGACCGCTATGCTGAACCTGATCCACAACGCCCAGCAGAAGGGAGAGGAACTGCCTGTGGCCGACCTGGCAGCCTCCTTCTCCGCCGCCGTCAGCGACGAGCTGGTCCCACGGACCATGGCCGCCGCCCGGGACCTGGGCTACGGCAAGGTGGCCGTGGTGGGCGGCGTGGCCGCCAACTCCCGGATCCGGGGGGATCTGGAAAAGGCCTGTGAGCAGGCGGGGTGCAGGCTCTATCTGCCCCCCTTAAAACTCTGCGGGGACAACGGGGCCATGATCGGCAGCCAGGGGTATTACGAGTATCTGGCCGGGACCCGGGCGGGGACTGACCTGAACGCCTTTGCCAACCGGGACATCTCGTTGGGCTATTAAAAACGGTTGTACACCGGTTGTGCACACCTGATGTGGAAAAGTCGGTGGAAAATGTGAATAACTCTTTGTAGAATTTTCTGGATTTTGCGGGGAATACCGGGAAAAAGGGGCCTTTTTTCAAGGGGTCCGCCCCGGTATACCCGATGTATAGCGGGAGATAGTTGACAAAAAGAAACTTCTGTGGTAAAATAATAACCTACCATCCGCGTACAATGTGCAAAGGATGTGCTGGTGTAGCTCAGTTGGTAGAGCATCTCACTCGTAATGAGAAGGTCGCGTGTTCGAGTCACGTCACCAGCTCCACGCCTCCCTTCGGGTCCGCCTGAGGGGAGGCGTTTGTATTTGTCGTCAAAGCGAACAGGAACGAAAAAACGCCACTGGGTCCTTCCGTTGATCCAGTGGCGTTTGACGCGGTTGTGTTGTCTCAAATTTCACCCTTCAGGTTCTTGACCCAGGCGTTGGCCAGGGTGGTCATGCCAGCCTCGTTGGGATGGAGCAGGTTGATGGACTCGTAGGTCACACCCTGGGCGGCCAGATCAGCCAGCTTGCAGCCGGCCTCCTTGACGCAGTCCCGGATGATCTCGTTGTAGACCTCGATGTTGTCCAGGTCATTGGGCTTGATCATCTCGTAGAGGACGGGGCCAGCCCCCTTGACCAGGGTGCCGCACCAGATCTCCGCCTCGGGGAAGAACTTTTTCAGGTTTTCCAGCATCTTGGCGTAGTCCCGGCGGAAGGGCTCCACCTCGATGTTGTCGATGACGTCGTTGATACCGGTGTAGACCAGGATGATCTCGGGGGTGACGTCACCATCCTGGAGCTTGCGGATACGGCCGGGGAGGAAGGCGGGGTACTGGCCGGTCATGCTGACGTAGGAGCCGTGGGCGGAGCCGTTGCCCACAAAAGAGCCGCCCATCAGCTTTGCGGTCTTCATCCACCAGGTGCCATCGGCGGTGTCGAAGCCGGAGGTGGCAGCGGAGCGGTCAAAATAATAGCTCAGGGTCGTGTCAGTGACCCCGGCGAAGGTGCTGATCCCGTCTCCATGGACGGAAATGCGAGGGGATACGTGTTGAGACATGGGAATCCCTCCTATTATAATATAATGTAAAGCAGCAGTAACAATGCAGGGGTTGGATCCTTCCCAATCATACCAGCGCCCTGCGGAAATGGCTGTTGCACCGGCATCATTTTTGGAAAAAAGAGAATAAACCCGTCAAAAATGATGGCAGCTTTCCGTACATTCCAATATAGCACAGAACGGAGAGAATTGCAATGGAGGAGGCCTGGGAATTGAAGATGGGAAAGTATGTCCTTAAAATTCCTTGGGTTCTCTTCTTACCGAGGGTGGACTGACATAGGATGGAAGAGGGACCAGGACTTACCGTTGCCTTTTCCCGGCCGGGGGAAGTATAATGGGAGCAGCTTACAGAGCGCCGCCGGATTCCAGCCAGAAGCGGGCCAGCTGCCCCATGCCCTCCCCGTTGGGGTGGAGGCCGTCCATGGAGGCATAGCGCCGGTCCAGACGGGCGATGTCGGCCAGCCGGTATCCTGCCTCGGCCACGGCAGTGCGGATGGCCTCATTATAGGGCTCCAGTCGGTCCCGCACATGGCCCAGCTGATGGGTGAAGGGGGTGGCGCTGAGATAGCCGGTGGTGAGGGTCCCGCAGGTGACTTGCGCCTGGGGATAGGCCGCCCGGATGCGGTCCAGCATGGTTCGGTAGTCCGCGCCGAAGGCCTGGGGATCGGCGTACATGTTGACGTCATTCAGCCCGGCCAGGACCAGGATGTGGTCAGGGGTCACGCCCTCCACCGCCAGTTTGCGGATGCGGCTGGGGGAGCAGGCGGGCAGGCTGCCCACCATGGAGACCGTGCTGCCCGACCAGGAGTTGTTGGCCAGGAGCCGGCCGCCCATGGCCCGGATGACCTGCATCCACCAGGTGTCCTCCGGGGAGGAGACCCCGGTGATGTCCCCAAAGGAGGGGCCGTAGTACACGCCCCCCGGCGGGGTAAAGCCGTCAAAGGTGCTGATGGAGTCCCCCAGCACAGAGATGTATTTTTTTGTATCTGACATGTGTGTCCGCCTCCCAACGACAAAGTTCCGACACCAGTATACCAAGCTTTGGAAGAAAAGGGAAGCCGCCGGCAGAAAAAAGCGAACTTGGAAATTTATCGAAGAATAAATAAATTTGTTGGGAAAAGCACTGGACTTTTGGCGCGGTTGGCTTTATTATATATAATGTTTTAGTCTCCCTGCAGGCTGATTCAAAAAATTGGGGAATAAGAGAATTTGGCAAGGAAAAAACAGAGGTGATGCTATGAAGCAAAAGTTTTACGGCGGCGTCCACCCCGCCGAACACAAGGAAGCTACTGAGCAGAAACCGATCCAGCAGCTCGCCAAGGCCCCGGCCCAGGTCGTGATCCCGATGTCCATGCACATCGGCGCACCCTGTAAGCCCGTGGTCCAGAAGGGCGACACTGTGACCGTCGGTCAGCTGATCGGTGCCACCGCAGGCCTCGGCGCTCCCATCCACGCCAGTGTTTCTGGTAAGGTCGTTGCTGTCGAGCCCCGCCCCGGTACCGGCGGCGTGCCCACGCTTTCTGTCGTGATCGAGAATGATTTTCAAAACACCCTTTGCCCCGACTGCAAGCCCCGCGAAAACGTGGATGCCCTGACCTCCCAGGAGATCATCGACATCATCCGTGACGCAGGCTGCACCGGTATGGGCGGCGCGGGCTTCCCCACCCACGTTAAGATCAGTTCTGCGGTTGGCAAAGCAGACACCATTATCGTCAATGGTGCAGAATGCGAACCCTACATCACCGCCGACCATCGCCTGATGCTGGAGCACGGCGAGAAGATCATCGGCGGCGTCCGGTTCATCATGAAGGCCCTTCAGCTGGACCATGCGTACATCGGCATCGAAGACAACAAGATGAACGCTGTGGAAAACCTGAAGAAGCTGGTCGGCGATTCCAAGGATATCACCGTGCAGGCTCTGCACACCCGGTATCCCCAGGGCGCTGAGAAGCAGCTCATCCAGGCCATCACCGGCCGTGAGGTGCCTCCCGGCAAGCTCCCTGCTGACGTGGGCTGCTGCGTGTTCAACGCTGCAACCACCGCCGCGGTCTACGACGCCGTGGCCCTGGGTCTGCCCGTCTATCAGCGTGTGACCACCGTCACCGGCAGCGCCGTCAAGAACCCCGTGAACCTGCTGGCTCCCGTGGGTACCTCCTTCGCTCACCTGATCGAAGAGGCCGGCGGCTTTAACGGCACCCCCGCCCGTGTCATCGGCGGCGGCCCCATGATGGGCTTCGCGCAGTATGACATGAACGTCACCATGGGCAAGGCCAGCAACTGCGTGCTGTGCCTGAGCAAGGAAGACCTGCCCGCAACCAGTGAAAATCCCACCTGCATCCGCTGCGCACGCTGCGTCAATGCATGTCCCATGCATCTGACCCCCCTGTTCATGAACATGTTTGCAAAGGATCGCCGCTGGGCCGAGGTCGAGGAGTACCGCATCATGGACTGCATGGAGTGCGGCTGCTGCCAGTACATCTGCCCCGCCAGAATCCCGCTGGTGCAGCAGTTCCGTACCGCAAAGTTTGCTATCCGCCAGCAGGCGGCAAAGAAGTAAGGAGGGGACAGCATGGAACAATATAAACTGAGCGTGGCCTCCTCCCCCCACGCATCGTCTCCTGTCGGGACAAAGAACCTGATGCGCGATGTCCTCATCGCCCTCATTCCCGCTATGGTGATGGGCGTCTGGGTGTTCGGTCCTCGTGCCCTGACCATGACCCTGGTGTCCGTGGTCTTCTGCGAAATCTTTGAGTGGGGCTACTGCAAGCTGATGCACAAGCCCAATCCCATCGGCGACCTGTCCGCCGCCATCACCGGCGTGCTGCTGGTCTTCGTCTGCCCTGTCACCCTGCCCTACTGGACCATCATCATCGGCGACTTCTTCGCCATCGTGATCGTCAAGCAGCTCTTCGGCGGCCTGGGCACCAACTTCCTGAACCCCGCACTGGCCGGCCGTGCCTTCCTGATGCTGAGCTATCCCGTGCCCATGACCACCTGGGTGCTGCCCGGCAAGGAAAACTGGGTGGGCATGCTCTCCGCAGCAGACGCTGTGACCGGCTCCACCCCCCTGTCCGTTGACTTCATGAAGAGCGCGGAAAACGCCTCTGCCGCTGTGGAGCAGTTCTCCATGAGCGACATGTTCATCGGCAACATCGGCGGCTGCGTGGGCGAGGTCTCCGCCATCGCCCTGCTCATCGGCGGTATCTACCTGATCGCCAAGGGCGTCATCCGCATCCGCATCCCCGCCGCCTACATCCTGACTGTGGCCGTCCTGACCCTGGTCTTCTCCCGTGCTCCCGAGGGCTACAACATCTTCCTGTGGATGCTCCGTGAGCTCTTCGCCGGCGGCCTGTTCCTGGGCGCCTTCTTCATGGCGACCGACTACGTCACCAGCCCCAACACCCCCAAGGGCGAGATCATCTTCGGCATCGGCGCTGGCCTGCTGGTGGTGTTCATCCGCTACTTCGGCGGTTATCCCGAGGGCGTCTGCTACTCCATCCTGGTCATGAACATCTGTGTCTGGCTCATCGACAAGTACACCCTGCCCAAGCGCTTCGGTGTCACTGCCGAGATGCGTAAGGCAGAGAAGGAAAAGGCCAAGGCAGCAAAGAAAGCAGCAAAGGAGGGTTCCGAGGCATGAGCAATGCACCCGCTAAGAAAGAACCCGGCATGGCCACCCTCGTGATCGTTCTGGCCTTGATCTGCCTGGTTATCGCAGCCCTGCTGGGTATCGTCAACGGCGTTACCGAGGGGCCCATCGCAGCAAACACCGAAAAGACCGTTCAGGACTCCCTGAAGGTGGTCATGCCTGCCGACACCTATGAAGAGGTCGAGTACACCGGCGGCGACGAAACCGTGGTGGCCGTTTACAAGGCCGGTGAGGAAGGCTATGTGGTGGAGTGCAACTCCCCCAACGGCTTCGGCGGCGCCATCGACATGATGGCCGGCATCAACACCAGCGGCGAAGTCACCGGCATCGCCATCATCTCTCACTCCGAGACCTCCGGTCTGGGCTCCAAGGCAACTGATCCTGAATGGCAGGCTCAGTTCCAGGGCGCTACCGGCACGGTCAGCGTGGCAAAGGACGGCGGCTCCATCGTGGCCATCACCGGCTCCACCATTACCTCCCGCGCAGTCTGCGACGGCGTCAACATCGCTCGCAGCGTCGTGGAATCTCTGGGTTAAGGAGGGTTCGAAACAATGAATGTGAAGAAACAATTTTTTGAAGGCCTCATTACCCAGAACCCCGCACTGGTCCAGCTGCTGGGTATGTGTCCCATGCTGGCCATCACCACCTCCATGTTCAACGGCATCGGCATGGGTGTGGCAGTTATCGTCATTCTGACCTGCTCCAACGTGGTTATCTCCGCTCTGCGTAAGATCATCCCCAGCAAGGTCCGTATCGCCTGCTACATCGTCGTCATCGCCGGTTTCGTTACCATGGTCGACCTTCTGCTGAAGGCATTTATCCCTGCTCTGTCCAAGAGCCTGGGCCTGTTCATCCCCCTGATCGTCGTTAACTGTATCATCCTGGGCCGCGCAGAAGGCTTTGCCTCCAAGAATGGCATCGGCGCTTCCGCGCTGGACGGTATCTTCCAGGGCTTCGGCAACATGGTCGCTCTGACCATCATGTGCATCATCCGTGAGTTCCTGGGCGCCGGCACCTTCGGCGGCGGCCTGCTCAACGGCGGCGCTGGTTTCCAGATCCTGCCCGAGAACGTGGTTGCTCTGGGCATGATCCTGCCCGTGGGCGGCTTCCTGACTCTGGGTGTTGTCATCGCGGCTGTTCAGTATTTCATGAGCAAGCCCAAGAAGTCCAAGGAGGTGGCTAAGTAATGGAAAATATCACTAGCCTGCTTTCCATTGCACTGGGTGCAGTCCTGATCAACAACTTCATCCTGTCCCAGTTCCTGGGTATCTGCCCCTTCATGGGCGTCTCCAAGAAGATCGAGACTGCTCTGGGTATGGGTATGGCAGTTATCTTCGTTATGGGCGTGGCATCCGCCGTTAACTGGCCCATCAACAACTTCATCCTGGTTCCCAACGGCCTGGGCTTCATGCAGACCGTGACCTTCATCCTGGTCATCGCCTCCCTGGTTCAGTTCGTGGAAATGTTCCTGCAGAAGGCCATGCCTTCCCTGTACGAGGCACTGGGCGTCTACCTGCCCCTGATCACCACCAACTGCGCCGTGCTGGGTGTCACCCTGCAGAACGCACAGAAGGGCTACAACTTCGGCGAGGCCCTGACCTATGGTATCTTCGGCGGTATCGGCTTCCTGGTTGCTATCGTTCTGTTTGCCAGCGTCCGTGAGCGCATGGAGTTCGCAAAGAGCCCCAAGTGCTTTGAGGGCTTCCCTCTCGCTCTGGTGGCCGCCAGCTTGATCGCTCTGGCATTCATGGGCTTCTCCGGCCTGAAAGTTTGGTAAGAAGGAGGCGAGGAGAGAATTATGAGTACTACTATTTTAGCCCCTATCGTTCTGACGATTCTGGGTATCATCTTTGGTATCATTCTGGCCGTCGCTTCCAAGGTCTTCGCGGTGGAAAAGGATCCCCGCGAGGAGGCCATTGCTGAGATCCTGCCCGGCGCAAACTGCGGCGGCTGCGGCTACCCCGGCTGCGGCGGTTACGCCAACTCTGTGGTGAAGGGCATCGCCCCCGTCAACGCCTGCGCCCCCGGCGGCGCCGAGCTGGCCAAGAAGATCGGCGAGATCATGGGTGTTGAGGTTGAGGAAGGCGCCCGTAAGATCGCCCAGGTCATGTGCACCGGCGGCGGTCACGACAAGACCCGCTATGACTATGTGGGCCTGTCCAGCTGCCTGGCTGTCTCCCGCGTGTCCTCCGGCCCCCTGCAGTGCTCCTACGGCTGCCTGGGCGGCGGCGACTGCGTGGACGCCTGTAAGTTCGACGCCATCCACATCGTCAACGGTGTTGCCGAGGTGGACAAGGATCAGTGCGTGGCCTGCGGCGCCTGCGTCACTGCCTGCCCCAAGAACATCATTCAGATGGTTCCCCTCAACGCCAAGAAGTACACCGAGCTGCGCTGCTCCTCCCATGACAAGGGCCCCGCAACCCGTCAGTCCTGCGACAACGGCTGTATCGGCTGCAAGCTCTGCGTGAAGGCCTGCCCCAAGGAGGGCGCCATTACGGTGGATAACTTCCTGGCTAAGATCAACTACGAGATCTGCATCGGCTGCGGTCTGTGCTCCCGTGCCTGCCCCCGCCAGCTGATCACTGTGGACGGCAAGGTTCTGCCGCCCAAGCCCAAGAAGGAAGAGCCCAAGAAGGAGGCCCCCAAGGCCGCTCCCGCTGAGGCTCCCAAGGCTGCCCCTGCTGAAGCTCCTAAGGCTGCTGAGGCCGCTCCCGCAAAGGAGCCCGCCCCCGCCGCCGAGGCCCCCAAGGCAGAGTAAGTCTGCGCCAACGAAACGGAAAAACGCCGGGATGGAGTTCCATCCCGGCGTTTTTCTGCGTATGGGGACTCAGAAGGTGGTGCCGTGCTGCTTGTCCAGCTGGAAGGAAGCGCACTCGGTGCAGGCGGCGTCCTTGGTGGCGGGACCGCAGGTGCCAACCTGGATGGAGGACAGGGAGCAGACGCTCTTTGCGTCGTTGTGGTAAGCGCAGCTGGAGACAGAGCACTTGATGCTGTTGTTGGCATTCATGTTGCTGTTCATGGGAAAAACCCTCCTTTTCAGAAATCTGACGATAGTATGGACGGTGCCAGGGGGTTTTATACGGGAGGACACAAACTTCCCTTTTTCGCATAGGATAGGGCGAGGTGAGAGAATGGACCTGAAAAACAACCAGATCACCATCCGAGAGCTGCTGGCCCACCCCGGAGCCAGAAAGGTGCTGGAGCGCCGCTTCCCCCATGTGGTGGGCCGGCCTATCGTGGCGGCCTCCGGCTCCATGACCCTGGAGCGGGCCATGAAGCTGGGGGCGGCCTATGTGCCCCAGAAGTTCCTCCAGGAGACCCTGCGGGAGCTGCAGCGGCTGTAATAGCCACATAAATATAAGGCCGGGTCACCCCGGCCTTGGTTACATAGATTCTCCGGGACGTCGAAAGGCAAGGTACCAGCGCAGGCAGTTCGTATCCCCGGTCTGCCGGAGGAGCCAGAGGGAGAGGAGCGCGTCGGCCCCAAAGACCAGGAAGAGGAGCCAGACCTGCCAGGGGGCCAGCAGCGCCGCCAGAGGGGAGAGGAGAGGGTGGAGGACATAGACCAGGAAGCAGGCCAGCAGGCCCCAGAACAGGGTGAAAAGGGGACAGATGCGGCCCCCCAGGTTTCCCGGCTGCCGGTCGTAGTCCCAGAACCGTACCCCTACGGCCAGCTCGTAAAACAGCCCCACGGCGTACTCCACCAGGGTGGCCAGGAGTCCGCCCGCCAGAAAGACCCACAGCGGTTGAGCCAGGATGAGGGGCGGCATATGCAGGATGGCGGCGCCCCCCAGACCGTAGACCGGACAGAGGGGGAGGAAGAGCAGACATTTGCGCCCCTGGTCCCGAATCCCCCGGAGCCGGGCGAAGGCGACCTCCAGGAGAAAGCCAAGAAAGCTGTATAGGATGAATTGCAGAAAAGCCGTTACCATGACAACACCTCGCCCTTAGACTCCCCGGAAAGTGAGGGTCTATTCCCGAGGTGTAAATTATTTTGAGAAAAAAGAAAAAATTGCTTGACATATCAGGATCGGCGTGCTATTATGAACAAGCTAACGGTTCAGAAAATCGTACTTATGCGGGTGTAGTTCAATGGTAGAATCCCAGCCTTCCAAGCTGGTCGCGTGGGTTCGATTCCCATCACCCGCTCCAA
>JAUNCL010000046.1 GCA_030535235.1 Bacillota bacterium
CAACCATGCCCCTGGGATAAGAGCAAACGAAAAGGAGAGGCACGTCGCCTCTCCTTTTCCCGTTAATATGGAATTTTGATGGACATCGAATTCATCTTGTCGTTGGTGCTGTACCAGATGGATTGACGCAGGTTCAGGGCTGCGCCGGTGTTCTCGCCGGCCTGACGGAAGAGCTGGTGGACCTGTCCCTGCTGAAAGAGGACGTTCACCGCTTCGGCGTACCCCCCGGGGTCGAACTGTAGGGGAACCCTGTCCCACCCCGCCCGGATGGCGGTCTCCATGGCGGCCACAATGCCGTTGGGCTGGTACCACGCCAGATAAAGCCCGTTTCGCCGGTAATAGTTATAGTCCTGACTGGTACAGTCCGGCACGGGCACTACATCATCCAGGGTATGGGTCCGGGTCAGCTCCTCGGTGGTGAGCCCGAAGTATTCATAGGCGGGGCCGTCGCCGGGGCTTCCCCCCTCAAAGACCGGATCCCCCCAGGTGGGGTCCATCCAGCAGGGGACGCCGTCCAGCCACATCAGGTTCCAGGCGTGGTTCTCTCCCCCGGCCTGTCCGCTGACATAGGCGCAGGGAACCCCCAGCCGGTTGAGCACATACTGGGCGGTTTTGGCGTAGCAGCCGCACAGCCCATGGCCGTAGACCATGATGTTCACGATGGAGTTCTGGTCCGCCGTCTGGTAGTCGGCGTGGTCAATGAGGTATTCATACACATGGATGGCCTTGTCGTAGTCGGAGGCGTCTCCCGGCAGACCGGCCATGCAGTCCGTCGTCCAGGCGTCCACCTTGGCCTGAACCTCCGCCCGGAGTCCCTCATCCATGGTGTAGCTGGGCAGATAGGCGGCCTCCATGGGGGTGTCCGCCAGATAGGTGGTCTCGATCTGCCCGGTGCCGGAGAACCAGAAGAGCTCGGGGTAGTCCCGGTCAATGGCCCGGATGGCCGTCTCGATCATGGCGTTGTCCGGGTAGAGGCCCTCAATGCGCGGGACCTGGTCCCGCAGGCCCGCCAGGAGCTGGTCACAGACATACTGCTCCTGGGGGGTGAGACAGCTTTTGGTGTACCGAAACCCGTCCTCCTCCGCCACATAATCCTCCGGGGGCGGGTCCACTGCTGCCTGTTCCAAAAGAGAACAGCCGGGCAGGAGACACAGCAGAATCAGTAGAGGGAACAGACGGAGGAATCTCATGCCTTGCGCTCCAGGACCTTGCGAACCGCCCCGATGATCCCGGCGGCGTTCAGGCCGTATTTCTCCATAAGGGCCTCCGGGGGACCGCTCTGGCCGAAGGAGTTCTGGACGGCCACGGCCTCCATGGGGACGGGGCAGCCCTTCACCACCACCTCCGCCACGGCGCTGTACAGGCCGGCGCTGACCTGGTGCTCCTCGGCGGTGACGATACAGCCGCACTGGCTGGCGGCGGCGAGGATGGCTTCCTCGTCAATGGGCTTGATGGTGTGCAGGTCAAAAATTCGGAGGGAGATCCCCTCCTTGGCCAGTTCTTCCGCCGCCGCCATGGCCTCGTAAACCATGGCCCCGCAGGCGAAAACGGCGCAGTCGGACCCCTCCCGCACCAGACGGGCCTTGCCAATCTGGAAGGGGGTGGTTTCGTCGGTGATCACCGGGACGGCCTCCCGGCCGAAGCGGAAGTACACGGGGCCGTCCAGGTCAGCGGCGGCGATGACGGCCTTGCGGGTCTCCTCGCTGTCGCAGGGGGCGATGACCGTCATGTTGGGCAGCACCCGGGCCAGGGCGATGTCCTCCAGTGCCTGGTGAGTGGCCCCGTCGGGCCCCACGGAGATGCCCGCGTGAGCGCCGCCGAAGCGGACCTTTAAGTTGTTGTAGCACACGGTGGTGCGCATCTGGTCAAAGGCACGGCCGGAGAGGAACACGCCGTAGGTGGACACATAGGGGATCATGCCCCCCAGGGCCAGCCCGGCGGCGGTGCCCACCATGTCCTGCTCGCTGATGCCCAGGTTGTAGAAGTGGTCGGGGTACTGGTCCCGCACCCAGTTGGTGCGGGTGGAGGCGGCCACGTCGGCATCCAGGACCAGGATATCCTTCCGGGTCTTGCACAGCTCCAGCAGACCCTGGCCGTAGCCGTCCCGCTGGGGAATGTATTTCACGTCTTTCATGGTTTTCCCCTCCTCAGTTGATCTCAGCCAGAGCGGCGGCCAGTTCTTCCTGGTTGGGGGACTTGCCGTGCCAGGCGCACAGGTCCTCCATGAAGGAGACCCCCTTGCCCTTGACCGTCTGGGCGATGATGGCTGTGGGACGGCCCTTGGTGGTGCCGGCCAGCCGGAAGGCCAGTTGGAGGGCCTGGATGTCGTGGCCGTCTACCCCCACCACATGCCAGCCGAAGGCCCGGAACTTGTCTCCCAGAGGCTCCACGTTCATGATCTCGGCGGTGGTGCCGTCCAGCTGGACGCCGTTGTTGTCCACGATGGCGCAGACATTGTCCAGGCCGAAGTGGGCGGCGGTCATGGCGGCCTCCCAGATCTGGCCCTCCTGGACCTCGCCGTCTCCCAGGAGGCAGTAGGTCCGGTAGTCCCTCCGCTGCTGCTTGGCGGCCAGAGCCAGGCCGTTGGCGATGGACAGCCCCTGGCCCAGGGAGCCGGAGGAGCAGTCCAGACCGGGCAGACTGCTCATGTGGGGGTGGCCCTGGAGGGGAGACCCCAGGGAGCGCAGGGTGGGCAGAATGCTGCGGTCAAAGTAGCCCCGGTGGGCCAGGGCGCAGTACAGGGCCGGGGCCGCGTGGCCCTTGGACAGGAGAAACCGGTCCCGGTTGGGATCGTCGGGTTTATCGGGGTTCACCCGCATCACATCGAAATAGAGGGTGGCTAAAATCTCCACGCAGGACAGGGAGCCGCCGGGATGCCCGGAGCCCGCCGCATGGATCATCTCCAAAATATCCCGGCGCATCTGTCGGCACAGGTCGGGAAGGTCGGTATGCATAAAAAGCCCTCCTTTTTGCTTTTTGATTCTATCCATTAAAGTATCATATCCCCCGGGGAATGTCAATCTTCCCACACCGTCGGCGGGGGAAGGAGAATGTGTGGATAATTTTTCCATCCTACGTTGAAAAATCCGGCATGACATATTATAATACAAAGAAACCTTTCTGAAAGGAGACGCGCTATGCATGAGATCCCTGCCCTCATCACCGACCTGACCGTGATCCTGGTCCTGGCGGCCATCACCACCATCCTGTGCAAAAAAATCAATCTGCCCTCCGTGCTGGGCTACATTCTGGCGGGCTTTCTGGCCGGCCCGGTGGTGGACTTCCTCCCCACCATCAACGACATGGGGACCATCGAGGTCTGGTCGGATATCGGCGTCATCTTCCTGATGTTCGGTCTGGGGTTGGAGTTCTCTGTCCACAAAATGGCGGAGGTGGGGGTCCCCGGCTTCCTGTCCGCCGGTGTCCAGGCCCTGGGCATGGGGGTGGTGGGCTTCTTCCTGGGGATCCTCCTGGGCTGGGGGACCATGAACAGCGTCTTTCTGGGGGTCATGCTGGCCATGTCCTCCACCATGATCACCATGAAGAGCATTGAGGATATGGGCCTGAAGGAGGAAAAATTCGCCGGGCTGGCCATGGGAACCCTGGTCATCGAGGATATCATTGCCATTTTCGCGATGGTGGTCCTGTCCACCATCGCCGTCTCCCAGTCCATCAGCGGCTGGGCCCTGGCCGAGCGGATGGCCCTCCTGCTGCTCTACCTGGCCCTGTGGCTCATTCTGGGCATCTATCTGGTCCCCACTCTCACGAGAAAGCTGGTGGGAGTCATGAACGATGAGATGCTCCTCATCTTCTCCCTGGGCCTTTGCTTCCTCATGGCCATCCTGGCGGAGAAGATCGGCCTGTCCACCGAGCTGGGGGCCTTCCTGGCCGGTTCCCTCCTGGCGGGTACCCTCCATGCCGAGCGGGTAGAGCGTCTTGTTACCCCCTGCAAGAACCTCTTTGGCGGCGTCTTTTTCGTGTCCGTGGGCTTTATGGTCCAGCCGGATATGATTCTGCAATACATCCTGCCCATCCTCCTCCTGTCGGTGGTGGCCATCCTGGGCAAGCTCCTGTTTCTCACCCTGGGGGGCCTGGCCGCCGGGCAGGAGCTGGAAATTTCCCTCCACGCCGCCGCCGCCCAGACTCAGGTGGGCGAGTTCTCCTTCATTCTTGCCGGCCTGGGCCAGTCCCTGTCGGTGACGGGAGCCTTTCTCTATCCCATCATCGTGGCGGTCTCTGTGGTCACTACCTTCACCACCCCCTTCCTGTTAAAGCTGGCAGGGCCTTTGACAACCCTGCTGGAACGGCTTCTGCCCGACAAGTGGCTGAGCGCCATGGAAGGCTACGCCTCTGCCCGGCAGGCCGGGAAGACCGGGGAGAGCAAGGACATGGTCCTCTATCTGAAGCATTACTTCCGAACCCTGGCCCTCTACGGGGTCCTGGCGGCGGGGGATATCATTCTGGGGGTACGGTCTTTGCTGCCCTTCCTGGTGGACCTTATGGGTCAGAACCACCGGAAGGCGGAGATTCTCACCTGCGCTGGCATCTACCTGGTGCTGGTCTTCCTGCTGCCGGCCATGCTGCGGGTCAAGAAGCGCTACTTTACGGCGCTGTGGCTGGAGAGCGTCTACAACCGACTGATTCTCTGTATCCTGATGATTTTCCGCATCGGGCTGGCGGTCTTCCTGGCGGTGCTGCCCGCCGTCCTGATTTTCCAGGTCAACCCCCTGTGGCTGGCCTCGGGGGTAATTCCCCTCATCTGGATCATCACCCAATCGGAGAAGCTGGCCGGGCATTATCTGGAGGTGGAGGCCCGGTTCCTGGCCAACCTGAACGAGCGCAAGCTGGCCGAGCATTTCAGCCGGCCCGGGGAGACCGAGGCCCACCACTGGCTCACCGAGCAGCTCTACGTCATCACCCTGGCCTGTCCCAGCCTCTATGTGGGTCACGGAACCACGTTACAGGACCATAACTGGGGCAAGACCGACCACATTAACATCATCAAGATCGTCCGGGGCCGGGAGCATATCAACATCCCCGAGGGAGAGGTGCAGACCCTGTCCGGGGACCTTATGGTGGCCATGGGCAGCCGAAAGGACCTGGAGCACTTCTGCTTCAAGCAGGCGGTTTATGACGTTCGCCCCACCAAGGGAGGCAGACTGCGGACGTTGAAGGACTACATCGAGGGGCAGGAGGGCATCCCGGAATCCCGCCAGCTCCTGTGCTGCGGTGTCCAACTGGATAAAGACATGCCCCAGCAGGGCAAGTCCATCCGGGACAGCGGCATCAAGGAGGTATGGAGTGCCTTCCTCATCGGCCTGGAGCGGGATATGCTACCCATTCCCAACCCCGACCGGAGCCTGACCCTGCGGACCGGCGACCTGCTGTGGGTCATGGGCAGCCAGGAGATGGCCGGCAAGCTGGTCCGCCTTGGGCTTCTGGACTGATAGAAAAAATTCCCTG
>JAUNCL010000025.1 GCA_030535235.1 Bacillota bacterium
CCAGCAGAGCGTGATAATAGGCGCTTGTGGCGCTCCAGATGTTCAGCCATGTGGCATTGTGCTTGCACAGCAGAGCCGCGCGGCGTTCCTCGAAGGAATCGCGCTGCTCCATATCCATATGCAGGGAGAGCCGCCGCGCCAAAAAATCACAGCACAGGGCCATGTTCTCCTGCCCGTTGCCCTCGATCTGGGCATAGGCGCTTTCCAGCTCGATGTGCGCGTCCGTGAAACGGCCCTGCATGAATGATGCCTCTGCCCGCATGATGGTTTCCGCGCCCTGTCCGTGGCCATCGGTGATCTTATAGTAGTGGGGCATACACTCGTCCATCTCCGCAAGCTCGCTTTGCAGCTCGCCTGGCGCGCGATAGAACATCATCAGGACGGACGGCGAGCCAAAGGTCCAGCCGCCGCTGTTCTGGATGCTGATGGCAAGACGGGACATCTGGCTGCTGGCGCTGCAGTGCAGGCGGCTCATGGCGCTGATGTCGTTGTAGCAGAGGAAGCTCATGATCAGGTCGCACTCGCCCAGCAGGTTGCCCCGCTCCTGTGGGGACATCTCGGGCTGCTCCCGTATGGCGGTCAGCAAAAGCTCCTTCAATTCCAGCATTTTTGGGATATTCCGCCAGTTGAACATGCTGCGCATCAGCACAAGGAGCGCCAGAGGATGCGCTTTCAGGGTAGAAATGGGACACGCCGCAATGTCGTCAAGCACCGTCTGTGGGTTCAGCGAGGAAAGCAGAATGCCTGCGTCCTTTTGTATGACACGCAGCAGGGCGTCGTAATTTCCACTTTTCCGATAGGCGCTCAAGGCATGGATGTACTGCTGATGCTCCTCATACCATGCGCCGAAACGTTCGCGGCAGCGAACCTGCGTCTCTTCCGTCAGCGTCAGGAAGGTGCGCTCGGCACACTCCTTCATCATATGGTGAAAGCGATAGGTCACGCCGTCCGGCAGGCAGGTCACGAAGGCGTTCTGGGCGGTCAGCACCGCCAACAGTTTTTCCGCGTCAGCGTCCTCGGTGACAAAACGGGCCATCTCCACGGTGAACTCATCGGCAAGACCCATGACCGCCAGAAACTCCCGCTGCTTTTCCGGCAGCGGGTCGATCATGGCGGCGGTGAAGGTGGCGTAAATGTCGGAGTTGCGGTCGGGCAGCGCACCGCGCTCGGAAAGTGTCCGAAGATTCAGATAGACAGCAGAAAACCAGCCCTCACTGGAATAGAGCAGAGAATCCACCTGTGCGTCGGTGAGGCCGGCTCCGCAGCGGCGGGCGTAAATGGAAAGCTCCGTGTGGTTCAGCCGCAGCTGCTCCGTGCCGATTTGATAGACCTTGTTCCCCAGCCGGACAACCTCCGCGGCGGGGAGAAAGCGGTCGCGGCTGGCAACGATCAGATGCACATTGCCGGGCAGGCGGTTTGCAAGGGTGCAGAGAAAATGAGAGACGCGATTGTCCGTCAGCAGGTGGAAATCGTCGATGAACACATAGCAGGGTGTTTCTCCCGCCAGCTCGCGGCACAGATCATCCGCCAGCAGTCCGCCGCCCGCGGCATCCGTGGGGCAGACATAGTCCCGCAGGAAATCAAAGCCCTCGCGGGCAAAGGCGTCCTGCGCACTTTTCCAGAAGATGGCGAGGTTGTCGGAATATACGCTGATGCGGATGACATTTAACGCTTCTGCTTTGGCGCGCTGCTCCAGATACCAGTTCACCGCCGTGGTCTTACCGTAGCCCATGGGCGCGATCACCGCAGTCAGGGCGCTGCGGGCGATGGGCCGCAGACTCTCCTGCAAACGCTCGGATATGTAGATGGTGTTCAGATTCCATTTCGGTTTTGGCATGGCGCTCACCTCCGGCTCATTTCACTGGTATCTGTTTTATGCGGGGCGGACAGCTTTTTTTCATCCTCCGGAATTGCCCGGGACCTCCCGAAACGGGATGCACCGGGAATACGTCCTTCCGCACAGTATTGGTTGACCCGCCGCTCCGATCATAATTTCTTTTATTATATACGAATATCCGAAGAGAAACAAGGCAAAAAGACGTTCCTGGGAAAGTTCGAGAAAATGCACCTGCTTTTTGAAAAAAGGCCTTACCCGAAGCGAACAGCGGTACCTTTCTTGGCGTAACTCCATGCTATTCAGTTTGCTTAAAGCACGCCGGTGAAGATCCTGTCGGCCATCGACCCCCTGCTGCTGGATCGAGAAGCGGCTGTACCAGGGGCGCAGCGGTCAACAGGAGGTTCTAAGCAGCCTGTTCCAAGCCGGTCAGACCATTGCCTGCCAGTATTCGCCCGGGGGTAATATCCCCACGATCAGTTCCATGGACGCCGGGCTGGTGGAGTATTTGCGGACCTTTGGCATCCAGTTGGTGAGTTCCGCAGACCTGATGCAGCACTTCGGCGCAGTGCTCACAGCAGAACAGATCGAGACCCATCGGCAGGCGGGGGAGATCATTCACCGGATCCTGGACGGGACCTTTGGATGGATCCGGGAAAACCTGGACCAGGGAAGATACATTGACGAGTGGGACATGCTTCAGGAGATGGAGCGGCTCATTGCCCAGGAACCCATCTACATGAACACCCCGCCGTTTTTCGGGGTGGACGACCACGCCAGCGACCCGGGCTATGAGCCAAAGCCCCAAGGCTCCCGGCAGATCAGGGAGGGTAGCCGCCTGATCATTGATATAGCCGGTCGGCTCCCGCAGAATGCAAAACAAATTGATATGCGACTCAAAACACCGTGTCTGGTAGCCAACCAAGCACGGTGTTTTTATACACTGTTAGATTTGACGCTTACCATCCTCCGACGTTTTTATATCCTTCCAGCCAAGATTCCAATGGCGGCCAGAGCCCGTTCTTTTGGTGTCAATGTTGTCAACAGGGGGTCCCCTTCACGGATTCGCATGGTGCGTCGGATCTCCTTTGGAATGACCACTCTCCCCAGATCGTCGATGCGTCGAACGATTCCAGTTGCTTTCATATTGAAATGCCTCCTGTGCTTTCTTTCTTGTACGACGATAGTATTTGCCGGCCTGTATTTTCCTATGCGGACCGGAAATGCTGGCAGATGTTGGCGGCGGTGCTATGCAAAATCAAACTGGACTTGGTTTTTGCCAAGCCAAGTTATGACAAATAGAGTGAGTGAGGGGAATGTTGCCTTTGTGTTACCATTGTTATCCTGTGTCAGGGTATCGTCTCCTTCGGCTTCCTCCTGGGTTTGATACGCTGAACCGGAATCTGAATTTTATAAATCAGCTGTTTTGACTGATGTACAGGAAGCTGTGTCAGAACCTCGCAGAGATAATCGCCGCAGGGTTTCATTCCGTATCGTTTCATTTCTTCGTACAAATGCTTTGCATAGATGGATTCCAGCGCTATGTTGTCGGAAGCGACCGACAGATAGGTGTTCTGCGGTAAGGTACGGACGCTGTTCTTCTCCGGGTAGAGGTCGTCGACAAATATGAATGCAGAATGCGAAGAATACGTTCCCTTGATAAAATGTTCCTTTTCCATGAGCGTGCCAATATTGATGAAGTACGACGGCGGCAGATGATTCTCGTGAAGGTAATTCTGCATATGCCGAAGCATCTTCTCATACCCTTCATACCCCAGCTCGAAGAAATCAAACGCTGTCTTCTGTACATCAATCTTTCGTTCGGGGGCATACTCAAAAAAGACCTGACCAAACGGAGGAAGGGTATTCAGAATCTGCAGATTTTTCTGAACGCGGAGCAGATTATTCCGGCTGACCGATAAATGATAGATCTCGTCGGTGAGCACCTTGGTCTGTTCCTCTATGGTCTGCAATAAAAGTTCTTCCGAAGATATTGAAACGATTTCCTTTATCTGTTCCAGAGAAAGGCGGCAGCTTTTCAAAGCACGAATCAAATCCAGCTTCGCACACTGTTCCAGCGTGTAATATCGGTATCCTGTCTCCGGATCCAGATATTCCGGTTCTAAAAGTTTATTCTTAGCATAAAGTCTCAGCGTCTGTGTGCTGACATGGTTCAGCGCCGCCATTTCCCCAATTTTGAGTAGAGGATTCTTCATATTGTATAGTATCCCTCCATATTCTATCTCTTTCCATCATAAGATATCTATACGAATTTGGCAAGAAATCTTTTATTGACTTTATACTAAGTATGAGATTTATAATTCAATTATCAAAGGAGGTTTTTGTATGGACAGAAAGATTACCTTCGCTCAGTATGGCTGTGGCAAGATGGCAAAGTATCTGATTCGGTATGCCATTGAAAAAGGGGCATCTCTGGTTGCTGCCTTTGATGTGAATCCGTCCGTCTGTGGAAAAGATGCCGCTGAAATTGTGGGCGACAATTACCCGGAGACGGGCATCAAGGTTTCTGCTGCCAGCCAGGCGGATGAGATCCTTGGCACGCTCAAACCGGATGTGTGCATCATTGCAACCAGAAGCACCGTGATTGAATTGGAAGAGATTTTTACCATCTGTGCAAAACACGGGATCAATGCCATTACCACCTGTGAGGAAGCTCTGTATCCTTGGAATTCCTCTCCCGCCCTCACCCACAAATTAGATGAGCTTGCGAAGCAGGGCAACTGTACTCTGACCGGTGTTGGCTACTGTGATCTTGTGTGGGGAACCATGGTGACGAATCTGGCAGGGTCTTCCTTCCAGATCACGAAGATTTTAGGAAGCAGCTGGTATAATGTGGAAGATTACGGGATTGCTTTGGCGGAAGGACATGGCGCAGGCTTTACACCGGAGCGTTTTGAGAAGGAAATCGCCAACATTAACGAGATGCCCGAAGCAGAACTGAAGGAACTGATTGAAAGCGGACAATATGTGCCCTCCTATATGTGGAACCAGAACGGATGGCTCTGCAGCAAGATGAATCTGCACATCACCTCCCAGACGCAGAAATGTTATCCAACCACGCATACGGAGGATCTCTTCTCTACGACCCTGAACACAACCATCAAAGCCGGAAATCCCACCGGTATGCGCGCTGTCGTCACAACAGAGACAGAGGAAGGCATTACACTCGTAACGGAATGTGTCGGAAAGGTTTTTGCCCCGGATGAATTCGATAGAAATGATTGGACCTTCCTGGGTGAACCCGAAACAACCGTATCGGTAAACCGCCCGGCAACCGTGGAGATGACCTGTGCAACGATTGTAAACCGCATCCCTCAGCTGATCGATGCTCCTGCAGGATACGTTACAACCGACCAATATCCGTATAATGAGTATTGCGTTCATGATCTGAACACCTATGTAAAAAGCAAATAATTCTTTTTCTTAAAGCAGGGAAACAGATGCCCCGGCAGCCAAACCATCGGAAATGGCTGCCGGGGCTCATTCTTTTGATTTCAATGAGGTCAACCGGCGTGGGGATCATAAAAAAGCGGTGCTGTAACAGCGTATCGTAAAATACCAAGAAGAGTCCGGCCTTTGCCGGACCCTTCTTGGCAATAAAGAGGATCAAAAGGGGATATATCAAGAAGAAAACGCAAAGTTATGCCTGGTGCGCTTTTTTCTGGGCGGACAGGGCCTTGACGCCCTCCACCACCAGGACGATGGCCAGAATGACCAGCAGAATGGCAATGATGGCACGGACCCAGCACCAGACCACATCGGTGCCGGCGGCAATGCCCGCGAACTGACCCTTGATGGTGAAGACCAGGGAGGTCAGGGTGACGATGAGCATAAAGAACATGGGGATGTAGAACATCTTGTTGTTCCGGCCGATCTTGCCCAGCCAGCAGCACACCGCCAGCAGGCCCAGGGCGGCCAGGAGCTGGTTGGCTGCGCCGAACAGAGCCCAGATTTTGGCGTACCCTGTCATACCCAGGGCAACGCCCAGGACCACAGTGATGATCGTGGCCACCACGGGATGGGTGATGGATTTCTTCCAGCCGGTGAGGTCCTCCCGGGTCTGCCCGGCGCCCAGGAAGAATTCCTGGAACATGTACCGGGCCAGACGGGTGGCGGTGTCCAGAGAGGTCAGGCAGAAGGCGGAGACCGCCAGGATCAGCATGGAGTAGACCACGTTATAGGTGGCGGCGCCGAAGACATTGGAGAACATGGAGGCCAGACCGGTGGCGAAGACCACGGTGGGGGTGACGGTCTCGCCGGAGGCGTACTGGGTCCAGATGTAGCCCACGGTACACACGGAGATCAGGGCCAGGCCGCACTCGATGAGCATGCCGCCGTAGGCGATGGGCTTGGCGTCCCGTTCCCGGTTGAGCTGCTTCGCGGTGGTGCCGGAGCCCACCAGGGAGTGGAAGCCGGAGACCGCGCCGCAGGCGATGGTGACGAACAGGGCGGGGAAGAGGTAGCCCAGGGAGGTGCCGGTGGGAGCCAGGGTATCCACGAAGCCGGTGAAGGCGGGCATGTCGATGGTGGGGTGGCAGCCCAGGATGCCCACCACGGCCAGGATCATCATGCCGTAGAGCAGGAAGGAGCTCAGGTAGTCACGGGGCTGGAGGAGGATCCAGACGGGGGTCACCGAAGCCACGGCGATGTACAGGCCCACGATGATCATCCACGCCTTGCCGCTGAGATAGATGGGATGCCAGTTCAGGCCGATGACCATGCAGAGGATGATGGCGATGACGCCGATGACGGTGGCCACAGCCAGGGGGGCGTTCCGGCGGTAGACAAAAAAGCCGAAGACGATGGCCATGAGGATGAACAGGATGGAGATCATGGCGGTGGAGGCGTTGGCGGCGGAAGCGGCCAGGTCCAGGACGCCGGCCTCGGTGTAGGTGGCCTTAAAGGTGTTGGCCACGATGGAGGCAAAGGCAGCCACCACCAGGATCAGGGTCAGATAGGCGAAGATCAGAAAGAGCTTTTTCGCTCTGGGGCCGATGGAGGCGGCGATGACCTCACCGATGGACTGGCCTTTGTTGCGGATGGAGGCAAACAGGGCGCCGAAGTCATGGACGCCGCCGAAGAAGATGCCGCCGATGAGGATCCAGAGCATCACGGGGACCCAGCCAAAGACAGCCGCCTGGATGGGGCCGTTGATGGGGCCTGCGCCGGCGATGGAGGAAAAATGGTGTCCCATCAGCACGGGGGCCTTGGCGGGACAGTAGTCCTTGCCGTCCTCTAGCTCATGGGCGGGGGTGACGCGGGAATCGTCCAGCCCCCATTGCTTGGCCAGCCATCTGCCATAGAAAACATAGCCCAACAGCAGAACGGCCACCCCTACGATGAGTAATACAGCAGCATTCATAAATAGGTTCTCTCCCTTCTTTTGAATATCGGTTTTTTATGAAACAGAGTTGTTGCCAACGTCTGTGCTGCGCTGTGTCCGCTGGGGTTGGAGGCGGTCTTTCCGGTGCTCAGCTCGGCCAGACCGGTGTGGAAATCCATCCACCCCCAGTAAGAAAAGCGATAGCTCTTGTAATGCCGGCATCGCTTCAGAGCTTTCCGGGCTTCCGGGTCGCAGGTATCGCAGAGGAAGAGGGCGGTGATATAGGTATACATGTGGTTAGGGCCGGGCTGTACCTGAGCCATGCCCCGTTCATAGGCCAGCTGCTCGCAGGCCCTGTAGTCTTCCAGGGTCAGGTGGGGAAGGGAGAACACATAAACGTATTCGTGGCTGTTGGCCTCCCACAGGACGGCCTTTTTGCTCAGGACATATTTTGAGGTGTGGGCATGGAAGGCCATCTCCACTTCCAGAGGGGCCTCGCTCTCCTGGGCGGGGGTGATATCAAAGTATCCGGCATAACAGTCCAGGAGCCTGTTCAGGGCCTGCTGGCGGGTCAGGGAAGTGGAAACCATTGCAGATCCTCCTTGGTGATCACATGGAGTTCTTCAGAAAGCAGGTACATTGTAGGCCGCGTTTCCGCAAAAGTCAACGCATAGTCCCGCGTGAAAATTTTTCTTAAAATACGATAAGGCGTTTCCTGGAAGCCTGAGGGCAGAGAAGGCTAAGACACCCCGGACACAGTCGGGCAGACTGCCAGAAGTGTTTTTTCAATCGGATGAAAAAAGCACGGGGAAGAGGCGGGACCTCTTCCCCATGCTTTTTTGAAGTTCTACCGTAAAAAATAAATTTCGTGTGGAGGAAAAGGGCTGTCCGCCGGGATTTGATGAGGGGATAGCCCGGAAAGGGGCTGGTCTACTCGACCGGCCAGATGCCCAATTCAAGCCGCAATTCACTTCATTCACGCAAATACCACATGACCGAAACCAACCTTCACAGTCACCCTGATCAATGGCATGAAAGACTTTTTTAACAGCAACAGGCAATGCTTCAAGGACTGTTGTTTCGTACCTGCCGGTTCGGTCTCTTTGTTCCACGAGACGGTACACGGTGCTTTTGTTAACAGAGAAATACTTCGCTGTTTCCTCTCTCACCAGCCCATTCCCGCGAGCCACCGGCTGACGGCTGCTTCCCGCTCCTTTTCTCCCACCACGCCGGCCGGGGAGAATTCCCCTTTGATACAGCCGTCCAGAAGATACAAGATCCTGCCGCATCTGGCGGCTACCTTGCTGTCGTGGGTCACCATCAGGATGGTGGTACCCTCCTGATTCAGCCGGGTAAATTCCGCCATCACTTCCTGGGCCGCGCCCTGATTGAGGGCGCCGGTGGGTTCATCGGCGAACAGGATTTTCGGCTGATTCATCATGCTCCGGCAGATGCAGGCCCGCTGGAGCTGCCCGCCGGATACCTCTGTGATCCTCCGTTCCGCCAGCGCTTCGATGCCCATTTTCCCCATCAGCATCCGGGCCCGGCGCTCCAGCTCCTTTCTGGGTGTTTTTCCTTTGTTCAGGTGGGAAGCGGGCAGCAGGATATTGTCCAGCAGATTCAAATTTTTCAGCATATTCATTTGCTGAAAAACAAAGCCCATCTGCGAAAGCCGCAATCTTGCCCGGTCATCCTCCGATAAACCGCAGATCTCCGTGCCATCCATCCACACCTCGCCGGAATCCGCCCGGTCCATACCGGATACCTGATAGAGCAGGGTGGATTTTCCGGAGCCGGAAGGCCCCATGATGGCCACCATTTCCCCGGCCTTTACGCCAAAGCGGATCTCTTTCAGGATTCCATTCTTACAGAGATTTTTTACCGTCAGCAGTTCTGCCATTGTTTTTATTCCTTTCCCATACAGCACTCGTATGCCCGGATGTGTTTGATCTGCGAAAGCCCCAGCAGGATCGCGCAGAATACCGTAACGACCGCAACTGCGGGAACCCAGCCACACACGGCCCCATAATCGATCAGAAAACGGAAGCCCGCTGCCCCAAGCGTCTTTAAGAATCGGCCCGCCAGCTGTTCCCCCAGCAGATTGCCGGACAGGATTCCTGCCAGAATGCCCGCCAGCAGCACCGGCAAATACCTGCGGAAATACAGCCGCCTGATATCCCCGCCTGTAAAGCCTAGGGCTTTCCGCAGGGAGATCCCGTTGCGCTCCTCTGCCACAAGCAGCCGCGTAAACAGAAGGACTACCACAAACATCACCAGAGCCGCCGCCAGAACCGCGGCCCGCGCCGCCATGCGGATCTCCTGAATCGTCTGCCCGTAGGTATCTGTCACATATTCCTGAATGTCCACGGCCCTGGCACTGATGCCGCAGTCAGACAGACTCTGTGTCCAGGCGGACAGCCACTGCTCCTTTGGTACCCCCTCTTTCAGGGAAACATAAAACACACTCCACATGGGAGTCCCGCCGCCGGGAAGGAACGCCGCTTTCGCTGTTTTTCCGCCGTTGGTGATGTCCGAGTAAATGCCGCAGACCGTGTATTCCTGCGGGATTTCCTCCGTCATAAGCAGAAGCGTGTCGCCCACGGACAAACCCAACTCCTCCGCGCACAGACAGGAGAGGGCAATCTGTTTTTTTGCTTTCGGCGCTTCCCCTTTGGCGTAGGAAACCGGAAAGACGGTATGGTCGCCCTGCTCCACCTGCAGAGCGGTATAAGTGCCATCCGGCAGAACCGCCCGGCAGGACAGCGTCCGCAGCGCGGCGAAGCGATCCACCGAGGTCTCCTCCGCCAGCAGCGTTTCCACCTGTTCTGTCTTGCCCGCAATATCCTCTGTCTGACGAAGATCCAGACGGATCTCTCCGTCCCCGATTCCCATGTAAGTGACAAACTGCGGGGAGGAAATGGTGCTCAGAATGTTCTGCGGCAGGATCATCAGGAACATCCCTAACGTAATCACAAGAGTGACAATGAGATACTGAGGGGAAGGGAGATGGCGCGGTTTTCTGTCCCTGGTCTGTCCGGTCAGCGCCTCTACCGCCGAGCGCTTTTCCGTGGGTTTCAGCGTCCGCCTGACGGAGAGAAGCAAAATGCCCTCCGTCAGTGCGGCGCCCGCAAACGCCGCCAGAAACTCAAGCCATCCGTTTTCGGACGCGCCGTACAATTCCCGCATCTGTGCAGACAGGACACCCTTTGACGCAAACGCCAAACCCAATCCGCACACAGCGCCAAGGAAGGACAGGGCCAGGAATTTCAGAAAATAGAGCCTTCGGATCTCTTCCTTGGGTATTCCGATGGCTTTCAGCATGCCGATTTCTTTTCGATCCGCCTCCAACTGGGTCAGCAGCGTGAACCGGATGCAGAGCATGGAGATCAGCAGCAGCACCACGCTCACCAGCAGGATCACCAGGATCATCAATCCGTCTGAAAGGGCATTCATCATGCGGATCAGCGGTTGCGTGATGGCCGGTCCGTTGGCGGGCAGTCCGGCATCGGTGTATGCTGTGGCAAAGGCGTTGACATCTGCGTCCTCCCACAGGAGAAATTCGATCAGATATTCTTCGCTGCCTGCGCTTTTCAACCGTTCATACGCCGCATCACTCACCAGAAACCGCTTGGAAGACGCCATCATGGCGTTCATCTGCGAATCCCGCAGGAAGCCGGCAATGGTGAAGCTGACGTCCCCGATCTGCACCCTTTCCCCGGTGTGCAGGCCGAACATCTGCCGGTAACAGGCGGGAACATAGATCTCACCGTCCCGGACCTCATCGATCACACGGTTCTCCAGATCCACCAAATAGTCGAACCGCTCGCTCTGGACGCAGACGCCGTTATCCTGGGTGCTGTCCGCCAGGGAATGACCGCCCAGAACCATGGAGCTGTTCTCCAGATTCAGAAAGCGCAAGGTCTGATAATCCCGCACCTGCTCCTGCTCGTCCGCAAACCGGACAAGGGCTGCCTCATCGATCTCCCCGGCGTGCATCTGCAGGAAATCCGGTGTCTGAGCCGTTTCCATCAGCGTATCCACCGAGCCCAGCAGCCCAATGGCCAGGAAGCAGGTCAGCGCAAACATGAAAGCGCTTACCGCCATAAAAAGCCAAGTCGTGACAGAAAGCAGCGGGCTGCCTTTCAGATCATTCCACAGAATCCTTGTTCTCATGATGCGCTCCTTTCGCTGACGTTGGACGTTCCGTTCTCCAGTTCACGCACGGCTTTGATGGGATAGATCGCCAGGGCTATGATAGCAAGCAGCACACCGGAGGCCATGATGACAGCGGCGGCTCCCCGGCCGACGCCGATTTGCAGCCCGCTGCCCATTCCATCCGCCAGCAGGCCGGAAAGGCTGTAGGCCACCACATACCCGATCTGGCTCAAAAAGCCGATCAGCCCCCAGGCCCGTCCCTGGAGCTCCTCGGCAATGTTGGTCCGCACCAGATAGTCCAGGCTGTTGTTGGCAAAGGGCAGCATGGTGAAGAAACCAAAGCCCGCCGCGCAGATCAAAACCAGGTTTTCCCGGAGCCCGAAGCCCACCATCGCCCCGCCGGCAATCACCAGAGAAAGGGACAGGGTTTTCACATAGCCCTTGCGAATGCCACGGATGCCCAGAAACAGGCTGGAAACCAGCATCCCGCTGGCGCAGATGGTCTCGCAGATTCCCAAGGTGGCGCTGTCGGAAAAGGCCAGGATCATCGGCTCGGCCAGAATCTGAAAGGCCCCATGAAGCAGGTCATGACAGAGGCTACCAGAATCAGCAGAAACACGCCCCGTTTCTCCGTAACCGCCTGCCACCCCTCCTTCAACAGCGTGAAAAACACTTCTTTGCGCTCTGCTGCTTTCGATGCAAGCCCATGCCGCACCACGCCGGTGCAGGTCACCGTCAGAAAGAAGGTTCCCATATCCAAGATCAGCAGCAGCCGGATGTCGGAAACACTCAACAGGATCCCCGCAAGAATCGGCGAGACCAGGTATCTGGCACTGCCTGCCAGACTGACCATGCCGCTGGCTCTGGAATAATCCTCCTTCTCCAGAATATCCGACACGGTGGCCCGATAGGCCGGCTCCAGCAGGGAGGAGAAAACGGAGCTGACGGACACGCCGATGCAGATTTGCGTCAGGCTCGCACCGCCTGTCTGCATACAGAGGAAAATATAAAGGATTCCAAGGGCAGAGAAGCCGTCTCCCACCATCATCAGCAGCCGCCGGTCATAGCGGTCAGCCAGCACGCCCGCCGGAACGCTCAAAAGCAAGGTGGGCAGAAAGGCCAGCAGGCTCACCAGCGCCATATCCGCCGCGCTGCCCGTCTGCCGGAACACATAGACCCCAAGGCCGAAGCTGGTCAGACCACTTCCGATGGAGGACACCAGTTCTCCTGCCCATAGCAAAAGAAACCGACGATAATTGCGTTTTCTGTCCATTTCGTTTTCCCCTTCGTTTTAGACCGACTGCCTGTCGGTAGTGGTTCAAAATATAATAGAAAGCTTGCTTCCGGGCCTTTCTATTATGATCTGCTTAATTACCATCGCTTCCAAGTCTGCTGACCCGGAAGATCGCTATGATCGTTTCCTGCAGACCGCCTTCCGCCATTCCCATGAGCCGCTCCAGGTTGTAGATAAACCCGGCGATCTTCCGCTCCCGCTGCTCCGGGCTTAGGTCGGCCACAGTCAATTCGTCAAACGCGGTGTTGGCGTAGAGGATCGTCATCTCCACCACCGATTCCGGATACCGCGTATGGCAGATCCCCTGTTGGATACCTTCCTCCACCAGCTCTGTCAGGATCGGATTGATCCCCGCCAGCAATGTCGTCTGCATCTTCTGATGCATCAGGGCGTTTTGCGGGCGGTGTACCTGCTCCATGATCTCACACCCGATCTTTGACTCCACGTTCAAAGACATAATCGCCTTTGTCAGGCGCTCCAGCACGGGCAGCTCCTTCTTCCGGACAATCTCGCCGGCATCCTGCATCAGCTGGTCTGTGATCCGCTGGATGACGCCATCCAGGATATCTTCTTTCGACTTGAAATGATAATAGAGGGTCCCTCTGGCGATTCCAACCGCGTCCAGAATATCGCCTGTACTGGTGTTGTCGAAGCCCTTCGCGGCAAACAGCTTTTCCGCCGCGTCCAGGATCTCCTCTTTTCTAACTTCCGCTTCCTTTACGATCCGCATAGTCCTTTTCCTTTGCCGCCAGATTAATTCCCGACTATCTGTCGGTTGCAATATACAGCTTATTATCTGAATTGTCAATCTTATAGGAACGAGTAGGTGGAAGGTGCGAACCGTTGGATTCCTTCTGTTCCGCATCCGTATCGATACAGTTCATGCACACCGCTCCTTATGGTGCTCGAAATCAAACCAGACGGCAGATCAGATCCGAATCTGTCAAGTGAATATAGTGGCTGCTGTGTTCCGCATGGACCCGCTCGCTGTTTACGCAGCAGAACAGATAGGCGCCCATGATCTCCTGCCATAATGTCTCAATCTTTTCGGCCTGCTCCTCCGACGCCCTACCGAATTGCCGGATCTCCTGACAGGCAATCTGGGAGTCATGGGTCACCAGAGTAAGAGGCGCAGTGAGAGATTCCCTTTTCTCCAGCAACCCCGCAAGCTCCTTCAGGTCATGGCCGCAGGTATACTCAGAAAGCGCGGTCTCATAGGTCTGCGCCTTTCCCAGTGACGCAAGGATTTCTTTTCGTTCTGCCTGGGAGAAGCTATTGTCATAATAAAAGGGCGGTGCGCTGGCCATCATTCGTTTCACCAGCCAGCCCAAATGCAGGCGGGTCAGCTTCAGGTTCAGTTCCAGTCCTTTTGACTTATCCACACCACTCTTTTGGAATTCTTCCTTCGTCAATTCCGCGCGAAACCGATAGTCCTCGGGAGAAAGCGGGTCAAGAAGGATCAACCTGCGAACCATATCGGGATATGTTTTTGCAAATGTCCAGGCATATAATCCTCCCTGCGAATGGGCAAGCAGCGTGAGTTTTTCCTCGTGAGGGAGCTGCTGCAAAAGCTGGTACAGCTCCGACGCGATATTACCCGGTGTACGTACCAACGCGGATACGCTGCTGTCGCCGTATCCGGCGCGCTGGTACAGCAGGACAGTGTGCCGCTCAGACAGCCTTTTCGCAAGCCGCCGCCACTCTGCCATCACCGCGCCCAGCCCCATCTCGATCACAAGTGTGACTTTACCCTCACCGTAGATCTCACAGGCAAGCTGTGCAGAGGATATTTGAATGATACATGGTTTCATTTTACGGCCCTCCCGAAAAATTGTTGTAACAGAAATGTTCCAAATCCTTTTGTAATGGCGTCCTTATTCCTTATTTGCCTATGGAATCGAGATGCTTCGAACTGCAATTCTGAAGCAAAAATATCCCACACCTGCCCAGCCTATATTCGTATTGTATAGATAGTCTCTGTTCCGCGATAGGTAGTTTTTGCAGGGGAATGTGTCTGTTTTATAGATCAGGCTCAGGATTCACGGAAACGTGAATCCTGAGCCTTGCGATGATTGTGGTCACTGGTTGTTCAATCCAGAATTTATAAAAATTGAGCAAACGCTCTGATGTCCTGCTGTAAAGATGCAAGGAAGCATTTCACATGATATCCGTCTGTTGCGGCGTGGTGGCAGGTCATGGAAAGCGGCATAAAGATACGACCGTCCTGTCCCAAAAGCTTTCCGGCTTCAACAGACGGAAAGAAGTACGGTTTGTTTTCATAACTGTGAACCGCGAAATGCGAAAAGCGGATCCAGGGAACACAGGATACCGTATAGGCGTTCTCTGGCGGCGGCGTTTGCGGCTGGCCCAGCACACCGTGGACATGGCCGAAAGATGCCTGGTTTTCCAGATATGCCTGATAGAATTGGGGAAAGTCCTCTGCGTACTCCGTCCACATCAGAGAGAATGTGTGGTCATCTTCATGAAAGCTGGCATACAAGGGGGTCAGGGAATCGTAGTAGCCGAGAACACCGTCCCTCTCAGCGATCTTGAATTCGGTTTGACGGTTCAGATTTTTGGTGACCAGCCACAGATAAGCGGGGAAGAATTTCATTCCCACTTCCTTGAGCGCCTTTCTCATCTCGGTCACATCAACATTGACCGTTATGGAATAGCCGGTGGGTGCCATTTTGGAAAAGTAATAAAACATCTGACCGGGAGGCCATGTTTGCAGATCAATGGGTGTAAATTTCATGGGTGATCCCTCCTGTGATAAAACTATATCACGCAGTAGGGAAGCAGTAAATCTACGCTTCGTTGAGTTGGAGAATGGATTCATTCCATTCTTCTTGACAGATGAGACCGCACGCTGTATTATAAGTATGAAAAGTATGAAATATTGTACTGATAAAGGAGGGAAGACCTATGGCACAGCCAAAAGATAAATATGCAGGAATTGCACGGGTAGGGGAAAAAGGCCAGATCGTGATCCCAAAGGGGGTTCGGGATCTGTTTGATATCCGCCCGGGGGATACTCTGCTGGTGCTGGCGGACAAAAAGCAGGGTATTGTCATCACCAAGGACGAAATGTTGTTCCAACAGTTTGATGCCATACGCAAAGGGGGGGATCCCACATGAGCAGGATCGCATTTTTCTGTATCCCCGCCTGGGGTCACACCAACCCCACAGTAGAGGTCGTGCGGCAGCTGACAGCTATGGGGCATCTGGTTCGCTATTATTCCTTCGAGCCCTTTCGGGAGAAGTTGGAGTCCGCCGGAGCGGAAGTGGTCTGCTGCGACGAAGCCTTGCCGCCGCAGCCCAAGAACCTGGACAAAAAGGTGGGGCGGGATTTCGCAGCCCTGGTGGAGATGGTGACAGAAACCACCCTGACACTGGAAGAAAGGGTCTGCCGGGAGTTAGGGGAATTTCGGCCAAATGTGATCGTTTCGGATTCTGTCTGCTTCTGGGGAAAGCTCTTTGCCAAAAAGCTGGGGATCCCCTACGTCTGCTCTACCACGACGTTTGCATTCAATCAGCAGTCTGCCGCACTGATGAAACCGAAGATGGGCGAATTGCTGCGCTCTCTGTTCGGGGTGCCGCGCATCGGCCGCAAGATGGCGCTGCTGCGGCGGCACGGATATCCAGTCGATAAGGTGACAGACCTGCTGCAGAACGATAACGAGACAAACACCGTTGTCTATACCTCCCGAGCGTTTCAGCCCATGGCGGAGACCTTTTCAGAACACTATGCCTTCGTCGGCCCCTCTCTGCCGGAACGGGAAGAACGGGTTACAAAAAGGTCGCGGCCTTTGGTGTATATCTCGCTGGGGACAGTGATCCATGACCGCAAGCGGTTTTGCAAACATTGCGTGGCAGCGCTGGCGGAGATGGATGCAGACGCGATACTGTCAGTGGGGACAGCGGACAATCTGGAAGCCTTGGGACCGCTGCCATCCAATATTCATGCGGAAGCACGGGTGGATCAGCTGGCGGTGCTGCAGCAGGCGGATGTGTTTCTGACGCACTGCGGGATGAACAGCGCCAGCGAGGCCATTTGGTATGGCGTTCCCACGGTGCTGGATCCGCAGCAGAGTGAGGAGGCGGCGGTAGCGGCCCGCATCGAGGAGCTGGGTATGGGACTGCGGCTTCGGTCGGAGACTCCGGATGACATCCGAACGGCATTGGAAACTGTGCTGACAAATCCTGTCTATCGGGAACGGACGGAACGCATTGCCCGGAGCTTTCGGGAGGCTGGCGGTGCAAAGACGGCGGCAGAGTACATCCTTTCCTGCTGCGAACGATAACCACATTTTTCGTAGCCGGGAGATATGACAAAAACAAAAAAGTCCTGATTTCGTTGAGAAATCAGGACTTTTTTGGTCCGAGTGTTGAGATTCGAACTCAAGGCCTCTTGAACCCCATTCAAGCGCGATACCAAACTTCGCCACACCCGGATCGGTTTGTCGCTGTCCGTGTCAGACAGCTTAGTTATAATAGCATGGGCTGGCGAATTTTGCAAGGGATTTATGAGAAAATATTGAACAAAAGGCCTTGCTCTGTTTTGTGCAAATCGTGCAGATTAGATAAGACCTGCCAGGATGACCTGCTCCACCACGATTTTCGACCAGGTTTCCAGCCGGTCCAGGACGGCTTGCAGCTCCGGGACCTCCGCCCAATGGCCGGACATTTTTTCCGTCTCCAGGACGGAGACCGGTCCCTGGGCCTCCAGCAGATAGACCAGGGCGGCGTGGTAGTCGCTGACCCCGCCGTTGTTCTCGTTTAAAAACCCCACGCAGGTCAGGGAGCGGACGGTCTCCACCGACACCTCCTCGTGGAGCTCCCGCAGAAGGCCGGCCTCCAGGGGGTCGGCGGCGGCCTCCTCGCTGGGGTTGATGTGGCCGCCCACCCCCAGGGAGAGCTTGTCGTGGAGCCGGGCTTCCGTCTGCTTCTTCAGGCGGCGGAGAAGGAAATACCGCCCCTCCTGACGGAGAAGGACATAGGGGATGATCTGCTTCACGGTGTTGTCATGCTCGGCCTTCTCCCGGTCCATAAAGAAGTGATGGGCCAGGATAAAGGAGCGGATCTCCTCCACGCCCTCCGTGATAAATTCCTTTTCGGGGAGGAGGGCCTCCAGCCTGCCCCGGTCTACCACCAATACCTGTTCCATGGTCCTGTCCTGCCTTTCTGTCGGTTATTGTTCTACTTTGCGCTCGGGGATCACGAAGATAAACAGCAGGGAGCTGATCAGCAGCAGGAAGGGGTAGTACAGGTTGGGGATCAAGTCGAAGGCGGAGAGCTCATAGCCCAGCTCGGCGGCGGCGGAGAGGGCCACCAGCATCTGGGCGCCGTAGGGGATGATACCCTGGAAGACGCAGGAAAAGGTGTCCAGCAGGGAGGCCGCCTTCTTGGGGGAGATGCCGTAGTCCTCGGACATCTCCTTGGCGATGGGGTTCGCCATGACGATGGCCACGGTGTTGTTGGCGGTGGCGATGTCCATGGCCCCCACCAGCAGGCCCATGCCCAGCTGGCCGCCCTTCTTGCCCTTAAAGACCTTCTTGATGCCGTTGAGCAGGGCGTCGAAGCCCCCGTGGACCCGGATGAGGGCGCAGATGGCGGAGACCAGGATGGCCACCATGGTGGTCTCGAACATACCGGCAGCGCCGGAGCCCATGTTGGCCAGCAGGTCGGTGGCGGCGGTGGCGCCGGTGGCCAGCATGATGATGGAGCCGGAGACGATGCCCAGGAGGAGGACCAGGAAGACATTCACGCCGATGATGCCGCCGATGAGGACCAGCAGGTAGGGGATGATCTGGATCAGGTTATACTCGTTTTCCACGGGAGTACCGGCCTGCCCCATGGAGACCACCAGGATGATGACCAGGGAGATCAGGGCGGCGGGGAGGGCGATGCCGAAGTTCACCCGGAACTTGTCCTTCATCCGGACGCCCTGGCCGTTGCAGGCGGCGATGGTGGTGTCGGAGATAAAGGAGAGGTTGTCGCCGAACATGGCGCCGCCCATAACGGAGGCCACGCACAGGGGGACGCTGAACCCGGAGGCCCCGGCCACGGCCAGGGCGATGGGGGTGATGAGGGTGATGGTACCCACGGAAGTACCCATGGCCAGGGAGACAAAGCAGGCCACCACGAACAGGACGGCCACTGCGTACCGGGCGGGGATGATGGACAGCAGGCAGTAGGCCACGCTCTCGGCGCTGCTGCGGCCCACCACGCCCACAAAGATGCCGGCGGTCATAAAGATGAGGATCATGATCATGATATTCTTGTCCCCGACGCCTTTGCCCATGAGGATCAACTTTTCGTCAAAGGACAGCTTACGGTTCTGGATGCAGGCCACCAGCAGGGCCACCAGGAAGGCCACCACGATGGGGATGTTGTAGAAGCCCATGGGGATCAGCAGGACGTACTCAAACAGGATACCGAGACCCAGATAGAGCACCAGGAACACGCCGATGGGCAGCAGTGCGATGGGATTACCTTTCTTCATTCTTCTCAAACCTCCAAAACAGCGCGGACCGAAACAGAGCCGCGCATAACTATGTGTACACCGTACATGATAGGGGACAAATTGTCAAGGTTTTTCCGTTTCTGTCGAACCCCACAGGAAGGAGGTCGGAAAGGTCGGGAAAAAAGTGAAAATTGTGCTTGCAATCCGGCGGACGACCTGTTAAAATGTCCTATGGTCTATGAAAAAGGGTGGTCCTCTGGGGTGCTGCCGAGCAGGGCAGCAGAGAAGTCCCTACGAACGCCTGTATATTTAGGAGGAAAAAGACTATGGATCTCATGAAGAGCTTTATCGAGAAGAACATGCCCGCTAAGGAAGCCCCCTCTGTGACCGTGGGCGACACTGTCCGTGTCCACCTGAAGGTCAAGGAAGGCAACCGTGAGCGTATCCAGGTGTTCGAGGGCACCGTCATCGCCAAGAAGCATGGCGGCATCAACGAGACCTTCACTGTCCGCCGCATTTCTTACGGTGTCGGCGTGGAGAAGGTGTTCCCCCTCTACAGCCCCGTGATCGAGAAGGTAGAGACCATCCGCAAGGGTAAGGTCCGCCGGGCAAAGCTGTATTATCTGCGCGGCCGCGTGGGCAAGGCAGCCAAGGTCAAGGAGAAGCTGTAATCAACCGTGTTTTTCCGAAAAGGGAGCGCTTTGGCGCTCCCTTTCCTTTCACTTGTCGAAAAGGGCAAAGCCTTTTTCGACAATGGGGAGGACAGACCGCCGCGAGATTTTTCCGGTAGACGCAGCCTGTGGGATACCCGGAGGGGATAACCACGCTCGTGCACGCCCAGCCGGTGGGCGCGTTGTGGACAGCGGCTCGAAAAAGGGGCCCCGCCGGAGGCGCGAACCCACGTTGAGGATATCTGCGAACCGTTAGAAATTTTGTCTGGCTGTTTCAACAGACTGTTCCCCCGGCTTTGCCGGGGGATATTCATTTTTCCTGCGAAAGGGGCTTTTCAGATGGCCCAAAATCGTGTATACTTATTTGTCAATCAAACGCAACGGAAGGAGATGGGAACACGATGAATATTCAGTGGTATCCCGGTCACATGACCAAGACCCGCCGCATGATCGCGGAAAACCTCAAGTATGTGGACGTGGTGGCGGAGGTCATCGACGCCCGCATCCCCATCGCCAGCCGCAATCCCGATATTGACGACCTGGTGGGGACCAAGCCCCGGGTGGTCATCCTCAACCGGGCCGACCAGGCAGACCCCGCCTCCAGCAAGCTCTGGGGGAGCTATTTCCGCAGCCAGGGCATCTCCGTCCTGGAGTGTGACGCCCGCACCGGCGCCGGGGTGAAGCAGTTCTCTCCCGTCATGCGGGGGGCACTGAAGGAGCAGATCGCCCGTTGGAAGGAGAAGGGCCAGGTGGGCCGTCCCGTCCGGGCCATGGTGGTGGGCATCCCCAACGTGGGTAAGTCTACCTTTATTAATAAGGTAGCCAAGAAGAAGTCCGCCAAGGCCGGCGACCGCCCCGGCGTCACCCGGGGTAAGCAGTGGGTCACCGTGGACCAGGGCCTGGAGCTGCTGGACACCCCCGGCATCCTGTGGCCCAAGTTCGAGGACCAGACCATAGCCCTGCACCTGGCCTTCACCGGAGCGGTGCGGGACGCCATCATGGACGTGGAGACCCTGGGCTGTCACCTGATGGAGCTGCTGGCCCGGCGAAAGCCCGAGGCGGTCACCGCCCGGTTCAAGTTTGTCCCCGAGGAGGGGATGACCGGCTGGGAGCTGCTGGAACTGGGGGCCCGGAAGCGGGGCTTCCTGATCTCCGGGGGCGAGGTGGACCTGGAGCGCATGGCCAACATCCTCCTGGACGAGTTCCGGGCCGGAAAGATGGGCCGCATCACCCTGGAGCTGCCCGAGGACCTGGAAAAAGGAGCGGAGAGCGATGGAACGCCCTGATTTCTGGAGCATCGAGTCGGCCCATTTTTCCCGGGGAATCCAGACCATCTGCGGGGTGGACGAGGCCGGCGCCGGCCCCCTGGCCGGGCGGGTCTACGCCGCGGCGGTGATCCTGCCCCGGGGGTGGGACGCCCCCTACCTGAACGACTCCAAAAAGGTCACGGAGAAGCGGCGGGCGGTCCTCTATGAGAAGATCATCCAAGCGGCGGAGAGCTACGCCATCGCCTGGGCCGACGAGAAGGAGATCGACGCGCTCAACATCCTCAACGCCCGGATGCTGGCCATGGAGCGGGCCATTCAGGGTCTGGACAAAACGCCCGACCTGGCCCTCATTGACGGCAACCGGTCCACCGGCATCACCTGCCCCAACGAGACGGTGGTGGGGGGGGACGCAAAAAGCGCCTCCATCGCGGCGGCCTCCATCCTGGCCAAGGTGGCCCGGGACCGGTATATGGTGGAGCAGGCCGCCCTCTATCCCCAGTATGGCTTCGAGCGGCACAAGGGCTACCCCACCAAGCTCCACTACGAGCGCCTGCGGGCCTACGGCCCCTGTCCCATCCACCGGCGGACCTTTTTGAAGAAGCTATGAGGGGCGGCGACCGGACCGCCCTGGGACTCTGGGGCGAGGAGCGGGCCGCCCGCTATCTCAAGTGGCGGGGCTACCGCATCGTGGACACCCGCTACCGCTGCCGGGAAGGGGAGATCGACCTGGTGGCGGTCCGGGGCAGCTACCTCTGTTTTGTGGAGGTGAAGCTCCGGAAGAACGCCGACTTGGCGGAGGCCCGGGAGTTTGTCACCCCCGCCAAGCAGCGGAAGGTGCGCACGGCGGCCTTACATTACTTAATGGAGCACCCCACCGACCGGCAGCCCCGGTTCGACGTGGTGGAGGTCTATGCTCCCTATGGAGAAGAGACACGACGCCCGGTGATCAAGCACTGGGAAAACGTCTTCTGATATTGTCTGTACCATCAACCGAAACCTGAAGAAAAGGCGTGTGATACCTATGAATTATGTCAGCACAAGAAACAAGACCGTGAGCCTGACCGCCAGCCAGGCCATTGCCCAGGGCCTGGCCCGGGACGGCGGCCTGCTCACCCCCGAGGTCTTTCCCAAGATCACCCCTGCCATGCTGGAGGACTGGAAGGGCAAGCCCTACGGCCAGCGGGCCGTGGCGGTCATGAAGCTCTTTCTGGAGGATTTTTCCGAGGAGGAGCTCACCGGCTTTACCCAGGCCGGCTACTCCGCTGAGAAGTTTGACGACAGCCGGGTGGCGCCCCTTCACACCCTCAACGACAACACCCACTGCCTGGAGCTGTGGCACGGCCCCACCTCCGCCTTCAAGGACATGGCCCTGCAGATCCTGCCCCACCTGCTCTCCGCCTCCCTGGTGAAGAACCGGGAGGAGAAGACCGTGTGCATCTTAGTGGCTACCTCCGGCGACACCGGCAAGGCCGCCCTGGAGGGCTTCAAGGACGTGGACCGCACCAAGATCCTGGTGTTTTACCCCAAGGATGGCGTCTCCGAGGTCCAGGCCCTGCAGATGAAGACCCAGGAGGGGGGCAACGTGGGGGTCTGCGCCGTCCACGGCAACTTCGACGACGCCCAGACCGGCGTGAAGATCCTCTTCTCCGATGAAAAGCTCCGGGCCGATCTGGCAGAGCGGGGGTACTTCCTGTCCTCTGCCAACTCCATCAACTGGGGCCGCATCCTGCCTCAGCTGGTGTACTACATCTCTGCCTACTGCGATCTGCTGAACGCCGGCAAGATCCAGATGGGCGACAAGGTCAACTACTGCGTCCCCACCGGAAACTTCGGCAACATCCTGGCCTGCTGGTACGCCAAGCAGATGGGCCTGCCCGTGGGCAAGCTGATCTGTGCTTCCAACAGCAACAATGTCCTCACCGAGTTCATCGACACCGGGGTGTACGACAAGAACCGCCCCTTCCACACCACCATGTCTCCCTCCATGGACATCCTGGTGTCCAGCAACCTGGAGCGGCTCCTCTTCGCCCTGACCAATCAGGACGACCAGGCCGTGGCGGGCTACATGAAGCAGCTCAGTGAGACCGGCCGCTATGAGGTCACCGACGAGCTGAAGGCCAGACTGAAGGAGGAGTTCTTCGGTGGCTTCTGCGACGAGGCCAAGACCAGCGAGGTCATTGCCAAGGTCTGGAAAGAGCACAACTATCTGATCGACCCCCACACCGCCGTGGCCTATCAGGTCATGGAGGAATACCGGGCCGCCAGCGGCGACCGGACCCAGACCGTCTTCGTCTCCACCGCCAGCCCCTTCAAGTTCTGCGACAGCGTGCTGACCAGCCTGGGGGTGGAGGAGGTCCGGCCCGGCATTGAGGCCCTGGATCAGCTCAACCAGGTCACCGGCCGTCCCGCTCCCGGCCCCCTGGCCGCCCTGCGGGACAAGGAGATCCGCTTCGAGGAGCACGTGGACAAGGAGCAGATGATGGACGTGGTCCTCACCATGCTGAAATAATCCGGTTCCGGAAAAGAAATCAAAACTCTGTCAGGTGGTGAATCAGGTTGGCATTATACGTGATCGGGGACACCCATCTGTCCCTGAACAGCAGCAAGCCCATGGACGTCTTCGGCGGCGCGTGGGAGGGGTACATGGAAAAACTGGCCCAGGGTTTCTCCGTCCTCACCCCGGATGACACCCTGGTCATCGCCGGGGATGTCTCCTGGGGCATGAGCCTGGAGGAGTCCGAGCAGGACTTCGCCTGGCTCCACGCCCTGCCGGGAGAGAAGATCCTTCTCAAGGGCAACCACGACTACTGGTGGAACACGGCGGCCAAGATGAACCGGTTTTTCCAGGAGAAGGGGTTTGACTCCCTCCACATCCTCCACAACAACTGTTACTACTACGGGGACGTGGCCCTCTGCGGCACCCGGGGGTGGTTCTATGAGGAGGACAAGGAGGGCAAGAGCGCCAAGGTCTTCAACCGGGAGCTCCAGCGGCTGGAGACCTCTCTGAAAGCGGCGGGGGAGGCGGAAAAGCTGTGCTTCCTCCACTACCCCCCCTTCTACACCGGCTACCGGTGTGAGCCCATCCTGGAGCTGCTGGAGAAGTACCGGGTGAAGGCCTGCTATTACGGCCATCTCCACGGCGGCAGCCACCGGCTGGCCATCCAGGGAATCAGCGGTACGGTGGACTACCGACTCATTTCGGCAGATTTTTTGAAGTTCCGGCCGGAAAAAATTCTGGAATCCGGAAAAAAAGACTGGTAATTCGCCATAGAATCTGCTATGATATCCCATATATACTGCAATATCATGCCCTCCCATGGTTTTTGTTTGATGTGAGAGGGCGTTTTACAGGAGGAAAAAAGGACATGAATGTCAAGAGCGTTGTTGAAAACAAGGAAAAGTTTGAAGTCGAACTGATCGTCGAGGTCGGTCAGGAAGAGTTCGAAGCTGCCATTGAAAAGGTCTATCGCAAGAGCCGCGGCAACATCTCCGTCCCCGGCTTCCGTAAGGGCAAGGCCCCCCGGAAGGTCATCGAAGGTATGTATGGCGCCGGCGTGTTCTATGAAGACGCCATCGAAGAGATCTATCCCGAAGCCTGCACTGCCGCCATCAAGGAAAAGGGCCTGGACCATGTGGCTCCCCCTCAGGTGGAGATCCTGACCCTGGGCAAAGAGGGCTTCTCCTTCAAGGCGGTCGTGACCGTTCGTCCCGAAGTCACCCTGAAGCAGTATAAGGGCCTGGAGGCCGACAAGGTTCTGCCCACCATCACCGAGGAGGCCGTGGACAACGAACTGAAGCAGTACGTGGAGCGCGCCACCCAGCTGGTAGCCGTGGAGCGCGAGGCGCAGATGGGCGACACCGCTGTCATCGACTACGAGGGTCTGAAGGACGGCGTGGCTTTCGCCGGCGGCACCGCAAAGGGCTATGAGCTGGCCCTGGGCTCCGGCACCTTCATCCCCGGCTTTGAGGAGCAGGTGGTCGGCATGAAGGCCGGCGACGAGAAGGACATCGAGCTGACCTTCCCCGCAGAGTACCACGCTGAGGAGCTGGCAGGCCAGCCCGTGGTCTTCAAGGTCAAGTGCATCGAGGTCAAGGAGAAGCAGGCTCCCGCTCTGGACGATGAGTTCGCAAAGGACGTCTCCGAGTTCGACACTCTGGACGAGTTCAAGGCAGACCTGAAGAACAAGATCATCGACCGCAACATGCAGCAGAGCGAGGCCAAGTTCCGTCAGGCCCTTCTGGCTCAGCTGTGCGACCAGATCGACATCGAACTGCCCGAAGCCATGGTCGAGACCCAGATCGACCGCTTTGTTGACAACTACGCCGCCCGTCTGGAGTCCCAGGGCATCTCCCTGGAGACCTACATGCAGTACATGCAGATGGACGTGAAGCAGATCCGCGACGACCTGCGTGAGCCCGCCATCACCCAGACCAAGCAGCAGCTGGCTCTGGACGCTGTGGTTGCCGCCGAGAACATCGTCATCTCCGACGAAGAGGTGGAGGCCGAGGTCAAGAAGGCAGCCGCCAGCCTGAACATGCCCTATGAGCGCGTGGTGGAGGGCCTGGACAGCGAGAACCTGAAGAAGGACCTGGCCCGCGACAAGGCCATGGCCGTGGTGGCTGAGAACGCCAAGGCCAACATGATCGCCGCAGAGGCCGACGACGGCGAGATCAAGCTGACCTCCGTCACCAAGGAAGAGGTCGAGGCAGAGAAGGAAGAGAAGAAGGCGAAGAAGACCAAAGCCAAGAAGACCACCGAAGAGGGTGAAGAGGCTCCCAAGAAGACCACCCGCAAGAAGAAGGCTGACGCCGAGGCTGAGAAGGTCGAGGAATAATCTTCCTTTCGGTGGGGTATACTTACTCTGACTGAAAAAAAGGAGATCCAAATCATGAGTTTAGTACCCTATGTAGTTGAACAGACCAGCCGGGGAGAGCGGTCCTATGACATTTTCTCCCGTTTATTGAACGACCGGATCATCTTCCTGTCGGAAGAGGTCAACGATACCACGGCCAGCCTCATTGTGGCCCAGCTGCTGTATCTGGAGGCCCAGAATCCGGACCAGGACATCCAGTTCTACATCAACAGCCCCGGCGGTTCTGTCACGGCAGGTATGGCGATCTACGACACCATGCAGTATATCAAGTGCGACGTGTCCACCATCTGCATCGGTATGGCAGCCAGCATGGGCGCCTTCCTGCTGGCCGCCGGCACCAAGGGCAAGCGCATGGCGCTGCCCAACGCGGAGATCATGATCCATCAGCCCTCCGCCGGCACCCAGGGTCAAATCACCGATATGGCCATTCACTTGAAGCGTCTGGAGATCATCAAGAAGCGCATGAACCACATCCTTTCCGAAAACACCGGGAAGCCCCTTGATGTGGTCACCGCCGACTGCGAGCGCGATAACTTCATGTCCGCGGAAGAAGCTGTGGCATACGGTCTCATTGACAAAGTGATCGATAAGCGCTGATACGAGTTGAAAAGGGGGGCGTTTTCCGTCCCCCTTTTTCTGCGTTATCCCCCTTCGGTGAAGGGCGGGGCGACGCATAAGAAAGAGGTGAATGGTTCTATGACCAAAAATGACGACAAGCGGGCGATCCGCTGCTCCTTCTGCGGCAAGCACCAGGATCAGGTTGCAAAGATCATCGCCGGTCCCGGCGCCTACATCTGCAACGAGTGCGTCCACCTGTGCATGGACATCCTGGATGACATGCCTTCCCTGGAGGATCAGGTCGCGCCGGATATGCCCGATATCATCCCGAATCCCAAGGAAATCAAAACCTATCTGGATGAATATATCGTGGGCCAGGACGCGGCCAAGGTGGCTCTGTCTGTGGCCGTGTACAACCACTACAAGCGCATCTACTTCGGCGGCGGCGACGATGTGGAGCTCCAGAAGAGCAACATCCTCCTCCTGGGCCCCACCGGCAGCGGTAAGACCCTCCTGGCTCAGACCCTGGCCAAGATCCTGAAGGTTCCCTTCGCCATCGCCGACGCCACCACCCTCACCGAGGCCGGCTACGTGGGCGACGATGTGGAGAACATCCTCCTGCGGCTGGTCCAGGCCGCCGACTACGACGTGGAGCAGGCGGAACGGGGCATCATTTACATCGACGAGATGGATAAAATCGCCCGAAAGAGCGAAAATACCTCTATCACCCGTGACGTCTCCGGCGAAGGCGTTCAGCAGGCTCTGCTGAAGATCCTGGAGGGCACCGTGGCCAACGTGCCCCCCCAGGGTGGCCGGAAGCACCCCCACCAGGAGTTCATCCAGGTGAACACCCGGAACATCCTCTTCATCTGCGGCGGCGCCTTCGACGGCGTGGAGAAGATCATCGAGAAGCGGGTGAACCAGAAGGGCATCGGCTTCGGCGCGGAGATCATGGGGAAGAAGGAGCTGGAGCAGCGCAACGTGCTCAGCCAGATCCAGCCCCACGACCTGCTGAAGTTCGGCATCATCCCCGAGCTCATCGGCCGCCTGCCGGTGATCACCGCCCTGTCCCCCCTGAGCCGGGAGGATCTGGTCAAGATCCTCACCGAGCCCAAGAACGCCCTGGTGAAGCAGTATCAGAAGCTTCTGGAGTACGACATGGTGGACCTGGTCTTCGAGCCCGGCGCTCTGGAGGCTGTGGCCGACAAGTCCATGGAGCGGGGCATCGGCGCCCGGGGCCTGCGGGCTGTGCTGGAGGAGGTCATGACCCAGATCATGTACGACATCCCCTCCGACGGCACCATCACCGAGGTGGACATCACCGCCGAGAGCGTGCGGGGCGAGGAGGCCCCCAAGCTCATCCGCGATCCTGAGCGGCCCCCGAGGCCCCGACTGGGCGCCGCTGCGCTGCGGGCCCAGAGCGGCGGACTGGACAGCCGGGACGCAATGTGATCCCTGCGGCGCACCCCGCAAGGGGGATACGGCGCAGACGAAGTAAGCAACATGCGGGCGGAGGGGAAACTCTCCGCCCGTTGTGATACTACGCTATCTCTATGTAATCATCGAAACATTTCACTGAAAGGAGTGAATTGGTATGCCAGAGGAAGAAAAGATCCCGCTGCTCACCCTGCCGGCCCTGGCGCTGCGGGGTCTGACGGTCTATCCCAAGATGATGGTCCACTTTGATGTGGGCCGGGAAGCTTCCATCAAGGCCCTGGAGGAATCCATGTCCTCCAACAAGCCCATTTTCCTGGTGGCCCAGAAGGACATCCGGGTGGAAGCCCCTGACATGAACCATCTCTTCTCCGTGGGTACGGTCTCCGTGGTGCGGCAGATCCTCCGCCTGCCCGGCAAGTCCATCCGGGTCATGGTGGAGGGCCAGTACCGGGCCAGACTCCACGACCTGGTGGAAACCGACCCCTTCCTGGTGGCCGAGATCGAGCCCTTGGAGGCCCCTGCGGTGGAGGGCAGAGCCAACGGCCTCAAGGCCGAGGCGGCCATCCGCCAGTCCTACGAGCTCTTCGACCGCTACACTGAGCTGACCCCCAAGAACACCTCCCCGGACATGCTCATGAACATCATGTCCAGCGAGGACCCCGGCTATATCGCCGACTTCATCGCCCAGAACATCTCCATGCGGGTGCTGGACAAGCAGTCCATCCTGGACGAGCTGCGGCCCATCCAGCGGCTGAGCAAGATGAACCGCCTCCTCCACCGGGAGGTGGAGATCCTGGAGATGGAGCAGAGCATCCAGCGCCGGGTCCAGGAGAACATGACCCAGAACCAGAAGGACGCCTTCCTGCGGGAGCAGGTCCGGGTGATCCAGGAGGAGCTGGGGGACGACGGGGACGGCGAGATCGCCGCCTACCGCCGGCGGATCGCCGAGGCCAAGCTGCCCCAGGAGGTGGAGGAGAAGCTTCTCAAGGAAGTGACCCACCTGGAAAAGCAGCCCTTCGGCTCGGCTGAGGCCTCCGTCCTGCGGAACTACCTGGATGTGTGCTTAGAACTGCCCTGGACCAAGAAGTCCAAGGAGCGCGTCAACGTCCAGGCCGCCCGCAAGATCCTGGACGCCGACCACTTCGGCCTGGAGGAGGTCAAGGAGCGGATCCTGGAGTTTTTGGCCGTGAAGCAGCTGGCCCCCGACCTGCGGGGACAGATCATCTGTCTGGTAGGCCCCCCCGGCGTGGGCAAGACCTCCATCGGCATGTCCATGGCCAAGGCCATGAACCGGAAGCTGGCCCGGATCTCCCTGGGCGGCGTCCACGACGAGGCGGAGATCCGGGGCCACCGGAAGACCTATGTGGGGGCTATGCCCGGCCGCATCATGAACGCCCTGCGGCAGGCCGGCACGAAAAATCCCCTGCTGCTGCTGGACGAGATCGACAAGTTAGGCAGCGACATGCGGGGCGACCCCGGCGCTGCCCTGCTGGAGGTCCTGGACAGCGAGCAGAACAGCACCTTCCGGGACCACTTTGTGGAGTTGCCCTTCGACCTGTCCGACGTGCTCTTCATCACCACGGCCAACACCACCTCCACCATCCCCAAGCCGTTGCTGGACCGGATGGAGGTCATCGAGCTGGCCAGCTACACCGATGAGGAGAAGCTGCAGATCGCCCGGAACCACCTGATCCCCAAGCAGCTCAAGCGCCACGGGCTGAAGAAGAACCAGTTAAAGCTCACCGACGACGCCATCCGGGAGGTCATCGTGTCCTACACCCGGGAGTCCGGCGTCCGGATCCTGGAGCGCGAGCTGGGCTCCCTCTGCCGGAAGGCCGCCATGGCCATCGTCTCTGACGGGGTCAAGAGCGTCCATGTCACCGGGGATACCTTGGAGCAGTACCTGGGCCCCCGGAAGTACTACCCCGAGAAGAACGGCATGGAGAACCAGGTGGGTCTGGTCAACGGCCTGGCCTGGACCTCCGTGGGAGGCACCCTGCTGGAGGTCGAGGTCAACGTCCTGGACGGCTCCGGCAAGATCGAGATCACCGGCAACCTGGGCAACGTGATGAAGGAGTCCGCCAAGGCGGCCTTCTCTTATATCCGCAGCCGGGCGGTCCAGCTGGGGGTGGAGCCCAACTTCTACAAAGAGAAGGACATCCACATCCACTTCCCCGAGGGGGCAGTCCCCAAGGACGGACCCTCCGCCGGTATCACCATGTGCACCGCCATGGTCTCCGCCCTGACCGGAATCCCCGTCCGGGGAGACGTGGCCATGACCGGCGAGATCACCCTGCGGGGCCGGGTCCTGCCCATCGGCGGTTTACGGGAGAAGTCCATGGCCGCCCTGCGCAACGGCATCCACACCGTCATCATCCCCAAGGACAACGAGGCCGACCTGGAGAGGATCGACCAGACCGTCCGGAACGCCCTGCACTTCATCCCGGTGTCCCATGTGGATCAGGTGCTGGCCAACGCCCTGGAACGGCCGCCCCTGGCGGAGCCTGCCCCGGAAGGAGAGCTGGGCGCGGGCATGAGCGGCGGGGAGACCCGCACCCCCCTTCACCAAGCATAATTCACCTGCCGGGGAGCCCGAACCGCCACGGGACAGGCTCCCCGGAGGGACAGAAGGAGGTATGGCATGAGACTGAATACACAGAACGCGGCGTTTATCCGCTCCGCGGCGAAGATGGCGGACTGTCCCCGGGACGCCCTGCCCCAGATCGCCTTTGCCGGCCGGTCCAACGTGGGCAAATCCTCCGTCATCAACCGGCTCCTGGGCCGGAAAAACTTTGCCCGGGTGGGTTCCGCACCGGGTAAGACCACCCATATCAACTATTTCCGCATCGACGATCAGGTCTACTTCGTGGACCTGCCCGGCTACGGTTACGCCAAGGTCTCCAAGCAGGAGAGAGCCCGGTGGGGCAGACTCATTGAGCAGTGGTTTGACGACACCAGCCTGCTGACCCTGGGCCTGCTGCTGGTGGACATCCGACATAAGCCCACCCAGGACGACTGCGGCATGGCCCAGTGGTTCAAGGCCAGCGGAAAGCCCTTTGTGGTGGTGGCAAACAAGCACGACAAGATCAAGAAGAGCGAGTGGGAACCCAATGTGGCCCGCATCCGCGAGACCCTGGAGCTGTCGGAGGAGACCCCGGTGATCTCCTTCTCCGCGGAAAAGGGGACCGGCAGGGAGGAGCTCATGGCCATCATCCTGGATCACATCCAGGCGACGAAAGAGCGCGTCGAGGCCCAGTGACCACGCCCTTCCAAGGAGAAAGGAACAAGCATGAAACGTATTTGGGGCACGTTTTTGTACGCCCTCATGGCCGGGTTCTGCATCGGCCTGGGCGGCACGGTTTTTCTGCGGTTAAAGGACGCCTTTCCCGGCGGCAATGTGGTGGGGGCCTTCTTCTTTGCCATCGGCCTTTTCGCCATCTGCACCCGGGGATACAACCTGTTCACCGGCAAGGCCTGCTATCTCTTCGATAACCCCTGGCCGGGCTACCTCATCGACCTGCTCATCATCTGGGCGGGCAACCTGGTCGGCACCATGCTCATCGGCGGCATGGAGCGGCTCACCGGCATCTGCGGGGCGGAGGCAGGGATCAACGTCACCGCCCACACCCTGGTGTCCGCCAAGATGGACGCCACCCTGCTGAGTCTCTTCCTGCTGGGCTTCCTGTGCAACGTGTGCATCTTCGCAGCGGTGAACGGCTATGCCAACAACCCCCACGAGCTGGGCAAGTACCTGGCCATTTTCCTGGGGGTCACGGTGTTCATCGTCTGCGGCATGGAGCACAGCGTGGCGGACATGTATTACTGGGCGGTCTCCGGGATCCTCTATGAGGCCCCGGGCCAGTCCCTGCTGCGGCTGGTGGTGATCTCCCTGGGGAACGTGGCCGGTGGCCTGTTCCTCCGTCTGGGGGAGAAGTGGAAGGAGCGCCTGGACGGCAAACAGCCGGGATAACGTTCCGATCAAACAAAAAACGTCGAAGGCATCGCAAAAAATGCCTTCGACGTTTTTCTGTCTGTGGAGAAAGTCGTGTACCATTTTGTGGAGTTGTGTCTTGCCGTTGTGTGGCAAAGTTGGTATACTCAAATATGAAAGCCATTTGAATAAATGTATTTGTTTGATAGACAAATCGGAATTTATTGTTGGAGGGATGAGTATGAGCAGCTTTCATTATGAAGGAAAAAAGATTTATTATGAAGAAATCGGCAACGGAAAGCCGCTGCTCCTGCTCCATGGCAATACCGCTTGCGGAAAAATGTTTGCACCGATCCTGCCAATGCTTTCTGAAAAGCACCATGTAATCGTTCCTGACTTTCTCGGATGTGGACAATCAGAAAGATGTGAAAAATGGTCTTCGGACCTTTGGTATGAATGGTCAAGGCAGGCGACTGCCCTTTGCAAATATAAAGGATTTGAAAAAGTGGATGTGATTGGCAGCAGTGGCGGCGCTATTGCAGCCATCAATATGGCGCTGGAAAGTCCAGATATGGTCAACACCATTGTTGCAGACAGTTTTGAAGGCTTATCTGCAAATTCTGACATCACCGAACAGATTCGCATTGGCCGTGAATACGCAAAGCAAAATGAGGATTTTCGGAGGATGCTTAAATTAATGCATGGCGATGATTGGGAAAGCGTGGTTGATGCGGATACAGAAGCCATAATTGCCCATGCAGAAAATATCGGTGCATTCTTTCATAAACCAATAGATGAGCTGAAGGTCAGCCTGCTTCTTACAGGCAGTGCAAAAGATGAAATGTTCCCGGCAGGGCACTATCATAAACTGTTCGAGAGCATTTGTAGAAGAACGTGTATGGCTAAGTCTCATATCTTTGAGCAGGGTGGTCATCCGGCAATGATGAGCAATATGAAGGAGTTTATTTCGTTGTGCGAAGAATTCTTTGCATAAATGATGGAGCTACAAATTTCAGTCTTACGGAGAGATTGAAAGCAACAGAAGACTTGAATTTGAGGAGGATGGATGTAGAGATGCTTGTTGTTAAAACTTTTACCAGAAAAATGTATGAATACAACGATGTCTGTCGTTTAATGAGATCTGCATTTCCCCAGAATGAGCAGATACCGATGTGGTTGTTGAGAGTGTTGGCATTTCGCAAAAGTGTCAATTTCAGAGTCTTTTATGAGGATGAACAGTTCTGCGGAATCTTGTATACGGCTGAAGATGATAAATATATCTTTGTGCTCTATCTGGCGGTAAATGACAGGATTAGTTCAAAAGGCTATGGCACTAAGATACTTGACTGGCTGAAACAGAATACAGAAAAGAGCATCGTTTTAAATGTTGAATCGCTCGATCCTTCTGCCGAAAATGCTTTGCAGAGAGAAAAGAGAATTTCTTTTTATAGCAGGAACGGGATTTTTGATACCGGATGCAGATTTATTGTTGAAGGTGAAACCTATTCTGTGCTGGCATCTGATATTGATCACTTTGATTCGAAGGAGTACGAAATGCTCCTGAGCAGGTTCTCTTTTGGAACATATAAAAAACACATTACAAGAAGATAAATTCCAGTTTGTGTAGTTGTAAAATCGGAATTTTTGGAGGAGAGTAATTTGCTGGTATTAAATAAATTAGAGCAGTTGCTAACTGTATGTAAAGTGAAAAGCATTGATGATATAGATTTGAGCAAGAAATTCTACTTTATCGGTAAAACAGATGAAGAAATTTCTCTTGTCTGTGAAACAAATGACGTTCCTGAAAACACAATAGAACGTGAAGATGGGTGGCGTGGTTTCCGTATTCAAGGAATTTTGGATTTTTCACTCATTGGCATTCTTTCAAAGTTGTCTGGAATACTTGCAGATAATAAAATTGGAATTTTTGCGGTATCTACATTCAACACAGATTATATTTTAGTGAAAGATGCGGATTTTGAAAAATCATTAGCTGTATTATTAAATGCCGGATATACAGTGATATAGATTTCAGATGCTTTAAACCCAAAGAAAATCATACGAGGAGTGAATTATTAGCATGAAAGATATTGATAATATTTGTAAAATCGCATTGGTGCAGGCAGAACCGGTAATGTTTGATAAAAGTGCATCGCTGAAAAAGGCACTTCGATATATTAATGAGGCCGCAACTCAAAAGCCGGACTTAATTGTTTTCCCGGAACTGTTTATTCCGGGATATCCTGTTGGAATGAATTTCG
>JAUNCL010000026.1 GCA_030535235.1 Bacillota bacterium
TGTGGAATCTGTGATATAATCTTGGCAGTCCATAGTGATTGCCCTCCCTTGGCAGCTGTTGTGTGGTAACTCCATTTTACCACAGGGAGAAATTATCACTATGGATTTTTTCAAGTGTCCAACTTGATTTTACAATCAACCGCTATAATATAAAGTTACTCAAAGGATACCATGCGTCCGGCCGCATACCGCCGGAGAAAGGAGGGAGCGTATGCAGGAATTAATCACCCGCCTGAAGATGATCTTTACCCAGCTGGCCGACCAGGTCCGTTCGGCGCTGGCCAGCGCGGAGACCGGACAGGCTGTGGGGGCGGTCATCGATGTGGTCCTGCCGGTGGCCTGCGGCGTTCTGCGGGTGGTGGCCATTCTCGTTGCCGCCATCGTCATCGCCCGGTGCCTGCTGTCCCTGTTTCGGGAAAAGCCCGGAAAGGAGATCTGGGGCTGGCTGTCCATGAACGACGGCACCCGGTTTGACCTGCGCCACTGGGAGAACACCGTGGGCCGGAGCCGGTTCTCCGATGTGCTTCTGGATTTCCCCACGGTCTCCCGCAGCCACATTGCTCTCCTGCGGGATGATAAGGGGAACTGGAGGCTCCAGCCTCTGCAAACCAAGAACGGGACCCGGATCAACGGGAAAAAGGTGGCCCACACCCTGCCGGTAAAGACCGGCGATATCATCGACCTGGGTGGACTCCCCCTGGAGTTCTACGCCATCAGCGACGAGGAGGAGCGGGAACAGGCCATGCGCCTGGGGGTGGCCGAGCGGCCCCTCAGCCCCGGCAGGACCCTGGGCTACCTGACCATCTTCCAGATCATGATGTGCGTCCAGTGTCTCCCCGGCCGGGAGAAGCCTCAGCTGGTCATGATCGGCGTGGCCTTCGCCCTGCTGGCGGCCTCCATGTGGGTGATGTACGCCCTCTACCGCTCTCTGAAGCGGACGGCCTTTGAGGCGGAGACCATTGCCTTCTTCCTGTGCACCATCTCCTTCGGGGTGACGGCGGCCTACTCGCCGGAAACCCTTCTGAAGCAGACCATCGCCATGCTCATGGGCCTGTGTATCTTCCTGGCGCTGAGTATGCTCCTAGGGGATATCAGAACCACGGTCTCCCTCCGCTGGCCGGTGGCTGTGCTTACCTGCCTGCTGCTGATTTTCAATGTGGTCCTGGGTCAGGCCATTTTCGGCGCGAAGAACTGGGTGGACCTGGGCATCATCAGCTTCCAGCCCTCGGAGTTCGTGAAGATCGCCTTTATCTTCACCGGCGCGGCCACCCTGGACCGTCTGTTTGCCCGGCGAAACCTGATCTTCACGGTGCTCTTCTGCGGCTTCTGCATGGGCTGTCTGGCCCTGATGAGTGACTTCGGCACCGCGCTGATCTTCTTTGTGGCCCTGCTGGTCATCGCCTTCCTGCGGTCCGGCGACATCGGCTTTCTGGCCCTCATGGGGACTGCGGCGGTGGCCGGCGGCGGCATGATCCTGCGGTTCAAGCCCTACATCCTCAACCGCTTCCAGGCCTGGCGGCACGTCTGGGATTTCTACAATGACAGCGGCGGCTACCAGCAGACCCGCACCATGTCGGCCATCGCCAGCGGCGGCCTCTTCGGCAAGGGGACGGAGGACAGCTTTCTGAAAAAGATCGGCGCCGCCAACACCGACCTGGTGTTCGGCGTCATCAGTGAGGAGTTCGGTCTCATTATGGCCCTGTTCACCGTCATCGTCCTGCTGGTGCTGGCCTTCTACGCCATTCGCTGCGCCACCACCGCCCGGTCCAGCTACTATGTCATCGCGGCCAACTCCGCCGCGGCCATGCTGATCTTCCAGGCATCTCTGAATGTCCTGGGTGCGGTGGACATCCTGCCCCTCACCGGCGTGACCCTGCCCTTCGTGTCTGTGGGCGGATCCAGTATGATCTCCTGCTGGGGCCTGCTGGCCTTCATCAAGGCGGCGGACACCCGGCCCAACGCCAGCTTCACCATCAAGCTGCCCAAGCGCATCCGGGGCTGGATTCCCCCGGACTCCGAGGGGATCTATGACGGCTGGGACGATGACTACGACGACTATTACGATGACTACGACGAGGGCGGGGACTACGACAGCGGTTATGTCTACGACGAGCCCTACGACCATTACGACGAGTTCGGAGAATACGGGGACTTTTCCCCCAGCTGGCAGGAGAGTCCGCCGCCTCCCCGGGACATGGACGCCACCCGTCCCTGGCGGCATGGGGTGGATGACTGGGAGAACCTGGCCGACGCCGGACGGCAGACGGAGAGGAGGAGCAGAAGATGAAACGACTGCGGGGACGAACCGCCATCACCATGGTCCTGGCCGCTGCCCTGGCAGTGGGCCTGCTCTACTTCTGCGTCCAGCTCTTCACCAAGGGAAGCGACTGGGTGGGCTTCTTCGGCACCACCTATTATGAGTCCGGGGCCATTTTTGACATCAAAGGGACAAAGCTCTACGACGGCCAGACCGGGGAGTACGCGGAGAACCGCTCCACCCGGGTGGCCACCCTCCATCTGGTGGGGGACCGGAACTTCGGCACCTCCCTGCGCTCTGCCCTGGCCAGCCGGCTGACGGGCTACAACCCCATTACCGGCACCACCCTGGGCAGCCATGACGTGACCCTGACGGTGGATGCCTCCCTGAACGAAACGGCCTACGCGGCTCTCAACGGCCACAAGGGCGTGGTGGCGGTGTACGACTACACCACCGGGGATATCAAGTGTCTGGTGAGCGCTCCCTCCTACGATCCCAACAATCCCCCCTCGGACATCAACGAGAACAGCGCCTACGACGGGGTGTATCTGAACCGCTTCTTTTCCGGCACCTACCCGCCCGGCTCTACCTTTAAGATCGTGACCACGGCGGCGGCCATTGAGAAGAAAAAGGATCTGGATTCCTTTACCTACACCTGCACCGGTTCCCTCCAGATCGGGGAGGACACCATCACCTGTCCCTACGTCCACGGTCAGAATATGGATATCAACCAGTGTCTGGCCACCTCCTGCAACGGAGCCTACGCCACCCTGGCCCTGGAACTGGGGGGCGATACCCTGGAGGCGTACATGGAGGAGGCCGGTCTGATGAACTCCCTGACCATCAACGACATCCACACCGCCAAGGGCAGCTTTGAGGCGGCGGAAGCCGGTTCTGCCTATCTGGGCTGGTCCGGCGTGGGCCAGTACAAGGATCTGGTGAACCCCTGCACCATGCTGTCCTTTATGGGCGGCATCGCCAACCGGGGCGTGGCTGTGGTCCCCAAGCTGGTGGAAAAAGAGACCCTGTCCGGGTCCTCCGTGCCGGCGGCCTTCCCCGACGGCACCGATACCTATAAAATCTACAGCGAGGAGACCTGCGCCCGGTTGAAGGAAATGATGCGCAACAACGTGACCAGCCAGTACGGCCAGGCCCAGTTCGGGGACCTGGCGGTCTGCGCCAAGTCCGGCACCGCCGAGGTGGGGGGCGGAAACCAGCCCCACGCCTGGTTCACCGGCTTCATCGACGACCCCAACCATCCCCTGGCCTTTTTGGTCCTGGTGGAGAACGGCGGCTCCGGCGCCAGCGTGGCCGGCAGCATCGCCGCCAAGGTCCTGGCCCAGGCCACCACAACGGCATAGGAAAGGAAAAGCGCTGACCTGCGTTCGGGTCAGCGCTTTTGTGCGCCCTATTTGATGCCCCAGGCGGGACGAAGGGATTCCAGGTCCCGGACCAGCTTCTCCGGCATCACCCGGTCACAGCCCAGAGTTCTCAGGTGGAGGGTGACGTTTGCCAACTGCTCCAGGCACTCCAGACGGTGGTGGGCCTGTTCCATGGTCTCCCCCCAGGTGACCGCCCCATGGTATTCCAATAGTAAGGCACGATAGTCCCGGCAGTAGGGGGCCACGCTGTCGGCCACCCCCTCTGACCCGGGCAGGGCGAAGGGGGCCACCGGGACCACGCCCAGAAAGACCACCGCCTCCTGGAGGATGGGCCTGTCCAGTGGGAGGCCCGCGCAGGCGAAGGCCGTGGCGGCAGGAGGATGGGCGTGGACCACCGCCCGCACGTCGGGGTTCTCTTTATAAATCCGCAGGTGCAGTTTCGTCTCTGAGGAGGGCTTCCGGGTGCCCTCCAGCAGGTTGCCGTCCAGGTCCAGCTTCACCAGCATGTCCTCGGTCATGGCTCCCTTGGAGACCCCGGTGGGGGTCACCCACAGGGCGTTTTCCCCCACCCGGACGCTGAGGTTGCCGTCGTTGGCGGCCACCAGCCCCCGCTGGTAAATTTTCAGCCCTGTTGCCAGGATCTCCGCCTTGGCCTGGGCGTCAGAGGGATACGTTGCCATGGTCAGCCCTCCCCTTTCCGGCCAAAGAGGGCGGCCAGACTGTCCTCAAAGGGGGGGTAGCAGATCCCCCGTTCCGTGACAATGGCGGTGATGAGGTCGTGGTCGGTGACGTCGAAGGCGGGGTTGTAGCACTTCACCTCTGGCAGGGAGGAGGGCTGTTGGAAGAACTTGGACTTGATCTCCTCCCCGTCCCGCAGCTCGATGGGGATGTGGTCCCCGTCGGGGCAGGTAAAGTCGATGGTGGAGGAGGGGCCCAGCACATAGAAGGGGATGCCGTAGTGCCTGGCCAGGATGGCCACCCCGGAGGTGCCGATCTTGTTGGCGGTGTCCCCGTTCCGGGCCACCCGGTCGCAGCCCACGAAGCAGGCGTTGATCTTGCCCTCCTTCATAACGATGCTGGCCATGTTGTCGCAGATGAGGGTGCAGTCGATGCCGGCCCGCTGGAGCTCGTAGGCGGTGAGGCGGGCCCCCTGGAGGAGGGGACGGGTCTCGTCGCACCAGGCGTGGAGGGTAATGCCCTCCTCCCTGGCCAGGAAGAGAGGCCCCAGGGCAGTGCCATACCGGGAGGTGGCCAGGGGACCGGCGTTGCAGTGGGTGAGGATGCCGTCGCCCTCCTTCACCAGGGACAGGCCGTGGCGGGCGATGGCGGTGCACATGGCGATGTCTTCCTCATGAATGGCGATGGCGGTGCGGCGCATGGATTCCAGGATGCTGTCGATGTCCATGCAGGGCATGGATTCCGCCACAGCCAGCATCCGGTCCAGCATGTGTTTCAGGTTCACGGCAGTGGGTCGGGAGGCGTTGAGGTAATCGTGGTGCCGGCGGCACTCCGAAATAAAGTCGCCGAAGTGGCTGGCCCCGGTCTGCCGGGCCAGCACATACATGGCATACCCGGCGAAAATGCCGATGGCGGGGGCGCCCCGGACCCGGAGAGAGTGGATGGCCTCGTAGAGGTCCTCGGCCCGGGAGAGCTCCAGGTAGACCGTCTCGTTGGGCAGGCGGCTCTGGTCCAGAATGCGGACGGCCCGGCCGTCGTCGGAGAGGCGGACGTTGTCAATGTGGGTGATCTGTGTCAGTTCCATTGGGATTCACTTCCTTTGTACTCCATTGTAACAAGGCAAAGGAGAAAAAGCAATCCATGGTGGAATGGTGAGGTGTATTGACAGGAAAAAAGGACAAATACCTTTCGGAAAATAAAAAATGCGATTGTGCAAAACGACGAGTCAGAAAATGACCAAACTTGCCCGAGAAAAGCGAGAAGTGACGGAGAAAAATGCGTGGAAACCAAGATAAGAAGGATTCAAATGAAGTATTTTCCGGGAAAACCAAAAAAAGTGATAAATAAAACGAAGGAGCACGCATAAAATCCTGCGCCGCCCCCCGCGATTTCACCAGAAAGTGACTGGAATAATTTGTGCAAAAGGTGTATTTCATTTTTTGAGAAATGGTGTTATTATGGTCACAAGTTACAGGACAGTCAATCACGACAACCTGCTTCTTACATTCAAAACAGTCCGGAGTGAGTACCGGCTGTTGAGAATACTGGGTTTAAGCGTAAACCCGGATGATCCCCAAGATTACTTATTATTTTGAATGGGAGGAAATTTTTATGAGACTGAAAGACACTGGTCTGAGCGCTGCTGAACTGAAGGCCCTCGTCAAGAAGTACATGATCGAGACCTATGAGCGTATGGACTTCGTCGCTGACCGCGCTGAAGGCATCTATATGTATGATGAGAACGATCAGCCCTACCTGGACTTCTATGCAGGTATCGCTGTTAACTGCCTGGGCAACTGCAACCCCAAGGTTGTGAAGGCTATCCAGGATCAGGCTGCTACCATCATGCAGACCTTCAACTATCCCTACACTGTTCCCCAGGCTATCCTGTCCAAGGAAATCTGCGAGACCATCGGTATGGATAAGGTTCTGTATCAGAACTCCGGTGCTGAGGCTAACGAAGCTATGATCAAGATGGCTCGTAAGTGGGGCATCGAGAACATCGGTCCCGACGCTTGGCACATCATCACTGCTAAGAAGTCCTTCCACGGCCGTACCTTCGGCGCCATGACCGCTACCGGCCAGCCCGACTCCGCTATCCAGAAGGGCTTCGGCGACCTGACCCCCGGCTTCACCTATGCTGAGTTCAACAACCTGGACGCTTTCAAGGCTGCTTATGTTGAGGGCAAGACCTGCGCTATCATGTTCGAGCCTGTTCAGGGCGAGGGCGGCGTTTGGCCCGCAACCGACGAGTTCATCAAGGGCATCCGTGAGTTCTGCGACGAGAAGGGCATCCTGTTCTGCCTGGACGAAGTTCAGGCTGGTTGGGGCCGTACCGGCGACTTCATGTGCTACATGACCTACGGCGTGAAGCCCGACATCGTGTCCATGGCTAAGGCAATGGGCGGCGGCTTCCCCATCGGCGGCATCGCCTGCAACGACAAGGCTGCTTCCGCATTCGGCCCCGGCACCCATGGTTCCACCTATGCTGGTCACCCCGTCGCCTGCGCTGCTTCCCTGGAAGTCCTGCGTGAGCTGAAGGCTGGCAAGTGGCCCGAGAACGCCAAGAAGGTCGGCGACTACTTCGCAAAGAAGCTGCTGGAGGTCCCCGGCATCGTTGCTGAGCGTCATCGCGGCCTGTTCGTCGGCGCTGTCCTGGAAGACGGCGTGAACGCTGTTGAAGTGAAGCGCGCTTGCATCCGCAACCACTTCCTGGTCACCGCTATCGGCACCAGCATCATCCGTATGGTTCCCCCGCTGATCATCACCGAGGCTGACTGCGACGTCGCTTGCGAGCGTCTGGCAAAGGCTATCGCTGAGGTTAAGGGCTAATCTTAATTAACTCTTACAGCGAGGTTACTCCCAAGTGGTAACTTTCACCGCCCCCACCGTTGGTGGGGGCGGTTTTTCGTCTGTGTGAGCCTGGTGTCCGCAGCATTTTCAGCGGAACGGGCATACCCGTCCTGCATGGGGTGTTCGGCATAAATTGTAGGGGCCGATGACCACATCGGCCCACCCACAATTTGGAATGAAAACGCCCCCGGCTCGTGGAGCCGGGGGCGCTGTAGGTATCGTTATTGAGGGGATCAGGCCTCTTCTTCCTCATCCAGGATGAAGGAGACCAGCAGGTCTTCTGCGCTGACGCGGTCGCCGGGGACCACATAGAGCTTGTCGACCTTGCCGTTGACCTTGGAGACGAAGGTGGTCTCCATCTTCATGGCTTCGACGATCATCAGAGGCTGGTTGACCTTGACCTCGTCGCCCTCCTTCACCAGGACGGTCTCCACGGTGCCGGGGATGGTAGAGCCCAGGTGGCAGGGGTTGTTCTTGTCGGCCTTCAGCTTGCGGTCCACCACGACCTCCAGGGTCTTGTCCAGAACCTTCAGCTCACGGAGGACGCCGTTGACCTCGAAGGTCAGCACACGGTAGCCGTCCTTGTCGGGGTCGGACATGTGGTCGAACTTGATGATGATGTCGTTGCCGCTGCTGACCTTCAGCACGGTCTCTTCGCCCTTGCGCAGGCCATAGAAGTAGACATGGCTCTCCAGGGTGGTGACATCGTTGTAGGCCTCGAAGTGGGTGCAGTAGTCCTCATAGACCTTGGGATACAGAGCATAGCTGACGGCCTTCTGCTCCATCTCAAAGTCGTTGAAGCCGGACATGTCGAACTTCTCACGCAGGTGCTTCTTGATGTCCTCGAAGTCCACGTCAGGCAGCAGGGTGCCGGGGCGGACGGTGATGGGCTCGATGTCCTTCAGGACGATCTTCTGCAGCTCCTTGGGGAAGCCGCCCTCGGGCTGACCGATCATGCCCTTGAAGAAATCCACCACGGAGTCGGGGTAGGACAGGTCTGCACCCTCGGTGAGGATGTTGTCCATGGTCAGGCCGTTCTTGGACATGAAGATGGCCAGGTCGCCGACCACCTTGGAGGAGGGGGTGACCTTGATCAGGTTGCCCAGCAGGATGTTGGCCTGGCGATAGAGCTCCTTGATCTTCTCGAACTCGTCCTTGGAGCCCATCTCGGTAACCTGGGCCAGCAGGTTGGAGTACTGACCGCCGGGGATCTCGTGCTTATAGATCTGGGCGTTGGGGGAGATCTGTCCGCTCTCGTTGGACTTGTAGACCTTGCGGACGTGCTCGTAGTAGCGGCTCAGCTCGTCCAGACCCTCGAAGTCCAGGCCGGTGTCACGCTCGGTGCCGCGGAGGGCTTCCACCACCACGTTCAGGGAGGGCTGGCTGGTGCAGCCTGCCATGGACTCGATGGCCAGGTCGGCGATGTCCACGCCGGCCTCGGCGGCCTTCAGGACGGTGGCAACACCGGCGCCGGTGGTGTCGTGGGTGTGCAGGTGGACGGGGATGTGCAGCTCGGACTTCAGGGTCTCCACCAGCTTGTAAGCGGCATAGGGCTTCAGCAGGCCGGCCATATCCTTGATGGCCAGGATATGGACGCCCATGGCCTCCAGCTCCTTGGCCTTCTTGACATAGTAGTCCAGGGTGTACTTGACCTCGTTGGGGTTGGTGATGTCGCCGGTGTAGCACAGGGAGCCCTCGACGATCTTGCCGGTCTTCAGGGCCTCCTCCACGGGCATCTTCATGTTCTCCATCCAGTTCAGGGAGTCGAAGACGCGGAAGACGTCAACGCCCTTGATGGCGGAGATGCGGATGAACTCCTTGACCAGGTTGTCGGGGTAGTTGCTGTAGCCCACGGCATTGGAGGCACGCAGGAGCATCTGGATCAGGGTGTTGGGCATTCTCTCGCTGAGGATCTCCAGTCTCTTCCAGGGAGATTCCTTCAGGAAGCGGTAGGCGGTGTCGTAGGTTGCGCCGCCCCAAGCCTCCACGGAGAAGGCGTTCTGCATGATGGTGTTGGTGGCCCGGGCTGCGCCGACGATATCCTTGGTGCGCATACGGGTGGCGATCAGGGACTGCTGGGCGTCACGCATGGAGGTGTCGGTGATGTACAGCTTCTTCTCGCCCAGGATCTTCTGGGTGAAGTCTCTGGCGCCCAGCTTCTTGAACTCGTCCTTGGCGCCGTAGACCAGGGCGGTCTCGTCGTACTTGGGCAGGACGCGGTCCTCGAAGTAGGGCTTGTCACCCTTGGAGACATTGACGATCTTGTCCCCCAGGAAGTCCAGGATCTTGGAGGCCCGGTCCAGGTTGTGGGACAGGGTGAAGAGCTCGGGGGTCTCCTCGATGAAGGTGGTGTAGCACCGGCCGGCCTGGAAGGTGGGGTTGTTGATGACGTTGATCAGGAAGGAGATGTTGGTCTTGATGCCCTGGATCTTGATTTCACGGAGGGCACGGCGGGACTTGGTCACGGCGCCCTGGAAGGTCCGGTCAAAGGAGCTGATCTTCACCAGCAGGGAGTCATAGTAGGGCAGGATCTCGGCGCCGGTGTAGATGTTGCCGCCGTCCAGACGGATGCCGTTGCCGGAGCCGGAGGAGTAGACGGTGACCTTGCCGGTGTCGGGCATGAAGTTGTTGGAGGGATCCTCGGAGGTGACACGGGTCTGGATGGCGTAGCCGTGGCACTCGATGGCCTTCTGGGAGGTGATGTTGACCTCGGGGGAGTTCAGGGGATAGCCCTCGGCAATGAGGATCTGGGAGCGGACGATATCAATATCCGTGACCAGCTCGGTGACGGTGTGCTCCACCTGAATACGGGGGTTCATCTCGATGAAGTAGGGGTTGCCCTCCAGGTCCACCAGGAACTCGCAGGTACCGGCGTTGCGGTAGCCCACGTGACGGCACAGAGCCAGGGCGCTCTCGAAGATTTTCTGGCGGGTGGCCTCGGGGACGGAGAAGGCGGGAGCGTACTCCACCACCTTCTGGTGGCGGCGCTGGACGGAGCAGTCACGGTCATAGAGGTGGACCACGTTGCCGTAGTTATCGGCCAGCATCTGTACCTCCACGTGCTTGGGGCCCCGGAGGTACTTTTCAATGAAGACCTGGTCGTCGCCGAAGGCCTTCTTGGACTCGTCGATGGCCTCCTTGAACTCCTTGGCCATGTCGGCTTCCTTGTAGACGATGCGCATACCGCGGCCGCCGCCGCCGTTGGAGGCCTTCAGCATGACGGGGTAGCCAACCTTCTTGGCCACCTCCATGGCTTCCTCCACGGTCTTCATGGCGTGGTCCACGCCGGGGATGATGGGGACGTTGGCGGCGATGGCGATCTGCTTGGAGGAGATCTTGTCGCCCATGGCGTTCATGCTGTCCACGGTGGGGCCGATGAAGACGATGCCGTTCTTCTCGCACTCCTCCACCAGGATGGGGTTCTCAGCCAGGAAGCCGTAGCCGGGGTGGATGGCGTCCACGTTGTGGTCCTTGGCGATCTTGATGATGGTGGCGATGTCCAGGTAGGCGTCCACGGGGCCCTTGTTGGGGTCCAGGGGATAGGCCTCGTCGGCCACGGTGCGGAACTTGGCGTACTTGTCCTCCTTGGAGTAGATGGCGACGGAGGTGATCTCCAGCTCATTCAGGGCGCGGAAGACGCGGATGGCGATCTCACCCCGGTTGGCCACCAGGACTCGCTTGAAGTTTTTGATACGTACTTCGCTCATAAGCTTAACTCCTTCTCATATATAGTGAGGGTCATTGCTTTCCGGGCAATCAACACTCCCTTTGTTCCTGTTCGTCATGCAAGAACAAATGTATTCTTTTTCTTCGCCCATTATACACGAAAGGGAAAAACCTTGCAAGAGCGGGAAAATGGGGGGAAAACTGCAAATATCTCTGCAATTTTCACACTTTTGGCCTGCAAAAATTTTTTCAGGAAAAAATCACTGCATTATTATGAATTTTCGGGGAGGGACCCAGAGACTTTTCCATCAAAATCCACAAGAAAAACCAAGGGCAAAAACTGGATAAAACTGGAAGCGAAAAGAGCACCAAAACCAGGTGAAAATGGGAGGAAAAAATCTGGTAGATTGACGAAGCCGGTTTCTTGGGAAATTGCCTTTACAGGGGGCCTGTCAGAAGATATAATGGGTCTGATGATATCGAAAATTGCATTTTTCGCCAATTCAGCATGGCCACATGCCAGAGAGGAGGCCTGGGAGTTTGCTGACATACTCCTTTGAAAACATCGAATCCGAAAGTATGTACGAGCACCTGTACCGGTGCATCAAGCAGGATATTTTACAGAAGAAGCTGAAATCCGGGGAAAAGCTGCCCTCCAAGCGGACCTTTGCCAAGAACCTGGGGGTGAGCACCATCACCGTGGAGAGCGCCTACGCCCAACTGGTGGCCGAGGGTTACCTGTACACCCTGCCCAAGCGGGGCTACTACGTCTGCGACCTGGAGAAGGGGGAGGAGCCTGTACAGCCCCGGCCCAGGCGGGAGCTGCCCAAGCAGCCTCCCAAGCGGGAGTACTGGGCGGACTTTGTGGGCAGCTCGGTGGCCAGGGACATGTTTCCCTTCTCCATCTGGGTCAAGCTCTTGCGAGATGTGACGGCAGGGGAGGACGAGACCGCCCTGCTGACCGACACCTCCGCCGGGGGCATTCTCAAGCTCCGCCAGGCCATCTCCGACCACCTGTATCAGTTCCGGGGCATGTCCATCGACCCGGAGCAGATCGTGGTGGGGGCCGGGACGGAATATTTATATAGTGTAATCATCCAGCTTTTGGGCCGGTCCCGGGGCTACGCCGTGGAGGACCCGGGCTACCTGCGGCTGAGCAAGATCTATGAGAAGAACGATGTGACCGTCCACCACATCCCCATGGACGCCTCGGGCATCATCCCGGAGCGGCTGGAGGAGAGCGGCGCGGAGATCCTCCACATCACCCCCTCCCACCATTTCCCCACGGGGATCGTCATGCCGGTGAGCCGCCGGTATGAGTTCCTCAGCTGGGCCTCCAAGGGGGAGAACCGCTACATCATCGAGGACGACTACGACTGCGAGTTCCGGCTGTCCGGCCGGCCCATCCCCACCCTCCAGAGCATCGACGTGATGGAGAAGGTCATCTACATCAACACCTTCTCCAAGAGCCTGGCTCCGGCCTTCCGGATCAGCTATCTGGTGCTGCCCAAGCATCTGGTGACCCGGTTCTATGAGACCCTGGGGTTCTACTCCGGCACGGTTTCCTGCCTGGAGCAGATGACTCTGGCCCGGTTTTTGTCCGAAGGGTACTTTGAAAAGCACATCAACCGGATGCGCAACCACTACCGGGCTCTGCGGGACAGGTTTCTGGCGGAGCTTCACCGAAGCCCCCTGGCCCACAAGGTCCGGATCAGCGAGGAGAACGCCGGCCTGCACTTTCTCATGCAGGTGGACACTCCCCGGACCGATGAGGAAATTCTTCAGGCGGCGGAGGAGGAGGGCATCCGCCTGTCCTTCGTCTCCCAGTATTATATGAAGGGGGAGAGCCGCCACCCCCATGTGCTGGTGATGAACTACTCTGGCCTGGAGGCGGAGAAGATCCCCGAGGCAGTGGACAGGCTCTGCCGGGCGGTGCTGGCGTAACGAACGGAAGGGGTCGAAAAAAAGCTTGAACCCCCCGGCATATAGTGATACAATAAATTAGTTGATTTAGAAAAAGAGATATCGGTCTCATATTTACATTGGAGGTAAACGATTATGTTTGCAAAACTGATTGAAACCCTGAAGGCAAATCCCCGTACCCTGGTCTTCACCGAGGGCTCCGACGCCCGCATCCTGGAGGCTACCGCCCGCCTGAAGAAGGACGGCTTCCTGACCCCCATCTTGGTGGGCGTGGAGGCTGAGGTCAAGGCCGCCGCAGAAAAGGGTGGCTTCGACATCGAGGGCGTCCGCATCGTGGACCCCGCCACCTATGAGGGCATGGATGCCATGGTGGAGAAGATGGTGGAGCTGCGCAAGGGCAAGATGAGCCCCGAGGACTGCCGCAAGAACCTGCTGAAGGGCAACTACTTCGGCACCATGCTGGTGAAGATGGGCGAGGCTGACTGCCTGCTGGGCGGCGCTACCTACTCCACCGCTGATACCGTCCGTCCCGCTCTGCAGCTCATCAAGACCAAGCCCGGCAACAACAACGTGAGCTCCTGCTTTATCCTGCAGCGCACCAAGGACGGCGTGGACGAGCGCCTGTGCATGGGCGACTGCGCCATCCAGATCGATCCCGACGAGGACGCACTGGTGGAGACCGCCCTGGAGTGCGCCAAGACCGCCGCTACCTTCGGCATCGACCCCAAGATCGCTTTCCTGAGCTACTCCACCAAGGGCTCCGGCAAGGGCGAGGCTGTGGACAAGGTCCGCAACGCCTGCGAGAAGGCCAAGGCCGCTGCTCCCGAGCTGGCCATCGACGGCGAGATGCAGTTTGACGCTGCCGTTTCTCCCGTGGTCGGTCAGCAGAAGTTCCCCGGCTCCAACGTGGCCGGCTATGCCAACACCTTCATCTTCCCCGAGATCCAGTCCGGCAACATCGGCTATAAGATCGCCCAGCGCCTGGGCGGCTTCGCTGCCTACGGTCCCATCCTGCAGGGCCTGAATGCCCCCATCAACGACCTGTCCCGCGGCTGCGACGCCGACGAGGTCTACAAGATGGCCATCATCACTGCTGCCCTGGCATAAGGAAAATAGTATACTGTATCGACAAAGAACCGGGCCGATTGGTCCGGTTCTTTGTGTTTTGTATGAACAATAGATAAAATGGACATGATAAAGATACAAAAGTGAGAATTCGGTTGAAGTGGCGGCACATGTGTGATAGAATCCACTTTATATTTTGCTAACAATATTAAGTAAAAGGAGATTCAGAATGGACGTAATCATTCGCGTTAATGACGCAGTCAACAGCGTGGTCTGGGGAGCTCCGGTCCTGATCTTGCTCATCGGGATCGGCCTTCTGCTGACCATCCGCACCGGCGGGATGCAGTTCCGGCACTTTGGCCACGTCATGAAAAACACCCTGGGCAAGGTTTTTGACAAGGAGGTCGACAAGGAGGCCCATGCCGGAGAGATGACCCCCTTCCAGGCCATGACCACCGCCCTGGCCGGCACCGTGGGCACCGGCTCCATTGCCGGCGTCACCGCCGCCATTGCCCTGGGGGGACCCGGCGCCCTGTTCTGGCTGTGGGTGGCCGCGCTCATCGGCATGATCACCAAGTACGGCGAGGTCCTGCTGGCCGTGAAGTACCGGGAGCGCACCGAGCTGGGGGAGTGGGCTGGAGGTCCCATGTACTACATTCAGAACGGACTGGGGCCCAAGTGGAAGTGGCTGGCCGGGTTTTTCTGCGTTGCGGCGGCCCTGGCTGCCTTTGGCACCGGCAACGCCGTCCAGGTGGGCAATATCACCACCTCCATCAACACGGTGATCCATTCCTTTTTCCCCCATTTCACCGGTCAGGCCACTGCCAATCTCATCATCGGCATTGTGGTGGCTGTCCTGGCCGCCATCGTTCTCTTCGGCGGTGTCCAGAGGCTGGGCGCTGTCACCGAGAAGTTAGTTCCTGCCATGGCTCTGGTCTATGTGGCGGCCTGCCTGGCAGTGGTTGTGTTCAATTTCAAAAATATCCCCGGGGTCCTGGGGGACATTTTCGCCGGGGCATTCTCTCCCGCCGGCGCCACCGGCGGTGCGGTGGGCTCCATGATGCTGGCCCTGAGCTGGGGCATCAAGCGAGGGGTCTTTTCCAACGAGGCCGGCCTGGGTACCGCCCCCATGGCCCACGCCAACACCTCTGAGCGGAACCCGGTGAAGCAGGGCTTCTACGGCGTTTTTGAGGTCTTTATGGCCTCCATCGTCATCTGCACCCTCACCGGCCTGTCCCTGCTGTGCTCCGGCATCCATATCAACTACGGCATCATGGGCAGCACCGCCCTGAACGTGCAGGCCCTGGGCAGCGTTTTCGGCCTGAAGGGCGGCTCCATCATCATCGCCGTGGGCATCTCCCTCTTCGCCTTCTCCACTGTCCTGAGCTGGGCGCTGTATGGAAGCCGCTGCTGTGAGTATCTGCTGGGCACCAAGTCACTACGCCCCTATCTGATCGTCTACGTGCTGGTCATCGTGGTGGGGGCCACCATGGAGCTGGACCTGGCCTGGAACATCGCCGACACTCTCAACGGCCTCATGATCATCCCCAACCTCATCGGCCTCTTCGCCCTCTCCGGGGTGGTGGTGAAGGAGACGAAAGCCTACTTCGCCCAGTTGTCGGACAAAAAACAGGAGCCGTGAGGCTGCTATCAGATTCTCTTATCTTGCCCTGGTGGGACGATGCGTCCTGCCAGGGCTTTTTGTAAAAGAAATCAGGGAAATCGACAGATTGTTGTGTTTGTCTAAAAAAGGGAAACTGCGAAGAAATATAAGATTATATGTTGATGGATATAAGAAAATGTGATAAAATGATTCTAATTTCTGCAAAATTCCCCGATGAGAATAAAGGAGAATCAAACGATGGATCTGCTCACCCGTATCAACAGCGCGATCAATGGTGTGGTCTGGGGTCCGCCCATGCTTATCCTCCTGATGGGCTGCGGCATCCTCATGACCATCCGCACCAGAGGAACCCAGTTCCGCCACTTTGGCTACGCCATGAAGAACACCGTGGGCAAGCTCTTTGTCAAGAGCGAGGCTGCCGATGGGGAAATGACCCCCTTCCAGGCCATGACCACCGCCCTGGCCAGCACCGTGGGTACCGGCTCCATCGCCGGCATCACCGCCGCCGTCACCCTGGGCGGCCCCGGGGCTATCTTCTGGCTGTGGATCGCCGCCCTGGTGGGTATGATCACCAAATATTCCGAAGTCCTGCTGGCCGTGAAATACCGGGAAAAGAACGAGTACGGCGAGTGGACCGGCGGCCCCATGTACTACATTAAAAACGGCCTGGGCAAGAAGTGGGCCTGGCTGGGCGGCCTGTTCTGCGTTTTCGCGGCTCTGGCCTCCTTCGGCATCGGCAACTCCGTCCAGGTGGGCAACATCATCACCTCCATCAACACGGTGATCACCTCCTTCGCCCCCGACTTTGACAGCTTCGCCGTCACCAACCTGATCCAGGGCGTGATCATCGCGGTCCTGACCGCCTTCGTCCTCTTCGGCGGCATCAAGCGCCTGGGGGCGGTCACTGAGAAGCTGGTCCCCGCCATGGCTGTCATCTATGTGCTGGCCTGCCTGGTGGTGGTCTTTGTGAACCTTGAGCGGGTCCCCGCCGTGTTCGGCTCCATCTTCTCCGGGGCCTTTTCTCCCAGCGGCGTCACCGGCGGCGCGGTGGGCTCCTTTGTCATGGCCCTCACCTGGGGCGTGAAGCGAGGGGTCTTTTCCAACGAGGCCGGCTTGGGCTCCGCCCCCATGGCCCACGCCACCACCTCGGAAAAGGACCCGGTGAAGCAGGGCCTGTACGGTATTTTTGAGGTGTTTATGGCCTCCATCGTCATCTGCACCCTCACCGGACTGACCCTGCTGTGCTCCGGGATCGACATGACCTACGGCGTCATGGGGGATACCTCCCTGAACGTGGCTGCCCTGGGCACCGTGTTCGGGGACAAGGGCGGCTCCCTGCTCATCGCCGTGGGCATCGCTCTCTTCGCCTTCTCCACGGTGTTGGGCTGGGCCCTGTACGGCATGCGCTGCGTGGAGTACCTGATGGGCTATCAAGCGGTCCTGCCCTATAAGGTCGTTTTTATCGTCCTCATCGTCCTCAGCGCCACCTTGGACCTGTCCCTGGTCTGGGATATCGCCGACACCCTCAACGGCCTTATGGCCATCCCCAACCTCATCGCTGTGGTCCTTCTCTCCGGCGTGGTGGCCAGAGAGACCCGGGACCATTTCGCCAGACAAAAAGAGGAGCGGACAAAGCACACCTGAGTTTCCGGAAGACCCTGTCCTCAGCCATGGGGACAGGGTCTTCTGTGCTTCTGGGGCGGGAAAGCAGCGAAATCCTACACGTGGGAATAATTGGATCGCACAGGCGGGAAGATTTCTAAAATATGGAAAATATAGTTTTGTATGAGGGATATATCCGTAAAAAATGCCCCAATTTTGAATAAATTGTAAACACAGGATGCATTAAACCTCTAAAGATTTGCTAAAAGCTGGTTTCCACCATTGCTATTTCAGGTCGATTATGGTATTGTTAAGTCAGTAGTTCAAGCAGCCAAGGCTGCGAAACTCAAGAGAGCAAAATTTAGAAAAAAGGAGAGATATGCATGGAATTAATCGCTAGTATTAATGGTGCCATCAATGGTGTCGTGTGGGGTCCTCCCATGCTGATCCTGCTGGTGGGCGCAGGCATCCTGCTGACCATCCGTACCACCGGCGTCCAATTCCGCAAGTTCGGCTATGCGCTGAAAAACACCATCGGTAAGATCTTCAAGAAGACCGACGCCGGTGAGGGCGAAGTCACCCCCTTCCAGGCCGTGACCACCGCTCTGGCCGCTACCGTCGGTACCGGTAACATCGCCGGTATCACCGCCGCAGTTACCCTGGGCGGCCCCGGCTCCATCTTCTGGCTGTGGGTCACCGCTCTGATCGGTATGTGTACCAAGTACTCCGAGGTTCTGCTGGCCGTCAAGTTCCGTGAGAGAAACGAGCTGGGCGACTGGGTCGGCGGCCCCATGTACTACATCAAGAACGGCCTGGGCAAGAACTGGAAGTGGCTGGGCGCCATCTTCTGCATCTTCGGCGCTCTGGCAGCCTTCGGCATCGGCAACGCCGTGCAGGTGGGCAACATCACCTCCTCCATCAACACCGTGATCACCGCATTCAACCCCGACTTTGCTGGTCAGTCCACCGTGAACTTGGTTCTGGGCATCATCCTGGCAATCCTGGCCGCCATCGTCCTGCTGGGCGGCATCAAGCGTCTGGGCTCTGTTACTGAGAAGCTGATCCCCATCATGGCTGTTGTCTACATCGTGGCCTGCCTGGTCGTCTGCTTCGCAAACATCGCCTACTGGCCCGCGATCTTCCGCGACATCTTCGCCGGCGCATTCTCCCCCTCCGGTGTTACCGGCGGTGCAGTGGGCTCCATGATGCTGGTCATCACCTGGGGCGTCAAGCGCGGCGTCTTCTCCAACGAGGCCGGCCTGGGCTCCGCCCCCATGGCACACGCTGCTACCTCTGAGAAGGATCCTGTCCGTCAGGGTCTGTACGGTATCTTTGAAGTCTTTATGGACACTATCGTCATCTGCACTCTGTCCGGCCTGACCGTCCTGTGCGGCTTCTATGCCGGCGGCCTGGATGGCATGATGGAGTACGGCGTCCAGGGCAACACCTCCCTGAACGCAGCAGCTCTGGGCACTGTTTTCGGTGCAAAGGGCGGCGCCATCATCATCGCACTGTGCCTGGCACTGTTCGCTTTCTCCACCGTTCTGTCTTGGGGTATGTACGGCACCCGCTGCTGCGAGTTCCTGTTGGGCACCAAGGCCATCAAGCCCTATCAGGTCATCTTCATCATCATCATCGTTGTGGGTGCTACCATGGAGCTGAGCCTGGCTTGGGACATCGCCGACACCCTGAACGGTCTGATGGCTATCCCCAACCTGATCGCCCTGGTGGGCCTGTCCGGTGTGGTGGTCAAGGAGACCAAGGATTACTTCAACAACCGCGCAAAGAATTACGACTGATCGGCTGTAGAGGCATCCAATTCGTTCATACAAAAAGCCGCTGCGAAAGCAGCGGCTTTTTTTGTATGAACGTGGTGAGAGGAATCATGCCTCTTCCTGCCAGCCCTTGCAGAAGTCACCCCAGCCCTGGCAGCTGCAGGCGTACTGCTCCAGCTGGGCGCAGGTGAGCTCAATGGCGCTGTTGGCGCTGCCGGCGGCGGGGAAGACGGTGTCGAACCGCTGGAGAGAGACGTCCAGATAGACATCGACGCCCTCCTTGATGCCGAAGGGGCAGACCCCGCCGATGGCGTGGCCCACCAGCTCCACCACCTCGTCGGGGGTGAGCATCTTGGCCTTGGTGTGGAAGAAGGCCTTGAACTTGCCGTTGTCCACCTTGGCGTCCCCGGCGGCGATGATGAGGATAGCCTTTCCATCCACCTTGAAGGAGAGGGACTTGGCGATGCGGGCGGGGATGACGCCGACGGCCTGGGCGGCCAGCTCTACGGTGGCGCTGGAGGTCTCGAACTCCAGGACCTTGTCTTCCATTCCGAAGGGGGCAAAATATGCGCGAACAGCTGCGATGGACATGGGGGATTCCTTCTTTCTCTGTCATGATGTGGTATCGGAGGATACGACGTCATTTTACTACGGGCCGGATGGGTTGGCAAGGGCTGTCTGCCTGTGTTACAATGAACAAACCGAGAAAAAGGAGGGGAGACCGATGGATCAAACCAAACCCATCCGGGGGCGCTTTGCTCCCAGCCCCAGCGGGCGGATGCACCTGGGGAACCTCTTTGCGGCCCTGCTGGCCTGGCTGGATGTCCGCAGCCTGGGGGGCGAAATGCTCCTGCGGATGGAGGACCTGGACCCGGACCGATGCAAACCCGACTATGCCCTCCAGCTGGCTGACGACCTGCGCTGGCTGGGGCTGGACTGGGACCTGGGCTGGCAGGAAGCCGGGGACGCCTACTGCCAGAGCCGCCGCACGGAATGGTACGCCGAGGCCTTTCGGAAGCTGGCCGCCGAGGGGTTAATTTACCCCTGCTATTGCAGCCGGAAGGAGCTGCTGGCGGCCTCGGCGCCCCACGCCGCTGACGGGGCCCGGGTGTATTCCGGCCGGTGCCGCCAGCTCTCTGCCGGGGAAAAAGCCGCCCTGGAACAGAGCGGCCGAAAACCGGCCTGGCGGATCGCCGTGCCGGAGGAGGAAATTCGCTTTGTGGACGGGAATTTCGGCCCCCAATCGGAGAACTTGCGACGGGACTGCGGGGACTTCATCCTCCGCCGGTCCGATGGGGTGTATGCCTACCAGTTGGCAGTCACCGCCGACGACGGGGCCATGGGGGTGAACCGGGTGGTCCGGGGCTGGGACCTGCTCTCCTCCACCTCCCGGCAAATCTGGCTCATGGAAAAGCTGGGGTATGAGCCCCCCGCCTATTGTCACCTCCCTCTGCTGTGCAGCCCCGACGGACGCCGGCTGTCCAAACGGGACCGGGATCTGGACATGGGGATCCTGCGCCGGCAGACCACCCCGGAGCAGCTCACGGGATTTCTGGCCTATACGGCGGGGCTCATCGACCGGCCCGAGGCGGTGAAGCCCTATGACCTGGTGAAGGAGTTCTCCTGGGACAAAGTGGGCCGGGCTGACCGGGTAGTGAAAGAGATTTACTAAGTCAGCTCCCAGCGGAGGAACTGGATGGCCTTTTTCTCCAGCCGGGAGACCTGGACCTGACTGATGCCGAGAATTTTGGCCGTCTTGTCCTGGGTGAGGCCCTTGTAGTACCGCAGGAGAATGAGCTTTCTCTCCCGCTCCGGCAGGTGTTCGATGGCGGTGCGGAGGGCCACCCGCTCCACCAGCCCCTCCTCGGGGGACTCGCTGCCCAAAATGCCCTCCAATTTCAAGCCGCTCTCCCCGGACTCGGCCTGGAGGGAGGCCACCGAGGCGGCGGCCAGGTCTGCGGCGGCGATGTCCTCGGGGGTGAGCCCCGTGGCCTCGGCCAGCTCCGACAGGACGGGCTCCCGGCCCAACTGCTCGGTGAGCTGGTTGCGGGCCCGGTAGATGACCAGGGCCTGCTCCTTCATGCCCCGGCCCACCTTGACCATGCCGTCGTCCCGGAGGAAGCGGCGGATCTCCCCGGCGATCTTGGGGACGGCGTAGGTGGAGAACTGGGTGCCGTAGCCCGTGTCGAAGCCCTGAACGGCTTTCAGAAACCCCAGGCAGCCCAGCTGGTACAGGTCCTCGCTGTCCACTCCCCGGCGGGCGTAGCGGCGCACGACGCTCCAGATGAGACCGGCGTTCTCCTCCACCAGTTGGCCGCAGGCCTCCTTGTCTCCCGCCTGGGCGGCCTGGATCAGGTCGGCCAGGCCGGCACCGATCAAACCGTCCCTCCCGCCCGCAGCGCGAACCGCCGGCGCATGGTGACGGTGGTCCCCTTGCCGGGGGTGGACTTGACCTTGACGGAATCCATAAAGCTCTCCATGATGGTGAAGCCCATGCCCGAGCGCTCCTCGTTGCCGGTGGTAAAGAGGGGGGTCCGGGCTTTTTCCACGTCGGGGATGCCCACGCCCCAGTCCCGGACCAGAATTTCCAGCTCGTTGCCGGGGTAGAGGCGGAGCTTCAGCTCCACCTTCCCCAGGCTGTCGGGGTAAGCGTGGACGATGGCGTTGGTCACGGCCTCGCTGACGGCGGTTTTCACGTCCCCCAGCTCGTCCAGGGTGGGGTCCAGCTGGGCGGCGAAGGCGGCGGCGGCCGACCGGGCGAAGGACTCATTGGCCGACCGGGAGGGGAAGACCAGGGAGACCTGGTTGGTGTATTTAATGGTGCGCATCTATGTACATCTCCTTTCACTTGAGCGGAATGAGCCGCTGGATGCCGGCGGCCCCCAGGACCCGGGCGGGCTGGTCGGGCAGGCCGGTGACCTGGATGGTGCCCTCCAGCTCCTCCATCCGCTGCCACAGGCGCAGGAGGACGGCGATGCCGGAGGAGTCCATGAAGGTGATGCCGGAGCAGTCCACGGTGAGCTGCCGGGGGAGGACCTCGTCGATCTCCCGGTCCAGGTCCTGGAGGAGTCCCTTGACCCGGTGGTGGTCGATGTCCCCGGAGAGGGAGACGGTGAGCATACGGTTGTGGGTGGTGTAGGCGACAGCCATAAAGAAAACCCCTTTCATCGGGTAATAGACAAAAAAACGGCGTGTACCGGACAAGCTGGTACACACCGATTATACGATTTTGCGCTGGAAATTTCTGTCATACTGTGCGGGGGACGGAAAAAAGAGGGAACAGACCGGACCCTACCGTTTGGAAACGGCTGTTTTTTTACTGGGCGGTCGGCGGTGCGTCCACGCCGAACTTATCCCGGATGAGGGTGAGCTTGGTCTGGGGATCGCCAACGACCTTGTCCTTGCGGGAGACCTTGGTGGCGGTCTGGCCGTCGTCGGTGGTGACGGTCTCGGTGACATATTCCACTTCGGTGGCGTTCAGAGCGTTCCAGATCATCTGGGCGGCGCTGTCCCGGGTCAGGGGCTGGGCGGGGTCCTGGTCCAACCCTTCATACAGCCCGGCCTGACCGGCGGCGGTGTTTACGGACAGGGCCCAGAGGGGACCGGTGAAGCCCTCCTTGTCGGCGGCGTAGCCCAGGGCGCCCAGGAGCATCTTGGCGGCCTGGGTCCCGGTGACTTGGCCGCTGGGGTCGAAGCGGTCGGCGCTGACACCGGCCACGATGCCCTGGACCCGGCAGGCCTCGATGAAAGGCTCCGCCCAGGCGGCGGAAGTGCCCCGCACGTCGGTGAAGGTGGGCTTGTCCGGGGCGGTGAGGGCTGCATCCTTGCCACCGCTCAGCATCATGCAGATCATCTTGGCCATCTCCGCCCGGGTGATGGCACCCTCGGGACGATAGGTTCCGTCAGGATAGCCGTTGATGATCTTCAGGGAGACGCAGGCATCCACGGCCTCGGTGTTCTGGATGGATTCCTGGTCGGAGAAAGCTGCTCCCGCCCCCACCACCATGACGCTCATGGCCATGGCCAGGCAGAGCGCCAGACTCAGAATTTTCTTCCAATGTTTCATGTTAGTTCCTCCTAATTCAATAGATATGGGTGAAGAGAGAAAAACCCTTTCACTTTATTAACGATGCAGAAGGTCGTTTTGTGACAGTATTTTTGAAAAAATTCAAAAAAGATTCAATTTTGTTTGATTTCCATAAAAATATGCTTTGTAAAATGGATGGAACGCACAAATGCCCCCGCCTTCTTCTTCGGAAGAAGGCGGGGGTGTTTGCATAGTGGGGCCGAATCTCAACCTAGTCAACTGGTTGTTAAATCGAGCTGATTTGCTCTCAACTGGCCCTTGACTACGCCGCCGTCAGCAGCAGTGATCCTAATGACGAAGGTGGTGTTACCAGGATTGCTGAGTACCTGGGATTTCTGCCCGCCAGCGGCTACGGTGAAGGGAGCCTGGGTATAGGCCAGACCAAGGATGGTCTTTTTATAGAGTTGCACTGTGCATTTGGAGGAACCGTCGTTCTGGAACCAGTAGCGCAGGGAGTTGCCATTTCCGGACACGCAAGAGAAGGGCTGGGTCTCGAAAACGGCGCTGGAGGAAACGTTGTCGTTCACATACACAAGACCCAGCGGTTCAATAACCGGGGGCAGGGCGAAAGAATCAGACGCCGGTTCCGGGGTAATTGCGGCGCACGCCATGGAGCTTGCGCTCAGTACCATGAGCAGGGAAAGAAGTATACAAAACACTTTTTTCATGAGAGTCTCCTTTCTTTGGTGTCAGATGTAAATAGGATAGAAGTAAGAAAATGAGGTCGAAACCCCTCCTTCCTTTCTGAAAAAATCAATTATATTGGTCCGCGCGCAGGGTGCCGTTGATATAGGCCCCGTAGCCGTCCACGCAGGTGACCCGGAGATAAAACGTGTCGTTTCCCGGATTTTCATAGATTCCAACGGCATCGTCTCCCGGTTCAATGGTAATGGAATCCCCTACTGCTTCACCTCCAAAGAACCCGATGCGATAGAGCTGCAAGGTGCAGGTGCTGGTTCCATTGTTCTGATACCAGTATCGGAGGGTACTGCCGTTCTCTGCGACGCAAGCAAACTTTTCGCTGGTGTAGACACATCCATGGGGACCATCTAACTGGATTGATACCTCCAATCCTGTTGCTGTGGGGGCGGGGGAAGAATCAAACCACCCGGACACAGTGGCCCAGACTTGCGGCCCAGCAAATATGCCGGCGCCAAAGGACAGGGATACCACAAACAAAAAGCAAGCTGCCCAGCGGAGGATGGTCTTCCAAACCGGCCGCAGGGTGCGTTTAGAGAATCCGATGGGGTCCCGGAGAAACTTCTCCTCCCAGGCCTGATACCTGACAGAGAACCCCGGCGCATCTGGGGCGTGGGCCAGAGCCTGACGAAAGTCTTCCTCCGCTGCGTCCAAGAGGGCCTGTCGAATGGGGTCATTTGGGTTCATTCCAATATCCCTCCTTGATCAGTTGTTCTTGCAACAGCTTCCGTCCCCGGCTGATGCGGCTGCTCACCGTGGTGACGGGCAGATGCAGTTCCCGGGCGATGGCCTTGTCGGGCCACTCCAGGACAAATTTCAGCTCCAGAATGGTGCGGTACTGCTCTGGCATGGCCCGGATCAGGTCTACGATCCCCCGATGGTCCCCGGGGTCCGGGGCGGCCAGGTCCCAGTCCTCGGCCAGGTGGGTGGCGCGGGATTCCTTCCGCAGCATGGTCAGACAGACCCGTTTCAACACGATCACCATCCAGGCTTTGCGGTTTTGGGGCTCCACCGCGAAGAAGTCCCCAGCATTTTTGACGCACTTCATCCACCCCTCCTGGACTGCCTCCTCCGCCAGATGAGGATTTTGGAGGATAGACAGGGCGTAGCGGTAAAAATCGGTTTTGTACTTGTGATAGAACCGGGTGAAGAAGGCCTTCTCCTCCTCGGTCTCCAGCGCGGCCAGCAGAATGGGGAGCATGGGGTACCTCCAGGCAGGGAGTCTGCTATCATTCTAACACAGGGGAAGAATTTCTCACAGAACCCTTTCACCCTATAAACGTTTCAGATAACGGTTTCTTGGCAGATTTTTTGAAGAAAATGAGATTTGTGCAGGTCGCATAAGATAAGATGAAATGTTTTGGATACTATGTGGAAGGAGAGCGGAGGAGAAGTGCCCACAATCTTCTGTTGACACGGTAGTATTATTTACATATAATAAAATTAAAATTTGACTATAAGGAGGGAGCGCAATGAATATCCGACCCTCTGCTGCGATCCGGCAGAATTACAATGAGATCGCTGAACTTTGCCGAAAATCCATGGAGCCGGTGTATCTCACCAAGAACGGTGAGGGAGATTTGGTGGTCATGGATATTGAAAGCTTTACCCGCCGTGAAAAAATGCTTCAACTGCGGGAAAACCTTCTTGCCGTTGAGGAAGACCGGGCGGTGGGAAGAACCGGCTGTACGATAGAAGAACTGGATGCCTTCCTTGATGGGATTCTGAGCGAGGAGTAAGGGATGAAATATCAGGTCATCATTTCTGACCGTGCAAAAGAAATGCTGGGAAGGCATATCCGCTTTCTTGCCCAGGTCAACCAATCTGCTGCGGCAAAGCTGAAAAAACGTCTGGTGGATGAAATTCGTTCCCTTCAGGAACTCCCGCATCGGTACCCCTTTTTTAACGAAGCCTATGTCCCTGCAAACAGATACCACAAACTGTATGTGGAAAACTGGTATCTGATCCTTTACCAAATTAAAGATGGAACCGTCTATGTGGACTGGATCGTTGACTGCCGACAGGATTATGGATGGCTGCTGAAATAAGGAACCAGTTCCGCCACGTTGTGTTTTTCTGAAAAACGGACCGCTGCTCGAAAAAGAGCGGCGGTCCGTTTGTTGTCAGGTTGGGATGGATCATATGGAGGCTTCCCGCTCCTTGTTCACTGGCTGATGATTTGAAGAACGCTCAACGACCCGTTGATGCTGCCCCCCGTTTCGGACTGGATACGGACGCAGTAGGTGCCGTTTCCGGGGTCCTCGTAGGTCCCGCTTCCAGTTTCACCGGGCTCCACCAGAATGAGGTCGGTGACCCGCTTCTGTCTGCCGATCCATCGGAACCTGGAAAGGTACACATAGCAGGCGTCGGTCCCGTTGTTCTGGAAGGAATAGCGCAGGAGGTTTCCATTTTCCTCGACGCAGATGAAAGGCTCGCTGGTGTAAAACCCGCTCCCCACGCCGCTGAGCTGAATGGTCAAGTCCTGGGAAGGATGGGCGAAACCGATGACCTCATAGCCCATATAGTTCGCCAATGCGGCCCGGGCAGAGGGACTGGCAATCAGGACAGTGCCGCCCATCAGACCCAGGATCAGCAGGAAGCAGGCCGCGGTTTGCAGAGCCTTCTGCCACCGGGGGCGGTGGACTTTTTTGGCCAGGTGGGCGGGATTTTTCAGAAATTTTCGTTCCCACTTCTGGTAAGCCGGGGAAAAGGGGGGAGGCTCCGGGACGTCGGCCAGGCGCTGGGCGTCGTCGGCCTCTGCGGCCCGGAGGAGAGACTGGCGAAGCAGGCGTTCTTCCTGAGACAGATTCTTCATGGTTGGTATCCCTCCTCGATGAGTATTTCCTGGAGAAGCTTGCGCCCCCGCCAGATCCGGGTGCGGACCGCCCCGGGGGACAGCCCCAGGTGGCTGGCGATGGCCTGGTCGCTCCACTCCAGCACGAATTTCAGTTCCAGAATGCTTCGGTATTGGGGCGGCATGGCGCGGATGATCTCCACAATGTCCCTGTGTCCGCTGTCGTCCTGGGTGGGAAGATCCCAGTCCGGGTCCAGTGCCGTGTACCGGGTCTCCTTATTGTGCAGGGAAAACACGGCGTTTTTCACCACCACCCGCATCCAGGCCAGGCGCTTGTTGGCCGGGACCTGAAAGAAGGTCTCCGCGTGCTGGACGCAGGACAGCCAGGTGGTTTGCAGGGCGTCCTCCGCCTGGGTGGGATCGTGGAGCAAAGACAGGGCGTAGCGGTACAGTTTGGTCTTGTTGGCCTCATAGAACAGGACAAACCGGGCCTTGTTCTGGGGTGTTTCCAAGTCGGTCAGCAGCATGGGAAGCATGGGGCGTCACCTCCGGAGATGGGTTTCTATTAAATAGATGATTTCAAGGTGGGATTTGTCACAAACGCATGAAAAACAGAAAGGGACCCTTCCCGGCGGACGGGAAGGGTCCTTTGTGCTTGAATCCGTTTTTGCTGTTACAGGTTCTTCTCCTGCTCCTCCAGCTGTGCGACGAGGGCGGCCAGCTTTTCGGCGCGCTCCTTCTCGGCGTTCACCACGTTCTCGGGGGCCTTGGCCAGGAAGCCGGGGTTGGAGAGCTTCTTCTCCAGCTTTTCCAGCTCGCCCCGGTTCTTTTTCAGCTCCTTGGCGATGCGGGCCTTCTCCTTCTCCAGGTCCACCAGCTCGGCCAGAGGCATAGAGATCTTGGCCACGTGGGTGACCACGGTGACTTCGCCCTTGGTCTCCTCCTTCTGGGTCACCACGGATACGTCGCTGGCGTATCCCAGGCGCTTGAGGAAGGGAATCCCGGCGGTAAAGATCTCGCCCTCGGCGGTGGCGATGGTCAGGTGGGCCTTCTTGGAGGGAGGCACATTCATCTCGGAGCGGCGGGCACGGACGGCCTTGACGGCGTCCATCAGCATCTCCACAGCCTTCTCCTCCTGGGGGAAGGCCAGGTCAGCCCGGTATTCCGGCCACTGCTGGAGCATCAGGAACTTCTTCTCGCAGTTGGCCTCGTGGGGCAGAGCCTGCCAGATCTCCTCGGTGAGGAAGGGCATGAAGGGGTGCAGCAGCTTCAGAATGTCAGTGAGGACATAGCACAGGACCTGCTGGGCCTGGACCTTGGCGGCCTCGTCCTCCCCCTGGAGGCGGGACTTGGTCATCTCGATATACCAGTCGCAGTAGGTGTCCCAGATGAAGTCATAGATCTTCTGGGCGGCCACACCCAGCTCGTAGTGATCCATGTTCTCGGTGACCTCGGCGATGACGGTGTTCAGCTTGGACAGAATCCACTTGTCCTCCAGCTCCAGCTTCTCGGGCAGGGCGTTCTCCTCGATGGTCAGGTTCATCATCAGGAAGCGGGAGGCGTTCCAGATCTTGTTGGCGAAGTTCCGCATGGCCTCGCAGCGCTCGGTGTAGAAGCGCATGTCGTTGCCGGGGCTGTTGCCGGTGATCAGGTTGAAGCGCAGGGCGTCGGCGCCGTACTGCTCGGCCATCTCCAGGGGGTCGATGCCGTTGCCCAGGGATTTGGACATCTTGCGGCCCTTGTCGTCCCGGACCAGGCCGTGGATGAAGACGGTGTGGAAGGGGGTCTTCTTGGTCTGCTCGCAGCCGGAGAAGATCATCCGGGCCACCCAGAAGAAGATGATGTCATAGCCGGTGACCAGCACGTCGGTGGGGTAGAAGTAGTCCAGATCCTCGGTGTTCTCGGGCCAGCCCAGGGTGGAGAAGGGCCACAGAGCGGAGGAGAACCAGGTGTCCAGCACGTCGGGGTCCCGCTGGATGTGGGCAGAGCCGCACTTTTCGCACTTGGTAGCGTCGGTGCGGGAGACGGTCATGTGGCCGCAGTCGTCGCAGTACCACACGGGGATCTGGTGGCCCCACCACAGCTGACGGGAGATGCACCAGTCGTGGACGTTCTCCATCCAGTTCAGATAGGTCTTGGAGAAACGGTCGGGGACGAACTTGGTCTCGCCCTCTTCCACCACCCGGATGGCCTCCTCGGCCAGGGGCTTCATCTTCACGAACCACTGGGCGGAGATGATGGGCTCCACGTCGTTGTGGCAGCGGTAGCAGGTGCCCACGTTGTGCTGGTGGTCCTCGATCTTCTCCAGCAGGCCAAGGGCTTCCAGGTCGGCGATGATGGCCTTGCGGGCCTCATAGCGGTCCATGCCCTGGTACTTGCCGCCCAGCTCGTTGACCTTGCCGTAGTCATCCAGGACCCGGATGGACTCCAGGTTGTGGCGCAGGCCCACCTCGAAGTCGTTGGGGTCGTGGGCGGGGGTCATTTTCACGCAGCCGGTGCCGAAGTCCATCTCCACGTACTCGTCGGCCACGATGGGAATTTCGCGGTCCATCAGGGGCAGGATGCAGGTCTTGCCCACGATGTCCTGGTACCGCTCGTCGTTGGGGTTCACAGCCACGCCGGAGTCGCCCAGCATGGTTTCGGGACGGGTGGTGGCCACGATGACATAGCGGCCTTCCTCGCCGGCGATGGGGTACTTGATGTGCCACAGCTTGCCGGGCTTGTCCACGTACTCCACCTCGGCGTCGGACAGAGCGGTGACGCAGTTGGGGCACCAGTTGATGATGCGGGAGCCCTTGTAGATCAGGCCCTTTTCATACAGCTCGCAGAAGGTCTCCCGGACGGCCTTGGAGCAGCCCTCGTCCATGGTGAACCGGGCCCGGTCCCAGTCGCAGGAGGCGCCCATCTTCTTCTGCTGGGCCACGATGCGGTTGCCGTAGGTGTTCTTCCAGTCCCAGACCCGTTCCAGGAACTTCTCCCGGCCCAGGTCGTAGCGGGTGAGGCCCTCCTTGACCCGCAGCTCCTCCTCCACCTTGATCTGGGTGGCGATGCCGGCGTGGTCGGTGCCGGGGACCCACAGGGCGGCGTAGCCCTGCATCCGCTTGAAGCGGATCAGGATGTCCTGGAGTGTGCAGTCCATGGCGTGGCCCATGTGGAGCTGACCGGTGACGTTGGGGGGCGGCATGACGATGGTGTAGGGCTTCTTTTTGGCGTCCCGGACGCCGGCGAAGCACTTGTTCTCCTCCCACTGGGCATAGATGCGGCCTTCCACCTCGCGGGGGTCATAGACCTTGGGTAATTCTTTTCTCATGTGTGTTCCTCCTATGGTATTGAGACAAAAATCTCATCAGAATTCTTGAATGGGAAGCTGGGTGTGCTGACCGATGAAGGATTTGAAAAACAGGTCGTCGCCCTCAAGAAAACCCTTCCGGTCGATGATGACGCCATGCCCGGCGTCGAAGAACAGGACGTACCAGTTCTGGTCACAGACCACGGCGAAGATCTGCTCGTAGGAATACCGCTGCTCTCCGGCCTCGGTGGTGCAGATGATCTCATCGTCGTCGAACGCATAGGTACACTCCCGCATACCCCGCTGGAGCTGCTGCCGGGAGGAGCGGAGCTGGAAGGATTTCCAGCCAATGCCTCCTAACAGCAGGATGACGCCGTACAGGAGCAGCAGATTGCTGACCATGGGCGAGACATTGTGGAGCAGCGCGCCGGCCACCAGACCGATCAAGCCCAGGACATAGCACAGCAGCCGGGTGACCTGGGACTTTTTCTTGCGTACGCTCTTTTCCGCCAGCTCGTTCAGGGCTGCCAGGGCGCTGCGGTCGTAGGTCGTTTTGTTGACAAAGGGGTAGAGTGATTCGCTCATAAGCGCCTCCTTTTAGGGTCCGAAAAATAAAAAACACCCCAAATCCCTGCATAGGGACTCAGGGCGAAATGATTTCCGCGGTACCACCTGAATTCGGGCTGTTGAAAACGGCCCGCACTTCTTTTCCCGTAACGGGGGAATCCGGCCTGCCGTACTGGTGGGTTCCGACAGACGGCTCCGGGACGACCTTCCGCGCCGCCGGGGAGAGACTTGCACCCACCGTCTCCTCTCTGAGCCCCAACGCCTCGCGTACTCCTTCCCATCTTTGCCTTTCTCACAATTAAAAATAGTATAAAAAAACTTGGGGAGATTGTCAAGGGGGAATTCCTGACGTTCCACTGAACGCAAGGAGGTTTCACCAAGCGTTGAAACGGGCAGAGAGATATGGTATCATAACAGAACGATAACTCGGAATTTGTGGAGGGACGACAGAAATGAAAAAGTATGAATATGTTTCCGTGCATATCGGCAAATTTGTTGGTGCAAAGTCAGAGGAGCATCGGCAGATAATTAATGAATATGCAGCAAAGGGCTATCGCTATGTTGGATACATTCCGACGAATATCAGTGACTATGGAAAAATCAAGGACATGGATTTGATTTTTGAGTTGGACGAGTCGGATTTTTAACTTCTCTCACGGTTTGCCTGAAACTGTCCGCCGGGGATGAGGTCGTGGTCCCGGAAGAGGGCGTCGACGGCCAGTGTGTAGTCCGCCAGATTTTTCGCCTTTCGCATGGCCTTCAGGGGCTTTTCCGGCGCCTGGAACAGGGCGGACTGGTAGAACCACAGCTCCTTCATCTTCCCCAGCACGGGCCGGTCCCCGGACAGGGTCTCCCGGTAGCCCTCTACCAGACGGTCGTGGAAGAGCCGCAGCTCCTGCTTGTTCAGGGCGGGGCCGCCCTTCAGCTCCCGGACCAGGGCGGGGTTGGCCACCAGCCCCCGGCCCAGCATCACATGGCCGACGGTGGGGAAGGCCCGGGCAAAGTCCCGGCAGTCCTGGGGGGCGTTCAGATCCCCGTTGTAGCACAGGGGGAGGTGGGTGTGCTCCACGGCATAGGAGAAGTTGTCCATCCGCACCGGCTCCCGATAGAAGTCTGCCCGGATGCGGGGGTGGATGGTGAGCTCGTGGATGGGGTAGCGGTTGTACAGTTCCAGCAGGGCGGGCCACTCCTCGGGAGAGGATACTCCCACCCGGGTCTTGACGGAGATTCGGATGGTCAGATCGGCGGAAAAGATCCGGTCAAAAAAGTCCGCCATCTGCTCCGGCAGGGAGAGGAAACCGGACCCTTTCTTCTTGGAGACCACCGTGCCGGAGGGACAGCCCAGGTTCAGGTTTACCTCCCGATATTCAAAATCCTGGAGCATCCGGGCGGCGGGCAGGAAGGCCTCCGCCTGGTTGGTGAGAAGCTGGGGAATCACCGGAATCCCCTGGTTGTGCTCCGGCAGCATGTCGGCAAGGCCCCGGCCGGTCAGGGGACTGTCGGCGGTGGGGGCCCAGAAGGGGGTATAATAGGAGTCCACGCCGGGAAACATGGAACAGTGGGCCGAGCGGTACACCCAGCCGGTGATGCCCTCCAGGGGCGCGAAGGAAACGGTCATAGGAACCTCCCATGGGTTTGTTTGCATATATTATACAGGGACCCGGCCCGAAAGGAAAGGGGCAAACCCCTGTTTTCCTTGTCAAAACCTGGGGAAACGGATATAATAGGACCATAAGGACAAGAATACATCCATCGAAGGAGGTACACACATATGGCAGAATGGAAAGAGCTGAGCAGCAAGGCCAAGAATCTGACCCTGGCCGGCATCGGCAAGGCGAGAGATCTGGGCCAGAGCGCCAAGCTGAGCCTGGACAATGTCTCCGAGGAGGAGAACAGAAAGCGGGTCTATGCGGAGATCGGCAAGAAGTTCGTGGAGGCCAACCCCGCAGCCCCCGAGGGTTACGGCGCCCTCTATGACCAGCTGGCGGAGATCGAGAAGCGGATCAGCGCCAACAAGGCCCGCATCAACGAGCTGAAGGACGAGACTTGACCTGAACCAAAGGCCGGCACGTTTGTGCCGGCCCTTGCAAAGTGCACGGCGTTGGGTGGAAAATTCCTGATGAACTGTGAAAAAAACGAAGGAATCCCTTGCAAAGCCTGCACTTTTGCATTATAATCATGCCGTAACAGGGGCCTATAGCTCAGTTGGGAGAGCGTACGGTTCGCATCCGTAAGGTCGTCGGTTCGATCCCGATTAGGTCCACCAAATCAAAAAATCCGAACCTGTATCCGATAGGGTGTGGGTTCGGATTTTTGTTCAAAGGGAAGAGGGAAAGCAAGGCTCGTAGGTTTTCTGCCCCCGTCAGAAGAATCTGTGACTGTTGTAACACTTGAAATCAGCTATGTTGCAAACATCAAAACTGGAAGGTATAGTAAAACAGAAGCAATACAACGAGGTGATGGATATGGAGCTAAGAGTCCTCAATTATTTCCTGATGGTTGCCAGAGAAGAAAACATAACCAAAGCTGCGCAGCTTTTACATGTGACACAGCCTACCCTCTCCAGACAGCTCATGCAGCTGGAGGAAGAATTGGGTGTGAAGCTGTTTCATCGGGGGAAACACAGCGTCAGCCTGACCGAGGACGGGATGCTGCTGCGGCGGCGGGCGCAGGAGCTTGTCGCCTTATCTGAAAAAACGAAGATGGAACTGCGGCGCAAGGAGGAAATGCCTGCCGGAGAAATTGCCATCGGCTGCGGAGAGACCAAGAGTATGTCCATTCTCTCGGAAAACATGGTTTCCTTCCGCCAAAAGTATCCGCTGGTTCAATTCAGTATTTACAGTGCTATTGCAGACGACATCAAGGAGCGCATCGAAAAAGGTCTGCTGGATATGGGCTTGCTGGTGGAACCTGTGGATATCTCCAAATACGAATTTATCCGCCTGCCGCTGAAAGAACAGTGGGGCGTATTGGTGCGAGCCGATTCTCCGCTGGCGGAGAAAGAATTTGTCACATCGGAGGACTTGCGTGGCGTTCCGCTGCTCATGGTGCGCAGAGAACTGGTAAAAAACGAACTGGCGCACTGGTTTGGCGATAGCTTTGAGCAGCTTGAAGTTGCTGCAACCTATAATTTGATTGTAAATGCGGCGTTTATGGTGGAGCAGGGGCTGGGCGTCGCTTTGTGCTTTGATCTTGGAGCAGTTTTTGAGAATCTTCGTTTTGTTCCTCTCGCACCTCGGATGGAGACAGGTTCCGTGCTGGTCTGGAAAAAGAATCAGACGCTTTCAGCGGCACACACCCTGTTTATTCAACATATTAGAAATGCGATTTAGGCATTTATAAAAAATGAATATGAGCATTAGACATTTCTGGCGGTTGGCGATACGATATAGGTGTTCCAAAAGGACACCTATATTTTTTGTTGGTTGATTGTAAAATCAAGTTGGACACTTGAAAAAATCCATAGTGATTATTTC
>JAUNCL010000004.1 GCA_030535235.1 Bacillota bacterium
GAGAAATAATCACTATGGATTTTTTCAAGTGTCCAACTTGATTTTACAATCAACCGTTCTTTTAATAGAAAGCGTAGTTCACCATATTCTCGTACAGCGCCCGGTCTTCCGCCGGGCCGCCGGCGCGGAGGTCAACGAGAGGACCACCCTGGAGAGCCACCCGGAGCTTCTGCTCCGTCTTTTCATCCAAGCTGTCCCCCGCCAGCACGGAGATCAGCCCCGCCTGCCGCAGCAGATCCACAGCGAAGAGAAGATTCTCTCCCCGTTCCCTTACCGTCAGCGTGTGCAGGCTCCGGCTGAGCAGCGCGTTCTCGATCTCCCCTGCTGCCTGGAGACTGTCCGCCAGGATCACAAAGGGCGTCTGGCCCAGGCGCTTGGCCCGGAGCGCCGGGGTAATCTCCCGGTCTCCCTTTTCCTGGGAGCGGAAGACCTTTTGGACCACACCGCAGGCGCTGGTGGCATTGGTCAGCCGGTCGATGAGGATGAGCTCTCCCACGGTCCGGTGCCGGTCAAAGGTATCCGCCGGAATGGGCCGGGACAGCTCCACCACGCATCGGGCGATCTCATTTTTCTCCAGCCGGTGGGCAGGGCGGTGTTCCCCTGTGTTCACGTCCACCACATACTGGATCTCCGACAGGGATCCCGGCAGAAGCTGGGTCCCCAGTTTCACCAGGAAAGCCCGGCTGCCGGAGAGGATCTCGTCGTCCATTCACAGCAGTGTGGCTTCCAGCCGATTGGTCACGGTGAGTCCGGCGTCCCTGGCCAGCACGCAGCCTCTGGAGACGTCCACCTCCCGGTCCAGCTGGACGGTGACAGGTTGACCTGCCTTGGCGCTCTGCGTCTCCCTGTCTCCCACCAGGATGGCCTTCACTTTCGCCTGGGTGCCACTGGGCAGGACGGTGATCTGATCTCCTACCGTCAGCCTTCCGGCCTCGATCTGCCCCTGGAACCCCCGGAAGGTGTGGTCCGGCCGGCAGACTCTCTGGACGGGGAGGTAAAATCCCTCCTCCCGGTTTTGGTCGTCGATGGGAACTGTCTCCAGATAGTCCAGCAGCGGCCCGCCGTGATACCAGGGCATAGCCGGAGAGGCGGCGGTTACGTTGTCCCCCTCGGTGGCGGAGAGGGGGATGATTTTCACGGTCTCCAGCCCAAGCTCTTCCTTCAGCCCATGGATCTCCTCCTGGATCTCCCGGTACCGGTCCTGGCGGTAGCCGACCAGGTCCATCTTATTCACCGCAAAGACGAAGGACCGGATGCCCATCAGGGTGCAGATCCGGGCGTGACGGCGGGTTTGGACCAGGACCCCCTGGGAGGCGTCCACCAAAATCACCGCCAGATCTGCGAAGGAGGCCCCCACCGCCATGTTCCGGGTGTACTCCTCGTGGCCGGGGGTGTCCGCCACGATGAAACTCCGCCGGTCGGTGGTGAAGTAGCGATAGGCAACGTCGATGGTGATCCCCTGTTCCCGCTCGGCCATGAGGCCGTCCAGCAGAAGGGAGTAATCCAGCTTCCCGCCTCGGGAGCCCACCTTGCTGTCCAGCTCCAGAGCCTGGGCCTGGTCAGCGTACAGGAGCTTGGTGTCATAGAGAATATGGCCGATGAGGGTGGACTTGCCGTCGTCCACACTGCCGCAGGTGATGAATTTCAGCAGGCCGCCGGCCGTTTTTTGCTTTTCCATCAGAAATATCCCTCCCGTTTCCGTTTTTCCATGCTGGCCTCTCCCCCGTCCCTGTCAATGACCCGGCTGGTGCGCTCCGAGGTCACGGCGCTGAGGGTCTCGGCGATGATGGCGTCCAGGGTGTCCGCCTGGGACTCCACCCCGCCGGTAAGGGGGTAGCACCCCAGGGTGCGGAAGCGGACGGACTTATGCTCCACCTGCTCCCCGGGAAGCAGACGCATCCGGTCATCGTCCACCATGATGTACTGGCCGTCCCGCTTCACCACCGGCCGCTCCTTGGCAAAGTACAGGGGGACGATCTCGATGCCCTCCTGACGGATATACTGCCAGATGTCCTTCTCCGTCCAGTTCGAGATTGGAAAGACCCGGATGCTCTCTCCCCTGTGGATCTGGGTGTTGTAGAGCTTCCACATCTCCGGCCGCTGGTTCTTGGGGTCCCAGGCCTGCTCCGCGTTGCGGAAGGAGAAGACACGCTCCTTGGCCCGGGACTTCTCTTCGTCCCGGCGGCCCCCGCCGAAGGCAGCGGTGAAGCCGTATTGGGTCAGCGCCTGTTTCAGGGCCTGGGTCTTCATGATATCTGTGTAGGCCGCCCCGTGGTCAAAGGGGTTGATCCCCTGCCTGATCCCTTCGGGGTTGCTGTACACCAGCATATCCAGCCCGTACTTTTCCGCCACATGGTCCCGGAACTCGATCATCTCCCGGAACTTCCAGGTGGTATCGATGTGCAGAAAGGGGAAGGGCGGCTTCTCCGGGTAAAAGGCCTTTCTGGCCAGGTGGAGCAGCACGGAGCTGTCCTTGCCGATGGAGTAGAGCATCACCGGCTTTTCACATTCAGCGGCCACCTCCCGGATGATGTAGATGGCCTCGGCCTCTAATTTTTCCAGATGGGACAATTCTCCCATGGGAGTTCCCTCCTTTTTATCTCAGTATTTGTTGGCGTCCCGCCGGTCCACGGTGATGGTGACAGACTCCCCATCCGGCCGGCGGATGATCCACCGGCGCAGGGGGCCTTCGGTCTCGGTCTTCATGGTGCTTCCCCTGCCCCCGATATCCGCCCCCAGGAAGTAGAAAATGGCTCCGTGGCGGCACTCCTTCAGACAGGCGGTACAGCCCCAGCACTCCTCCGGGCGTTTCAAATAGGCGGTGCCGTCGGGCCGGGCCTTAATGAGGCTGCCGGGACAGACTGCACGGCACAGGCCGCAGGCCTTGCAGGCTGTCTGATCAATGCGTATGCTCATAGGAAAACACCCCCTTCACCAAGGGCCGGTGGAAGACCTGGATGCGGCCCTCCACCAGGCGGGAATTGACGTAATAGGCACAGGTCTCGTCCTTCTCCGGGTAGTCGGTGTTCACCCCGAACCCAGGCCAGCGGGTCTCCTTTCGGTCCAGCAGATGGGCGATAAGGCTCTGACAGACCACCAGCTGTTCCCGGAGCTGGAAGATGTGAACCAGATCGTCCATGTCCTCCGCCTTCAGATCCCGGGCCAACCGGGACAGCTCCCGGATGGCCTCCTCCGCCAGAGTCAGCTGCCGGGCGTTGTAGCGGTAGCCGGTGCGGATCCCCCCTGCGTAGTCATCCATGGTCTTCTGCATGGCCTCCTCTAGCTGGAACACATCATATCCGACCGCTCCCCCCGGGGAAAGACAGCGGGCATAGTCCGAGAGAACCGGCCGGGATGCCAGGAGCAGAGCCTGTTCCGACAGGGGCGGCAGGTCCTTCCGGTCCTCCAAAAAGGCCAGGGCAGCGATCTTTCCCTCTGCCAAAGCCCCGGTGACGAACTTCTTGGGCGCACCGCCGGCCACATCTCCGGCGGCATACAGGCCCCGGAGGGTCGTGCGCCGCCGGCTGTCCACCCAATACCCGCTGCCGGTGTGGCCGCCGACGATGTAGGGCTCGGTACCCTCCACCTCCACGTTCTGCTGAGAGGGAAGCCGACCGCTCTCCAGCCACTTGAGGGTCTGGCTGGGGGCCATGTTCAGGTAAGCCCGAAGCAGTTCCTGATCCTGCTGAGGGGTGCAGCCCTCCGTACGCAGGTAGCAGGGACCCCGGCCCTCCCGGGCCTCGTTGGTGGTGCCGAAGGCCCGCCCGGAGGTGGACAAACCGTATTTTGTCTCGTACACCTCTCCCAGGCCGTTGACCTCCCTGGCCCCCACCCCCAGAGCAATGGTACCGGTGGGGGCGATGGTGTCCTTGCACCGCTGGGCCACGAACCGCATCTCAAAGCTGGTCATCTCCGCCCCGGCCCGGATGCCCATGGCGTAACCGGCCCCGGTGTTGAAGGGGGGATACCACATTTTGTGCCGGGAGAAGCCCGGATTGTTGGGCCGGTACAGCCCCGACGCGCCGCCGGTGGCGCAGAGGACCCCCTGGGCGGCGATCACATAGGCGATCTCCTCTTCCACAGAGAAGCCCACCGCGCCGCACACCCGGTCGCCGTCCGTTAGATAGTCGGTGATGTTCACATGGTTCAGCACCGTTACGTTAGGAAACTGGGTCAACGCGCCGGCTAAAATCGGCTTCAGATTCTCGCCGTTGATCTTGATGTTCTGCTTGCCCCGGGAGACGTAGTTTCCCTCCTCATCCTTCTGGATGACCAGGCCCATGCGCTCCAGGTCCTCGGCGGCCTGGTTAAATTCCTGCGCCATGGACAACACCAAATCATCCCGGAGGATACCCTCCGCGTCCCAGCGGACGAACTCCAGATAGTCCCGAGGGGTCTGGCCTGGGGTGATGTAGGCGTTGATGGCGTTGACCCCGGCGGCCAGACAGCCGCTGCGCTTGACATGGGCTTTCTCCGCCACCAAAATCCGGAGCTCCGGGTCCTGCCGGGCCGCCGTGATGGCGGCGTAACAGCCCGCAGTGCCGCCGCCGATGATGAGCAGATCGGTGGTCAGGCTGGTTTGCTTCACATTGGTTCTCTCCCTTCCTGTTTAGATGATGACGCTCTCGCCTGCCAGGGATCGGTTGTCCATCAGGGTGATCTTCTCCCCATCCAGGACGAAAAGGCGGTGGATAAACACATCCACAGTCTCCCCGATCTCCACCGCCGGGTCGTTGATGCTTCGGATGGCGGAGAGCAGATTACCGTGGATGAGCACCCGGATCTCCAGGCTGCTGCCCCGGAAGATAACGTCCTGGACCACGCCCTCCTCGGCGGAGTTTTGGAACTGGACCCGTTCCCCTTTTTTATAGACGCTGATGAACTCCGGCCGCAGGATGGCCTCGGTGTCCCGCCCGCCCCGCTCGAAGGAGCGGAACTTCTCGTAGTTCTTCACCGGGATGGAGTTGCCGATGAACCGGGCCACAAAGGCCGTGGCGGGGCTGCGGTAGAGCGCCTGGGGGGTCCCCACCTGCTCCACCCGGCCTTGATTGGTAACGATGATGTCGTCGGCCACCTCGATGGCCTCGTCCTGGTCGTGGGTGACGAAAATGCTGGTGATATTCAGCTGCGTGATCATCTCCCGCAGCCAGGTGCGCAGCTCCAGGCGCACCTTAGCGTCAATGGCTGCGAAGGGCTCATCCAACAGGAGAAGCTGGGGACGGGGTGCCAGTGCCCGGGCAAAGGCCACCCGCTGCCGCTGGCCGCCGGAGAGCTGACTGGGGTAGCGCTTCTCCAGGCCCTCGCAGTTGATCAGCTTCAGCAGCTCCCGCACTCGCTGATCGATTTCCTCTTTGGGGGCTTTTTTTACCCGCAGACCGAAAGCGATGTTGTCATAGACGGTCATGTACCGGAACAGGGCGTAGTTCTGAAAGACGAACCCTATGCCCCGCTCACTGCCGGGAACCTGGTTGACCACCCTGCCGTCAATGCGGATCTCGCCGCTGTCCGGGTGTTCCAGACCCGCGATCATCCTCAGGATCGTGGTCTTTCCGCTGCCGCTGGGACCCAGCAGGGCCACAAGACGACCTTTCGGAATGGAAAAATTGATATCCTTGGAGGCCTGAAAGTCTCCAAAATGCTTGTTGATGTGGCTCAGCTCCACATAGCTCGTGTTTTCTGCCATGACTTTCCCTCCTTATTATCGTATGTCGTTGGCTTTGTTCCCCTTGCGCTCCAGCCAGCACCGCAAAATCAGGACAATGATGGCCATGATCACCAGCAGGGACGAGGCGGCGAAGGCTCCGGTGAAGTCATAGCCCTGGTAGAGCAGCTCCACGTACAGGGGGAGGGTGTTGGTCTTTCCCCGCAGGTGACCGGAGAGGACCGACACGGCGCCGAACTCTCCCATGGCCCGGGCGGTGCAGAGGACCACACCATAAAGCAGCGCCCATTTCATGTGGGGCAGAGTGACCTTCCGGAAAATGGTAAACGTCCCCGCCCCCATGAGGGCCGCCGCTTCCTCCTCGTCGGTCCCCTGGGCATTGAGCACCGGGATCAGTTCCCGGGAAATAAAGGGGAAGGTCACAAAGATGGTGGCCAGAACGATGCCCGGCACGGCGAAGATGATCTGGACGCCCGCCTCTTCCAGAAGAGGATAGAGCGGACTCTGCCGGCCAAAAGTGAGCACATAGATGAGGCCCGCAATGATGGGAGACACCGTCACCGGCAGATCAATGAAGGTGGACAAAACCTTTTTCCCCCGGAAGGAGAACTTGGTCAGGCTCCAGGCAGCGCACAGGCCGAAGAGGGTGTTGATGACCACCGCCCAGAGGGTGGCCTCCAGGGTGAGCAGGGCGGCTTTCCGGGCGTAGGGGTCGGTGATGGCGGCCCAATAGGCGCCAAAGCCCTCCCGCAGCGCGGTGATGACGATATAGGCCAGCGGGAGCAGAAGCATCACTGCCAGAAATACAACGCACAGGAGGATGAGGACCCACTTCAGGGGTCCGCTGTCTTTTCTCAGTTCCATGGGATCCCCTCCTTATGCCAGTCCGCTTACGCGCTTGGACACCCGGCTTTGGAGCAGCGCATTTACAGACAGGATGATAAAGGCGATAAACAGCATCACCAGGGCAATGGAGGTGGCGCTGGCATAGTCAAATTCCTGAAGCTGCGCCATAATCATCAGCGGGGCGATTTCGGTCTCGTAGGGGGTGTTGCCCGCGATGAAGACCACGCTGCCGTACTCCCCAATGCTCCGGGCGAAAGCCAGGGTAAATCCGGAGATCAGCGCCGGGAGAATTTCCGGGAACAGGACCTTTCGGAAGGTCTCTCCCCGGCTGGCCCCCAGGATCATGGCCGCCTCCTCATACTGCCGGTCGATCTTCTCCAGCACCGGCTGGACGCTGCGAACCACGAAGGGGATGCCAATGAACACCAGGGCGATGGTGATACCCAGCCGGGTGTAGGCGATTCTCAGGCCGAAATGATCGTAGAAAAACTGACCCACCCAACCGTTGGTGGTGGTGAGATGGGTCAGCGCGATGCCCGCCACCGCCGTGGGCAGGGCAAAGGGCAGCTCGATGATCCCGTCGATGAAACCCTTGCCGGGAAACTCATACCGAACCAGCACCCAGGCCAGAATCAGCCCCATAGCGGCATTGATGAGAGAGGCCACAAAGGCGGTGGAGATGCTCACCCAATAGCTGGAGAGTACCCGGGGCCGCGTGATGGTGTTCCAAAACGCAGAGGGCGAGAGCTGCGCCGTGTAGATCACCAGAGAGCACAGCGGGATCAGCACGATCAGACTCAGAATGGCGATCATAATTCCGAAGCTCAGGCCAAAGCCTGGGATAACGCTCCGGCGATTCCGGGTTCTCGTTTTCACGATGTCACTTCCTTTCCAAATAAAGTGCGGCCTCCCCGCCGGGAACAGACCCCAGGCGGGGAGGCCGCGCATCATTAACGCTCAACGGGAGAAATCCTCCCCCGAATCACTGTTCTTCGTAGATCTGGTCAAAGTTTGCCCCGTCGGCAAAGTGGGTAACCTGGGCTTTGCTCCAGCCGCCGAAATGGTTGATATCCGTGAGCTTCACCGTGTCGATGATCCACTTGCCATCGGCAGGGATCTCGGTGATGGTGTTGCTGTCACCGGAGAAGACGTACTGGTTATAAATGCTCTCGGTGCTGGGACGGTAGAAGTTTTCCGCCTCGATAACCTGGGCATCATCGGAGTACAGATAGTTCAAATACTCCGTGGCCGCATCCAGAGTGCCGTGCTTTTCCGCCACCTCGTCTACCACCGCCACAGTGGGCTGGCAGAGGATGGAGACAGAGGGCACCACGATCTCATACTCGCCGGGGTACTCCTCCAGGGAGAGGAAGGCCTCGTTCTCCCAGGCGATGAGCACATCCCCCTGGCCGTTTTCCACGAAGGAGGTGGTAGCACCCCGGGCGCCGGAGTCCAGCACCACCACGTTCTGATACAGCGTCCGGATGGACTCCAGGATCTGCTCCTCACTCTGGCCCGCCTGCTCGAAGTAGTACCAGGCTGCCAGGTAGTTCCACCGGGCGCCGCCGGAGGTCTTGGGGTTGGGGGTGATGACGCCCACATCATCCCGGGTCAGGTCATCCCAGTCCTGGATGTTCTTGGGGTTGCCCGCCCGCACCAGGAAAACGATGGTGGAGGTGTAGGGAGAGCTGTCCAGGGGGAACTCACTGGTAAAGCCCTCGTCGATGAGGCCGACATCGGCCACCACCTGGACGTCACCTTCCAGAGCCAGGGTGACCACATCTGCCTCTAGGCCGTTGGCCACTTCCAGAGCCTGCTTACCGGAGCCGCCGTGGGACTGGGTGATGGTTATGTCCTGGCCGGTGATCTCCTTGTAGTGCTCGGCAAAGAGTTCATTGTACGCCGTATACAGTTCCCGGGTGGGGTCGTAAGACACGTTGGTCAGTTCGATGGGGCCGGAAGAGGTCTCGGCTCCGGTTTCCGTGTTTCCTTCCGTCTGGCTGCCGCATCCAGCCAGCAAGGTCAGGCCCAGGGCGGCGGTGAGTGTAACTGCTGCGATGCGATGCTTCCATGTTTTCATAACAGATCCTTCTTTCTTTTTATTCTGAATTGCTGTGTGGGGGGCATTGCCCAAAGTCGATGGGATCACAGGCAACATCGCATTCGAATCACAACAGATGAAAGCTTCATCTCTCATCCCTCCTCTTATTCCCTATTTCCACAGTAGGGAAAAATGTTATTTGGAGTATAGGCCACGAAATGGAAAATGTCAAGGGGTTGTTTCTGCTTTTGCTATCCATTTTTCCGATACCCCCTATCGCCATTTTGCCGTCTGCCGGTATTTTTCCTGGATCATCCGGTACCCCTCCAGCACCGGCCGGATGCAGGTAAGGAACTCCTCACCATCGGGCGTGGTGACGATCCCCCGGTTGGTCCGCTCAAACAGACAGACCCCCAGCTCCTCCTCCAGGGACCGCACCGACTCCGAAAGCCGGGACTGGGAGAGGAACAGCCTTCGGGCCGCACCGCTGATGGACCCGGCCCGGGCCACCTCCTCCACGGACTGAAGCTGCTGTAAGGTCATCCTCTTATCTCCTTTCTTCTATCGGAAAGTCCGATAGCTGTTTCCTTATAAACATGGTAAAATAGTATGCAATTATTCTGTAAAGAAAGGTGAACACCATGGAATTCAATACAAAGCTTCTCCACGGCCGGGCGGTGACCCCCTATCCCAACGGGGCCACCCTGCCTCCCATTGCCCAGTCCAATGCCTTTCAATATGAATCCTTTGAGCAGTTGGAACAGGTCTTTGCCCACAAGGCCATGGGCTTTGCCTACTCCCGCATCGGAAATCCCACCGTGGCTGCCTTTGAACAGCGGGTGGCAGAACTGGAGGGAGGTGCGGGAGCGGTGGCCACCTCTTCGGGGATGGCGGCTCTTTCTATGGCGCTGCTGTGTATCCTCTCACCCGGAGATGAGATCATCGCCGGCAGCGGCTCCTATGGGGGTACCATCGACCTCTTCGGCAACCTGGAAAAGCTGGGCATCACAACCCGGTTCGTTCACGAACTCACGGCGGCGGAGATCGCCCCCCTCATCACCCCCAGAACCCGGGTGATTTTCGGGGAGCTTATCTCCAATCCCTCCCTGCGTGTGATGGACGTGGCCGCTGTGGCGGAGCTGGCCCATGCCCATGGGCTGCCTCTCCTTGTGGACAGCACCACCGCCACCCCCTATCTGGCCACCTCCCTGGCCCTGGGGGCTGATATCGTAGTCCACTCCTCCTCCAAATACATCAGCGGCAGCGGGGACGCCATCAGCGGGATCATTGTGGACGGAGGCAAATTCCCCTGGAACTTCTCCGTTCACACCGCCTTACAGGGCTTTGAAAAGTACAGAAAGATGGCCTTCCTCACCCGGCTGCGCACGGATCTCTGGGAAAACTTCGGCGGATGTCTGGCCCCTATGAACGCCTTTCTTGGGGTGGTGGGCCTGGAGACCCTGGGGCTACGGATGGACCGCATCTGCGAGAACGCTGCCGCCCTGGCGGCAGCCCTGGACCGGGCGGGCGTGTCTGAGGTGTGCCACCCCTCCCTGCCTCAGCACCCCGCCCACGACCTGTGCATCCGCCAGTTCCGGGGGCGAGGCGGCGGCATTCTGACCTTCCGGGCCGGGTCCAGGGACCGGGCCGCCGCCATCCTGAACCGTCTGGAATACGCCGCCATCGCCAGCAACGTCGGAGATGTGCGGACGCTGGTAATCCACCCGGCCTCTACCATTGCCATGAAAAATACAGAAGCCCAGCGGCAGGCGGCGGGGATCTACGACGACACCATCCGTGTCAGCGTGGGGATCGAAGACCCCGCCGATCTCATCAAAGACTTTCTGCAGGCGGTGGGCGGCGCTGACTGAGGGCCGATATCCCCTCCCGGATAAGATAAGACACGGCCGCAAGCCGTGTCTTGTCTTGATTCTATCGTTTCGTAAGCAGATACGCCGCGGCAGAGGTGGCTGCGTTGGCTCCATCGGCCACCGCCGTTGTGACCTGGCGGAGGGGCTTCCTCCGAGCGTCTCCGGCTGCGAACAGCCCGGGAACCACGGTCCGGCCGCTCTCCTCCGACAGAATATATCCTTCCTCGTCCAGCAGACCGGGTAATCCCCGGAGGCAGTCCGTCTGGGGTCGGGTCCCCACAGCCAGAAACACCCCGGCGCAGGGGATCTCACCCCGGACTCCTCCCGAGACCGTCCGGACTCCCGTTACCTGGTCTTCCCCCAGGATCTCCATGGGCTGGGTGTGTCGAAGGATGGTCACGTTTTCGGTGGATTCCAGCAACTTTACCCGGCTGGGCGCGGCCCGGAACACCTCCCGCCGGAGCAGGAGGGTCACGCGAGGGCAAAGGTTCGCCAAGTAGAGGGCATCCTCCACACCGGCGTCCCCGCCGCCTACCACCACCACGGGTTTGCCGGCGTAAAACGACCCATCACAGACAGCGCAGTAAGATACCCCAGCCTTATCCTCCCCCGGGATCCCCAGAGGTGCGGGCGAGGCTCCCAAGGCGGCGATCACCACTTTGGCCCGAAAGCTCTCCCCTTCCGATGTTTCCACCGTAAACCCGCTTTTCTCTTTTGTGATGGCGGCAGCCTCTCCGCAGAGAATCTCCGTTCCCAGGTCCAGGGCCTGCCGGCGGAAGCATTCCCCCAGCTCCGCTCCGGTGATCCCAGGCAGACCGGGATAGTTATTCACCTGAAGGGCAGCACTGATCTGGCCGCCGCCCCAGCCGTCCAACTCCAGAACAGCGAACCGCAGCCGGGCCCGGGCGGCATAGATAGCCGCCGTCAGGCCCGCCGGTCCGCCGCCCAGAATGAGCAGATCATAGACGTCAGACATAGACCAATTCCTCTTGTTCTGCCATTCCTCCCTCAATGTGGAAGGAATGCAGCACCGGCGCATCTCCATCCTGAAGGGACAGGATCATGTAGCTGGCCTTGCTGTCAAAAGCCAGCCGCTTGTCCTCCTGGCTGGGGCGTGATGGGGATGAAGGGTGGCTGTGCCAGTTTCCCAGTGGAGTGCAGCCATTGGCCCGCATGTCTTTCACCGCCGCCAGCTGGGCCTGGGGAGACAGGGTAAAGTGCTCGCTGCTGTGGTCGGTGTTTTCCAGAAGATACACCTTCTCCACCCGCTTATTCCCCGTTTGGTCGATGACGCCGCCGAGGAGTCCGCAGGCCTCCTCCGGCAGACAGGCCCGGGCATGGGCCAAAATGGTCTCGTAATCCTCTCGTTTCAGCGTGATCATAGGCCCTCACACTCCACCTGTTCGTAATCGATGAGTTCCGTAATGGTGGGATGCTCTCCGCACACACCGCACCGGTGGTTCCGGGGCAGCTTCACCGTGCGGAACTTCATGGTCAGGGCATCATAGGTCAGAAGCTTGCCGGTGAGCAGCTCCCCCGCGCCAGTGATGTACTTAATGGCCTCCAGCGCCTGGAGGCACCCGATAACGCCAGCCATGGCCCCGATGACACCTGCTTGCTTGCAGGTGGGGACTGCGTCCTTTGGAGGCGGGTTTTCAAACACGCAGCGATAGCAGGGACCCTCCCCAGGCACATAGGTCATAAGCTGCCCGCTGAACCGGAGGATACCCGCATGGGAAAAGGGCTTACCCGCCATGACGCAGGCATCGTTGATGAGAAACTTGGCAGGGAAGTTGTCGGTACCGTCGAGAATGAAGTCATAGTCCCGGATCATATCGGCGATGTTATCCGCCCCCACAAAGGTATGGTAGGTGTGAACCTCTACCTCCGGGTTAATTGCCTTTATGGACTCCTTGGCAGATTCCACCTTGGGCTTACCCAGATCGGGGGTGCCGTGGATCACCTGTCGCTGGAGGTTGGACAGGTCCACCACGTCCGCGTCGGCGATGCCGATGGTCCCCACCCCGGCTCCGGCCAGATACATCGCCGCCGGAGCGCCCAGACCGCCGGCCCCGATGATAAGCACCTTGGCGTTCAGGAGCTTCTTCTGTCCCTTGACACCAATCTCCTTCAGGATGATCTGGCGGGAGTACCGTTCCAGTTGTTCATTGGTAAAGGCCATCAGCAGCCACCTCCCATGAAGTAAAGGAACTCGATCTCGTCTCCGTCCTTCAAAGAGGTTTCATCCCGGACCTCAGCGTCCAGCAATTCGTCGTTGAGAGAAACGGTAACATACAGAGGGCTCTCTACCTTCTCCTCCTGGATCAGCTGACCCACGGTCAGCCCATCAGGATATTCTTTTCGATTGCCTGCCACAAGAATGTTCATCGTATCTTCCTCATTTCTTTCTTATTCCGTAAACGCCTCTTCCAGAAAGGCGTCCAGTTCATCTTTGGAGATGACCCCTCTGTGCCGAGCGATCTCCAATCCCTCCCGGAACAGAATCAAGGTAGGGGTAGCCTGGATGGCATACTGCCCGGCTATCTCCGGGCTTCCCGAGAGGTTGACCCGTGCCACCTCCGCCCGGCCGGCCCAGGCGGCCTCCGTCTGGGTCAGCAGCGGGGCAATCCGGCGGCAGGCCACACAGCCATCCTTGTAAAAATCCGCCAGAACCACGGAATGCTCCCTCAGGAACTGGTCAAATGTCCCGGCGTTCAGATTCACTGCCATGTCAGTCCCCCACCTTTCGGACAATCAGATCATAGGTGCCGTCCTCATTGTCGATGAGCTTCAAAATCTGGTGTCCGTCCTCCTTGATGCTCCGGGGGACGTTCTGTACCGGTTCCCCATCGTTCATGTGGACGGACAGAACCTCTCCGTCCTCTAACTCCTCCAAAGCCACCTTCGCTTTCACAAAGGTCACAGGGCAGACCACATCCGTAATGTCCACCCGTTCTCTCACATCAAACTCAGCCATGATACGCCTCCTTTACTTTTTCTTTCAGTTCATCCCAGCCCAGGCGCTCCAGCGTTTTCGCAAATCGCTCCCCGGGCTTGGCATTTTCTGCAAAATAGTCAATGGCCGCATCAGTCACCCGGTACAGGGTCTCTTCATCCCGGAGGATAGGGACCAGACCTGTTCCCTTGTGGATCTCATTGCCAAAGGTTCCGCCGAAGTAGACCAGATAACCGCTGGTCCCCTCCATGGCGTCTGTGGGACAGGCGGTGACACACCGACCGCAGTAGTTGCAGAGATCATCATGGATCATGATCTTGCCCTCCTCCATGGTGATGGCCTTCCGGCGGCAGGCCTTTTCGCACACGCCGCAGGAGATGCACGTGTCCTCCACCCAGTTCAGGGTCATGCCTCCCTTGATGCCCACGTCGTTTTCCTCGGCCTTCAGACAGTTGTTCTGGCAGCCTGTGACGCCGAACTTAAACTTGTGGGGAAGCTGGCGGCCAAAGTAGCGCTGGTCCAGCCCCTGGGCCACAGCATAAGCATCAATGCAGCCGCTGGGACAACATTTGCCCGCCTGACAGGCAGTGACCGTCCGCACCCTGGGGCCGCAGACGCCGGGAGATACTCCACCCGCTGCCAGGGCAGCTTTCACATCTTCGATATCCTCCAACTTGATGAAGGGGATCTCCACGCCCTGGCGGGAGGTCAGATGGACGTAGTCCTGGCCGTACTTTTGCGCCACGGCTGTGATCGTACGCAACTGCTTCGTGGTCAGGGTCCCTCCCACCACCCGCAGACGAAGGGAAAAGGTATTTTTCTGTTTCTGACGCATAAAGCCTCCAGCCTTCAACGCCGCATAGTCAACTGCCATCACTAAAACCTCCTATGAATCTTCTTGACAAGACAGTATCGTCCCTTTATAATCCTATTTATTTAATATGTTTTATTTGTTTACTTCCCGGAAAGAAGGCACAGCCATGAAACTGGAACAGCTATACTACTTTCAAGAGGCGGTGAAATACCGCTCCATCTCTGTGGCAGCGAAGCAAAACTACGCCTCCCAATCCTCCTTCAGCAGCGCAATCTCCAAGCTGGAGCAGGAGCTGGGAGCCCCCCTCCTCCGGCGCACCAATGCAGGTGTGGAGCCCACCGAGTTTGGCTGGGTGGCCCTGGACAAGGCAGAGACCATCTTCCAGGCCCAACAGGAACTGCTGGCCGCCGCCCAGGAAAACAGCTGTGCGGGAATCGTAAATCTCCGGTGTGTTCCCGGCCTCCACCGCCGGATCCTCACGGCGGTCATCCCGCCCCTGGAGGAGCGCTACCCCAGTGTCGTTCTGTCTGTATCCACCGGGGAGAGCCGAAGGATCGCCAGCGCCGTTTCCTCGGGAACCTCTGCTATTGGCATTGTTGTAAAGGGAAACTACCTCACATCCTTTCGGGATCTCACCTATACGCCCCTCTTCCGGGAGGACTTCTTGCTGTATGCGGGCAGGAACTCCCCCCTTTGGGGGCGGAAGTCCGTCACCTGGCAGCAGGTCCAGTCTCAAATCTATATCGGACTCATAGATTCCTTTCAACAGAACAACGAAGGGGGCATGACAGACTTTCTCGGAAATTTCCCGCCAACTGTAGACTGCTGGAGCGATGACCCGGAGTCGATTAAGAAGCTCATCACCCAGTCTGACCGGGCAGCCATCTTCCCCCGTTCTATGGCAGACGAGGATCCCTACCTGTTAAGCGGAATCCTTCAGGCTCTGACCATCACCGGACGGGACACATCCTTTGAGGCGGGATATCTCACCAGTACCCGGTATCGGCTGTCGCCGCCGGATCAGACGGTGATCCAGATTCTGAATGAAACTGTGGCTAAACTGCCTCAAGAGGATTGATATCTCTATATATCCTATATGTTCTATAGGAAATTATGTTGTAGTATAGGCCAGACCGGAGGAAAAGTCAAGAAAACCCAGCTAAGTTAGCCCATGCGCTTTTTCGATACCCCCTATCGCATTTTTTGCAATTGACAGCTTCCGTCACCCATGCTATTATTACCTATAAACATTGTATTTTTATGGGTAATAAAAGCAGAAGATGTCATCCGGGAACCCGGAGCCGGAAACGAAACAGAAATGGAGGCGCACCAGCCATGAAGAAACCTTTTGAACTGCACTATGGAAACAGCCCCCATCGACCAGACCTCCACGGCATTCTCCTCTCTGGCCAGAGAGGGAAACTGCTCGCAACCCTTTACACGGCCGCCGGGGCAGGGCAACATCCCACAGTACTCCTTTTCCATGGTATTCCCGGATGTGAGCAGAACCTGGACTTAGCCCAAACTCTTCGCCGCGCAGGTTTTCATGTGTTGACCTTTCACTACAGCGGATGCTGGGGCAGTGACGGGAATTATGCCTTGGCCCACAACCTGGAAGACGCCAACACGGCCTTGGACTTTATCCTGAAGGATAGGATCTACGACTTTGACAAGAACCGTATCTATGGTGTGGGCCACAGCCTGGGGGGCTTCGTCTGCGGACAGCTTGCCGCCCACCGTCCGGAAATCCGGGGGGCCGTTCTGCTGGCGCCCTGCGATGTGGGCCGCCTACCCCAGCTGGCCGGAGAGGATACCGGGGGCTACCAGACCCTTCTGGAGATCCTCAACGCCGCCGCCCCATGGCTCACAGGCGTTACCGGCGAGAGCCTGCGTCAAGAGGCAGTAATTCACAGCGAAACCTTCCGTCTGGAATGTGTAGCCGACCAACTGGCAAAAAAGCCCCTGCTGTGTATCGGCGGAACCCTGGATATCCACACTCCCCCGGCCTATCACTGCGAACCAGTGGAGCAGGCGATCCGGACTGCCGACGGTTCGCTGCTGCGCAGTGTCCGGTATCCCACCGACCATTTCTTTGCCGACTACCGCCTTACCATGGCGGAAACGGTAACGGACTATCTGACAGAGCTGGCCAGGGAACCGTCCCTACAGGAAGGAAAGGAGTCTCTCAGGAAATAAGGTGTTGATCGAATATGTCAGTCAATAAAGGAAAAAGCGCATTGATCGCCATGAGCGGCGGTGTAGACAGTTCCGTGGCCGCCTATCTGATGATGGAGAAAGGCTACTACTGTGAAGGAACCACCATGCGCCTCTACCGGAACGAAGAGATTGGGCTGAACCAATTCCACACTTGTTGTTCTCAGCGTGATATCGAGGACGCCAGTGAGGTGGCCTTTCAATTGGACATTCCCTATGAGGTTCTGGATTTCACCATGGATTTCAAGGAGAAGATTATCGGAAAATTTATCCGAACCTATGAAGCGGGCGGAACGCCGAACCCATGTATCGACTGCAACCGGTATATGAAGTTCGATAAGCTGCTCCGTTTTGCCGAAGAAAAAGGCTTGGAATATGTTGTGACCGGCCACTATTCCCGCATCGAATACGACCGTTCTTCCGGGCGATATCTCTTGAAAAAGGCGCTGGATCCCAGCAAAGACCAGAGCTATGTGCTGTATATGCTGACCCAAGAGCAGTTGGCCCATATACAGTTTCCTTTGGGATGGAAAACAAAAACAGAAGTGAGAGCACTTGCCCAGCGCCTTGGTTTTTGCAATGCCCACAAGCACGACAGTCAGGATATCTGTTTTGTGCCAAACGGTGATTATGTGCAGTTTATGGAGCAGTACACAGGTAAGCACTACCCGGAAGGAGATTTTCTTGATCTGGAGGGCCAGCCGGTGGGCAGACATTGCGGCGCTGTCCGTTATACCCTTGGGCAGAGAAAGGAGCTCAGGCTCGCCCTGGGTGAACCCGTGTACGTTTGCGGAAAGGATATGGCCGCGAACACAGTCACGGTTGGACCGGAGAGGGCGCTGTATTGCAGGACACTCCTTGCGGATGATATGAACTGGATCTCCATTCCCAGTTTAGAGAAACCAATGCGGATCAAAGCCAAGACCCGGTATCGTCAAGTTGAACAGTGGGCTACTGCCTATCCGGAGCAAAACGGCTGTGTACGGCTGGTATTTGAGGAACCACAGCGTGCTGTCACCATCGGACAAGCCGTCGTTCTGTATCATGGTGATATCGTGGTGGGCGGAGGAACTATCTCCCAGGCGCCCGCCCAAATGACCGCACAGAAAGATGACTGGAACTGCCTGACGAACCTCGGGGGAGGAGACGCATGATCTATCTTGATTATTCCGCCAATACACCCGCAGACCCGGCCGTCCTGGAAGCCTTTCTTCATGCGGAACGGATGTTTCTGGGAAATCCCAACGCCACGCACCCTGCCGGGCAGGCCGCCCAGGCGGAAATGGCCTGCGTGACAGACAGCATTGCGGAACTGCTGGGCGTCAACCCCGCAGAGATCATATATACCTCCGGGGCCAGCGAGTCCAATAACCTCGCTGTCAAAGGGATCGTTCAGGCAGCCAGGCATATCGGCAGGCACATCATCTCCACTGCGCTGGAGCACGCCTCGGTCAGCGGAACCCTTTCCGCGCTGCAGCATCAAGGGTATGAGATCGACCTGGTAGACATGGAACGTGATGGCACCATTGATTTGGAACATCTGCGGAAGCTGCTGCGTCAGGACACGGTACTGGTGTCTGTCTGCGCGGTAGACAGCGAACTGGGGACCGTGCAGCCCATCCGACAGATTGCTGCTATCTTGAACGCCTACCCAAACTGCCGCTTCCATGTGGATGCGACCCAGGCTGTGGGCAAGACTGATCTGGTGCTGGATGGCGTGGACACCATGAGCATCGCCCCCCACAAGTTCTATGGTCTGAATGGCAGTGGGCTGCTTCTGAAAAAGAAGGACCTCATCATAGAACCTCAGATCCACGGCGGCAGCAGCGCCACCAAATACCGAAGCGGCACCCCGGCGCTGGCACTGGCGATATCTTCCGAAAAGGCCCTTCGACTGGCACTGGAACATCAGGAGAGGCGGATCACTTATGTGGGCGCCTTGAACCGTTTCCTGCGGGAGGCACTTTCAAATTACCCGGCGGTTCGGATCAATAGTCCTGAAAACGCAGTCCCCCATATTCTCAACCTCAGTGTCCGAGGCGTGAAGGGAACTGTGTTCCAGCGTGAATTGGGGCTGCGCGGGGTCTGCGTATCCGTAAAGTCAGCATGTTCCACAGAGGGGACACCCTCCAAGGCGGTATTCGCAGTCAGCCGTGACCGAAAGAATGCCCTTTCCTCCTGGCGCATCAGTCTCAGCCATTTGACCACATGGGAGGAAGTGACGGAATTCCTTCGGATCTTTGACAGCTGCTATCGGGAGCTGGTTCCATGCGCGATCCGCCGCACTATCAGAGGTCAGGACACACCCCCTCTCCCCTGCTTGTGCAACGACGATGTTCACGATATAATATAAATGTTACCTGGCACCGGATGTATCATCCGAGCAGCCAAGGATGCGGAAAAAGCTCCGACAAAACCATTGATACCACAGAGTTCCGTAGGGTATGCTGTCTTACGAAAGAGCCGCTGGGGCGCATACGTTCCCATCGCACACAAAACAAATTCATGGCAGATGTGAAATACTGAGCTGCTGGTATTTCAGTGTCGCCATCTGGCACATATGGATATGAGCGGTGATCCAGGGAGCCTGCTGCTCACTGATGAAAGCCTCCACATAGGGATACTGGCTGTAGCTCAGGACACCGACAAAGACATGAGCTTCCGTGATTTCACCGGTATCCGGGTCCATGATGTACGCCGGATCACCCGCCCAGTCCACCTCGATCTGCTCTCCGGGCTTTCTGGAGATGTGCATCGTAGCACGACGCCGCTGCTCGTCCTGCTGGATGTAATAGCAGAATTGGGAGTACATCAGGGGCTCCCCACCACTCTGGCGGCAGGTCTCCAGATACTCCGTCCAGAGCAACTTCTTGTTGACGCCGTTCCTCAAAAGCTCCTTGCGGATATAATCGAAGTCCGGCATCTGCTTGGTGGAGCTGACCTTCGGTGCCTTGGGGAACAGCACCTCCGCTAATGTATTTGCGCAAAGCGCATGACTACATTATAGGCGCACTGATGACCGGTTTCCATTCCCCGGAACGGCGGTTTCCGTTTTACCGGATTCCCGGTTCCCTCGGGGCGGAATATTCAGCAGACTTGGAGAATGAGGTGCCGCAGAGCGTTTCCATGACCCTCGAGACCTTCCGGGTAGACACGCCGTTGACGACCATTTCCGCCATGCTGGCAACAAGTGCCGCCTCGCTACGGGAATAGTTGTCGAAGACCAGCGTCTTGAAGGGAACGTTCCGGTGTCTGGGAACATGCAGCGTGATCCGACCGACCCGGGTATTCAGATCTCGATCCCGGCTGCCGTTCCGGCAGTCAGTGCGTTCCTCCGAGCGTTCATACGGCGCTACTTTCAGCTGTTCGGCGGATTCGGTCTGCAGAATCTTGTTCAGGCTGGTCTGGAGAATCTGTTTGAACGCTTCTCCCCGATCATCCAAAAGCAATGCTTGAATTTCTTCCTGATTCAGTGTAATATTGAGTTGAGCCATTGGTTCTTCCTCCTCGGTATTATGTTGGTTTGGAGATTAACATTATACCTAAAGGTTGAGCCTTTGGCTCATTCATTTTTCAATTTACACCATTATACGGCCGCGGCCAAACATGACGGGGTAACTTTTGAAAAGAACACAGATTCTGCTAGCGGTGAGATCTTCTACACCTTGGGGACTCCAGAGAAAAAAGTTTTAATCATGTTCAATGTTGTTGGAACAATTTCTCAGATTACTAACTCAAGCAATTGGTTTGAAAAACGTTGTTATGGCCGATTTAAAAATCTTGAGTGGGTTGTGTTTCTCTGTTATGATACCGACAACTATACCCCTAATATCAGTAAATTTTACGAGGGAGACTGGAAAGAGCTTTGTAAAACAATATCAAAACACAGATCATGTTCAATAATCGATTTGGCAGCTCAAGCAGATATCGAAGATATCATGTTGCTGGATGAGGACAACATCTTCAAGTTTCTTGAAATGCCCCCAATTCCTATTCCCGCTGGTTCAAAGGGAAAAATGAAGATGAAAAAGCTGTTTCGCGCCAAAGGCCGTGGTTGTGCGTACCACGAAGGCAACAGAGCAGAGCCTTTAATCAATGCACTTGATTTTGACAAAATCATTTCTTCATCACCTGTCCCATTGTCTCAAATAGAACTCAAGTGTTTTACTTCTTTTAGTAATTGAGTTCTACTTTTAGGATCCGAAAAGTGCATCTGAATCTGGGGATGCGCGAATTTTTGCCATGATTATAAAACGAGTTTAACTTTGATGTGGTGTAAACGCTAATATAAAAGTGAGGCACTTAGCAGTGAAACGCTCATGAATCATTGAGCCACCTGAAACTATAATGGTCCCCGGAAATGAGACCAACTCTTCGAAAGTAATCGTGAGCATGGTATCATAGAAACAATTTACCAACCAAAGGAGAAACAAACCATGGCACGAACAAATTATTCAGCAGAATTCAAGGCAAAAGTAGTATTGGAAGCAATTTAGGGAGAAGAGGAGATCGGAGCTATAGCATCCTGCTTGTGCGAGTCCTTGCACTTATGCGATTGAACCGCCGTGTACGGAACCGTACGCACGGTGGTGTGAGAGGTCGGGGCTATCCGCCCCTCCTACTCAATTTTATCCGCGAAAAAGTGACGATAACGCAAAAGTGCCGATAAAAAGCGACGATAAAATTTAAAGCAGGACATAAATTACAGTCTTTAGAACACATGATTTCTCGGTCGATATTGTCATTTTTGCAACATGACACATTTCTTGTTGACAAATGGATGTATGTCTATTACAATGTAGTAAACAGTCGAAAGACATTTTCTTTTTTACAAGCGAAATGTTATTTGTTCGCCATGACAAAATGAGGTGAATGGATGAAACTTGGAAATATAGCTGCTGTGCGCAGTGGACTGGTTCTATCAAGAAAGAAAGCGCGAGAAGCCCCGGGAATAAAGTATCCGTTACTGAATCTCCGTTCCATTAATCCAGGCGGCTATGTAGATACCGAGCAGCTGGATGTGTTCGATGCCTCGGAGTATTTATCATTGGATTACTTGTCACAGGTTGGCGATGTAATCGTTCGCCTGTCCGCCCCATATACCGCAGTCTTGATTGATGAAGCAACAGCAGGCATGGTGGTATCTTCGAACTTCGTGATTATTCGTGTTGACCGCAGAGAACTCCTGCCGGAATACCTGTTCTGGCTGCTGAACACTCCGAAAGTAAAACGTTCTATTTACGAAAACACCAGCAGCAATATGTTAGGCGCGATCAAAGCAAAATACTTTTCTGACTTTGATACCCCTGCACTGCCCCTTCTGAAGCAGCAGAAAATTGCTGATATGAATGCATTGGCGTTGAAAGAAGCCATGCTGCTCAGACGGTTGGCCGAAGAAAAGGAACGCTACTATGGTTTGCTGATAGACCATACCCACAAAGAACTGAAGAAAGGTAAGTAACATGACTACTCGTAACGATATTGAACGCATCCTCTGGAAAGCCTGCGATAGTTTCCGTGGCAAAATCGACAGCTCCCGCTACAAGGACTATATCCTGTCCATGTTGTTTGTCAAATACCTGAGTGACGTTACCAAGGAAAAGCGCGCCCAGTACATGGAGCAGTACAACGGCAATGAACGCCGCGTGGAACGTGCAATGAGCCGAGAACGCTTCACCATCGACAAGGAGTCCACCTTTGATTTCCTTTATGAGAACCGCAACGACAATGAGATCGGCCAGAAAATCAATGTGGCCCTGTCTCACATCGAGGAACACAACAGCGGTAAGCTCCGCAACGTATTCCGCGCTATTGACTTCAACTCTCAGGTTGACTTCGGTGAGGTAAAGGAGAAGAATGCAACCCTTCGCAATCTTCTGGAGGACTTCCACGACCTTGATCTCCGCCCCAGTCAGCTTGGTTCAGCCGATATCATCGGTGACGCCTATGAATACATGATCGCCAACTTCGCCTCCGATGCAGGCAAAAAGGGCGGTGAGTTTTTTACCCCGAGTCAGGTGTCCGAATTAGTGGCAGCGCTGGTAAAACCACAGGAAAACGACCGCATCTACGACCCCACCTGCGGCAGCGGCGGCCTGCTGTTAAAAGCATATAAGAAGGTTCCCAGCGGTAAGGTGGCAATCTATGGTCAGGAGCTGAATGCCCAGACTTGGGCCCTTTGCACCATGAACATGTTCCTCCACGGCGTGGATGACGCCCGCATCTGGCAGGGCGATACCATTTCCAATCCGCAGAATATTGAAGACGATAAGCTCATGAAGTTCCAGGTGGTGGTTGCAAATCCACCGTTTAGCCTGGATAAATGGGACAGCGGGTTCCTGGCCAATGCCGTGTCCGACGAAAAGGGAAAGAAAAAAGAGAAAATGACCGCATCCATGGATCCGTGGAAACGATTTGATTGGGGAGTTCCGCCTTCTTCCAAGGGCGACTATGCATTTGTTCTTCATATGCTGCACAGCCTCGATGCCGAAAACGGACGTATGGCAGTGGTTCTTCCCCACGGTGTTCTCTTCCGTGGCGCAAGCGAAGGTAAAATTCGTAAGCAGCTGGTGGAAATGAATCTGCTGGATGCCGTGATTGGTCTGCCGGCAAACCTGTTCTATGGCACCGGCATTCCTGCCTCTATTCTGGTGTTCAGAAAGGGCCGCACCCGTGATGATGTGCTTTTCATCGATGCATCCGGTGACGGCAACTATGAGAAAGGCAAAAACCAAAACATTCTGCGTGACAGTGATATTACCCGCATCGTCAGCACCTACGAAGCCCGTGAGGAAAAGGTGGACAAGTACAGTTACCGCGCATCCCGCGACGAGATCCGCGAGAATGCCTATAACCTGAATATCCCCCGGTATGTGGATACCTTTGAGGAAGAAGAACTGGTAGATATCGACGGAGTGAAACAGAACATTGCCAACATTGAAGCCGAACTTGCCGAAGTACAGGCCCAGATGGCAAAGTATTTGGAGGAGCTGGGATTATGAGCGAAAACAAAGGTGAACTGATTATCTATCAGACCGAAGACGGCCAGACCAAAATCGATGTCCGAATGGATCATGATACCGTTTGGCTTTCCTTGGACCAGATGGCTGAACTTTTCCAGCGAGACAAGTCCACAATCTCCAGACACATTAAAAATGTCTTTCAGGAGGGCGAGTTGACCGAGGACGCAACTGTTGCAAATTTTGCAACAGTTCAATCCGAGGGCGATCGTCAGGTAAACAGAAACATTACTTACTTTAACCTCGACGTGATCATTTCTGTCGGATATCGCGTGAAATCCCTGCGCGGCACACAGTTTCGTATCTGGGCCAACTCTGTTTTGCGCGAATACCTGATCAAAGGGTTTGCCATGAATGACGAACTGCTGAAGCAGGCGGGCGGCGGCAATTACTTTGACGAATTGCTTGCTCGCGTACGGGACATTCGTTCCTCCGAGAAGGTGTTCTGGAGAAAGGTACTGGACATCTATGCCACCAGCGCCGATTACTCCCCCAACGCCGCAGAGACCACCGTGTTCTTCAAAACCGTGCAGAATAAGATGTTGTTCGCCGCAACCGGCCAGACAGCCGCCGAACTGGTGAGCGGCAGAGCCAACGCCCTGCTGCCCATGATGGGAATGACTTCCTTCAAGGGTAAGCGGCCCACACTGGCAGAAGCCAAGATCGCGAAGAACTACCTGAACGAAGATGAACTCGGCACGCTGAATCACCTTGTGTCGGCCTATCTGGATCTGGCCGAGCTTCAGGCTCTGCGCCGCAAGCCCATGTACATGAAGGACTGGATTGCGCGACTGGATGATTATCTCCGCATGACCGACAGCGAAGTGCTGCAGAACGCAGGCAAGGTATCTCATGCTCTGGCGGAACAGAAAGCCAAGGAGGAATACCAAAAATTCAAGCAGATGCAAAATATGGAACTCACACCGGTGGAAGAGGCTTTTGTAGCATCCATTGAAACATCCAAAGTGGACGAGCTGAGCGAAGGTGTAAAGAAGCTGAAGAAGTGAGTCGCTGGATGTGGCTTACCAAGGCATAGGTGCGAATAAGAAAGCATCCGAAAGAACTGGTGCTGTAAAGGAGAGAGATTATGGAAAGTATTATTCTTGTTATTACCACCGCTCTGATTTCTGGGCTGTTGGCAACACTGGTCACAATATGGTGGCAAAAGAGAAATGCTACATATAAAAGTAAGATGAAAATTTTTGAAACACTGATGTCATATAGATATATGATTGTGGCTGAAGAAAGCGTACACGCGCTCAATTCGGTTGATGTCGTGTTTTATAAAGATACTTCTGTTCGAAAAGCATACAGCGACTTCCTGAACGAGGCCGATAAAAAGCCAGAGCTAAATCCCAATATTGCAGACAAGCACTTAAAGCTGTTGGAAGAGATGGGCAAAGCATTAAAGCTCAAGGATATACATTGGGATGACATTAAACATTCGTATTATCCCAACGGATTAAGAGAAAAAACCCAAGAAGAGGCACTGTTGCGAAAAGTTCAGATTCAAAATGCAATCAACGTCAATGAGGCCCAAAAACAGCAGCAAAATACCCCCACACAGGATCAATTCAATCAGCAATTGGCACTCCAACTTCTTCCAGAGTTGATCAAGAATCCAGATGGGCTAAAGGCTCTTATGGAGTTTGGTGAGAGGTTTGGTAAAAAATAATGACACCGGAAGTAAGAGATAGAATTGAACAAATCCGGCGCGGAAATGTGCCGGAGGGATATAAGAAGGTCGGATCAGATATAATTCCATCAGACTGGAGCAAGTCTCCTTTTTCGCAACTCGGTATAATTTCGTCTGGATTGGTCAACCCCAAAGAGCAACCCTATTTTGAAATGCAACATATTGGACCGGACAACATTGAGAAAGATACAGGGCGTATTCTTGAAACTCAATCTGCAGCTGAATTAGGGCTGATTTCAGGAAAGTTTTATTTCGATTCGGATTCGATTGTGTACAGCAAAATTCGTCCTAACCTCAATAAAGTTTGTGCTCCACATTTTGAGGGGATCTGCAGTGCGGATTGCTATTCAATTAAACCTACGGACAAAATTGATAAGGCATATCTGCTCAACTTAATGCTTGGATATAGTTTCTATAAACGAGCTGTGGAATGTTCGATGAGAACAGGCATGCCGAAGATTAATCAGGATGACTTAAATACCATTGCAATGTGTTACCCGAAAAGCATTGATGAACAGAAGAAAATTGCCAAGATTCTCACTACACAGGACAAGGTTATTGAATCGAAAGAAAAGCTCCTTGCGGAAAAGCAGCGGCAGAAAAAGTATCTGATGCAGCAGCTTTTAACCGGAAAGAGGCGGTTGCCGGGGTTTAATGAAGAGTGGCGGTTTATTCGTGCTCGCACAATTTTCGAGAATATAACCGACAAAAAACACGATGGTACTTTGGAAGTCCTTTCTGTAACGCAGGACAGGGGCATCATACCTCGCAGTCAGGTTGATATTGATATTAAGTACACAAATAAATCATTGTCAGGATATAAAAAGGTGGCCAAGGGAAACTTCGTAATAAGTCTACGCTCTTTTCAAGGTGGAATTGAATATTCCGAATATGAAGGTATTGTGAGCCCTGCATATATTGTCCTGTCTGCAAGCTATCCAATTGATAATGGCTACTATAAACAGTTTTTCAAGAGCCCTGATTGCATTAGCAGATTAAGTGTTGCGGTGTATGGTGTTCGGGATGGGAAACAGATTAGTTATGAAGATTTTGGAAGAATAAAAATTCCATATCCTCCGTTAAACGAACAAAAAACAATTGCGAAAGTTCTCACAACCGCCGACCACGAAATCGATCTGCTCCAGCAGGATTTAGAGCAGGAAAAACAAAAGAAAAAAGCCCTGATGCAGCTTCTGCTGACGGGCATTGTGAAGGTGTAAAAATATAGCCATGGAAGGAGTGTTGAATAATGGCGTTTGAACGAAAGCACAAAGAAGAATTGCCTGTTTTGGCAATCTGCTACGATTTTGATAAAACTCTGTCCCCCGATGATATGCAGGCTCAAGGGTACATACAATCTGTCGGCTATGATGTTGGGCAGTTCTGGAAAGAATCCAACGGTATGGCACAGGACAACGACATGGACGGTAATCTTGCCTACATGTACAAGATGGTTAAAGAGGCCGAGGGCAACCTCATTTTCAACAAAAAAGCGCTTGCTGAATATGGTGCCAAAGTTCAGCTCTTTCCCGGTGTTGCAGAATGGTTTGAACGCATCAGGGAGTATGGAAAAGAACATAATGTAATTGTCGAACACTATATCATTTCGTCTGGCTTGAAAGAAATGATTGAAGGTACTGAGATTGCTAAGAATGGGGCTTTTGAAAAAATCTACGCCAGTTCATTCTTCTATAACGAACGAGGAATTGCGGTCTGGCCTGCGCAGGTTATCAATTACACCAATAAGACCCAGTTCTTATTTAGAATCGAAAAGGGTGTTCTCGATATCAACGATGCCGGAGTAAACGATTATTTTGCCCCCGAAGATCTGCGTGTGCCTTTTAGAAACATGGTCTACATCGGAGATAGCGATACAGATATTCCGTGCATGAAGCTGGTAAATTCATATGGCGGCCATTCTATAGGCGTTTACAATCCGGATACCGTTGATAAAACCAAGGTGTTCAAGATGACCAGAGATAATCGCATCCGATATTATGCTGCGGCTGACTATTCTGAGGGCTCAGAGATGGACAAGCTCGTTAAGGCAATTATCGATAAGACTGCGGCATATGAAGTTCTGGAAGAGAAGCATGTGACAGATCTGATTGAAACGAGGGAAGCTCAAAAAGCAGCAACCGCCCAAACAACTCTTGAAAAAGCAAAAGAACTCGAAGTTCAAGCCATAACTCCCTTTTCTGAGCTATCTGCATCGTTAGCAGAGATTGTAAAGGCTATGCAGGAAGCCTATAGCGAAAATATCAAGAAAGCAATAACTTCTGCTTTTTATCCTGACGAAGAAAACAATAAAACCTAATGTTCGATACAGCGAGGCGGGATTTCCCCGCCCCGCTCTTCGTGCTTTCTAAAGCCAATCCGAAAGGAGGCCTTTTCATGGACAAAAACGCCTATCTGGAGGTCAACGCCAGCCAGAATCCCGCCATTGAACTTCTGGAGTCCATAGGTTACACATACATTTCGCCCGAGGACTGCGAAAAGCAGCGCGGCAGTCGATACCATGTGCTGCTGAAAGATGTCCTGCGGGGCCAGCTTCGCCGGTTGAACCGGTACGCCTATGCCGGCGTCGAGAACGAGTTCTCTTCCGCCAACATTGAGCGGGCTATGGAGGACCTCGACGAGCCGCTGACCGACGGTCTTGTGCGCACCAGTGAGAAAATCTACGATGCGCTGCTGCTGGGCAGAAGCTATCTGGAAACCGTTGGTGAAGGAAGGATGCTCAGCTTCAACCTGAAATACATTGACTGGGAGAATCCGCAGAATAACGTGTTCCATGTGACGGAAGAGTTCTCCGTGGACAGTCAGGACAAGCAGCACAACGCGCGCCCGGACATTGTTCTGTTTATCAACGGGATTCCTTTTGCCGTGATTGAGTGCAAGGCGCCGCAGATTTCTGTGGATCAGGCTGTGGAACAGATGATCCGCAATCAGCAGGCCGAGTATATTCCGCAGCTTTTCAAATATGCGCAGATCGTTCTGGCAGCCAACAAGAATGCTGTCAAATATGCCACTGCCGGTACGCCCAAGAAGTTCTGGAACGTTTGGAAAGAGCAGAATACAGAATGGCTCCAGGCAAAGCTGGATACCCTTGTTGCCGAGCGGATACCTACCGAACAGGACAGGAATATCGTTTCTCTGTTCAGCCAGGAGCGTGTTTTCGAGCTGATTCGATACTTCGTTCTATTTGATGCAAATGTGAAAAAGATCTGCCGATACCAGCAGTATTTTGCCATCAAGGAGATTATGAAAACCATTGCCGAAGAGGACGAGAAGGGTAACCGGCAAAGCGGCGTGATCTGGCACACACAGGGCAGCGGCAAGAGTCTGACCATGGTTATGCTGGCAAAATATATTTTGATGGAGCTGGCGGCTTGTCATCCCCGTGTCGTCATTGTAACAGACCGCAAGGAACTGGACGGGCAGATTGCATCTACATTTGCACACACGCGGCTGAACCCTGCCCGTGCCACCAGCGGCCGGCATCTGGTAGAATTGGTCAACAGTTCAAACGCAGATGTAATCACCAGTATTATCAATAAGTTTAATACTGCGGAGCGCCAAGAAACCAAGAATTTCTCTCGGGACGTCTTTGTTCTGGTAGACGAAAGCCACCGCTCTAACTACGGCCTCATGGCGACCAAGATGCGCAGCGTGTTCCCCAATGCCTGCTATATCGGTTTCACTGGAACGCCGCTGATGAAGCGTGAGAAAAACACCATGTCCAAGTTTGGCAAGCTGATCCATAAATACACCATCAAAGATGGCGTGGAAGACGGTGCTATCGTTCCTTTGATTTACGAAGGACGTTTTGTTGATCAGCGGGTAGACGAAGAGAACATTGACCTGTGGTTCAAGCAGACGACAAAGCGACTGACGGATTCCCAGAAAGAAGATCTTCGCAAGAAATGGAGTAGCATTCGCCGTTTGACCTCTACCGATGCCCGCATCAAACGCATTGCTCTGGATATCAGCGAGCATTTCGTAGAGGGATATAAGCACACTGGGTTTAAGGCAATGCTTGCAACGAACTATAAGCGAGATGCAATTCGTTATCTGGAGTGCTTTGAAAGGTTTGGTGATCTGACTTGTGCGGTTGTGATTTCACCGCCCGATATGCGAGAAAGTGTTGACGACATGGACGAAGGCACGGACGATTTGGTTATCTCCTACTGGAACAAGATGATGAAGCAGTATGGGGACGCTGATCGTTACGAAGAAGCCATGAAGAATAAGTTCTGCGACGGCGAGATTGATATTCTGATCGTATGCAGCAAGCTCCTCACAGGTTTCGATGCTCCCATTTGTCAAGTGCTCTACATCGACAAGGAACTGAAAGAGCATGGACTATTGCAGGCTATCGCGAGAACCAATCGTCTATATGAAGGCAAAGACTACGGCTTGATTGTTGACTATCGCGGCTTGATTGAAAAGCTGGATACGGCAATGGATATGTATAGTGGTGCAGGGCTTGAGAACTTTGATAGCGGTGATCTGAAGGGCGTTGTCGTTGATGTTATGACGGCTATCGGTGATCTCAGAAGTTCTTACACGCAGTTGGTGGAGCTATTCGCGCCAGTATCCAGCAAAAACGATTCTGAAGCTGTCGAAGTATTTCTGGCCGATGACAAGATCAGAGAAGATTTCTACAGCCTTCTTTGCGCCTTTGGTCGAGCTTTAAACTTGGTGCTGAATGCGGAGCAAACGTACAATGCTTTGCCGAAAGAGGAACGAAAGAAATATCAAGATACCTTTATCTTCTTTGCGAAAGTTCGCCGCAGTGTAAAAATTCGGTACTGTGATGCAATCGACAACAGTGAATATGAGCCTTTGATGCAGAACCTTCTTGATACGCATCTGTCTGTTGCAGGCTTAAAACAAATCACAAATCCTATTGATATTCTGAATAAGGATGATTTTGAGAAAGAGCTTGAAGAACTTGGCTCTTTGCGCTCCAAAGCTGATGCAATTACAAGCAGAATGACAAAGAGCATCAGCAGCAAGCGTGATGAGAATCCTGCTTACTACGATAGCTTTTCCAAGAGAATCAAAGAGGCTTTGGAGCTTTACAAGGAAAAGGTCATCTCTGAAGCGGAGTATCTTGCCAAGATGCGCACGATTATGGAAGACTATCATGCAGGCAAGAGCACTGTAAGTTATCCGGAACGCATCAAGTCCAATGTTCATGCACAGGCGTTCTACGGTGTGCTCAACGCAATCTTTGACGAGGTTGAGGACGAGAAGATTACATCCGACTTTGTTGCAGAAGTTGCAGAAGAAATTACAAAGATTATTGCAACGCATAGTCAGGTTGACTGGACAAACAACAAGACAATCCATGATAGAATCTCTCAGGACATCGACGATCTTTTCTACGAGTATGAAAAAACTCGTGAGTTGGTTCTGCCTTTCGAACTGATCGATAAAATCATCGATAATGTTAAGACGGTCGCTCTTCGGAGGTTCTAAATCATGGATACAGAAATCAAAAGAAGTGTCATTATTGAGAATCGAGAGATTTGTTACCAGTTAGAACGGAAGAACGTAAAAAATCTCAATCTAAGAGTTCGTAAAGATGGCAGTGTGTTTGTTTCAGCAAATGAGATGGTTTCTTGCGAAGAAATCGATAAGTTCATCCACAGTAAGGCTGCGTATATTCTCAGGGCAATCGATCATTTCCGCGAAATGGAACAGTATAGACCTCAGCCCAAACAATATGTAAGTGGAGAAACATTTTACATTCAAGGTCGAGGATTACGCCTGCAAGTATCTCAGGCAAAAAAAGATACGATATCAACTGATGGTGTTTATATTTTCCTCGAAATGAAAGACATAAACGACGTTGAAAAAAAACGACGCATTGTAGCTCGCTTTCTCGATCAAGAATGCCAAACAGTATTCAGCGAAGTGCTGGAAGATCTGTATCCGCTGGTAAGAAAATACGGTATTGAAAAGCCAACCCTAAGAATCCGAGACATGGAAACTCGTTGGGGATCTTGCTTGACAAAAAAGAGAATCATCACGCTGAACAAACGACTTCTTGAAGCTCCAAGAAATTGCATTGAATATGTAGTGATGCACGAGCTTTGCCACCTGATACATCCAAATCACTCGAAGCAATTCTATTCATTCTTGACCATGCTGATGCCGGACTGGAAGGAACGCAAAGACTATCTCGATAAGAATGCACCCTATTGGCTGTGAGAAGACGCCCTCCAAAGAGAAAGGAACTGCCGCAGAATGTGAAAGTTCTGGGACAGCTCCTTTGGGCCGGGGTTGCGGACAAAAAGTTGGACTCCAGAAGGAGGCAACTGAATGTACATGCATACAGCGGTAACCAGCGGCAGCTGGTGCGGAGCTGAACAGCAGCAGTGCGGTGCCAGCGGCAGCCCCTTGATGTAGTCCATGTATCCCCCATAATAGTGGTATCCGCAACAGCGGAAATTCACTATTAGGAGGGTAATGGATGTTAGACTACAAAGACATCATTACAAAACACTACGCTTTGGGTATGAGTGGCATGGCAATAGCCAAGTCGCTCAACGCCAGCCCCTCGGGTGTCAATGATTTCCTGCGTGCATTCAAGGCATGCAGAAGCCTTGGCTATCCTCTCCCGCAGGGAATCACCAACTACGGTATCGCAGAGATGGTCTATGGGAAGAACCCGTCGATTGCGGGTCGAGATCTCAGCTACGAAATGCCAGACTATGAGGCAGTTGCCAAGGATATGTCGTCTCGGAAGAACATGACCCTTGTGGTTCTCTGGAACCGATACGCCAAGAAATGCCGGGATTGTGGGCTGAAGTTTTACTCGTACCGGCAGTTTTGTGAGAACTACTCCAAGTGGTGCGAGGAAAACAAGGAAACACTGCATTTCAACGCCGTCATTGGCCAGAAGATGGAGGTGGACTTCGCCGGAAAGACCTTCCAGATGGTAGATCATCTCACTGGCGAGGTCATGACCATCGTGGTTTTTGTAGCGGTGCTGCCGTATTCCCAGTACATCTATGCGGAGGGCATGGTTTCTACCAAGGAGCCGCAGTGGATCGCCGTCAACAACAATGCCCTGCAGTATTTCGGCGGCGTCCCGGCCCTGGTGGTCTGCGACAACTGCAAGCAGGCCGTCATTGCCAACAAGGACTGGATCGACCCGGAGCTGAACAAGGATTACGCTGAGTGGGCCGAGCACAACCACACGGCTATCCTGCCTGCCAAGGTGAAGAAACCCAAGTACAAGAGTTCTGTAGAGAACGCCGTTGGCATTTTGGAAAAGGGATTCTTCCACGACATGGAGGAGATGGATTACTTCAGTCTGGAGCAGTTCAACCGAGACCTTTGGAAGCATCTGGACAAGCTCAATAACGCCCCGTTCACCAAGAAGCCGCACAACCGCCGCTACTACTGGGATGAGGAACGCCGGGAGCTCATGCCGCTGCCTCCTGTTCCTTATGAATATATGGAGCGCCGGACAGCTAAAGTATCCTCGGACTACCACGTTCGCTTCGACAATGCGTATTACAGCGTAGACCGAGCCTATCTGCACAAGGAAGTGCTTATCCGGGCCTCGGCTGCCACGGTGAAGATTTTCTCCAAAGAAGGAGCATTTATCTGCGAGTGGCCCAGAGCTACCGCCAAGAGCCAGTGGTCTACGGATCCAAATCATCTCCCGCCAAACTATAGGGAACTTTCCGAATGGAACGGAACCTATTTTATCCGGAAAGCCATGACCGTTGGCCCCAACACCGAAGCAGTGATTAAGCATATTCTTGCCAGCCGCAAGCTGGAGGTACAGACCTACCGGATGTGCCAGGGCGTTTTGAGTTTTACTAAGAAATACAGCAAACAGGCGTTGGAAGAGACCTGCACCCAAGCGTTGGAGCTGGGAAAGGTAAACTACACGTTCATTAAAAACACGATTGTTGCCTGCAACAACTACAAGGTGGAATACCACCATTGCGAGACTCTCCTGGAAACTCTGGTGGCGCTCAAAGCACAGGATTATTCCAAGTACCAGAAACGACTGAAGAAGATCTGCGGTGCTGCTCTGCTCATTCTGGACGACTTCCTGCTGCACACCATTACAGACGAGCGTGAGGTGAAGGTCTTGTTTGAAATCTTGGAGAAACGATGCGAGATTAACCTCAGCACCATTATCTGCTCACAGCGGGAACCGGCCAGTTGGAGCTCCATGATTCTCAATGACGAGGTATCTGCCAACGCCATCCTGAAGCGTGCAACCAAGCACTACACTGTGGTGATTAAACCTAAAATGACCACCTAACTACGGGTGGCCGCTGCGCCGCAAGGTGGCCGCTGATGACCGCACCGGTGGCCGCCGAGCGCCGCAGAATGCACTTGTGTAGCAAATGGTAGATATCTGGTAGATTTTCACTCCTGGTATGGGATACAGTATGGGGTGAAATGGTGGGAAAAGACTAAAAAAGAAAAACCCGATTCTTCAACAGAATCAAGCTTTTTGACACAAGAAAGACAAAGTGGGAAATACACTCCGTCTGTTCAACTCCCCCTCACGGATGCCTGATTATAACGAAATATTGACCCCAATTTGACCCCAGCCCACGTTTTCCAGTTGTGAGGCAATGAGCGAAAGGTTTGAAAATTCCCTAAAATCGACTCCTAAGTCCATGAAATTCGGCTGTTTTGTTCGAAAATTTTTAGGATGACTCCTCATAACCCGGAGGCCGCAGGTTCAAGTCCTGCCTCCGCAACCATAAAAACACCCTGTTTCATATCGAAACGGGGTGTTTTTCTAACTTTTTAGTAATATTTGGTTTTTGACCTGATTAGAAAGTTCAACTTTAGTTCAACTCGGTTTCAAAGTCTGGCCTTTTTGAGGAATATTTCAGAGAGGATATCGGCATTTCTCTGGTCTGCCTCTTCGATGACGTGGGCGTATATATTTGCCGTGGTAGATACCTGAGCATGTCCAAGACGCTTGGAGATGGAGACAGAGTCCACGCCGTTAAAGTACAGCATAGAGGCCATAGTGTGCCGAAACCCGTGTGGATTGATGTGCGGCAGGCCGTGGCGTTTGCTGAACTTCTTAAGCCAGTCTGTCACGCTGTCCGGGTGCATGGGGCCTCCGTTATCCTGGGCAAATAGAAAGCCCCGGTCCTGGTAGTATTCGCCCAGACGGAAGCCCAATACGCTATTTCGAGTCAAAACCACCGGTTAAATGCATCTATTTATATACATGGTTCATGCACCCGATCTCCTTCTAGGAAATCCCGCCGGTACTGGGATGGGGTGATGCCTTCCGATTTCTTGAACGCCTTTGTAAATACCCGGTAGTCCCCATAGCCGGACTGTTCCGCCACCTCTGCAATGGAAAGGGAGGTGGAGAGCAGCAGCTTCTTCGCCTTTTCCATCCGGATATTGGTCAGATAGGTCAGGAAATTCACGCCGATCTCACTCTTGAACAGCTGGCTGATATACTGAGGATTCAAATGGAACTGTTCAGCCAAAACGGAGAGACTGATTTCCTCTTCCAGATGCTCCTGCAGATACCGGGTGATGCCGGTGATGGATCGCTCCTCCTGATTCTCCGGTTCCGTCGTAGCCGATACCCGCTGCTCAAACAGGGAGATCTTCAGGTTGTCGATGCAGGTACCGAACTCCTCGTAGTTCACAGGCTTGAGAATATAGTCCGTGATCTGCAGCCGAAGCGCCTCCCGGCAGTAGGAAAAATCGTCGTAGCCTGATACGATCACAAAGGCGGTATTGGGGTGCTTGATGCGGCTGAGCTGGATGACCTTCAGACCGTTCATGATGGGAATGTTGACATCCATGATGACGATATCCGGGCGCAGGGTGTCGATTTTTGCCAGTGCTTCCATGCCGTCGCCAGCCTCGCCCACCACCTCACAGTCGTGGGCTTGCCAGTCAAAAAGCCGCTTGAAGCCCTCACGGATCATGATCTCATCATCCACCAAAAGCACACGTAGCTTTTTCATTTCACATTCTCCTCCTCCAAAGGCAGCAGCAGATGCGCCGTCACGCCGCCTCCCGCGTTTTCCGTGTACGAAAGTCCGTATTCCCGCCCGCAGAGCAGCTTGATCCGCTTCTGCACGTTCAGCATGCCGATGCTGTTGCCCGTGAGCTTGGGCGCCTGCTTGGCGTAGGTCAGGAGCATCTGATCGATTGCCGCTTTTTTCCCCTCTGCAAAGCCGCTGCCCGTATCCCGAACACAGATTTCCATGCGCCCTTCCGCTGTTTTCCGTGCGGAAATGGTCACGCTTCCCCGGTAGCCCTTGTTTTTCAGGCCGTGCAGCAGGCTGTTTTCCACGATGGGCTGCAGGATGAAGTTGGGCACCTGGACGCCGCCCAGATTCGGGTCGACGTCATAGGTGCATTCCAGCTCGGGGTAGCGGTAGCACATCAGCTCCATATAAGCCTCGAGCATCTCCAGCTCGTCGTCCAGCGCGACCATCTGCCGGTCGACCTTGACGCTCAGCCGGAAGAAATCGACCAGCCGCATGAGCAGGTCGGCAACCGGCTTGTCCCCGTTGAGCTGCGCCTGAATGCGGATAGTGTCCAGCGTGTTATACAGAAAATGAGGATTGACCTGACTTTTTAAATAAAGCATGGACATCTTCTGCTCGGTCAGCTCGGCGCGCAGGATATCGGGGTTTTCCATCGTCAGGTAGAAGGACAGCGTCATCAATGTAATGCCCATACCGCTGATGAGCCAGGTGTGATGCAGACCCTGCAAAACGCAGACAATAAATTCAATCGTAAGGGCTATCCCAATGACAGTTTTTTTCTTCTTGTCGATCTGCTTCCGATTCACAGCCAGAAGTCCGGCGCAGAGCAGCAGATAAAAGGCCACAGCCCCATAGGGGACCAGCATATAGGGCCCGGATGAATAGTTCCCCTCTGGGGTCACCGTGTAGGAGATCGGCAGCAGGAAATTGCCCAGCTCCGCCACAGCCAAAAAGATTCTGGCAGGCCAGTCCAGCCGCCGGGGCTTCCCGGTCTCATCCTCCACCAGAATGGCGATATACTGATAAAACAGATAGATCACCAGCACCATGCTGCCCAAAAACAGCCTGTGAACCGCATCGTTCAAAAACCTCGGTACGGTCTCCAAATGATGCACGGTGTAAACAGTGACCCCGTCCAACGCCAGATGAATCAGGACAACGACCAGCAGGACAGAAAACGTCCTGTGCAGCGGCGTGCTCTTTCGCCCGGCGGAAAAATAAACACAGGCCACAAAGGCCAGAACCATGAAAAGCGCGATTTCCATTCGCAGCATACCGATCCCCCCCTTTGCTGTCATTATAGCACAATCAGTCGGTGTTTGCCGCAGTATCTTTGCTTGGCAGCCGTCCCGTCTGCCCCCAGCACAGCTGATTGGCAAGCGCCTGGGAAGGCGCACTCTTCGGCGGTGATAAGCCGCATCGACGAAAAACCCGCTTTGTCTACTATTTTACGAGATCTGATCCTTTCACGATAGGTAGTTTTTGCAGGGAAATGTGTTTGTTTTTTAGATGGAAAAACCCACAAAACCGCCTACACGATTTGCTGTCCCACTTTTCTTTTACCGGCAAACCTTTCAGAATCTCATCCACATAAGCTGGACTTTCCAGGGGTTTTGTGGTAACTTTATGAGGAAGATCCGAAACCCCAGGACGTCCCCCTGATGGATCTGCCTCTGAATACCTTGGAAACAACGTTAAACAAATGGCTCCTGCAAGCGCAACCGACTCCGCTGCGGGACGATGCGTCCACAGCGGAGTCGGGTCTGTCCTCAGCGGGTATTTTCTTCCTCCGCACAGCCGAAGCTGTTGCGGAAATGCTCCCCAATGAGCATCAACTCCCCTGGTGTGGAGATATCCGCCTTTGAGCGGTTGATAAAGGCCCGCACCTTGGGAGGAAGTGAGGCAAAATAGGCCTCCATCTGAGGATTCTCATACTTCATTCGTATCACCCCAAACCAGTTTTCCCGACCTGGGCAAACGAATCCCATCCAGTTTTAGGAGAATACAACATGAAAAAAAGACTTTCTGCCCTGTTCCTGGCCCTCCTGTCCCTGTTCCTGGTCTTTACCGCCTCGGGATGCGGCGACACCGCCGGTGACTTTGACCCCACCCTGTTCGTCACCACTCCGGCCTCTGACGAAGACGCGGCCATCGCCGAGGAGGGGGCTTACACCAGCAAAGAAGAGGTAGCCCTCTACCTCCACACCTACGGCCATCTGCCCGACAACTTTATTACCAAAAAAGAAGCCCAGGCCTTGGGCTGGGAAGGCGGCTCTCTGGAGCCCTACGCCCCCGGCATGTGTATCGGCGGCAGCTATTTTGGCAATTATGAGGGCCTGCTGCCTGAGAAAGACGGGCGGGAGTACCACGAGTGCGACATCGACACCCTGGGGGCTGACAGCCGGGGAGCAAAGCGCATCGTCTATTCCAACGACGGCCTGATCTACTACACAGAGGACCACTATGCGTCCTTTGAACTTCTCTACGGGGAGGAATGACCATGGTCGAGCTGACGCTGGACGGGCACATTCTGGGGGATCAGGCCCTCCTCCATCCCCTGCTGGCCCGGGAGCTGTCCTTCCCCAGCTGGTATGGGGGCAACCTGGACGCCCTCTTTGACTGCCTCACCGACCTCACCCAGGAGGTCACGATTACCCTCCGGGAGGCAGATGGTCTGACGCCCTACGCCCAGCGGGTGGTCAGGGTCCTCCGGGCCGCCGCCGGGGAGAATCCCCGTATCCATCTGAATATACTCTGAGAAAAGGAACCCCGCTCAGGACGAGCAGGGTTCCTCTTCTTTTTACAAATGGGTGTTCACATATTCCTCCCGGATATTCTCCGGTACCAGGCTGCCGCCGGTGGCCCAGAGGATGTGGGTAGCCTGAGGCAGCCTTTCCACAAGGCCGTTTCGTTCCAGATAGGCCCGGGATTCCGGGAACCGGTTCAGCATCACCGGCCCCTGGATGGCTGCACAGGCGCTGGGTTCGATGAAGATATCCTCTGTCTCCAGAAGATCCCGCATGTAATCGTAGAGCTTCTCGTCCCGGAGGGTGAACTCGCCGCTGAGGATGGGCCCCATCACCTTCCCCACGAAGCCGGAGGGCCGCCCCACCGCCAGGCCGTCGGCGTGGGTGAGGCCGGTGAGGCCGATATTCTGGACGGCAATCCCGTTCTGGAGGCCGGTGGCCATGCCGAGAAGCATACAGGGGGCCTGGGTGGGCTCCACAAAGAACACATGGACTGAGTCGCCAAACATCTGCTTCAAACCGAAGGCAATGCCCCCGGGTGCGCCCCCCACGCCGCAGGGAATATAGACAAAGAGGGGATGCGCCTCATCCACCGTCACGTCCAGGTTTTTCAACTGGCCCACCAACCGCTTGGCTGCCACGGCATAGCCCAGAAAGAGGTTTTTGGAGTTCTCATCGTCCACAAAGTAGCTTTTGGGGTTGGCGTCGGAGCTGGCTCTCCCCTGCTTCACCGCCTCGCTGTAGTCGGAGGAATACTCCATCACGGTGACGCCGTGCTGCCGGAGCAGATCCTTTTTCCACTGCTTGGCGTCGGCGGACATGTGGACGATGACCTGGAAGCCCACCGCCGCGCTCATGATGCCGATGCTCAGGCCCAGGTTCCCCGTGGACCCCACCTGGACGGTGTACTGGGAGAAGAAAGCCCGGGCTTCGGGGGTGGCCAGTTTGGTGTAGTCGTCCTCCACGCCGCTGAGCAGCCCATGCTCCAGGGCCAGATCCTCCGTGTGCTTTAACACTTCATAGATGCCGCCCCGGGCTTTTACCGAGCCGGCGATGGCCAGGTGGCTGTCCTGCTTGAGCAGGAGTCTCCCCTCCAGACGGCTGCCGTACTTCTCACCCAAGCGTTTCCCGAGGGTCGGGACCGGAGTGAGGGCGGACTCGATGACGCCGCCGGCGGGCAGGGTCTCGGGGAATGCGGCCATGAGGAAGGGAGCGAAGCGGGCCAGACGAACTTCCGCATCGTCAATGTCCGCCAAGGTGAGGTTGATTTCCTTGGCGCCCTCGGCCCAGGGCTTTTTCTCCGGGTTGATCCAGACCAGCTCGGTCTCCCAGCGCAGGTCCTCTACAATGGGGCAGGAGGCCGCCAGGGACTCGTAATTTTCCAGCATACTGCACACCTCTCTTATGATTACTTTTATTCTATCATAGCACGGGGAAAAAATTCTGTCATCCTTTTTCCAAAATTCGCGCACATACTTCTCCCTCTCCCGCGTATACTGGGTTGTATATCCCTATGGAAGGAGGTCATCCCATGGCAGAGAGCAACACCCGCCGGCTTCCGCCGCCGCCCGTCCCGGAGCCGCAGGATCTGGACGACATGATTTTTCGCTGGGAATCCGATGTTCCAACCGTCAGCGACCGCTGATGGGAACAATCGTCGGTTTTCCCGGCGTTTTTCCCTTTACAGGGGAGAAAATATCAGATATAATAGTAAATCAAGACTAAAGAATGCGAGTGATCGACAGATGCTTCAATTTGACGAATATAAGGTCAAACTCAACAACCTCCTCCCCCAGCTGGACGAGCTGGAACAGGCTCTGAACCTGGAGAGCGCCGCCCGTGAGGTGGACTTCCTGGAGGCCCAGAGCTCCGCCGACGGCTTTTGGGACAATCCCGAGAAATCCCAAAAGGTCCTTCAAAAGTTAAAGCAGCTAAAAAACAAGCTGGAGTCCCAGGAAAAGCGCCGCGCCGCCTGGGAGGACATGATGGTCATGTGCGAGATGGGCAACGAGGAAGAGGACGAATCCTTCCTGCCAGAGCTGGAGGCCGAATACGCCGCCCTCATCGAAAACATGGAAGCCGCTAAGCTCCAGACCCTTCTGACCGGGGAGTACGATTCCTCCAACGCCATTCTGGCCTTCCATGCGGGAGCCGGCGGCACGGAGGCCCAGGACTGGACCCAAATGCTCTACCGTATGTACACCCACTGGGCCGAGAGCCACAACTTTACCTACAAGATCATGGACTATCAGGAGGGCGACGAGGCCGGTCTGAAGTCTGCCACCATCATGGTTGAGGGCGAAAACGCCTACGGCTATCTCCGGGGTGAGCACGGCGTCCACCGGCTGGTCCGGGTGTCCCCCTTCGATGCCAACGCCCGCCGCCAGACCTCCTTCGCCTCCGTGGAGGTCATGCCCGACCTGCCCGAGGACGTGGAGGTGGAGATCCGCCCCGAGGATATCGAGATGCAGGTCTACCGGGCCAGCGGCGCCGGCGGCCAGCACGTCAACAAGACCTCCTCCGCCGTTCGTCTGATCCACATCCCCACCGGTGTGGTGGTGGCCTGCCAGACCGAGCGAAGCCAGTTCCAGAACAAGGACAACTGCATGAAGATGCTCCGGGCCAAGCTGGTGGAGCTGCAGATGCAGGAGAAGGCCGAGAAGATCTCCGACCTGAAGGGCGTGCAGCTGAAGATCGAGTGGGGCAGCCAGATCCGCTCCTATGTCTTCATGCCCTACACCTTAGTGAAGGACACCCGCACAGGCTATGAGACCAGCAATGTCAACGCCGTGATGGACGGCGACCTGGACGGGTTCATCAACGCCTACCTCACCGCCCAGGCCACCGGCAACTGGGCAACCAAGTAAAACATCCTATGCTTCTTTCAGCGAAAATACCCTTCGGACCTGGTCCGAAGGGTATTTTTCTGCTTTTTCTGACAAACCGTATCAAATGTATTGACTTTTCCGCTTTTTGGTGTTAAAGTTTGAAAGCATTAAAGATTATATTTCCGAATGGAGGTCTTCCCGTGAAATTAGCACTTCTGATTCTCTACTTCGCCGTCATGGTGTGCATCGGTCTCTACTGCCGCAAGCACGCCACTGACGTCAACGGCTTCGTCCTGGGCGGCCGCTCCGTGGGCCCCTGGCTCACCGCCTTCGCCTACGGCACGTCCTACTTCTCCGCCGTGGTCTTCGTGGGCTACGCCGGTCAGTTCGGCTGGAAATACGGCATCGCCGCCACCTGGGCAGGCATCGGCAACGCCCTCATCGGCTCCCTGCTGGCCTGGGCCATTCTGGGCCGCCGGACCCGCATCATGACCCAGCACTTCAACTCCGCCACCATGCCCCAGTTCTTTGGACAGCGGTTCCAGAGCAAGAGCCTGAAGATCGGCGCATCCATCATCGTCTTCGTCTTCCTCATCCCCTATACCGCTTCCCTCTTTAACGGTCTGTCCCGCCTCTTTGGTATGGCCTTCCACATTGACTACACGGTCTGTATCGTCCTCATGGGCGTCCTCACCGGAATTTACGTCATCGCCGGCGGCTACATGGCCACCGCTATCAACGACTTCATCCAGGGCTGCGTCATGCTGGTAGGCATCTGCGTGGTCATCGGCGCTGTCCTCAGCAGCCAGGGCGGATTCATGGAGGCCCTGAAGGGTCTGGCCCAGGTCTCCGACCCCGAGATGGTCAACGGAGACGTCCCCGGTATCTTCGCCTCCTTCTTCGGCCCCGACCCCATCAACCTGGTGGGCGTGGTCATCCTCACCAGTCTGGGTACCTGGGGTCTGCCCCAGATGGTCCAGAAGTTCTATGCCATCAAGTCCGAGCAGGCTATCCATAAGGGCACCATCATCTCCACTCTCTTCGCCTTCGTGGTGGCCGGCGGCTGCTACTTCCTGGGCGGCTTCGGCCGGCTCTTCTCCGACAAGATCGACATTGCCGCCGAGGGCTATGACTCCGTCATCCCCACCATGCTCTCGGGCCTGCCGGAGCTGCTCATCGCCGTGGTGGTGATCCTGGTCCTCTCCGCCTCCATGTCCACCCTGTCCTCCCTGGTCATCGCCTCCTCCTCTACCCTCACCATCGACCTGCTGAAGGACAACATCATCAAGGACATGAGCGACAAGAAATCCGTCTTCATCATGCGGTGCTTCATCGTGGTCTTCGTCCTGATCTCCATGGTCATCGCCATCGTCCAGTACAAGCAGTCCATCAGCTTCATCGCTCAGCTCATGGGCGTGTCCTGGGGCGCACTGGCCGGCGCATTCCTGGCCCCCTTCCTCTACGGCCTGTACTGGAAGAAGGTCACCAAGGCCGCCTGCTGGGTCAACTTCATCTTTGGCGCAGGCATCATGATCCTGAATCTGGCCTGCCGTCCCCTCTTCCCCGTGCTGCTCCAGTCCCCCATCAACTGCGGCGCCTTCGCCATGCTGGCCGGTCTGGTCATCGTCCCGGTGATCAGCGTCTTTACCAGAAAGCCTGATCAGAATATGGTGGAAGAAGCCTTCGCCTGCTACGACAAGAAAACCCCCGTCTCTCAGAAAAACGCTCTGAGTGATTGATTCCAATTCCTATCTTCTTCCTATAAGCCCCCGCCCCCTTCAGAGAATAAACTCTGAAGGGGGCGGGGGCCTTTATACTATAAAATAAACCTCACAAAAACAGCCCGACGCGAATACGCCGGGCTATTTTTTCATATTGATTTTACCCCTGCTGCCCCAGGGCGAAAGCCTTCTTGTTCAGCTCCAGGACCTTGGAGGGGACGTTGGCCTCCAGGGAGGCCTGCCAGGCCTCAGGGGCGATGTCCGGGAAATAGTGGGACAGACGGCCCATGAGGACCATGTTTACCGCCTTGGTAGAACCGGCCTCCTCGGCCAGAGCCAGGCAGTCCATGGCGTCCACCTGGATGCCCTTGGCCCGCATCTTCTCCACCAGATTCTCCGGGTACTTGGCCAGACCCGCGATGACGGGCATGGGCTCCATCTGCTGGGTGTTGGTGACGATCCGGCCGGTGGGCTTTAAGTACTCGATCCAACGGGCGGCCTCCAGCAGCTCGAAGGAGACGATGTAGTCGGCCTCCCCCTTGTCGATGATGGGAGAGTAGACCTTGTCGCCAAAGCGGACATAGGTGACCACGCTGCCGCCCCGCTGGCTCATGCCGTGAACCTCGGAGACCTTGACGTCATAGCCGGCGTTCACCAGCAGGTGCCCCAGCATCTTGGAGGCCAGAAGAGAACCCTGGCCGCCCACGCCGACGATCATAATATTTACCGTTTCCATGCTTCTTCCTCCTTACACAATCAGGGCGTCCCGGTGGCACATCTGCATGCACACCTGACAGCCCACGCACTGGGTCTTGTCGATCTCAACCTTGCCCACCCGCAGGCTCAGGGCGGGACATCCGATCCTCATGCACAGGCCGCAGCCGTTGCACTTGTCCAGGTCCACCTTCAGGGGCGGGGCCTTCTCTACGCTCTTGAGCATCACGCAGGGCCGGCGGGAGATGATGACGGAGGGTTCCTCCGCCGCCAGTTCTTCCTTCAGGACCTTGTCCACTTCCTTCAGCTGGTTGGGGTCCACCACCCGGACTCGCTCAAAGCCCACGGCATGGCAGAGGGCCTCCAGGTCGATGCGGCCGGCAGGCTCCCCCCGGAGGGTCTTGCCGGTGGTGGGGTTCTGCTGATGGCCGGTCATGCCGGTGATGGAGTTATCCAGGATGATCACTGTGGAGTTGCTGCGGTTGTAGGCGATGTCCGCAATGCCGGTGATGCCGGAATGGGCGAAGGTGGAGTCGCCGATGACGGCCACGCTGTGCTTCTCGTGCTTCTCTCCCCCGGCGATGTTGAAGCCGTGGAGGCCGGAGCAGGACGCGCCCATGCAGACGTTCAGATCCAGGGCGTTCAGGGGCGGCATAACACCCAGGGTGTAGCAGCCGATATCGCCGTAGACCATGCACTTGTTTTTGGACAGGGTATAGAACACGCCCCGGTGGGGACATCCGGCACACATGACGGGAGGACGGCCGGGGACGTCGTCCTCCAGGGTGACGGTGGCCTTGGGGGCCCGGCCCAGACACTGGGCGATGCGGCCCTGGGTCAGCTCATCCACCATGGGGATAAGCTCTTTGCCTGTGACCTCCACGCCGATCTGCCGGCAGTGGTTTTCAATGATGGGCTCCAGCTCCTCGATGACCAGAACCTTGTCCACCTGGGCGGCAAAGGTTTTGATCTTCTCCACCGGCATGGGCCAGGACAGGCCCAGCTTCAGGACGCAGGCCTTCTCGCCAAAGACCTCGCGGACGTACTGGTAGCTGGTAGAGGAGGTAATGATACCAACGGAGGTATCTGCCCCCATCTCCATGCGGTTCAGGTCGGTGGTCTCTGCCAGATCCGTCATGGCCTTGGTGCGCTCCTCCACCCGGTAGTGGGCCTTCATGGAGTTGGTGGTCATCATGACCCGCTCCGGGTCCTTGATGTATTCCTTCTGGGGGACCTCCTGACGCTCCCCCTTCTTCACGATGCTCTGGGAGTGGGCAATCCGGGTGCAGGTGCGAACCAGGATGGGGGTGTGGTATTCCTCAGACAACTGGAAGGCCCGCTTGGTGAAGTCCAGGGCCTCCTGGGAATCCGAGGGCTCCAGCATGGGGATCTTGGCGGCAATGGCGTAGTGCCGGGAGTCCTGCTCGTTCTGAGAGGAGAACATGCCGGGATCATCGGCCACGCAGATGACCAGCCCGGCCTCCACTCCCTGGTAGGAGATGGTGAACAGGGGGTCGGCCGCCACGTTCAGGCCCACGTGCTTCATGCAGCAGGCCGCGCGCTTGCCGCCCACCGCCGCGCCGTGGGCCACCTCCAGGGCCACCTTCTCGTTGGGGGCCCATTCGCAATAAATCTCCGGATACTTGGCTGCTTCCTCGGTGATCTCGGTGCTGGGGGTGCCGGGATAGCTGGAGATCACACAGCAGCCGGCTTCGTATAGTCCGCGGGCAACCGCCTTGTTGCCCAACATCAGTTCTTTCATGGGGTTCCTCCGTCTTCTGTCTCTTGCCGGACCGGTTCACCCTGTTCCTCGGTCACCCGGTCCATGATCTCGCCCAAGGCGCCGGTCCCATAATTGAGGACCCGGTTGACCCGGCTGACCGTGGCCGAGCTGGCCCCGGTCTCGTTGAGGATCGCGGTGTATACCTTGCCCGCGTGGAGCATTTTTGCCACATCAAACCGCTGTTCCATGGCGCGCAGTTCGGTCACTGCGCACAGATCGTCGAAAAAGCGGCAGCACTCCTCCACCGTGCGAAGGGAGACGATGTGCTCGTACAGGTCGAAGCTGCGCTCTTTTTTGCTGGCTCTGGGCATGCTTTCCGCTCCTTTTCCATTGTCGGTTCCGGTTTACCCGAAATTGGTTAGCCTCTGTTCTGCTGGGCGACCAGCTGATCTGCTCCGTACCGCTTCCGCAGGACGGGCTTTTCGATCTTGCCGGTGGCGTTGCGGGGGATCTCCGCGAAGATGATCTTCTTGGGCCGCTTGTAGCGGGGCAGATCCATGCAGAAGTCGTTAATCTCTTCCTCGGTGCAGGTCATGCCCTCCTTGATCTCGATGATGGCGCCGCAGATCTCGCCCAGACGGCGGTCGGGCAGGCCGATGACGGCCACATCCTTGATCTTGTTGTGGGCCCGGAGGAAGTCTTCAATCTGGACGGGATAAATGTTCTCGCCGCCGGAGATGACCACGTCCTTCTTGCGGTCCACCAGGAAGATGAAGCCGTCCTCGTCCTGCATGGCCATGTCGCCGGTGTAGAGCCAGCCATTCTTCAGGACCTCGGCAGTGGCCTCGGGGTTGTTGTAATAGCAGGTCATGACGCCGGGACCCTTGACGCAGAGCTCGCCCACGTCGCCCTGGGCCACTTCCTTGTCATTCTCGTCCACGATCTTGACCTCCCAGCGGTAGCCGGGGATACCGATTGCGCCCACCTTGTGAATGTTGTCCATGCCCAGATGCACGCAGCCGGGGCCGGTGGACTCGGACAGGCCGTAGTTGGTGTCGTACTGGTGATGGGGGAAGTATTCCTTCCACCGGCGGATCAGGGAGGGCGGCACAGGCTGGGCGCCGATGTGCATCAGGTTCCACTGGTCCAGCTTGTAGTCCTCCAGCTTCAGGTCGCCCCGATCCAGCGCGTCCAGGATCTCCTGGGCCCAGGGGACCAGGAGCCAGACCAGGGTACACTGTTCATCAGAAATGGCCTTCAGAATGATCTCCGGGGTGGTGCCCTTCAGCAGCACGGCCTTGCCCCCGGCAAACAGGCTGCCCATCCAGTGGAACTTGGCGCCGGTGTGGTACAGGGGCGGGATGCACAGGAACACATCGTCGTGGCCGATGCGGTGGTGCTTCTGCTCCATCTCCGCGGCCTGGGTCAGGCTCCGGTGCTTATGGAGGATGGCCTTGGGGAAGCCGGTGGTGCCGGAGGAGAAGTAGATGGCGCCGTCGTCATCGTCGGTGATGAGGACCTGGGGCGGCGCGGAGGAGCAGTCGGCAGACAGCTCACGATAGCTCTCGGCAAAGGTGGGGCAGTTGTCCCCTACGTAGATGAGCAGGCGGCCCTTGCTGAGCTTGGGCTCGATGCTCTCGATTCGGCCGATGAACTCAGGCCCGAAAACCAGCACCTGGACCTCGGCCAGGTCGGCGCAGTACTGGATCTCATCGGCGGAATAGCGGAAGTTGAAGGGGACTGCCAGAGCGCCCGTCTTCAGAATGCCGAAGTAGATGGGGAGCCACTCCAGACAGTTATACATTAAAATAGCAACCTTGTCGCCCTTCTTCACGCCCCGGGAAATGAGCATGTTGGCGAAACGGTTGGCCTTCTCATTGAACACATTCCAGGTGATCTCCCGGCGGTAGGGCTGGTCGGTGGTGGGCTGGATGAGATCATACTCCTTCCAGGTCATCCGGCGGGTCTCCTTGATCTCCGGGTTCAGCTCCACCAGGGCCACTTCATTGCCATAGAGCTTGACGTTGCGTTCCAAAAAATCGATAACAGGCATGTTGGGACAGTCCTTTCACGGTTGTGTTTCTCTCGTGTAAAAAACTTCAACCTTTACAGCTTTAAATTGTAATGCAATATTTATAATGTAGCATGGAATGATAGCAAAGTCAAGGGAAATCGACCGTCCTCTCCCCGGTCCGACAGCACGGAAAAACAGCCTCCGCGCAAATTGACGCAGAGGCTGTTTGCTGGGTTAAAGTCCGGAGGTCTCTTCCAGGCTCTTCAGAAGGGCTTCGATCTCTTGCGCCACTTCCTTGAGGGCTCCCTCCTCGAAGGGAGATTTCAGGCCGGCTTCCCGGAGCAGGTCGGTAAAGACCTTCTCTCCGCCCTGGGACAGCAGGCGGACATAGCGCCGGAAGGCGTCCTTGTAATCCTTCCGGGATTCCAGCAGGAACTGGAGCGCCGCCGTCTGGGCCAGACAGTAGTCGATATAGTAGAAGGGGGTCTCGTAGATGTGCATCTGATACTGCCAGCGGGTCCCCTCCTCCAGGTAGGGCACGCCGTCAAAGCAGATGTGGGGGCGGAACTCTGCCTCTAACTTTCTCCACGCCTCCTTGCGCTCCTCAGGAGTCCACTGGGGATTCTCATAGACCTGGCGCTGGAAATCGTCCACGATGGTGCCATAGGGCAGGAAGGACAGGGCGTCCAGCAGGTGCATGAACTTGTATCGCTCGGCGTCCTCCCCGAAGAAGTGTTCCATATAGGGCCAGGCAAAGAACTCCATGCTCATGGAGTGGGTCTCGGCGGTCTCCATGCCGCCTACGTTCAGCTCCACCACATATTTGTTGTGGGCGGTGGAGTAATCGGCAAAGGCATGGCCGGCCTCGTGGGTAACAACATCCACGTCCCCGGAGGTGCCGTTGAAGTTGGCCAGGATGAAGGGCTGGTGGTAGGCCATGAAGCTGGTGCAGTAGCCGCCGCCCCACTTGTTTTTCCGGGACTCCACATCGAAGGCATCAGTCTCCAGCATAAAGTCGAAGAATTCGCCGGTCTCCTTGCTCATGTCATGGTACATGGCCTTGGCGGCGGCAAAGATCTCCTCCTTCCCGCCCTTGGGGGCGGGGTCCCCCTGGGGGAAGATGAGATCGTAGTCGTAGATCATCAGCTTGTCGACCCCCAGGCGCTTGGCCACCTCGGTGCGCAGGCGGGAGACCACGGGGACGATGTCCCGGCGGACGTTGTCCCGGAACTTCTTTACCTCTTCCGGGCCGTAGCACAGGCGGCCCATGCGGTAGTAGCCCAGCTCCACAAAATTTTGATACCCCATCTTCTTAGCCATTCGGTCGCGAACCTGGACCAGCTGGTGGAAGATGCCGTCCAGCTCCTGGCTGTGGGCCTTGAGGGTGTTGCCCAGCACCTCGTAGGCCTCTTTTCGGGTGTCCCGGTCGGGGGACTTGGCATGCTTCATCAGCATAGGCCGGGGCAGTTTCTCTCCCCGGAACTCAAACTCCATGGCCGCCATCATCTGGGAGTACTGGCTGACTAGCTTGTTCTCCTCGATCATATCCTCGATGATCTCCGGGGACATGGACTTAAGCTCCACCTCAAAGGAACGGAAGACCAGGGGGATGAGTTGTCCGCTCTCCTCCAGCTCCTTTCGGAAGGGGGTCTCCAGCATGGCCCGGGTGTACTCCAGCAGGTAGTTCTGGGCCTGGGGGCCCATCTCGTCATAGTAGTCCTTTTCCGCCAGATAGAACTCGTCAGCAGTGTTGATGCTGTAGCGCATGTAGGACAGAGCCTGGGCGGTCTCCAGGCGGATATACAGGTCGTTGCAGCGTTTGCGGGCCTCCATGACCTCCTGGGCGGAGGAGGCCCCCTTTACCTGGGCAATGATCTCCTTGATTTCGGCGGCAAACTCCTCCAGGGACAGCCGCTGGTATGCTAACTCGGATACTTTCATGGTCATATTCCTTTCTTGCCAAAGGGCAGGTCACGAAGGGCGGGTTTTCCGTGGAGGGACTCTGCCAGCTTCACCGACCGGACAATGGCCTCCTCCACCGCCCGGGCAGCCATGCTGCCCACGGCGTCGGGGTCAGCAGGGACTGTCCCATGGCACATGGCGAACATGGCGTCTCCGTCAAAGGTAGCGTTGGCCGGTCGTACCGCCCGGGCGATGCCGTTCTGGGCCACGGCGGCCAGCTTGTTGGCCTGGTTCTTGTTCAGGGCGGCGTTGGTCACCACGCAGCCGATGACCGTGTTCTCCCCCACGAACTTGCCGCTGAAGATGTCCTTCTGCCAGCGGCCATTGGCGATGAGCCAGTCCTCACTGCCGGCAAAGCCGGTGTTTTCTTCATTGCGGGAGCCGGCAATGATCTCCCCCTGCTCCAGCACGTCGCCCATGGCGTTGCAGGCCACCACGGCCCCCACCATCAGGTCTCCCTGGCGGAAGGCGCAGGCGCCGACCCCACCCTTCATGGCAAACTGAGGCCCCCGGATCTTGCCCACGGTGCAGCCGGTACCGGCCCCGAAATTGCCCTCCTGAAAGGGGCCGCCCTCCAGTGCCTTTTCACAGGCGGCGTAGCCCATTGCTTGGTCCGGGCGGGCGTTTTTGTCGCCGAACTTCAGGTCGAAGAGGACGGCCGCGCAGACATTGGGCACCACGGTGACCATCACGTCCCGGCCAACCCCCTCCTCCTCCAGCTTTTTCATCACGCCCCCGGCGGCGTCCAGGCCAAAGGCGCTGCCGCCGGTGAGGACCACGCTGTGGACCACCTCCCGGTTGCACAGGGGGTCCAGGGCGTCGGTATCCCGTGTGCCGGGGGAACCGCCCCGGACATCCACCCCGGTGACCGCTCCCGCCGGGCAGAGAACGACGGTGCAGCCGGTCCCTCCCGCCAGATCCTGGACCTGGCCGAAGGAGAAACCGGGGATCTCATGTATCGCTATCTTTTCCATTTGATTCGTCCTTCAAACATCTTTTATGAAATGCGGACAGGAGCCTTTCGGTCCTGCCCGCAGGCGTTGTGATTTCTTATTCCTTGCTTTCCGTCTCACCCCGGCGAACCAGCTCCTCCGCCACGGTATAGAGCATCCCGGCTCCCACCGTGAGAATCAGGTCACCGGGTCTGGCCAGGTCGTAGAGCCAGTCGGTCAGCACCTCCAGAGAGGGGGCCGCCTTGGCGCCGGGAACCACCCGGGCCAGATCCTCAGAGGTAATGCCGATCTCGTTCTTCTCCCGGGCCGCAAAGATTTCGGCCAAAAAGACCTTGTCGGCCCCCTTCAGAACCTCGGCGAACTCATCAAAGAGAGCATAGGTCCGGGTATAGGTATGGGGCTGGAAAGCGCAGATGACCCGCTTATAGCCCAAGCTGGAGGCCATGCCCAGGAGAGCCTTCAGCTCACTGGGGTGGTGGGCGTAGTCGTCGTAGACCTTGGCCCCCCTCACCGTTCCCTTGTATTCAAAGCGCCGGCCCGCCCCTCGATACTCATCGAGACCCCGGGCAATGGCCTCCCCGGAGATCCCCAGCACCAGAGCCGCCGAGGCCGCCGCGATGGCGTTCTTCACGTTGTGCAGGCCGGGGACCCGAAGGGAGATATGGGCCGCCTGCTTCCCGTTCCACACGATATCAAAGGTGGGCAGGCCGTGATCCCAGGTCAGGTTGGCCCCGTGGAAGTCCCCCTTTTCCAGACCGAAGGTCAGCACATTCTCCTTCCCCTCCAGGGCCTGCATGGTGTTCTCATCCTCGCAGTTGGCCAGGACCGCGCCGCCGGGGGGCACCAGGTCCGCAAAGGCCCGGAAGGAGTGCTCCACATCCTCCAGGTCCTTGAAGAAGTCCAGGTGGTCGGCCTCGATGTTGAGGATGACCGCCAGGGTGGGATAGAAGGACAGGAAGGAGTTGCAGTATTCACAGGACTCCAGAATGATGGTGTCACCCTTGCCCACCCGGTGACCGGTGCCCAGCAGGGGCAGGGTGCCGCCGATCATCACGGTGGGGTCGATGCTAGCCGCCATGGCAATGTGGGTGCACATGGAGGTGGTGGTGGTCTTGCCATGGGTGCCGGAGATGCACACCGCATTCTCATACCGGCGCATGATGGAGCCCCAGGCCTCCGCCCGTTCGAAGACCGGGATCCCCCTGGACAGGGCCCCGGCGATCTCCGGGTTGTCATCGTGGACAGCGGCGGTGCGGATCACCAGATCAGCGCCCTCCACACTTTCGGGGAAATGCCCGATGACCACGGGGATTCCCAGGGACCGCAGATGGTCCACCGTTTCACTCTCTTTCATATCGGAGCCGGTAACCTCAATGCCTTCTCCCTTGAGGACTTCGGCCAAAGGGGCCATAGACACGCCGCCTATGCCCACCAAATGCGCCCGTTTGCCGGGCACAAGATAATCATGGATTCGATCGATTGCCATTGGGTTTACACACCCTTTCCATTCAGCTATAATAAGGTCATGCATCGTGATCCTTTGTTGTAACGCTCTATTATAATCCAATCCCCGTCCGATTGGCAAGTCTTTCCGCCCTCTTTTCCCCTTCTTCGGGAAAGAAAGACAAAAGGAGGCTCTTTATGAAGATATACGGCACACGGGCAGGCCCCTGGCAGGACCTTCTGTCCCACATTCTGAAGACCCAATACGGGATCTCTCCTCTGCCGGAGTTGGCTCGGACGGCGGCGGGCAAGCCCTATTTTCCCAGTCTTCCCGCTCTGAACTTTAATATCAGCCATACCGGGGGCTATGTACTCTGCGCCCTCTCCTGCCGGCCGGTGGGTGTGGACATTGAGACCATCCGTCCCCGGCGGGAGTCCCTCCCCCGGTACGCCCTCTCCCCCCGGGAGTACGCGGACTATGAAGCCCTGGGGGCAGATTGGCCGGCCTTCTACACCCTCTGGACCCGAAAGGAAGCCTGGTGCAAATACACCGGACAGGGGCTGGCTCCCCTGTGGGGACAGACGCCCCCGGAGGAAGGGCTCTTTTATGGCGGCTACCGGGGAGACGGCTGGCAGGCGGCTGTCTGCGGTGAAGAGACACCCCCGGAAGAGATCATCTGGCTGGAGGAGGGATAGGAATGAAACTGACCCAGGATTTTTACAACCGGGACACCCGGCAGGTGGCCCGGGAGCTTTTGGGAAAATACCTGGTGCGGGTCTACAACGGCGTCCCCCTGGCAGTCCGCATCAGTGAGACCGAGGCCTACATCGGACGGATGGACAAGGCCTGCCATGCCTACAATTACCGCCGGACCCAGCGGACAGAGACCCTCTTTGCCCCGCCGGGCACTGCCTATATTTATCTCATTTACGGCATGTATCACTGCCTGAACTTCGTCACGGAACCCGAGGGGGAGCCCTGCGCCGTCCTCATCCGGGGCGGACAGGCCAGAGGAAACCGGGACTTTCTGGTGCGCAACCGGTACGGAAAGGATTCCGCCCAACTGACTGCCTATCAGAAAAAGAACTTCCTCAACGGGCCGGGGAAGCTCTGCAAGGCCCTGGCTCTCACCCGGGATCAGAACGGACTCTCTCTACTGGGAAATGAACTCTTCCTCTGCGACCGGCTGGAGGAGATCGGCCTGGTGACCCCGGAGGGGGACCGCCTTCCCCTGGACATCCAGATCAGCAAGCGCATCGGTATTGACTACGCCGAGGAGGCGGCGGATTTTCTCTGGCGGTACTATATCGACTAAAAAATCGGAAGGAGTCTTACGCTTCTTCCGATTTTTTGTTACTGCTTCGTGATGAACTGGGCGGCGGCTTTCAGCATCATGCGCTTGGTGCCCACGTTGTCGAAGGCCACCTCCACCAGGGCGTCCCCCCCCATGGGCTGGATGGACAGGACCATACCACTGCCGAAGGCGGTGTGGCGGATCATGTCGCCCTTGCGGAGCTGGGGCAGGGCCGCCGCCTTGGGGGCGGGCTTCCGATAGGCCGCCGTCCCCGCACTGGTGCCGCTGGGCCGGGGACGGGACTGGGCCGGTGCCTGGACGGGCCGATGGGTCTCCACAGTGCGGATCTGGGAAAAGCCCCCTTCTCCGCCCCAATCGTCCCGAAAGAACTCCCGCTGGGGCTGGGGACGCTGGCGGCCGCTGAACTGAACCAGCTCCTCGGGGATCTCCTTCACGAACCGGGAGGGCAGGTTGGCGGAGGTCCGGCCGAAGAGCATCCGCTGGGCAGCGCAGGTGAGATAGAGCTTCTCCTTGGCCCGGGTCAGGGCCACATAGCACAGGCGGCGCTCCTCCTCCAGCTCCTCCTCCTCGCCGATGGAGCGGAAGCCGGGGAAGACCCCCTCCTCCATGCCCACGGTGAAGACCACGGGGAACTCCAGGCCCTTGGCGGCGTGCATGGTCATGAGGGTAACGCAGTTGTCCGCCTCCTCCACGCTGTCCAGGTCGGTGTACAGGGCCACCTCGTCCAGGAAGCCCCCCAAGGTGGGTTCCTCGGCGTTTTCCAGATAACCGCTGATGGAGGAGGACAGCTCGTGGATGTTTTCCAGCCGGGACTTGCTCTCGTTGTCCTTCTTGGCGGTGAGCATCTCCTCATACCCGCTCTCCTTTACCAGGGTCTCGTAGAGCTCGGGCAGGGGGACCTCCTCGGTGAGACGCTGCATGGTCTGGATAAGGTCTACGAATTTTTGGAACTTGGGGGCGGCCTTTCGCAGGTCGGTCCACCGGGAGGCGTTGGACAGGACCTCCCAAAGGCTCAGGTCCTCCCGGGCGGCAATTTCCCGGGCAGTCTCCATGGTCCTGGCGCCGATGCCCCGGGGCGGGTTGTTCACCACCCGTAGCAGTCGGAGGTCGTCGCTGGGGTTGTGGATGACGCAGAGGTAGGACAGCATGTCCTTGATCTCCGCCCGCTCGAAGAAGCGGAAGCCACCCACCACCCGGTAGGGGATGCTGTTGCTCTTGAGGGCCATTTCCACCTGGTTGGACAGGGCGTTCATGCGGTAGAGGACGGCGCAGTCCTTCCACTGTCTGCCCTCCCCGTAGGCCCGGAGGAGCTGGGAGGCGATGTACATGCCCTCGTCCCGCTCGTTGGCGGCGGTGTAGCACTGGACCTTGTCTCCCTCCCCGTGGTCGGTCCAGAGGTTCTTGCCCTTACGGCCCCGGTTATTGCGGATGACAGCGTTGGCAGCCTCCAGAATATTGCCGGTGGAGCGATAATTCTGCTCCAGCCGGATGACCCGGGCGTTCTGGTACTCATTCTCAAAGGAGAGAATGTTCTCAATGGTAGCCCCCCGGAAGCGGTAGATGGACTGGTCGTCATCACCCACCACGCAGATGTTCTTCCGTCCCCCGGCCAGGAGGGCGGCCAGCAGGTACTGGAGGTGGTTGGTGTCCTGGTATTCGTCGATGAGAACATAGCGGAACTTCCGCTGGTAGTACTCCCGCACGTCGGCGTATTGCTGAAGAAGGCGGACGGTGTGGAAGATGATATCGTCAAAGTCCAACGCCCCCGCCGCCCAGAGCTTTTTCTGATAGGACAGGTAGACATTGGCGATTTTTTGCAGGCGGAAGTCCCCCTTGGCCTTGCACTGTTCCATGTACTCCGGGGCCAGGAGCATCTCGTCCTTGGCCCGGGAGATATAGCCCAGGATGGAGCGGGGCGGGAAGGACTTGTCGTCCATGTTCAGCTCCTTCAGGCACTCCTTGACGACCCGGAGGGAGTCATCGGTATCGTAGATGGTGAAGGAGGAGGGAAAGCCCAGCTTCTCGATGTCCCGGCGGAGGATGCGCACGCAGGCCGAGTGGAAGGTGGCCGCCCAGATGTCGTTGGCCTCGGGACCGATGGACTTTTCCAGCCGTTCCTTCAGCTCCCCGGCGGCCTTGTTGGTAAAGGTGATGGCAATGACCTGCCAGGGCATGGCGGGCTCCAGGGCGCAGAGGAGTCTGGCCCGGCTCTTGTCCTGCTGGGTGGGGTTCGGGTTTTCGGCATATTGGGCCAGGAACTGGAGGTCAGCGTCGGTCACATAGTCCGGAACCTCCCGGCTGTCGGACCCTTTGCCATATCGCAGCAGATTGGCGATGCGGTGGATGAGCACTGTGGTCTTGCCACTGCCGGCGCCGGCCAGCAGGAGGAGGGGGCCCTCCGTGGCCAGGACGCCTTCCAGCTGGCGGGGGTTCAGATTGCCGAACTCCCCGGCGATCACGCGGCGGCGAAGGGCCGCGAAGGTAGTCTGGTTCTCTTGAGAAAGCATATAGTCACCGTGTCTTTCTTTACAGTCAAAATTCAACGGGCATCATTTTACCGCAAACGGGAAGGATTTACAACCGGGGGCGGCAAAAAAAGACCTCGGGACGGTGTTTCGTCTCGAGGTCTCTCCCATTCATCCTTTGTATTTCGGGCAACGGTACCGGGGCTTTCCCTTGCTCTTGCGGCCGTACTCGATGGCCTCCTTGGGGCACCCGCAGATGCAGGCCATGCAGTGGGTGCATTCCTTGCCCCAAAGGGGGTCCTTCCCGTCCATGGCGATGTTGTTCAGGGGGCAGAGTTTTTCACACAGGCCGCAGCCGTCGCAGGCCTCGGTGGCCCGGAAGGCCTTGGCCTTGATAGCCATGGCATAAAAAATCCCATTCACAAAACCGCTCTTCATCCGGTCCAGGGGGCCGGACCGACGCGCCGGGAAAGGCTTTTCCGCCAGGATGATCTTCGCCCCTTCCTCCAGGACGGGATGGGCCTGCCGGATGATCTCTGCCGCTTCGGTCTCATTGGGCACCGGGAACATGGCGACGTAGTTTTCCGGCATCACCACCTCCAGGACCCCCTGGTAGGACATCCCCTTCACCCGGCACAGCTCGGCCAGGGTCTTCTCCGGTTTCCCGATGTCCTGGCCGCAGGTCATGACAAAGTAGACCTTTCGGTTTCCCGAAAAGATGCCGTTTCGGATGTAGGACTCAAAGACCCGGGGGAGCTGCCAGGCATAGGTGGGCGACACGAAGACCCAGGGCTTTTCGGAGGAAAGGTCTGCCTTCTCCCTCGCCTTGATCCCCCGGCCAGCGTCCACTGCCTCGTCTCCCAGCCGGTCCGCCAACAGCTCCGCTGCGTATCGGCTGTTGCCGGTACCGGAAAAATAAATAATCATGGTAATTCCTCCTTATTGGGACGGCTCCGCCTGCCGGTCATAGGTCCGGAGGCGGGCCAGGATCTCTTCATCCGCAGGACAGAAGGGCAGCTCGTCCATCTCCCGTACCGTCACCCAGCGTATGTCGTTGTGCTCCAGCTTTTGGGGCTCCCCCGTCTCGATCTCCCCGTGAAAGACCGTCAGGCGAATGGTCAGATCCGGGTAGGTGTGGACCACTTCCAGGAAAGGCTGTCCCACCCGCAGGTCGATCCCCAGCTCCTCCCGGCACTCCCGCCGCAGAGCTTCCTCCTTGGTCTCCCCCGGTTCCACCTTTCCGCCTACAAACTCCCACAGCAGGCCCCGGGCCTTGTGGGCAGGCCGCTGGCAGGCCAGGAAACGATCTCCCCGCCAGATCAGGGCGGCAACTACTTCGGTCATGGGGACTCCTCCTCGTCAGTTCCGGTAAGAGGTCAGCAGGCGCAGGTTTTTCTGGTCCAGGCTGGAGAAATTCAGCCCACTGGCATCCCGGGTGACCCCGTGGTACCAGGGCTGTCCCTCAAACATATACTGAAGGCTGTCGGTCTCAAAAATATAACCGTTCTTGGCATAGATGGTGTTAATGAGAAGCTGAATGTCGTAGTCCGAAAGGTTTCTCACATAGCCGGCGGTGAGCTCACTGTCCACCGCCCGGCGGGTCCACATCCAGCCCAACCCGGAGATATTTTCGGATTTGCCGTCCCGATAGCTCACCAGCAGGTTCAGATTGCTCCGGTCCACCGAGGACATCTGCAGCCGGGAGGCGTCGTTGGACACAGGCACATACCAGGGCATGCGGCTGAAATAATTCTGGATCTCCGCGGTGCGGAAGACATACCCATTCTTGGCATAGATCTGGTTGATGATAAACTGGATCTGCTCTCCGTCCATGCCGGCCACTTCGGTCTCAGACAGATAATAGGTGGGGTAGACGGAGGCCGCGTTGGTCTCCTCCACGTAGCCCACAGTCTGAGAGGCCGACTGGGTCCAGGAATCCCTGTCCTCCCCGGTCTCCCCCGGTCCCACGATGACCTCCACATGGCAGGAGACGTCACTGTAGGCCTTGGAGGCCACGGTAATGGTGCAGGACCCGGCTCCCGTGGCGGAGACCTTTCCGCTCTCGTCCACAACGGCCACCTCCCGGTTGCTGCTGGCCCAGAGCAGGTCCCGCTTTTCCACATCAGAGGGGGTCAAAACCACCTGGATGTTCTCCGTGCCGCCCTCGGTGAGGTTTATGGTCTCAGGATAGGCCGCGATGGATTCCAGGGCGGTCGTGCCGCTGCCGGTATCCGCACTACATCCTGCCAGCAAAAGAAGAGCTGCCGCGGCAAGGAAGATACGCTTTTTCATAGGCTATTCCTCCTAATCTCGATCTGTTTTTCCAATGATGGCATTATACTGCATTTTGCATATCAATGCAAGAAAAGCAAAAAAGGAATCATTTTATCGCAAATTGCTGCCCATGATAGAGAACCGGATGAATTTTGTCCCGATATCCCTCACTGCGGGGATCGGACATCAGCTTTTTGGTGATCCAGAAGGCCTCCCAGCTGTGCATGGGAAAGGCATTGCGGATCGCCACATGGTTCATGATCCAGTCGAACCCCAGCCAATAGTCCCCCTCCTGCCGGGGGTCCAGCACCAGAAAGGCCACGTCGATGGTTTGATCCTCCAGCTTTCTGATTTCCCGCTTAAAATCCCGTTCCATCTCTCGGTTCCACTGGTCGGGTTCCCCCTCCCAGTGCCACCACTGGAGGTCCCCCGCATGAAAGAGGGTCTTTCCCTCCGCCTCCACCAGAAAGGCCACGCCGGAATCCGTGGAGTGGAGGGTGGTGATGTGCAGCCCCTCCAGGGTCAGCTCTCTGCCGCCGCCCAGCCGGAACACCCGCTCCTCGTCGATGCCCAGAGCGGCCTTCCGCTTGGCAGAGAGACGGATGCAGCTGCCCAGGATATACCAGGTGTTCTCCATCCCCAGTGTGAAGATCTCCGGGGAGTAGTGATCCCCGTGGTGATGGCTGTTGAACACATACAGGGGCTTGCTCCGGTCAAGCTCCGGCAGATCGCCGCCGTACCAGTCAAACAGGAGGGAGCATCCCTCCAGCTCCACCAGGAAGCAGCTGTGGTATACAAAGGTAATGTTCATGGGCGTTTACTCCTTGCAGGGGCACAAAATACTACCGTTTCAGTTTACTGTATCTTCCCGAAAAAGTCAATCGAGAGGGACGCCCGACCCCGGCGGCGCATAGAGTACAGGGAAAGGAGGTCGTTTCGTATGCCCTATTCCGGAACCTTAGTCACCCGGGTCTTCACCAGCCGGGGACAGCTCCCCGTCCAGGACGCCTTTGTCTCGGTGGTCCAGCATGGAGAGGATGGAGACCAGCTTCTGGATGTCCAGTCCAGCAACCGCAGCGGAAACACCGCGCCTATCACCATCTCCTCCCCCTCCCCCCAGAGCAGCCAGAGCCCCGGCGACAGCACCCCCTTCGCCCTGTGCGATGTCTGGGTGGAGCGCCAGGGATTCCGGCTGATGGTGGTCAAAAACGTGCAGATCTTCCCTGACATCATCAGCGTCCAGGATCTGCCGCTGATCCCTCAGGTTAGCGGCGAAAGCACGGACATCGTGGTCATCACCCCCCAGGATCTGTAACGGAGGAACTGCCTATGCCAATTTCTGTCGTACCATACATCCCCACCTACATCACCGTTCATCTGGGGACCCCCAGCAGCAATGCGGAGAACGTCACCGTCCCCTTCATTGATTACATCAAAAACGTGGCCTCCAGCGAAATCTACCCCACCTGGCACTACTCCTCCCTGCGGGCCAATATCCTGGCTCAGGTCTCCTTCGCCCTGAACCGTGTGTACACGGAGTTCTACCCCAGCCAGGGATATGACTTCAACATCACCTCCACCACCGCCTTCGACCAGCGGTTCATCAAGGACCGGACCATCTTCGACAGTGTCAGCCAGCTGGTGGATGAACTCTTTGACGACTACATCCGGCGGGAAGGCTATGTGGAGCCCCTGTCCGCCAAGTTCTGCAACGGCACCACAACCCAGTGCGATGGGCTCTCCCAGTGGGGCAGCGAGTATCTGGCCCAGGAGGGCACCAACTCCATGGACATTCTCCGCACCTATTACGGGGATGACATCGAGTTGGTGGTCAACGCCCCCATCCAGAACATCCAATACTCCTATCCCGGCGCCGCCATGCGGCGTGGGGACCGCAGCCCCGACATCCGCATCGCCCAGTTCATGCTCAACCGCATCTCCCAGGCCTACCCGGCCATTCCCAAGATTCCCATTGTGGATGGATTCTTCGGGCCCCAGACCGAGGCCGCCGTCCGTCAGTTCCAAAAAATTTTCAACCTGACCAGCGACGGCATCATCGGCAAGGGGACCTGGTACACCATGGTCCAGCTCTACAGCGGGCTCCTCCGGCTGTCCGAGCTGGTCAGCGAGGGGCAGCCTCTGAGCCAACTGAACTTTGACTACGAGGAGTTCCTGTCCTACGGCCAGCAGAGCCAGCGGGTGGCCTTTTTGCAGTACCTCCTCTCCATCCTCTCTCAGTTCTACACCAACATCCCCTTCGTGACCATCGACGGCGTCTACGGCCCCGCCACCAGGCAGGCCGTCATGGCTCTCCAGCGGGATGCCGGCCTGCCCCAGACGGGCTCTGTCAGCGAGGCCACCTGGGACGCCATCGTGGAGCGGTTTCTCAGCATCGACCGGACCGTGCTGGCCTCCGCCGGGCTCACCCCCTTCACAAGCTCCCTGTCCGGAGAGCTGACCCCGGAGCAGATTCAGGAATCCCTCACCCTCCATCCCGACCAGTTTCCCGGGCGCAGCCTGGAATACGGTCAGACCGATTGAGAAAGGAGCCCGCCGACTATGAACCAGCACACGCCAACCAGCGGAACACCGGTGCGCCGTCTCCAGGAAATGCTGCGCACCCTGGCCCATGTCCACCGGGAGATCCCCTTTCTCCTCCCCAACGGGACCTTCGGGGAGGGAACCCTGGAGGGGGTCATGGTCTTTCAGCGCCTCATGGGCCTGCCCGTCACCGGAACGGTAGACCAGACCACCTGGGACGCCGTCACAGAGGAGTACGACCGGGTGAACCATCAGATTTCCGCTCCCCGGACCGCCAACCTCTTCCCCCACAATCCCGCCGTCATTCAGCCGGGTCAGTCCTCCCCCCTGCTCTACCCTATTCAAGGGATGCTTCTGGCCCTGTCCGACGTCTTTGCCCCCGTGCAGGCCGTTCAGCCCTCGGGGACCCTGGACTGCGGCACCGCCGACAACCTCCGGTGGCTCCAGCGCTGCGGCCATCAGGAGGAGACCGGTGCCTTGGACCGGGAGACCTGGGAGCTGCTCTCCCGGGTGTATGAGACCTTCGTGGCCCGCCAGCCCCGGGTGTGACAGATGCAAAGCCGCCCGGACCTCTCTCGGTCCGGGCGGCGCGATCTTCTTTAGTGGACCACCACGGTGGTGCCGTTGGGAATGTTGTTGTACATGAACCAGATGTCGTCGTTGTACATCCGCAGGCAGCCATGGCTGATGGGGAAGCCAATGCGGGCGTCATAGTACCGGTCAGAGTTCATGGGCCAGTACTCCAGACGGGAGTGGAAAGCATAGCCCGAGGAGCCGTAGAAGCGGACGATGGGACCGCAGTAATAGGAGCCATAGTTCCAGGAGCTCTGCTTGTAGGAGGTGGTGAACACGCCCTTGATGGTGGGGGTGGAAGGCTTACCGGAGCCGCACAGGCACTCCCGGATGAGCTTCCAGTTCCCCTGGGAACCCTCAAAGATATTCACCCGCTGGTAGGTAAGATTCACCCACACCAGATACTTGGTCTGGCTGGAATATCCCTTCAGGTTGACCCAGGCAGTCTTCACCTCGGGGTCGTAGTCGTGTTTCAGGGCCCAGGCCAGGGTGTAGTCGCCGGCATAGGTGCTGGTGACCTTGTTCAGCACGTCTGCCTCGGTCAGATTGTGATAATAGAGGTACCCGTAGTTTTTCAGATTAACGGTCTTCGATGCGCTGATCTGCTGGGCCCGGCCGTCGGCGGTGGTGTAGGACAGGACGAACTTGATCTCCGAGGTGCGCTTCATGTTCTCGGTGTAGGTGTACTTATGGCTCAGCTTCGGCGTGTCCTGCCCCAGAACAATGGTCTGGGTGGAGACCTTCTTGCCGTCCACATACCATTCCCCGGTGCAGGTCTTGCCCGCCTCGGGGTATTTCAGGTTGGCCGTGACCACCAGGTCAGCTCCCGGCTCCAGGGTGGTCGGGGCACTGAGGGAGGCCGAAGCCCGGGCAATGCCGTTGTCCGGGAAGTTTTCTACCTTGAGCTGGGCCTCGCCCCGGACCTCCTGCTGGCGGCCGTCCTCGGTGGTGTAGGTCAGGACAAGCTCCACCGTGCTGGTCTCCGGCATGCCGTAGTAGTAGTCATAGCGGAAAGTCAGGTAGGGGCTGCTCTTGCCCAGGGTGACTTTACCGGTGGACACCTCCCTACCGTCCACATACCAGAAGCCTTGGCAGACCTTGTCCACCTCAGGGCTGTCCACCACGGCGGTGGCCTGGAGCGTCTCTCCGGCAGCTAAGGTCTCAGGCACGGAAAGGGTCACCACCGCATCCGCCAGACCCAGGTCGGCAAAGGTCTCCAGCTTCACGTCAGCAGAGGCCTTCCCGTCGTACACGTCCCCGTCGGAGTCCGTGTAGGTGAGGACGAACTCCACCACGCCATCCTGCTTCATATCATGGGTGTAACTGGGGGGCATGGAGGCCACCGGCGTATCCTTGCCCAGGCGGACAGTCTGCCGCTCCATCAGCTCTCCATTTAAGTACCAGGCGGCGGTGCACAGCTTGCCTATGTGCTCCTCCGGAACGGTCAGGTCGGCTCTGGCCTTCAGGACCTGGCCGGCGGGCAGGATGTCGGGGGTGGACAGACTGATCTCCACACCGGACAGATCATAGCCTGTCCAGGGGGTGAGGTTGTCCTTGGAGACCTTCAGGTCATAATACTTGGTGTTCAGGGTCACATCCTTCACCCGGCCGCTGCCGGAAACCGCGCTGTCCCGGCCGGCCAGAAGAAGGGTGTCCGCCTTGGCGTCCAACTTTACAGTGTTCCCGGTTCCCCGGATAACCATATCTCCCACCGTGCATCCCCGCTTGACGGAGACGGTATTGCCGCTGCCGGAGATGGTCAGGGTATCCACCGAGCTGTTGATCACGACCGTCCGGCCGCTGCCGGTAATCTCCACCCGGTCGATGTTTCCGGAACAGGTCACGCTGCCTGTGCCATCCCCCACCGTCAGGGTGCCGACAGTATAGGTCTTGGGCAGGTCCAGGGTCACGTCCCCGGTGCGGGCCGCCAGGATGAGTTTTTCAATCGTCCCCGTCCCCTGGATGGCCAAAGAGGTCAGGTGATCCGAGCGGATGGCCGCCAGAGAGGCGCTGACGTCGGTGAGGCTGATGACCGAGGAGGCATCGTCAAACCAGAGGTCCCCGGCGTTCCGGTCCCTCAGCTCCACATCCCCGGAGAGGACCGTTCCTACACTCCGGTTGTCCTGGTAGCTGTCAGCGGTGGTATAGACCCCGGCCAGTCGATAGAGGATGGTGGCAAACTCCGCCCGGGTCAAGGGCCGGTCGGCCCGGAGGCCGCCTTCGCTGCCGTTGACCACCCCGGCCTCCACCAGAGAGGCCGCCGCCTGCTGGGTCTCCCCGGTGAGGTAGGCCGTGTCATCAAAGGCTTCCAGAACCGACAGGTCAGGCTCCGCCGTGGTGACCTGGAAGGCCCGGCCAAACAGGCGGAAGGCGTCTCCCCGGGAGATGGGCTGATTCAGGTCGGTCCCGTAGCTCTCGTCCAGCAGACCGGCGTAGACTCCCTTAGCGGCCTCCTCCTTGTACCAGGCCCCGGCAGGGATCTGGAAGGCACCGGTGTCCTCCTTGCCGGTGACGTGGAGCACACGGCACAGAACCGTCACGGCCTCGGCGGTGGTCACGCTCTTGTCGGGGGCCATGGTGGCGGCGTCATATCCCTTGAGGATGCCATCATCATAGGCCTGCCGCAGGGTGTTCTCCGCCCAGTGTCCCTTCACATCCTGAAAGTCCGTGAAGGCTGCCTCGGCAGTGGCGGCAAGGCCCAGGACCATGGTCACGCCAAGGATCAGAGGAACGGCTTTTTTCAGAAACTTCTTCATCTCTTCTCCTTCCCAATCGCAGTTCTATCCCTGGTGGAATCCCGGAGGCTCCAGGCACAAAATGCGGTTGAATTTCATGTGAATCCAGTGTAACGGATTTGGAAAAGGATTGCAAGATTTACGGAAAATTTTTCTTCCCTCTTTTTCAGCAAAACAGCGCGGCAAACCCTGCCGCGCCGTGTCTGTTCCCTATGCAATTCATGGGCAGAGGACGGAATTGAGCTCCTTCCGTCGAGCTTTCCACTCGGGGACGAACTGCTCCAGACAGCCGTAAAAGGCCGGGGAGTGGTTCGGGTGGAGGAAGTGGACCAGCTCATGCCACACCACATATTCCACGCAGGGCAGCGGGGCCCGCACCAGCTGCCAGGCGAAGGTCACCCGCCGGTCACTGGGCTTGCAGCTCCCCCAGCGGGAGGTCATGGAGCGCACCTTAATCTCCGGAAAGGGGACCCCCAGGGGTTCCAGACGGGGGTGGATCCCACGGCACAGTTCCGTGGTGACCGCCAGACACTGGGCCTTGTAAAAGTCCTCCATGGTCTTTTTCCGCAGGGCCGGGTCGGAGGGGGCCCGCAGCTGGAGATGGATCTCTTCCCCCACCAGCTCCGCCCGGTTTTTCTTCCCCTCCCGCAGACGGATGGGATACCTCTCGCCCAGGAGACAAACGAGTTCCCCCTGGTCATAGGTGGGCTCTCCGCCCCCCTGCCAGGTCTGGGCGGCAAACTTTTCCAAGGCGTTCAGGATGAAATCCCCCCGGCTGACCAAAATCTCCTCCACCGCCCGGTCGCTGACCCGATAGGGCGCTGAGACCCCCACCGTCCCGTCAGCCCGGACCCGGATGTTGATATTTTTCACGGTCTTCCGGGTGAGGGTATATTCCACCGGGCGGCCCCCCAGGTCCAGGACCCGGTTCACGGTTCCTCTCCCCTGGGCTCCAGGCGGAAAAAGGCCTTGACCAGAGTCCGGTCTCCGGCCTTGATCTGAAGGTCCACCTCGCCCCCCTCTTGCTTCCGGTATACCTGAAGTTCCTCCCCTTCCCGGCTCTCGGCGGCATAGTGGATGTCGAACGCCCGAATCAGATTCTGATCCCAGAAGGACGACGGGAAGGCGTCCAGCAGCAGGCGCACATAGGAGACGTTGTTCATATGGCCGTTGAAGTCGGTGTCAGTGCTGCGGACCACATGGCGGTAGGCCAAGCAGGTCTCGTCCAGAGAGCCCTTCTTCCGGCGGAAGGGGGCGTCCAAAACCGGAGGACACACCGCAAGGTCCACAGGGAAGGGGGTGGTGTCCACCCGGCGCAGGCTGTGGTCGGTGACATCCACGGCGCACAGCTCCTGGCGGCACCGGACCAGAGGAGTCCCCTCCAAACTCTCCACCAGCACGTTCAGGTGGATGGTCACCGAGGAGATTTTTACCGGGATGACCCGCATGCGGACGGTCTCCCCCCAAAGGGGCATCCGGTCATAGACGATCTTCGACCGGGCGATGGCCCAGACCGCGCCGTGGCTTCGGCTCATGCGGATGGCGTCACAGCCGTACTGGGTAAAAAACTCGGTAAAGGCGTCCTGAAACAGTTGGGACGCATGGAAGATATCCATTTCACAGCGACGGTCGGTAAAGGCGGCCGTGACCCGCTGCTCTGCGGTATAGGTGTTTTTCACTGCGATTCTCTCCTTTCAAACCCAGGCAAACCGTTGAAAACCCATTGCCTGTGCGATATAATGTTGTCTAAAACAGGAGGCTTCCTATGAAACGAACCATTTTTTCTCTTCTCGCCTGCTGTCTTCTGCTTACCTGTCTCTCAGGCTGCGGCAGCAGCGCTGTCCCCCAGGAGTCCCCCGTCCAAGAGCCGGCGGCAGAGACCGTGACCGCCGACCCGCCTGCCCCCAAAACCGTGGTCATTGACCCGGGGCATCAGGCCCGGGCCAACACCGACCAGGAGCCCATCGGCCCCGGTTCCGTTGAGACCAAGATGAAGGTCACCGGCGGCACCGCCGGGGTGTCCACCGGCATCCCGGAATATGAACTGACCCTCACCGTCTCCCAATTGCTGCGGGATGAACTGACCGCCCGGGGCTATCAGGTGGTCATGGTACGGGAGGATCACGACGTCAACTTGAGCAACCGGGAGCGAGCGGAGATCGCCAACCAGTCCGGCGATCTCTTCCTGCGTATTCACGCCAACGGGTCCGAGGATTCCTCAGTCAGCGGGGCCATGACCCTCTGCCCCACGGCCCAGAGTCCCTACCCCATCGGCGGGCTTTACGCCCAATGCCGGCTTCTGTCCGACCTGGTGCTGGACGGACTGGCAACCGCCACCGGGGCCAAGGCGTTATCGGTGTGGGAGACCGATACCATGAGCGGCATCAACTGGTGCCAGATCCCGGTGACCATCGTGGAGATGGGGTTTCTGTCCAATCCCCAGGAAGACCTTCTGCTGAACAGCCCGGACTACCAGGCTGACATCGTCACCGGTATCGCCAACGGGGTGGACAAGTATTTCGCCCAGACAGCATCCTGACCGAAAAGTTTCTTATCGACAGAAACGATTATTTAAGTATTTTAACTCATTTTGAAACGGGAAGCAAGATATTCTATGGCTGAGAATTTTACTTACATCCTCCGCTGTGCCGACGGCACCTACTACACCGGCTGGACCAACGACCTGAAAAAGCGTCTGGCCGCCCACAACGCCGGCACAGCATCCAAATACACCCGGCCCCGGCGGCCGGTAGAGCTGGTGTATCACGAGAGCTTCCCCACCAAAGAGGAAGCCATGGCCCGGGAGTGGCGTATCAAGCAGCTCACCCGGGCCCAGAAGGAAGCCCTGATCAACGGAACATGAGAAGAGAAAACCGCGGGGAAAGAAAAAACTCTCCTCGCGGTTTTTGTTATTCTTTCGGCAGGTTTTCTTCCGACGGTTCCTCGGCGGACTGAGCGTAGGCGTCCTTGATCTCCCGCTTCATGGCCTTCTTGTCTCTCTGCCGGCCCAGAACGTGGAGGATGGCAGTGATGACAAAGAGGAGCCAGAACCGGCTGGAAAAGTCCATGTTCCAGCCCTCGGGCAGGACCTTCACCAGGATATCCCAGGCAAAGCTGAGGATGAGGGAGACCCAGATGAGGATGAGGGACCCGAACCAATTCTTGCGGCGGATGAACCGGTCCTGGCTGATCAGGACCACGATCCAAATGATGACCCAGGGCAGTTGGGTGAGGAATGCTGACATAGGGGGACCTCCTTCCCAGGATGGGCAGTTTGATTGCTACCATCATAGCACATTGGAAGGCAAGGCTCAAGGTTTACTTTCTCTTCCGGTCGTTTTTAGTACGCCAGAACGTTGCAGGCCACAGAGAGATGTTTCCGGTCCTATCGTATCCCTCATGATCTGGACCGTTCAAAGGAAATAGGAATCCTTCGGCTCATCCACATCTTTCCGGTGATAATAGGCGTGGGCCCAAAGATACCCTGCCGTTACCAGTAGCGACGTCCGGTTCAGTTCCCGGAAGAACCCCACCTCAAGCAGACACAAGAGCCAGCAAAGGCTCAGGATCACAGCACTGGCGACCTGAATCCGCCGGGCCTTTTGCGGGGAAAAGGACGTCTTTCCCAACCGATTTCTCGCCCAATAGTGATCCCAAATACAAATCAGCAAAAACACATCGTTGCCCAAAAACGCTGTTGGCACATCCAAAAAGAATTGGGGCAGCACTAGCAATACCCCCACAACGATCAGGTAAACGATATTTGCCCGAAAGTATCGCCGCTTCAAAAGCGCCCAGGAAATGCCGCAGATAAGCAGGCAAAGGGCGAGGGACAGGAACGTGTCGGTCAGGATCCAATATTTGGTACGCTTCCATTCTATCATACTTACCAGCCCGATACAACGCAGAAAAGGACCTGCCGAGGCAGGTCCTTTCGTCGCGTGTTTACTTTTTGCCGCCCTTGGTGTCGCAGTAGAGGCAGCGGTAGACGCCGTGTTCCCGGTCGGTCAGCCGGAAGACATGGGGCAGCTCCTGCTCGATGGAGGTGATGCACCGGGGGTTCTTGCAGCGGATGACGCCGGTGATGGTCTCAGGCAGGTGGGGATGGATCTTCTCCATCCGCTCGCCGCCGCGAATGATATTCACGGTGATATGGGGGTCGATGTAGCCCAGCATATCATAGTTCAGGTCGATGACCTCGTTGATCTTCAGAATATCCTTCTTGCCGTACTTGCCGCTGGAGGCGTTCTTGATGACGGCCACCTCGCACTCCAGCTTGTCCAGGCCCAGCTTTTCATAGAGGTCCATTCCCCGACCGGCGGGGATATGGTCGATCACAATGCCGTCCACGATGGTTCCGATAATCATCTCACTCCACCTCCAGCAGTTTCAGGATGAGGGCCATGCGGATGAATTTGCCGCAGAGGACCTGGCGGAAATAGCAGGCTCTGGGGTCGTCATCGATGGCGATGGAAATCTCGTTCACACGAGGCAGGGGATGCAGGATGGCCAGATCCCACTTGGCCGTGCGCAGCTTGTCGGGGGTCAGGATGTAGCTGTCCTTCAGGCGGACATAGTCGTCCTCGTTGAAGAAGCGCTCCCGCTGGACTCGTGTCATGTAGAGGATGTCCAGCTGAGGCATGGCATCCTCCAGGGAGGTGGTCTCCACGAACTCGATGCCGTTGCGCTCCAGCAGGTCGGTGCGGACGCTCTCCGGCACCCGCAGCTCCTCGGGGGAGATCAGCACAAAGCGGACGTTCTTATACCGGGACATGGCGCCGATGAGGGAGTGGACAGTGCGGCCGAACTTCAGGTCGCCGCAGCAGCCCACCACCAGGTTGTCCAGTCTCCCCTTCTCCCGCTTGATGGTCAGCAGGTCGGTCAGGGTCTGGGTGGGGTGGTGATGGCCGCCGTCGCCAGCGTTGATGACCGGGACCGTAGCCTTCATGGAGGCCACCAGGGGGGCGCCCTCCTTGGGGTGGCGCATGGCGATGATATCGGCGAAGCAGCTCACCGTCCGGGCAGTGTCTGCCACGCTCTCTCCCTTGGCGGCAGAGGAGTTATCCGCGGAGGAGAAGCCCAGAACCTGGCCGCCCAGCTCGTACATGGCGGCCTCAAAGCTCAGGCGGGTCCGGGTGGAGGGCTCGTAAAACAGGGTGGCAAGTTTCTTATAGCGGCATTTTTCCCGGTACTCCTCGGGGTGCTCAATGATATCCTCCGCTTTGGCGATCAGCTCGTCGATCTCCGACACGGACAGGTCGGTGATATCGATCAAATCACGTTTCATATGACCATTCCTTTCACAGTAATTGACGGCACAAAATGGCCACAGACAATGATTACTTCCCGATCCAGCTCTCGTCGGAGGGGTTGTTGCGGAAGGCGATCAGGCGGGCCTGGTCCTCGGGACGGATGTAGCCCTCGGCGGCGGCCACAGAAGCAACAGTATCCAGGTCGGTGAGGCTTACGTTCTTCACGTTGGCCTCGGCCAGGCGGTCCACGCTCTTCTTCATGCCGTAGGTGAAGATGCTGACGATGCCCAGGACCTCAGCCCCGGCCTGGCGGAGGACGTCCACCACCTCCAGAACGCTGCCGCCGGTGGAGATCAGGTCTTCCACGACGACCACCTTCTGACCGGGGACCAGCTTGCCCTCGATCTGGTTCTTGCGGCCGTGGTCCTTGGCCCCGGAGCGGACATAGCCCATGGGCAGCTCCAGCATCTGGGCGGTGATGGCGGCGTGGGCGATGCCGGCGGTGCTGGTACCCATGAGGACCTCCGCATCAGGATAGTGCTCCTTGACCAGAGCGGCCAGACCGCTCTCCACATCGGTGCGGACCTGATGGTCGGACAGGGTCAAGCGGTTGTCACAATAGATGGGGCTCTTGATGCCGCTGGCCCAGGTGAAGGGCTCGTCAGGGCGCAGGAAGACAGCCTGGATCTTCAGCAAATCTTTCGCAATAGTATTCTTCATATTCCATATCCTCCCTATTCAAATCAGCCGACAAATTCGGCGACGCATCTCTCATAGGCCGCCACAGGGTCGGCAGCGGCGGTGATGGGGCGGCCCACCACAATATAGTCGGAGCCAATCTCCTTGGCCTGGGCGGGGGTGGTCACCCGGACCTGGTCCCCCTTCTCCCCGTCGGCAAAGCGGATGCCGGGGGTGACGGTCAGGAAGCCCGCACCGCAGGTCTCGTGGACCTTGCCCGCCTCCATGGGGGAGCAGACCACGCCGTCCAGGCCGGCCTTGGCGGCGTTGGCTGCGTAGTGCATGACAGTCTGGTCGATGGGTGCGTTAATGAGCAGCTCCTCCCGCATACGTTCCTCGCTGGTGGAGGTCAGCTGGGTGACGGCGATGACCAGAGGACGGGTGCCGTCGGGACGGGTCACGCCCTCCAGGGCCCCTTCCATCATGGCGCGGGTGCCGGCGGCGTGGAGGTTCACCATGTCAACGTCCAGACGGGAGAGGACGTGCATGGACTTCTTCACGGTGTTGGGGATGTCGTGGAGCTTCAAGTCCAGGAAGATCTTATGACCGCGGGCCTTGATCTCCTTGACAATGGAGGGGCCTTCCGCATAGAAGAGCTCCATGCCGATCTTTACATAGGGCTTTTTCCCGGGAAAACGGTCCAGAAAAGCCAGGGTTTCTTCCTTGCTGCTGAAGTCACAGGCGATGATAACGTCTTTTCCCATCAGTGGGCACCTCCGATAATTTCTGTGATATCCTGAATCCCCAGCCGCTCCATAACGGCGGGGAGGTTGTCGATGATTTCCTTGCAGGCATAGGGGTTTACCAGGTTGGCCGCCCCCACCTGGACGGCCGTGGCTCCGGCCAGCATCAGCTCGATGACGTCCTCGGCAGTCTGGACACCGCCCATGCCAATGATGGGCAGTTTTACGGCCTCATAAACCTGCCAGATCATGCGGACCGCCACGGGGAAGACCGCAGGACCGGACAGGCCGCCGGTGAGGTTGGCCAGGATGGGCTTGCGCTTTTTGATATCCAGGCGCATGCCCATGAGGGTGTTGATAAGACTCAGGCCATCCGCCCCCCCCTCCTCGCAGGCCTTGGCGATGGAGACGATGTCGGTGACATTGGGGGACAGCTTCACGTACACGGGCTTCTTGCAGACTTCCTTCACGGACTTGGTCACGTTGTAGACCATATTGGGATCGGTGCCGAAGCTCATGCCGCCGTGGTGGACGTTGGGGCAGCTCACGTTGACCTCGATGATGTTGGTGTGGGGGGATGCGTCGGCCTTGGCGCAGCACTCCACGAACTCATCCAGGGAGAATCCGCTGATGTTGGCCAGAATGGGCTTGTGATAGATCTCCCGGAGCTTGGGCAGCTCCTCGGCCACCACCTTGTCGATGCCGGGATTCTGGAGGCCCACGGCGTTGAGCATGCCGCCGGGGGTTTCGGCAATGCGGGGAGCGGGGTTGCCGAAACGGGGCTCCCGGGTGGTGCCCTTTACGCTGATGGCCCCCAGGCAGTTGATGTCATACCACTGGGCAAACTCATAGCCAAAGCCGAAGGTGCCGCTGGCGGGGATGACGGGATTGTCCAACCGGACCCCGCTGAGAGTGACGGCAGTCTTTACCATATGATCTCCTCCTTCTCCAGCACGGGTCCCTCCCGGCAGATGCGCTTATTGCCGTACTTTGTCTTACAGGTGCAGCCCATGCAGGCGCCGAAGCCGCAGCCCATGCGCTCCTCAAAGCTGAACTGCCCGGAAGTGACCGACTTATTATAGACAGCCTTCAACATAGGCTCGGGGCCGCAGGTGTAGATGTGGGTGTAGCCCCCGTCAGGCATGGCGTCGGTGACAAAGCCCTTGACACCCAGGGAGCCGTCGGCAGTAGCCACAGTGACGGGCATGCCCAGGGCCTGGAACGCCTCCTCTAAAAAGAGTTCCTCCGCCTTGTTGAAGCCCAGGATAACGGCAGGTTTTTTCCCCTGGGCCAGGAGCTTCTTTGCCAGGGCGAACATGGGGGGGATCCCAGCGCCGCCGCCGATGAGCAGGGGCGTGTCCCCGGATTTGTCCAGGTCGTAGCCGTTGCCCAGGCCGGTGAGGATATCCAGCTCCGTGCCGGCGGGCATCCGGCTCATCTGGTCAGTTCCCTTGCCCACCACCTTGTAGATGATGGTTAAGCTGCCCTCCGCCCAGTCACAGACCGAGATAGGGCGGCGGAGGAACTTCCCCTCCAGGGCGATGTTCACAAACTGGCCGGGGCCGGTGATGGCCGAGGTGTCCCCGGTCAGAACCATGCGGAAGGTGCCGGGGGCCAGTTGTTCGTTGGTTTCCACGGTAAAGAGGCCGCGTTTCACGTTCAGTTCCCTCCTTCTTCCTGCCAGGCGATCTCTCCGGCGGAGAGGGTCAGCAGGCATTTTCCAAACACGGTCCGGCCGGCAAAGGGCGTACTCTTGCCCATGGACAAAAAGTCCGCCGGGTCCACCGTGTAGCTTGCGTCCAGGTCAAAGACCGTCAGGTCGGCCACGGCCCCCTCCTCCAAGGCGGAACCAATGCCGAAGCGCCTGGCCGACTTGGTGGACATCAGGTCGATGAGCTGCTCCATGGTCAGGATGCCGGGCTTCACCAACTCAGTGTACAGCACCGGGAAGGCGGTCTCCAGGCCCACGATGCCAAAGAAGCTCTTCTCCAGCCCTCTGGACTTCTCCTCGGCGGAGTGGGGGGCATGGTCGGTGGCGATCATGTCCACGGTGCCGTCCAGAATCCCGGCGATGAGGGCCTGACGGTCCTCCTCACTGCGGATGGGCGGGTTCATCTTGAACCGGCCGTCCTCCTGGAGCATGGAGTCGTTAAAGACCAGGTAGTGGGGGGTGGTCTCGCAGGTCACGTCCAGCCCCTCGGCCTTGGCTTTGCGGACCAGCTCCACGGTCTCCTTGGTGGAGACATGGCAGATGTGATAGGCGCAGCCGGTCTGCCGCACCAGCTCCAGGTCCCGCTCCACCTGCTTCCACTCGCTGGCAGAGACGTTTCCCCTGTGGCCATGGGCCCGGGCGTACTCGCCGTCGTGGATGTAGCCGCCGTTGAGCAGGCTCTCGTCCTCGCAGTGAGCCACGATGATCTTACCCAGGGCCTTGGCCCGGCCCATGGCCTCCCGCATCATGTCGTCGCTCTGGACCCCCTTTCCGTCGTCGGAGAAGCCCGCCACATAGGGGGCCATCCCCTCCAGGTCGGCCAGCTCCTGCCCCTTCTCCCCCACGGTGATGGCGCCGTAGGGGTGGCAGTGGATCACGCTGTCCCGGTCAATGGCCTCCAGCTCGGGCCGCAGGTTTTCCAGGCTGTCGGGCACAGGCTTCAGGTTGGGCATGGGACACACCGCAGTGAAGCCTCCGTGGGCCGCCGCCCTGGTCCCCGTTTCGATGGTCTCCTTGTACGAAAAACCCGGCTCCCGCAGATGCACATGCACATCCACGAAACCGGGGAACAAACAACCATGATCAAATTCAATCACGCGGGCGTCGGAAACAGCGGGAGCTTCCTTGGAAATGGAAATAATACGACCGTTGTCTACCAGGACAGAGACGTTTTCGGCCGCGCCGTTCCGGAACACCGTCATGTGATTCAGAAGAAGTTTCATTTTTATCTTCCTCCCTTGTTTACGCATACGATACGATTCTACTTTGTTCATGGTAACAGATACCGACAATTCTGTCAATTCCCAATCCCATGAAAAACCTATTTGACATTTTGAGGAAAGTAAGGCAAAATCATATTGTTACTCTTTGCCTTTTCGTCCTTCGGAGGGAATGCAGCTATGCTGAACAAAAAGATCGAATATTTCATCACCCTGGCCGAGTGCCTGAGCTTTACCCAGGCCGCCGCCGCCCATTCCGTCACCCAAACCGCTATCAGCCAATACATCGCTTCCCTGGAAAACAAGCTCCAGGTGCGGCTCTTTAACCGGAACGCCCACTCGGTCTCCCTCACCGACGCGGGAAAATACTTCTACGAGCGGGTCACCTTCATGCTCCGGTACTACGACGACACCAGGAAGCGTCTCATCGCCATCCAGGAGCAATACAGCGGCTATGTGAAGGTGGGGATCGGCATGTATGAATACCGCCGGACCGAGGACTTCTTCTCCCGGTTCCTCATGGCCCACCCGGAGATCAAGGTGGATATCTTCCAGTACACCTACGGCGCTCTGGTGGAGAAGCTGAAGTCCGGCGAGCTGGATGTGATCCTGGGCAACATGCTCTGCGAGAATGCCCTGTCCAAGGAGGCCTTCCTCTCCCGGCCCATGTTCGAGAGCTGCAACTATCTGGTGGCCGACAAGGAGATCGCCGCCAAGTACCCCGAGGGGGACGCCGTAGCCATGCTCCAGAACGAGTGTCTGGTGACCAACTGCGAGGACACCGGTCCCAACTCCATGGAGATGCTACAGGAGATGCTACAGCGGGAGTTCGGCGTGGCCCCCGCCCGGGTTTCCCAGACCAACAGCACCAACGCCCAGCTCCTCATGGTCCGGGCCCGCCACGGTGTGGCCATCGTCCCCGACCTGCTCCACGACGAGCGGGAGGATAATCTGGTGCGCATCAAGATGAACATGGGGGACATGACCCGGTATGACATGATCCGCCTGGCCGCCAACAGCAACCCCGCCGCCCAGCTCCTTATGGACTTCAAGTGATCCAGAACATCAAAAAAACGTGCGTTTTCAAACAAGCTGAAAACGCACGTTTTTGTTTTGGAGTTTTTCGGCTTATGCCTGGGCGGGGGTATCCGATTTCCGGCCTGCCTTGCTCAGGAAGCAGACGCCAAGAACCAGAACGATACCGATGATATCGGTCAGAGTACCGGGATAAACCAGGGTCAGGCCGCCGACGATGATGGCCAACCGCTGCCACACCTTCAGGTTGGAGAAGATGTAACCCCGCAGACCTGCCGCCACACCAAAGACGCCCAAGAAGGCGGTGATGGTGGCCTGGACGGCCTGGAGGATGGTGCAGTCCACGAAGAGCAGGGCCGGGTTCATGCCGAAGCAGTAGGGCACGATGAAGGCCGCGATGGCCAGCGTGGTGGCCGTGATGGCCGTCTTCATGGGCTTCGACTTGGCGATGGCACTGCCGGCGTAGGCTGCCAAAGCCACGGGCGGGGTGATATCGGCCACGATGCCGAAGTAGAAGACGAACATGTGGGCCGCCAGAGGCGCCATGCCCATCTTGATGAGGATGGGGGCGCAGGTGGTGGCCATGATGACATAGTTGGCGGTGGTGGGAACGCCCATGCCCAGCACGATACAGGTGATCATAGTGAGGAACATGGCGATGAACATGTAACCGCCGGAGAGGTTCACGATGGCGGAGATCAGCTTGGCGCCAATGCCGGTGGTGGTGATGACGCAGGCGATGGTGCCGGCCACGGCGCAGGCGATACCCACGGTGAGGGTGGACCGGGCGCCGTTCTCCAGAGCATCAAAGAACCGATGGATGTTGATGCGGGTCTCTTTGTTGAACATGCTCACCACGATGGCCGCGCCGGTGGCCACGATGGCGGCCATACTCATGGTGGTCTTCATCATCATGATCACCAGGAGCACCAGAGGCAGAATCAGATAGCCCTTGTGGAGGACCAGCTTGCCGAACTTGGGCAGATTTTCCCGGGAAATTCCCTTCAGCCCCATGCGCTTTGCCTCCAGATGGACGGCGATAAAGATGCCGGCAAAGTACAGGGCAGCGGGCAGAATGGCCCGGGCCGCAATGAAGCTATACGGATAGCTGGTGTACTCCACCATCAGGAAGGCGGCCGCGCCCATGATGGGCGGCATGATCTGACCGCCTGTGGAAGAGGCTGCCTCCACGGCGCCGGCAAATTCCGGCCGGTAGCCATTCTTCTTCATCATGGGAATGGTAACGGAACCGGTGGTCACGGTGTTGCCCACGGAGGAGCCGGAGACCATGCCGCACAGGGCGGAGGAGATCACGGCCACCTTGGCCGGACCGCCGCTGGAGCTGCCGGCAATGGAGTTGGCCAGCTCTATGAAGAACTGGGATATCCCCGTTCGCTCCAGGAATGCACCAAATATCACGAACAGAACGATGAAGGTGGAGCAGGCACGGATGGGGGTGCCGATGACACCTTCGGTGGTGTAAAACAGGTTGTAAATATTCAGGGCCAGAGGTTTTCCCGTAAAGGCCACCATGTAGATGATGAAAGCCGAGGAGACGATGACGATGGGAATACCCACAGCCCGTCGGCAGGCCTCCAGGGTGACCACCACACCGATGATGCCCACGATCAGGTCCACGGTGTCCAGACGGATGGTATTGGCGATGATCTTATCCAGATTGAAGACGAAGTAGAAATAACTACCGCCGCCCAGGACTGCCAGGATCACATCGTACCAGGGGATGTAATTGGGTTTCTTGTGGGCTCCCTTTCGGGAAGGGAACACAATAAAGGTCAGGAACACCAGAATGCCCACGAAGGACGCACGCTCGATTCTGGTCTCCCAGTCCAGTCCGAAATTCAGAAGAATACTATAAACAGCAAAGGCCACCAGCATGTAGCGCACAACGACCCTGGGGATCCCATCCCAAATCCGGATGTTGGACTCCCGGTCGTACTTCTCCATGACCGCTTGGACGTCGGCTTCGGTCGTGGCCTCTTCTTCTGCCGCGATGTTGGTATACTCGAACTCAGTGGCCGGGTCTTTGGCTGATTTTTTTCCAAACAGCGGCACGTTACCTACCTCCTTTTCTCTTTTGCTCTCTATGCCTTACCCCTGCCGGCAGGAGAAGAGCACCTTGCTGCTGCGGCCGCACAGGTCCCGCAGGCTGACGGTCTCCTCCCCGATCCGAAGGGTATGGTCGGAAATGGTGCCCACCACAGTGACCATGTTGTCCATCTTTTTCTCGATGTTGGAGATGATCATTTCCCCGTTGTCGCCGTAGGACAGGGTCTCCCCCTCCCCCAGCTCCTCCTCCACGCCGGCGCCGAAGCCGTAGTAGATGCACTGGGTGTTCCAGATCTCTCCCGCCCGGATCTCATAGACATCACGGACCGGGCTTTTGTTTACCGAGTGAACGAACTCCACGGAAAAGGTGTCGCCATCTTCCACAGGATAGGCAGCATAGACCTGGCCGCTGTCCGCGTCGGAGAGGACCAGGCTTGTCCCCCCGGAGCTGCATCCGGGAAGAAAAGCGGCCGCTGTAATGAAGATCATTACGGCGGCCGCGACCGTAGATACTTTACGGATCCCGTTCAACGGATTACTCCGCAGTCATTGCACCATTCTCGGTGAAGTACTTGACAGCGCCGGGGTGGAAGGGGATGTCGATGCCGGACACGGCGGTATCCAGGCTCAGCTCCTTGCCCTTGGCGTGAGCGGTGCCGATCTCCTCCTGGTTGTCGAAGATGCCCTTGACCAGAGCGTAGATCACGTCCTCAGGCACATCGTTGCGGGCGATGATGGTAGCCATGACGGCCACAGCGGGGACGTCCTCAGCCACGCACTTGTAGGTGTTGCCGGGGATGACGCCGTAGGTGTAGAAGCCGTAGTCGCTCATCAGAGCGTCAGCGTGCTCCTGATCCACAGGCAGGACGTTGAAGTCATAGGTGGAAGCCAGCTCGGTCACTGCGGTGGTGGGATAGCCTGCCACCACGAAAGCGGCGTCGATGGTGCCGTTCTTCAGGGAGTCAGCGGAGTCAGCGAAGCTCTGGTTCTGCTTGGTGATGTCGCTGTCGATGTCGATGCCGTAAGCAGCCAGGATCTGACGGGCGTTGAACTCCACGCCGGAGCCTGCGTCGCCCACGCTGACCTTCTTGCCCTTCAGCTGGTCAATGGAAGTGATGCTCTTGTTGGCGATGATCTGCACGTACTCGGGATAGCAGGACATAACGGCAGAATAGCTCTCCATGGGGTCCTTGCCCTCATACATGTCGGTGCCGGAGTATGCGTAGTACATCACGTCGTTCTGGACGATGGCCACCTCGTTTGCGCCGGTGTCAACCAGGTCGATGTTGGCAGCGGAAGCGCCGGTGGACTGAACGTTCAGGTTCAGGGTGTCGGCCAGCTTCTCGTTCAGGACCTGCGCCACCACGCCGGAGAAGCCGTAGTAGGTGCCGGAGGTGCCGCCGGTTGCCATGTTCAGCGCAACGGGGCCGGACTCGCCCTCGCCGCCCTCGCCGCCGGCAGAGCCGCCGCCGCAGGCGCACAGGCCCAGGGCCATGATGACAGCCATCGTCAGTGCAAGAATTCTTTTCATCTGGATAATCCTCCTTAATTTATTGATGTCGCCGAATACAATCTCTGTCTTCAGACTTCACGTTTTCTATTATACATAATTTGCGTCAAAATTGCAAGGTGGTTCTTTTTACATTTCACCTATATTCCGAAAAAAATCCCCCGGTCTCCTTTGGCTATTCTGTTAGACTGCCCTATCTTTTGCATGAATCCTTGCATTTCTAAGTTTTTTCTCCTTTTCTCAAAATCGGATAAAACTGCATAAAAATCAATGTCAACTTTCATTCCGTATCAAAATTGACTCACTGAGCAGGGCCCAGTTCTGGGGAAAGGGCCGCAGCAGGTTCCAGTAGGCGGCGCCGGACAGGCCCAGCTCCCCGGCCAGGGCCAGCTTGGCCCGGATGCTCCGGGCGTCCTCAAACCAGACCTGGTGGAGCTGGCCCCCCCGGGTGTACTGAAAGGTGGGAGACTGAGCGGTCTCGTCAAACCGGATCTCCGCCCCCATCCGGGAGGCCAGAAGGACCGCCTCCTGGTTCCCCAGGGTCACGGCCCGCCGTTCCTTCTCATAGGGCAGGATCCAGTCGTAGCCGTAATTGGGGATCCCCATCTGGATCTTGTCGGGCGGGATCTCCGAGACCGCGTACCGCAGGACGGCCTCCACCTGGGGCAGCGGGGCCACCGCCATGGGGGGACCGTAGGCATAGCCCCACTCGTAGGTCATCACCAGCACCGAGTCGGCGATGCCGCCAATCACCGGATAGTTATGGGCCGCATACAACAGACCGGGCTGCTGCGCAAAGGTTTTGGGGGCAAGATCCACATGGAGGAACATGCCCCGGGCATGGAGCCGCGCCCGGGCGTTCTCCAAAAAGGCAAAATAGGCCTGGGCGTCCGATTCCGCGATATACTCAAAATCGGAATCCAGCCCCCGGTATCCCTTCTCCTCCATCACCGCCATCAGATGATCCAGCACCTGATCCTGGAGGGTCTGGTTCTGAAAGAGATTGGAGGCCCGCTGGGTGGAGAAATTCCCGCTCTCGTCGATGGAGGTCAGCACCAGGACGGGGACCGCCCCAAACAGGGCCGCCTCCTCCAGGAGCCAGCCGTCGTCGGGGACCACCAGGGTGCCGTCCTCGTGAAAGCCGTAGGAGAAAACCGAAAGCTGGGTGAGAAAGGGCATGGCCTGCCGCAGGACCCCCAGGCGGGTGTGGGTGTAGGCGTAACCGTTGATGGTAAAGGGCCCCAGCCGTTCCCCCGCCCCCACCAGGCCGGTGGTCAGCACCTCTCCAGGGTACAGAGGAAAACCCTGGGCCAGGACCGGGTTATAGCGGATCAGTTCCAGCACCGGGACCCCGGTCTGCCCGGAGATGGAATAGAGACTGTCCCCGGGCCGGACGGTATAGGTCCCGCTGGGGATCAGGATCACCAGGGCCTGCCCGGGGACGAGCCCCTGGTCGGCCAGCAGGCCGTTGTCGCTGCGCAGCCGCTCCACGGAGACCCCGTACTCTAATGCGATCTGTGAAAGGGTGTCTCCCCTCTTTACTACATAGATCATAAAACCCCTCCCGTTCTACGTGAATCCTTTTCACACTATGCGAACAGAGCGAAGGACATGCAGAAGCCCTCGGACTCCCGGGAGCCGAGGGCATTTTCCTGCTTGATGCTGTTATTCGCTCAGATGGGTCTCCAGCTCCAGCGCCCGGTAGTCCAGCTTTCCCCGCTCCGTAAGGGGCAGGGCCGGACGGAAGAAATAGGCCGCCGGAATGAGATAGGTGTTCAGGTGGGCTTTGCAGTGGGTGCGGAGGGCCTGCTCCACTACCGCCGGGTCCTCCCCTGCCCGGACCACCACATGGGCCACCGGCAGAGTCTCCCCGCCGGGGCTTTGCCCGCCCACCACGGCGCAGGCCTCCACCTGGGGACTTTGGAGCAGACAGTCCTCAATGACGCTGGGGAAGATCTTAAAACCGTTCCGGGAGATCATCCGCTTTGTCCGACCGGTGACTACCACGCTGCCGTCGGCCTCCAGATAGCCGATGTCCTTGGTCCAGATCCAGCGCTTACCCTCCGGGCCGGGCTTCCACACCTGGCTGTCGGCCTCGGGCATGGCGTAGTAGCCGTTCATGACGGTATCACTATGAATAAGAAGCTCCCCCTGTTTCCCCGGGGGAAGGGCCTCCCCCGTGTCCGGGTTCACGGCGGTGATCCGGCAGCCGGGCAGGGGACGGCCCACGTTGCCCTCCTGCCGCCAGGGGCCGTAGTTCAGGCAGACGATGCCGCACACCTCGGACATGCCGTATTCCTTCACCAGCCGGGCCGTGCAGCCCCGCCGGGCCAGGAAGTCGTTCACCCGCCGCTCCGTCTCAGCGGACATGGCGTCGCCGCCGCTGCGGGGATTTTTCAAAAAGGACAGGTCGGCGTCCTGCACTGCGGGGCTGGTCAGCAGAAGCTGCCAGTAAGAGGTGGTGCCGCTGACCTGCTCCGGCCGGTACCGCAGGAGGAGCTCTCCCAGCTGGTCAGGCCGGAACATGGGAACCAGAATGACCTCCATTCCCAGGCACAGGGGGACGTGGATGCACTGGCACAGCCCAAAGGCCGCAAAAGGGGGCAGCAGGGTCAGGTTGGCCCCCCTGCCGTGCTCGGTTCCCGACCGGGTGTACTGCATCAGCGAAGCCCGAAAGGCCCGCCGGGAGAGCATGACCCCCTTGGCCGGTCCGGTGGTGCCGCCGGTATAGGTGATAACCGCCGGCTCCTCCCAACGGGTGGCGTCCGGGAGGGTGTCACAGGGTTCTTTTAGAAATTCCGACCAGGACAGGCAGCCCTCTCCCCGGCACCGCTCCCAGCTGCCCAGCCGGAGCTTCTCCCCCAGCTTGGGAGAGACATAGGGGGCTAAGGGCAGGCAAACGAAATGGGCGGCGGGGGCAGCGCCCCGGTTCTCGTACACCTTTCGGAAGGCGGGCTCCAGAATCAGGACCACCCGGGTCTTGGCCCGGGTGAGATAGTCCTCCACCTCGGAGGGGCTCAGCTTCATGTCCACCCAGTTGGCCACCGCGCCGATCCGGTCGATGGCGTAAAAGGCGGCAATGGTCTCCGGCGTGTTCATGGAGAGGAGGGTGACAAACTCCCCCGGTTGGACCCCCAAAGCCCGCAGGCCGGCTTCCGCCCGGAGGATCAGCGCGAAAAACTGGCCGAAGGTCAGGCCGTGGTCCCCGCAGCGGAGGGCCGGCCGGTCCAGGCAGTCCTCCTTCCCCTGCCAGAGGTCGGCATAGATGGCGTGGGACATGTTACAGCAGGGTCAGCTTGGGGCCACCGTCGGGGTTCCGGTCGGAGCCGTCGGGGCCGCGCTTGTTCACTGCGATGGTGTTGGGGTCGATGGATGCCTTTTTCAGCATCAGGCCGGGGATGCCGGAGGCGGCGGCCAGGTTGGAGCACTGGACCTGCATATAGGGGAAGAGCTGGTCGTAGACCTCCCCGTGGATCTGCCGCTTCACGGCATCGTCGGTGGCCCCGGTGCAGTTGAAGACGCCCACCAGCTCCACGGTCATGGTGAGTTTCCCGCCGGCGAACTCCTTGTCCCGCAGGGTCTGCTGGAGTTTTCCGACGCAGCGGCTGCCGTCGGGAGCAAAGCTGACATTCAGGGAGAAGGAGCTGTCCAGCTGGATCTGGCCGGGCTTTTCCAATTTATTGATCAGGTGGATCTCCTGTACTTTCTGGTTGATCAGGGATGCGTTTGCCATAGAGCAGTGACTTCCTTTCTGGAATAGTTTGTCCTTCTTATTATATATAGGACCGGGCGGAAAGTCCAGGGCTTTATCCCGGAATAATCTCCCGGCAGGCGGCGCAAAATAGAAAGGCAATCCAACCAAGGGAGAGAATGCTTTGGACACGAAAAAAATCGGACAGCAGACCGTCTGCTTCGCCTCGCCGCCCTCCATTGCCGGTTTTGGCAGCGCGGTGGGAAAAAAGGAGGGGCAGGGCCCTCTGGCCGCCTGCTTTGACTTTGTGGGGACGGATGATACCTTTGGGGAGAAGAGCTGGGAAAAAGCCGAGACCGCCATGCAGAAGAAGGCCCTGGCCTTCGCCCTGGAGACCGCCGGGGTCACCGCGAAGGAACTGGACTACGTCTTCGCCGGGGACCTGCTCAACCAGTGCATCGCCACCTCCTACTCCCTCCGGACCCAGGACGTCCCCTTCTTCGGGCTGTACGGGGCCTGCTCCACCATGGCGGAGAGCCTGTCCCTGGGGGCCATGCTTCTGGACGGCGGGTTTGCCACCTATGTAGCCGCCCTGACCTCCTCCCACTTTTGCTCGGCGGAGCGGCAGTACCGGAACCCCCTGGAATACGGCAGCCAGAAGCCCCCCACCGCCCAGTGGACCGCCACCGGCTCCGGGGCCGTCATCCTGGCCAAGACCGGCAAGGGGCCCTATATCTCCCACGTAACCACCGGGAAGATCACGGACAAGGGGATCACCGACGCCAACAACATGGGGGCCGCCATGGCTCCGGCGGCCTACTCCACCCTCCAGGCCCATTTCCGGGACACCGGCCGGAAGCCCGGCTTCTACGACTGCATCGTCACCGGCGACCTGGGCAGCCTGGGCAAGGAGATCGTCATCGACTTCTTCCGCCGGGACGGCGTGGACTTGACCCAAAACTATGACGACTGCGGCTGTCTCCTCTTTGACGCCGAGGGCCAGGATGTCCACGCCGGCGGGTCCGGCTGCGGCTGCAGCGCGGTGGTCCTCACCGGATACCTGCTGCGGCAGATGCAGAAGGGAACCATCAAAAACCTGCTCTTCTGCGGCACGGGGGCCCTCCACTCCCCCACCTCCACCATGCAGGGGGAGAGCATCCCCGGCATCTGCCACGCCGTAGCCATCACCACAGAGAAGAAAGGAGGGGGCCAATGAGTGACCCCAAAACCTATCTGGCCGCCTTCCTCTGCGGCGGCGTCCTCTGCCTGATTGGGCAGATCCTCATCGACAAAACCAAGCTTACCCCCGCCCGCATCCTGGTTCTCTATGTGGTGGCGGGGGTGGTCCTGGGGGCTGTGGGGCTCTACCGACCCCTGGTGGACCTCTGCGGCGCCGGGGCCACGGTCCCGCTGACCGGTTTCGGGTACAACCTGGCCCGGGGCGTCCAGGCAGGGGTAGCTGAGAGCGGATTCCTGGGTGCCCTCATGGGGGGGATCACCTCCACCGCCGGGGGCATCACCGCCGCAGTCTTCTTCGGGTCCCTGGTGGCCTTCCTCTTTCAGTCCAAGCCAAAACCGTAACCCGTTGCCTTTTCCCCTCCGGCCTGCTATAATATCCCTGACAGAATCCGGAGGAGGGATGGCCGATGATGACATGGGAAGAACTGGAAGACCGCTGCCTGCACTGCCAAAACTGCGCCCTGGCGGACACCCGTCACAACGTGGTCTTCGGCGTGGGCAACCGCCAGGCCGATGTGCTGTTCATCGGTGAGGGCCCCGGTGAGCAGGAAGACCTCCAGGGGGAGCCTTTCGTGGGGCCGGCGGGGCAGTTTCTGGACGTGATGCTGTCGGTCATCGACCTGCACCGCAGCAACGTCTACATTGCCAACATCGTCAAGTGCCGCCCGCCCAAGAACCGGGACCCCCTGAACATCGAGCAGGAGGCCTGCATCGGCTACCTGCGGAGCCAGACCGCCCTGCTCAAACCCAAGATCATCGTCTGCCTGGGGCGTGTCGCCGCCATGCGGATCATCGACAAGGACTTTCGCATCACCCGTCAGCACGGCCAGTGGTTTGAGCGGGCCGGGATGCAGATCATGGCCCTGTACCACCCCTCAGCCCTGCTGCGGGACCCCAGTAAGCGCCCGGACACCTTTGTGGATCTGAAGCGCCTGCAGGCCAAGATACAGGAGCTGTGCCCGGACACCTTTTCCCAGGTTTTTTGAGAGAAGATCAAAATGAAATGAGAGGTCTCGGAAGGTGTCCCCTTCGAAACCTCTCATTTTTTCATTTCTTCTGCCCGGAGTTTCCTGTTTTATGTTTTCTCCTCACGCGCCTATATAGATTCCGCAGTGAATGGATTCATTCCAAACAGTGCCATCTCCTGCCATGATACGGGGACTACACACCACCAATTCCCTACCATCAATGTAGAAGTCCAGGCGGGAAAAGTCAAACCCGGGAACCAGAGCAGCCTCTACATTGTGCATAAACATTGCCGGTGGATTATTCACCAGGTCCTGGAGGTAGGTGCGAATCGTAGAAATGATTTTAGATTTGTCCTTTTGGAAGTAATTCAGATAGGATATCTGTTCACCGGTATTCAAGTCGAATGTAAGGCCATATTCACAATAATAATCATAAAGATACCTTGCAGTGTACTGAATACTGAGGACGCCACCGCCATTCTGCGTGACTTCAGCAGCAACCGTACAAGGGAAAAAATCATCCGTTTGATCGGAATCCACGTACATGGACAACCATTCATGGCGGATTCCGATGCTGTTCATGAAATAATAACTCTCACCCGACACGGAATCGCCGGCAGTTTGAAAAGCCCGGAAGTCTGCTCGAATGGCCTTGTTAATCTTCTGCGCAGCGGGGCTATTGCCAAGAACTGTCACCAAATCATAGTGCATGGCATTGGTTGCACCGTTTCGAGGGGACGTGTAGACGAAATCCTGCCGGGCAATGGAAACCTCCGCCGATGCCATAGGGGGCTGACCAGTCCAGTCTGTTTTACAGAAATTCATCAGCATAGCTGCGATTTGTGCCCGGTTTGCATACCCTTTGGGCATCAGGTGACTGCCAGAACCATTGATGATGCCCCAAGCATTCGCCCACGCCATAGATTTACGGGCATAGGAACTAATTTTTTCAACGTCATCGTAGTCACTCAGATTCGTTTGAGCTGCGTAGTCGTAACCCTTGAACTCAGAGTAGCGGTTCAAAATGACTGCCATCTGTTCCCGCGTAACTGGATCATCGGGGCCAAAAAGGCCGCCGCCATATCCGCTGACAATGCCATTTTCCGCTGCCCAGGCCACCGCTTTTGCATACCAAGCACTATCCGCCACGTCGGAAAAGGCACCTGTCTCGGCGTCAGGATTGTTCTCCAGATTATGAAGGATCGTAACGACCATACCTCTGGTAGCACGGCCTTCGGGGCTAAACGTCGTGGGATTCGTCCCCTTCATCAAGCCTCTGTTATAGACGAACTGGACCGCATCGTTATACCAATCAGAGTTTTTTACATCTGCAAAAGGGTGGTTCCCCGCCGCGTATGATGAGCATGGAATGATTGTAAGTAACAGACAGAGGATAAGCACTGTAGTAAGACGTTTCATTTTTTCATCACCTCATTCATAATCCTTTGCATCGTTCCTTTATTTCAGAAGGATCGATGCCGGGAAGTCTCCTTCCTCTATAAAATACGTCCGGTAGCCGTCGCTCACCAGGGGGTTCTTGCCAATGACCCGAATGAGCCGCTGCTCCTTCAGGGCAAGCTCCACAGCCAACTCGGGGACGGTCTGGCCGTTTTTCAGCTGGTCCTCCGCCTCCCCGGGGGTGAGCATCTCCACCCGGTCGCCGTACAGGTCCCAGCCGCTGTGGGGGAAGACGATCTCCTCCTCCCGGGCCAGATAGTATTCATCCCGGATCAGCCGGATGCCGATATCCGCCACCATTAGCTTGCCCACATACCAGATGGCGTCCCCCAGGTAAAAGCCCGTCTTTAAGTACCCGATGGTCACGGTCAGGTCGGACTTCACTGCCAGATCCGCCTTGCCGGAGTCCCCGTTCATGCCGCTGTTGATATCCACGCTGACCACATAGGCCCGGGCGTTGTTCACCGCCTTGATGGCCGCCCGGTAGGGCTCCCGAACCCGGCCGGAAAACCCAGTCCCCAGCATGCAGTCCACCAGAATATCATAGGCGCGCAGGTCCTCCTCCCCGGTAAACCGGCGGATCTCCACGCCCTTTTCCTGGGCCAAGTCGTGGTAATGTCGGCCGTCCTCGGAGAATTTCTCCGACACCCGGTAGACACAGCAGGGGATCCCCTGGTCCGCCAGGATGCAGGCCAGGGCATATCCGTCCCCGCCGTTGTTGCCCGCCCCGGTGAGGATGCAGATGGTCCCCCGGTCCCAGTCCACCGCCCGGTAGACCCCCATGGCCGCCCGGTACATCAGCTCCTTGCTGGGAACATAGTTGGCAATGGTGTGGGCGTCGCTCTCCCGCATGGTCTGCACGGTGATGACGTCTTTCATAGTCTGACCTCCCTTTCTCTTGCAATGATTTCGTCCATTATACCCGTTTTCCGCCCATATTTCAATTCCCCTTGCAAATCCATCCGGCTTTTAGTATAATGTATCCTTGTAATGCTACGTATTTTTACCATAAGGAGGACAAGCATCTACTATGAGCAAATCTACACAGAAGGAGCCCATGGGATCCAAGGCAAAGATCTACTGGGCCATCGGCATCGTGGTGGCCGTTCTGGTCATCGCTCTGCTGGCTTGGAACGCCTGGTCCAGCCGCGGCAACAAGGACGCCGTCGCCGCCACCGTGGGCGACCAGGAATACAGCGTCGCGGAGGTGTCCTACTACTACACCGCTGTCGCCAACAACTTCGCCCAGCAGGCCCAGCAGTACGAAATGTACGGCATGGACATGGGGTATGACTCCTCCCTGTCTGCCAGCGAGCAGTTCTACAACGAGGAGGAGGGCGTCACCTACGCCGACTACTTCATGGACACCGCCCTCCAGCAGCTCCAGCAGGTCTCCATCCTGTGCAGCGAGGCTGAGGCCGCAGGCTACACCCTCTCCGAGGAGGGCCAGACGGCTTTTGACAACAACATGAACTACCTGCAGATGTACAGCGTCCAGGCCAACATGTCCGAGGCCTCCTACCTCAAGGCCCTCTATGGACGCTACATGACCATGGACCTCTTCCGGGACATCCTCACCCAGTCCATCCTGGCCGACGAGTACGCCCAGGTGAAGGCCGAGGAATTCACCTACAGCCAGGATGACCTGAACGCCTACTACGCAGAAAACGCCGACGCCCTGGACTCCTACGAGTACCGCTACTGCTATATCAACTACAAGGTGGACCAGAAGACCGACGAGGAGGGCAACCCCATCGAGGCCACCGACGAGGAGATCGCCGCCGCCATGGCAGAGGCCAGCCAGAACGCCGACGCCATGATCGCCGAGGTTCAGGGCGGCGCAGCCTTCAACACCGCCGCCGCCAAGTATGTGGACGAGACCTCCGCCGAGTCCTACAGCGGCGACCTGGAGTACAACCACAAGACCGATACCCTGGGCAGCACCGTCAGCTCCTCTCTGTCCGCTGACGTGAGCGCCTGGCTCATGGCCGCCGGACGCACCCCCGGGGAGATCGCCTCCATCGAGATCGCCGACACCGGCTACTGCGTGGTCCAGTTCCTGGGCCGCGACAAAGGCGATGACAGCTACCAGACCGCCAGCTACCGGAACATCCTGATCCTGGCCGAGACCGACGAGAACGAGGACGGCTCCGCCGCCCTGCCCACCGATGAACAGCTCACCGCCGCCATGGATCAGGCCAACGCCATCCTGGTGAACTGGAACGAGGGGGAAGCCACCGCCGACTCCTTCGCCGCCCTGGCCGCCCAGAACAGCGACGACGAGGCCACCAAGGACAACGGCGGCCTCAACGAGGACGTCAACCGGGACGCTCTCTCCGCCGCCCTCTCCGGCTGGCTCTTTGAACGGGGCCGTCAGCCTGGCGAAGCCGCTGTCATCGAGTACACCGACGACACCGGCAACGTGGTGGGCTATCAGGTGGTCTTCGCTGAGAGCTTTGGCCAGGTCCGCTGGCAGTATCAGGCCACCAACGCCCTGCGCTCCGAGGACTACAACGCATGGTACACCGACATCCAGGAGGACTATCCCGCTGCGCTGACCGACGCAGCCCAGGAGATCCCCTCCCTGTAACTGACCCATGAGCCCCGCGGAAGCACGACTTTCCGCGGGGCTTCCCTTTCTGATTCCCTTGAACGCAAGGAGGTTTTTCGATGCATAACGAACAATTTCTCCGCACAGAGATGCTTTTGGGCGAGGCCGCCATGGAGAAGCTGGCCGCCGCCCATGTGGCCGTCTTCGGCCTAGGGGGCGTGGGCAGCTGGTGCGCCGAGGCCCTGGCCCGCTCCGGCGTCGGCACCCTGACCCTGGTGGACAACGATCAAGTGGGTTTGACCAACCTGAACCGGCAGGCCCAGGCCCTTCACTCCACCCTTGGGCTGGATAAAACGGAAGCCCTGGCCCGTCGCATCCGGGATATCAACCCCGGCTGCGTCCTCCACCTGATTCCCCAGAAATACGAGGCAGCCACCCGGGAGACCTTCTTCCCCACCGCCTACGACTACATCGTGGACGCCATTGACCTGGTCTCCTGCAAGCTGGACCTCATCGAGACCGCCTTGCAGCGTGGAATCCCCATCCTCTCCTCCATGGGCACCGGCAACAAGCTGGACCCCTCCCAGTTCCGGGTGGCAGACATCGCCAAAACTGAGGGCTGTCCTCTGGCCCGGATCATCCGCAAGGAGCTGAAGGCCCGGGGCATCCGCCACCACAAGGTGGTCTTTTCCCCGGAACTTCCCGCCCAGACCGACCAAAAGGAGGCCCCGCCTCCCGGCCGGCGGTCAGTCCCCGCCAGCGCCCCCTGGGTCCCCCCGGTGGCGGGTTTTCTTCTGGCCGGCACTGTGATCCAGGACCTGATCAAAGAATAAAAATCCCCTCCCCTGGCATACTACAGAAGACCTGACCCATAGGTCGGCGGTCTTTCAGGCCAGAGGAGGGTGTTTTATTTTGGAACGAGTTCATAAAACCTGGCTCCCGGCGGCGGTGGCCGGGGGCGCCGCCGGGCTGGTCAACGGCTTTTTCGGCGGGGGCGGCGGCATGGTGCTGGTCCCTCTGCTCATGTCCCGGTGCGGACTGGAGCGGCGAAAGGCCTTCGCCTGCTCCGTGGCCATCATCTTCCCCCTGTGCGCCCTCTCCGCGGTCATCTACTACAGCAAGGGGAACCTGGACCTGCTCACCGCCCTGCCCTATCTGGTCGGCGGCCTGATCGGAGGCTATCTGGGTGGAAAAATTTTCAAAAAAGTCTCAGTCACCTGGCTCAAGCGGGTCTTCGCCCTGCTGATCCTCTACGGAGCCTGGACCTCTCTGACGGGATGAGCTGGCTCATCGCTCTGCTGGCCGGGACGGTCACCGGCATCCTCTCCGCCTTTGGCATCGGGGGCGGCTCCCTCCTCCTCATCTACCTGACCGCCTTCGCCGGGGTCAGTCAGCACGCCGCCCAGGGCATTAACCTGCTGTACTTCCTCCCGGCCGCCGCCGCTGCCCTCCCCACCCACAAGAAAAACGGGCTCCTGGAAAAGAAGAGCATCCTCCCCGCCATTCTGGCCGGGCTGGTTGCCGCCGCCGCCACGGCCCTGCTGTCCAACAGCCTGGACACCCGGCTCCTCCGCAAGCTCTTCGGCCTCTTCCTCCTGTATATCGGCCTGCGGGAGCTCTTCCGCCGGGACAAACCCAAAGACACAGAAAAGCCCACCCGGGAATGACCGGATGGGCTTTCGTTCTGTTTGCGTTTGTTATGCCGCTGCTTTCTTGCCCCAGATTTTTCTCATCACGATGAGAGCGCAGATCATCAGCACGATGGCGATGGGCAGGGCGAAGGCGGCGGTGGGCACGAAGCCGGCGATGATGTAGCTGATAAAGCTCACCACCGCCACGGTAATGGCGTAGGGAAGCTGGGTGGAGACATGGCTCACGTGGTCGCACTGGGCGCCGGCGGAGGCCATGATGGTGGTGTCGGAAATGGGAGAGCAGTGGTCACCGCAGACAGCGCCGGCCATGCAGGCGGAGATGCAGACCACGGACAGGGGGTTGTCCATGGGGAAGACGCTCTGGACGATGGGGATCAGCATACCAAAGGTGCCCCAGCTGGTGCCGGTGGCGAAAGCCAGCAGGCAGCCAATGAGGAAGACGATGGCGGGCAGGACAGCCTGGAAGCTGGCAGCGTTGCTGTAGACAAAGTCACGGACAAAGTACTTGGCCCCCAGGGAGTCGGTCATGCTCTTCAGACTCCAGGCGAAGGTCAGGATCAGGATGGCGGGGACCATGGCCTTGAAACCGTCGGGGATACAGGCCATCATGTCGCTGAACTTCATGGTGCGGCGGATGAGATAGTAAATAAAGGTGAAGACCAGGGCAAAGGCGGAACCCAGCATCAGGCCCACGGAGGCGTCGGAGTTGGAAAACGCCTCGATGAAGCCGGCCCCCTCAAAGAAGCCGCCGGAGTAGATCATGCCGATGACGCAGCAGACCACCAGGGCAATGATGGGCAGGACCAGGTCGATGACACGACCCTTTTCGCTGGCCTCCTCGGCCTCCATGGTGGCATAGGGATTCTTGCCGGAGAAGAGGTCGCTGTTCTCCATGGCGTTCTTCTCATGCTTGGCCATGGGACCGTAATCGATCCGCAGGATGGACAGGCCCACCATCATCAGAATGGTCAGAATGGCGTAGAAGTTGAAGGGAATGGCCTTGATGAACAGGGACAGACCCTGGCCGTCCTCCGCAAAGCCGGCCACGGCGGCGGCCCAGGAGGAGATGGGAGCGATGATGCAGATGGGGGCGGCGGTAGCATCGATGAGGTAGGCCAGCTTGGCACGGGAAATGTTGTGCTTATCGGTCACAGGCCGCATGACGCTGCCCACGGTGAGGCAGTTGAAATAGTCGTCGATGAAGATCAGGCAGCCCAGGACCACCGTGGCCAGCTGAGCGCCCACACGGGACTTGATATTTTTCTGGGCCCAACGGCCAAAGGCAGCGGAGCCGCCGGCCCGGTTCATCAGGCAGACCATCGCGCCCAGAATCACCAGGAAGATCAGGATACCCATGTTGTAACTGTCGGTGACAGACCCCACGATACCGTCGCTGAAGACATGGAGGACGGTGCCCTCAAAGCTGAAGTTGGAGTAGAGCAAGCCGCCCACCAGGATACCGATAAAGAGGGAGGAATAGACCTCCTTGGTGATCAGGGCCAGGGCGATGGCGATGATGGGGGGCAGCAGGGCCCAGAGGGTGTTGTAGAACTGGCTGGGGGACTCCACATAGCCGGTCCCCTCACAGGACGGGCAGACGAAGGTCCCGCCGCAGTCCTCGCAGGCCTCGTCGTGGCCGTAGCAGGTCATGCACAGGCCCACGCCGCCGCAGTCCTGGCACTCGATCATTTTGGTTCCGGGTTCTTCGGTGGGATCCCCGGCGGCAAAGGCTGTGGCGGACATGCCCACCGCCAGCACCACCAGCACCGCCAGCAAGGGCAGCAGGCGCCGTAAGGTTCTTCTCATATCGTTTCTCTCCTGTCTAAAAAATAAAGTCATGGCTCTGCCATGACTTCACCCAGGATGAACCCACGACAGCGCTCCGCCCCATCCGGGGCGACAGTCTGAGGGATATTATCCCACAGCCCGGCTTCGGGGCGTTCAGGACCGCTCCAAAACCTCGGCGAAGCCCCCTTTCCCCCTCTCCGGTTCCTGTCCCTTTGGAGAGCGGTACTCTTGACCCTCGCGCCTCTATCATGCTTTTTCACCATCGTACCATTCTTTTAAAAAAAGTCAACCTTTTTTCCTGTTTTTCGACACTTTGTTTGCAAAAACAATGAGGACGGCTTTTGCCGTCCCCGTGTTTTTGCTTTAGCCTGCGGGTTATTGGGTCCCCAGTCTCTCACAGGAGAGGATGGTGCCGTTTTCCAACTCGAAGGTAGTGGTCTTGACAATGTGGCTTTTGCCCACACGGATCTCCTGGGTGCCCAGCTTGCTGGTCAGGTTATCCGTCACCGTGGCCTCAATGGTAAAGACCAGGTCATAGGTCCCTGCCCGGTCATACTTCACGCTGGACAGACCGCCGTAGCTGTTCTCCCGGAGGGCGGCGTCGTCGTTCTCGATCAGGGTGCCCTCCACTGCCGTCACATAGCCCTCCAGCATTTCGCCGGAGGCAATGAGCTGACTGGGGCCCTTCTCCAGTTCATTCCGGATGAAGGTATAGACCCCTTCCTCCACACCGTCCACCTGCACCGTGAAGACCACAGGCTGACCCTCGCCGGCCAGGCCGCCTTCCTGGCCGCCCTTCAGCTTAAGCCCCAGCAGGGCCACCACCGCCACGATCAATACAATGACGATCAGATCAATGATGTTCAGCTTGCCAAAAAGCTTTCCTTTTTTATCGATGATACTCATTCGTTACCTCCGTTGCTTGACCATTTTTCTAAACCATTGTATAATATTATGCTGTATTGTACAAGTCTTTTTTCGGAGGATTCCCCATGAAAGTGCTTCACCTCATCAGCGGCGGCGACACCGGCGGCGCGAAGACCCATGTTCATACTTTGCTGGCGGGACTCTCCTCCCGGATCCAGGTGAAGATGGTCTGCTTCACCGAGGGACCATTCACGCAGGAAGCCCGTGAACTGGGCATCGACACAGAGGTTTTCTCCGGCCATAACATCCTCACCATCCTGAGGAAGCTCACCCGGCTGGTCCGGGAGGAGGGCTTCGACATCATCCACAGCCACGGCGCCCGGGGCAACATGATGGCCGCCCTTCTGGGCAAAAAAACCGGGCTGCCCACGGTCTCCACCGTCCACAGCGACTACCGGCTGGACTATCTGGGGCGTCCCGTTTCACGGCTGACCTACGGCAGCATCAATACCCTGGCCCTGCGTCAGATCGACTACCGCATCGGCGTATCCGACGCCATGGTGGACCTGCTCATCTCCCGGGGCTTTGACCCGGAAAAGCTCTTCGCCATCTACAATGGCCTGGACTTCACCCCCAGAACCCCCACCATGAGCCGGGAGGCATACTTCCGCTCCGTGGGGCTGGAGGCCGACGAGACCTGCGTGGTGGCCGGCATCGCCGCCCGCCTGAACCCCGTTAAGGATATCGCCACCCTCATCCGGGGCTTTGCCCTGGCCCACAAGGAATTCCCCGCCCTGCGGTTGCTCATCGCCGGCGACGGCGAGGAGATGAACAACCTGAAGGCGCTGGCAGCCGAGCTGGGGGTATCCAGGGAGGTCTGCTTCGCCGGCTGGATCTCGGACACCGACTCCTTCTACCACGCCATCGACATCAACACCCTGACTTCCATCTCCGAGACCTTCCCCTACGCCCTCACCGAGGGCGCCCGGGCGGCCCTCCCCACGGTCAGCAGCAAGGTAGGGGGCGTGTCCTACCTCATCGACCACGGGGCCAACGGCTTTCTGTTCCGGCCCGGGGACGCGGAGGCCCTGGCCGATCACCTGCTCACCCTGGCAAGAAATCCCGACCTGCGGGAAACCATGGGCCGCCGGCTCTACGAAAAGGCCGACCAGGAGTTCTCCATCGAAGCCACCCTCCGCCGGCAGTTGGATATCTACGAGGCCATCCTCCGGTATGAACAGAAGGGCAGAGACCAGGTGGTCATCTGCGGGGCCTACGGCCGGGGAAACGCCGGCGACGACGCTATCCTGCTGGCCATCCTCACGGAGCTGCGGACCATCGACCCGAATCTGTCCTTCCGGGTCTTCTCCCGGAACCCCGCGGAGACCAGGCTGCGCTACCGGGTCAACTCCTTTTATATCTTCAACATCTTCCAGGCGGTCCGCTTCTTCAAGAAGGCCAAGCTGTCCATCAACGGCGGCGGCTCCCTGATGCAGGACATCACCAGCTCCCGGTCCCTGTGGTTCTATCTGTGGACCCTGTCTGCCGCCAAGCGCCACGGCTGCCCGGTGATCATGTACGGCTGCGGCATCGGCCCCATCCACAACCAGGGAAACCGACTCCGGGCCGCCAAGATCATCAACCGCTACGTGGACACCATCACCCTCCGGGACCCCAACTCCCTGAAAGAACTGGAGTCCATGGGGATCGACAAACCCAGGATCACCCTGTCGGCGGACACCACCGTCATCCTCCCCCCTGCCCCCGAAGAGGTCATCGACGGCATCCTGGAGAGCCGGGGCATCCCCGCCAAGGGGAACTATGTGGCCTTCGCCCTGCGGCCCTGGCCCAACTTTGAGTCAAAACTGGCCCACATCGCCGCCGCCGCCGACTACGTGTACGAAACTCACGGCATGATCCCCCTGTTCTTTCCCCTGGAACCCCGGCTGGACGTGGACGCCTCCAGACGAGTCATCCGCCGCATGAAAGCCCCCCATTACCTGATCACCGACGGCTACTCCGTCGGACAGACGATCGGCATCCTCTCCCGGATGAAGGCCGTGGTCTCCATGCGGCTCCACGGTCTCATTTTCGCCGCCGGACAGGGGGTTCCCCTGGTGGGAATCGTCTATGACCAGAAGGTCAGCTCTTTCCTGTCCTACATCGGGCAGGACCTCTATGAGGACCTGGGCAGCCTCACAGCGGACAGCCTGTGTACCCTCATCGACCAGGCTCTGGAACGGGGCAAGGACCCTCAGTTCCTCTCCGAGAGCGTGGCCAAGCTCCACCGGATGGAAGCCGTGAACCGGCAGGTGGTGGAGGAATACGTGAAAAAGAACCCCTGAGAACGCAAAGAAAAGCGGTCTTCCCTGTGTCGTTGGGGAAGACCGCTTCACTTATCGTTCTCAGGGCTGTTCTATGCTGGCCACCAGGTCAGACAGAGCGCCCTGGATGCCCTCCATGTCGCTCTCAGCCATGGAGAAGGAGGCACGGGCGTCATCCAGCTCCTTTTCCGCCGTCAACAGAGAAGACCGAAGGTCCTGCTGGAGCTTGTCGCAGCGGCTCTGGATCTCCAGCACCCAGCGGACCGCCTCGGCGCGGATCTCCGCCGCCTTGACCTGGGCCTCCTGGATGGTGACCTGGGCCCGCTCGTGGGCGGTCACCTCGATGTCCCCGGCAGTGTTCTTGATCCTCTGCCAGGACTGGGCGTCGGGGGTCAGCTCGCCGATGGTCCTGCGGAGGCTTACAGCCTCGGTCTCCACCTGGGACAGGGCTTCCTCCTTTTCCGCCAGCCGCTCCTTCAGCCGGGCCAACTCCTCCTCCAGGTCCCGGCGGATGGCCTCCGCCCTCTGCGCCTGCTGCTCCAACTGCCGCAGACGGTCCTCCGCCTGGGTACGGGCTGTCTTCTCCTCCTCCAGGGCGGCGGCGGTGGAATCTCTCTCCGCCTGGAGGGCGTCCTTCTCCTCCTGGTGTTCCCGGGTGACCCGCTCGAAGTAATCCAATACGTCCTGGCGGTGGAAGCCGCCGATGGCTGCGCTGCGGAACTGACCTGCGTTTTCGTTCATAGCAAATTCCTCCTGAAAGGAAATGTTTCGTCATTTTTTTCATTTTATCATATCCCCCGCCGCAATACAATCTTTTTCCGCACCGGTTTCGGGAACTTACCGGCCAAACAGGATATTTCATTGACGGACTGCCGGGACGATGATATAATGTTATGATTTTATATTGGTATTGACCATGACTACGTCAGGTTCTTCTCTCAGGAGAACCGTGTGATAGAAGAAAGGGAATGGATATGTGGGCATCGACTGGTTGGAAAGACTATGAGCTGCTGGACTGCGGCAGAGGAGAGAAGCTGGAGCGCTGGGGAAACTACGTCCTGGTGCGCCCCGACCCCCAGGCCATTTGGAACACCCCCCGCCGGCACCCCGGCTGGAAAAAATTCGACGCCCGGTACGCCCGGTCCAACACCGGCGGCGGCCAGTGGGTGAAGAAGGACCTGCCCCAGCGCTGGCAGGTGAAGTACAGGGAGCTGACCCTCAACGTCAAGCCCATGAACTTCAAGCACACCGGCGTCTTCCCGGAGCAGGCCGCCAACTGGGACTTCGCCATGGACCAGATCCGGCAGGCCGGGCGGCCCATCAGCGTCCTGAACCTCTTTGCCTACACCGGGGCCGCCACCATCGCCTGCGCCGCCGCCGGGGCCTCTGTCTGCCATGTGGACGCCGCCAAGGGCATGGTGAGCTGGGCCAGGGAGAACGCCAAAAGCTCCGGCCTGGAGGACGCCCCCATCCGCTGGATCGTGGATGACTGCGCCAAGTTCGTGGAGCGGGAGATCCGCCGGGGCCGCCGCTATGACGCAGTCATCATGGATCCCCCCTCCTATGGCCGGGGACCCTCCGGCGAGATCTGGAAGCTGGAGGAAAACCTCTACCCCTTCCTGGAGCTGGTGGTCCAGGTTCTGTCCGACCAGCCCCTCTTCTTCCTCATCAACTCCTACACCACCGGCCTGGCCCCCTCGGTCCTGACCTACATGATGGAGACTCTGCTGACCAAAAAGCACGGCGGCCACACCGTCAGCGACGAGCTGGGCCTGCCCGCCACGGACAGCGGTCTCATCCTCCCCTGCGGCGCCTCCGGCCGGTGGACCAGCAAATAAAGAGGTAAGCCAATGAGTACGATCATCAAAGCGGAAAACCTGACCTTCTCCTACCCCGACGAGCCCGCCGGTCATCCCCCGGTGCTGAAAAACATCAACCTGGAGATCGAGTCCGGTTCCTTCGTGGCCATTCTGGGCCACAACGGCTCGGGAAAATCCACCCTGGCCAAGCACATCAACGCCCTGCTGACCCCCACCGAGGGCAAGCTCTGGGTGGAGGGTCTGGACACCGCCGACCCGGACAATCTCCTGGACATCCGGGGCAAGGTGGGCATGGTCTTCCAGAACCCCGACAACCAGATCGTGGCCAGCGTGGTGGAGGAGGACGTGGCCTTCGGCCCGGAAAACATGGGCGTCCCCCCCAAGGAGATCCGCCAGCGGGTGGACACCGCCCTGAAGATGGTGGGTATGTACGACCTGCGGGAACACTCCCCCCACCTCCTCTCCGGCGGCCAGAAGCAGCGGGTGGCCATCGCCGGTATCATCGCCATGATGCCCCGGTGCATCGTCCTGGACGAGGCCACCGCCATGCTGGATCCTGTAGGCCGGCGGGAGACCGTGGACACCATCAAGACCTTAAACGAAAAGTACGGCATGACGGTGGTCCTCATCACCCACCACATGGACGAGGCCGCCCAGGCCCAGCGGCTCATCGTCATGGCCGGGGGGCAGATCATCGACGACGGCCCGCCCCGGGAGGTCTTTCAGCATGTGGACACCCTGCGGGCCTCCGGTCTGGCCGTACCCGAGACCGTGGCCCTGCTCTATGAGCTCCGCCGGGAGGGGCTGAACGTCCCCCTGGACGCCCTCAGCGACGAGGACTGCGCCGCCGTCCTGGCCGGTCTGCTGAAATGACCCGGAGGGCCAACCTACGAAAGCAAATGAGGAAAGTATCGTGGAACCGATCATTGAAATAAAAAATCTCACACACATCTACAGCCCCAATACCCCCTTCCAGCAGACGGCTCTGGACGGCATCGACCTGACGGTCTACCGGGGGGAGTACCTGGGGATCATCGGCCGGACCGGGTCGGGCAAATCCACCCTGATCCAGCATCTCAACGGCCTCATGAAGCCCACCGCAGGGCAGATCCTCTTTGAGGGACAGGACATCTGGAGCAGCAAGGCCCTCACCCACAGCATCCGCTTCCAGGTGGGCCTGGTCTTCCAGTACCCCGAATACCAGCTCTTTGAGGAGACCGTCTACAAGGACATCGCCTATGGCCCCAAAAACATGAAGCTGGAGGAAGCCGAGATCGACCGCCGGGTCCGCCGGGCAGCCGCCTTTGCCGGATTGTCCGACGAGGTTCTTCAGCGCTCCCCCTTTGAGCTCTCCGGCGGCCAGAAGCGCCGGGTGGCCATCGCCGGCGTCATCGCCATGGAGCCCAAGGTCCTCATCCTGGACGAGCCCACCGCCGGTCTGGACCCGGCCGGCTCAGCCAGCATCCTGGCCAACATCGAGGCCTACCGAAAGGCCAACAACGCCACCGTCATCGTGGTCAGCCACTCCATGGAGGACGTGGCCCGGATCACCGACCGGCTGGTGGTGGTGAGCCACGGGACCCTGCCCTATGTGGGCACCCCCCGGGAGGTCTTCTCCCACGGGGAGGAGCTGGAAAAGCTGGGGCTGGCCGTCCCCACTATGAACCGGGTCTTCTCCCGGGTCCGGGCCATGGGTGTGGACATCGACCCCGCCGTCTACACGGTGGAGCAGGCCAAAGCCGCCTTCCTGGAGGCATACCGCAGAAGGGAGGGCGTATAAATGGCTCTGAAAGATGTGACCCTGGGCCAGTATTTCCCGGGAAACTCCCTCATCCACCGGCTGGACCCCCGGTCCAAGCTGATTTTCACGGTTCTGTACATCATGGTCATCTTCCTGTGCAAGAACCTGGTCTCCTACGGCCTGGTGCTGGCCGTCCTGCTGATCCTCATCGGCATCTCCGGGGTAAAGCCCAAGGTCTTTTTGAAGGGCATGAAGCCGGTGGTGTTCATCGTGGCCTTTACCGCCATCCTGAACCTCTTCTACACCGACGGCACCATCATCTGGAGCCTGGGCTTTCTGAAAATCACCCAGGAGGGCGTGTGGAAGGCCTTCTTCATGGTACTCCGCATCCTGATGCTCATCTCCGCCACTCTGCTGCTGACCTACACCACCTCTCCTATTCTGCTCACCAGCGGGCTGGAGCGCCTTCTCCGCCCCCTGAAAAAGGTGAACTTCCCCGTCCATGAACTGGCCATGATGATGAACATCGCCCTGCGCTTCATCCCCACCCTCATCCAGGAGACCGACAAGATCATCTCCGCCCAGAAGGCCCGGGGGGCTGACTTCGACAGCGGGAACCTCATGCAGAAGGCCAAGGCCCTCATCCCCATCCTGATCCCCCTGTTCATCTCCTCCTTCCGCCGGGCGGAGGAGCTGGCCATCGCCATGGAGTGCCGGTGCTATCACGGCGACGAGGGCCGCACCAGCCTCCGCCAGCTGACCATGCACGGCCGGGACTGGGGCTTCCTCCTCTTCACCCTGGTGCTGACGGCGGGGGTCTGCGTCCTCCGCTTCTTTGGGCTGTAACAAGGAGGATTCCCCCATGCGAAACATTGCTTTGACCCTGATGTACGACGGCACCAACTACCACGGCTGGCAGGTCCAGAAACGGGACGTCACCGTGGCGGAGACCCTGGAAAAAGCCCTGGCCCTGGTGGTCTGCCACCCGGTGAAGTGCACCGGCGCCGGCCGCACCGACGCCGGCGTCCACGCCGAGACCTATGTGGCCAACTTCCGCACCACCTCCACCATCCCCTGCGACCGGCTCCCCCTGGCGGTAAACACCCGCCTGCCGGGAGATATCGTGGTGGTCAAGGCCACCGAGGTCCCCGAGGACTTCAACGCCATCGGAAGCTGCATCCAAAAGGAATACACCTACCGCATCTACAACTCCCGCATCCGCAACGCCTTCCTGGTCAACCGGGTCTGGTTCTATCCCAAGCACCTGGACGAGACCGTGATGCAGAAGGCCGCCTCCCACTTTGTGGGGACCCACGACTTCGCCTGTGTCCGCTCTGTGGGCACTGAAACGAAAACCACCGTCCGCACCGTCCGCTACTTCGACATCTCCCGGGAGGGGGACATGATCTCCTGCCGGGTGTGCGCCGACGGCTTCCTTTACAACATGGTCCGGGCCATGGTTGGCACCTGCGTCTACGCCTCCGAGGGTAAGATATCCCCCGACGATATCCCCGCCCTGCTGGCAGGCAAAAACCGCACCGACGCCGGTCCCACCGCCCCGCCCCAGGGCCTGTACATGACCAAGCTTTGGTACCCCGTGCCGGAGCTCCCCTGATTTCGGAGGCCTGTTATGAGCAAACTGCAAACCCTGAAAACTTCCCTGACCCCCAGGCAGCGGGTGATCCTGCTCATCGCCGCTGCCGTGATCCTCTTCGGTCTCCTGACCGCCACTGTCTTCCGGGACAGCGCCGCCACCGCCTTTCGGCGGATGACCTTCTCCGAGGGAAAGGACGACTTCTCCCACAACGCCCAGTCCAACAGCCTCTTTCTGGGAGTGGACAACAACCTGCTGGTCTGCACCCAGACCCAGATCCAGGTTTTCTCCCCCACCGGCGCCGTGGAGCTGAAAGAGTCCGTAGGCATGACCTCCCCCGCCCTGAACAACGCCGGGGAATTCACCGTGGTCTATGACGTGGGCGGCCAGCAGCTTAGGGTCATCCAAGGGGAAAAGCTGGTCAACAAGCTGGAATTGCCCGCGGAGGAATCCCTGATCTGCGCCACCGTCAACGACAAGGGCTGGGTGGCCGTCACCAGTAAGGTCAGCGGCTACAAGGCCGTGGTCAACGTCTACAACCCCTCCTTTGAGTCCGTCCTGTCCATCCGCCTGTCCAGCCGGTATATCTCCGACGCCGTGGTCACCCCCGACTGCCGGGGGGTTTATCTGATCTCTCCCGGGCAGGCTGACGGCTCCTTTGAAAACACCCTGCTGTACTACACCTTCTCCTCCCGGGAGGAGCCCACCAAAACCATCTCCCTGGGCTCCAATGTGGTCCTGTCCATCCTCAGCGGCGGCAAATGCTGGATCCTGGGGGACCAGAGCTTGCTGGTCCTGGACTCCAGCGGCGTCATCACCGCCAGCTACGACTACGAGGGCCAGTACCTGAAAATGGCCTCCCTCCAGGGGAACGATTTCGCCGCCCTCTTCCTCTCCCGGTCCTCCTCGGGCAGCGCGGGCGCTCTGGTCACCGTGGATGACAACGGCAAGGAGCTGGGCCGCCTGATCGTGGAGGGTCAGACCTCCGCCCTGGCCGCCCAGGGCAGCGACGTGGCCGTCCTCACCACCGGCGAGATCATCACCGCCGACCGGAAGCTGAACAAATACCGGGCCGAGCCCAACCAGCGAGGGATCCGCAACATCGCCGTCTATAAGGACGGCAGCATGGCCCTGGTCAGCAGCTCCACAGTGAGCCTCTACTTCCCCTCGGGCCCCAAAATCACCAACGAGGAGGCGGAATCATGACCCTCACCGCCTCTCTCCTGCTGGACCTTGTGATCCTCATCCTGCTGGTCTGGTTCACCGTCCTGGGCCTGCGCCGGGGCTTCGTGCTGACCCTCTGCTCCCTGCTGGCAGCGGTGCTGGGGTTTGCCGGGGGCTGGTATCTCTCCGCCCACCAGGCGGAGCTCCTCCTCCCCCTGTTCAGCAATCAGCTGACCCCCGCTGCCGCCCTGCTGACCGCCAAAGCCCTCCTCTTCCTGGTGGGCTTCGTGGGGACCCAGCTGGTCTGGTCCCTCCTCTGCCACGCCCTCCATCTGGTGACCAAGCTGCCCGGCCTCCACTTTCTCAACAAGGCCATGGGCGGCCTGCTGGGTCTGGCCAAGGGCATCCTCATCCTGCTGGTGGCCCGCTGGGTCCTGTGTACCCTGCTGGGCTGGATCCCCCCGGAGGTGGCCGAAGGAAGCTGGTTCTTTACCTTTGCTTCCTCCCTTCCCTCCCTTTCCCTGCCGGGAAACTGACCTTTCTCCCCTTCATTCACACCCAATTCACAAACCCATGCTACCATGGGCAGCAAACGATCCCCTATGTAAGGAGTGAACGCCTATGAATCCCACCCTTTGCAGCCGATGCAAAAAGAATGTTGCCGTCGTTTTCATCACCCGTCTGGACGGCCCCGGCCAGAACGCCCGGAACGAAGGACTCTGTCTCAAGTGCGCCCGGGAGCTGAACATCCGCCCGGTCACCGACATGATCGACAAGATGGGCCTCAGCGACGAGGACCTGGAGGGGCTGACCAAGGAAATGATGTCCGCCTTTGATGGCGCCGAAAACATGGAGAGCCTGATGGGCAACCTGGCCGGCGCCATGAACGACCCCGACCAGAGCGACGAAGAGGACGAGGAGGAAGGCCGCACCGCCACCTTCCCCTTTTTGAATAAACTGATGGGCAACCTGGCAAACCCCGACCAGGAAAAGCCGGAACCCGATCAGCCCACCCAGACCGGCGAGAGCAGCCGGGGCAGCCAGAGCGAAAAGAGCGACCGCAAGGGCCGCACCAAGCGGAAATTTCTGGAGAACCACTGTATTTCCCTGACCCGTAAGGCCGCAGAAGGCAAGCTGGACCGGATGATCGGCCGGGACCAGGAGCTGGAGCGGGTCATTCAGATCCTGAACCGCCGCCAGAAGAACAACCCCTGCCTCATCGGCGAGCCCGGCGTGGGCAAGACCGCCATCGCCGAGGGTCTCGCCATGAAGATCTACTCCGGCGACGTGCCCTACAAGCTGAAGGACAAGGAGGTCTACCTGCTGGACCTGACCTCTCTGGTGGCCGGCACCCAGTTCCGGGGCCAGTTCGAGAGCCGCATGAAGGGGCTCATTGAGGAGATCAAGAAGCTGGGCAACATCATCCTGGTCATCGACGAAGTCCACAATCTGGTGGGGGCCGGGGACGCCGAAGGCTCCATGAACGCCGCCAACATCCTCAAACCCGCCCTCTCCCGGGGGGAGATCCAGGTCATCGGCGCCACCACCCTCACCGAGTACCGGAAGTACATTGAAAAGGACTCCGCTCTGGAGCGCCGCTTCCAGCCGGTCATCGTCAACGAGCCCTCCATCGAGGACGCCGTGGAGATCATCAAGGGTGTGGCCCCCTACTACGAGGAATTCCACCACGTGAAGATCACCCCCGACGTGGCCCGCCTGGCAGTGCTGATGTCCGAGCGCTATATCACCGACCGATTCCTGCCGGACAAGGCCATCGACCTGATCGACGAGGCCTGCTCCGACGCCAACCTGAAAAACAAGTCCCTGGCCCGCTCCCTGGAGATCCAGAAGGAGCTGGATGACATCGAGGTGGAGCGGGAGGTCATGATGGATGACACCAGCGACCGGGCCTATGAGCGCCTGGCCGAGCTGCGCAGCAAGGAGCTCCAGCTCATGCAGGAGAAGCGGTCTATGGAGGACCAGCCCGCCCCCGCCCTGACCCTGGAGAGCCTGGCCCGGGTGGTGGAACTGTGGACCAAGATCCCCGCCAGCACCATCCAGGAGCAGGAGTACGAGCGTCTGGCTAAGCTGGAGGACCGCCTGAAGGAGTCCATCGTGGGCCAGGACGAGGCCATCGCCGCCGTGGCCGCCGCCATCCGCCGGAACCGGGTGGGGGTCTCCTCCAAGCGCAAGCCGGTGTCCTTCATCTTCGTGGGCTCCACCGGCGTGGGCAAGACCGAGCTGGTCAAGCGGCTGGCCGAGGACCTCTTCCACGCCCCCGAGTCCCTCATCCGCCTGGACATGTCCGAGTTCATGGAGAAGCACAGCGTCTCCCGGATCATCGGCTCGCCCCCCGGCTATGTGGGCTACGACGAGGCCGGTCAGCTCACCGAGAAGATCCGCCGGAAGCCCTATTCCGTGGTCCTCTTTGACGAGATCGAAAAGGCCCACCCCGACGTGCTGAACATCCTCCTGCAGATCCTGGACGACGGCCACATTACCGACGCCCAGGGCCGGGTGGTGAACTTCGAGAACGCCGTCATCGTCATGACCTCCAACGCAGGCAGCGAGAACTCCTCCGGCCCCCTGGGCTTTGGCAAGACCGCCAACGAGCAGAACAAGGACAAGGCCATGAAGGCCCTGCAGCAGTTCCTGCGGCCGGAGTTCATCAACCGCGTGGACGAGGTGGTCTGCTTCAACCAGCTCACTGAGGAGAACTTCCGCTCCATCGCCCTGATCATGCTCCGGGAGCTCAAGGATGTGCTGGCCCAGAAGGACCTGACCTTTACCTGGGAGGAAACGGTCCTGGACGTCCTGGTGAAGGACTCCTACTCCGCCGCCTACGGCGCCCGGAACCTCCGCCGGTATATCCAAAAGCACCTGGAGGACCCCATCGCCAACCGCATTATCGAGAGCTACCTCCACCCCATCACTACCCTCAAGGCCGTGGTGGAGGAGGGCAAGATCCATATCCTGGCTCTGTAACCGAACCCATACAAAATCCCCGCTTGCGTTTCGTGCAAGCGGGGATTTTTGCGTTATCCGTTGACCACATAGCCATTGACGGTGACGAAGGCCACCTCGGTGCCCAGGTCGTCGCTGACCTTCACCTCATAGAAGCAGACCCGCTTCCCGTCCTTCACCTGCCGGGCCTCGGCGGTGAGGTACTTGCCCTGGGCCGATTTCAAAAAGGTGATCTGGGAGGCCTGGGTGACCACATCCCGCCCCCTCTGGTTGGCGGCCACGGCGAAGGCGAAGTCCGCCAGGGTGAACACTGCGCCCCCCATGGGGATGCCCAGGGCGTTGCAGTGGCGGGGCTGGATCTCCATGGAGCACCTGGCATAGCCATAGGACGCCTCCTCAATGACCGCCCCCAGGCCGTCAGCCACAAAGAGATCGTGGATAAATTTTTCTTTCAGTTGGTTCAGGTCCTCAGCCATAGGACGCGCCTCCTTGCCTTAGTTTTTCTCCCTCACTTTACGCCATCTTTCCCGACTTGTCAATCTGAATTCCCCTGTTGACAAATCCGCTCCCCTGTGGTACATTAGTCTCATGGTTAGTTAGTGAAGTAATTAACTAACAATCCAAGGAGGTGACGCCATGCCGTTCCAAGGCGAAAAGCCTATCTTTCTCCAGCTGGCGGAACAGCTGGAAGCCGGTATCCTCTCCGGGGCCTACCCGGAGGAAAGCCAGGTGCCGTCCATCACGGAATTCGCGGCCACCTATAAAATCAACCCCGCCACCGCTCTGAAGGGAATCAACCTGCTGGTCAACGACGGCCTGCTCTACAAGAAGCGGGGCATCGGCATGTTCGTGGCCCAGGGGGCCCAGGCAGCCCTGCGCCGGCGGCGGTCAGAGGATTTTTATCACGACTATGTAGAAAAGCTGGTGCGGGAGGCCAAAAACCTGGGGCTGTCCCTGGACCAACTCACCGAACTCATTCAAAGGGGGTACTACGATGGCAATTGAATTGCGGAACATTACAAAAACCTTTGGAAAGACCCGGGCCCTGGACCAGGTCTCCCTGACCCTGGAAGAGGGCCATATCTACGGGCTTCTGGGGAACAACGGCGCGGGCAAGACCACCCTCCTCAGCATCCTCACCGACCGGCAGCTGCCCGACAGCGGTCAGGTGCTCATTGACGGCCTCCCTGCCCGAAACAACGACACAGCCCTTGGACGGGTCTTCCTGGTGGGAGAGCAGAACTTCTTCCCCGATGACATGAAGGTCAAAAAGGCCCTGGCCACCGTCCCCCTCTTCTACCCCTCCTTCGACCGGGACTACGCCATGAAGCTGACCCGACAGTTCGGACTTCCCCTGAAAAAGAAGCTCACCGCCCTGTCCACCGGCTATTCCTCCATCTTCCGGCTGATTCTGGGCCTCAGCGTCAACACCCCCTACGTCATCTTCGACGAGCCGGTGCTGGGGCTGGACGCCCAGAACCGGGACCTCTTCTACCGGCTGCTGGTGGAGAAGTTCGCCGAGGGAGGGACCACCTTTATCATCTCCACCCACCTGATCGACGAGGTGGAGAACCTCATCGAGCACACCATCATCCTCCGGGAGGGCCGGGTCCTGCGGGACGCTCCCACCGAGGCGCTCACCGACAACGCCTATTCCATCTCCGGTCCCGCCGGACTGGTGGACGCCTACGCGGCGGACAGAACCGTCCTCACCAGCCGCAGCCTGGGCGGCCTGAAAACCGTCAGCATTCAGGGCCGTCCCGACGAACAGCTTCCCCCGGGGCTGGAGGGCAGCCGGATGCGCCTCCAGGACTATTTCATCAGCCTCCAGGAAGCGGAGGACGCCGCCCAAGAGAGAAAGGAGATCACACAATGACCATGCGTTTGAAACCCATTCTCCGGTATCAGCTCCGGGATTACCTGTCCAGCGGGGCTGTCCTCTTTCTGGTAAACGTCATCCTCTTCCTCGCCGCCTTCGTCGGACTGATCTCCTTCGGAACCGGTGATTCGGAGGTCTCTATCGCCAGCTACGGCTTTACCTGTGCCATTTTCATGTTCGTCTTCGGCATTGTGGTCCCCCGTCAGTCCATGCGGATCGGCGTGCAGCTGGGGATATGCCGCCGGACCACCTTCCTGGGTTCCCTGCTCAGCACGGCCATCGCCGCCCTGGTCCTGGCCGCCGCCGGCGAGCTCCTGCTGACCCTGCTCCAGGTCATGACCGCCTCCCTCCCCAACCTCTATGTGGGGGATCTTTACGCCATGCTGTACCAGGACATGGCTGTCCTGACTCCGGGCCAGCATCTGATCTCCCTCCTCTTTTCCGCCTGTCTGATGCTCTTCTGCTGGACCGCCGGGTGCTTCTTCACCTTCCTGTTCTGGCGGCTGAATAAAATCGGCTGCGTCATCGCCGGCATCTCCATCCCCGTGGTCCTCAATGTGGTTCCCGCCCTCCTGTACTACTACAGCCGGCCCCTGGCGCCCCTGGTCAGCTTTTTGAACCTCCTGGCCACCCGCGCCGCAGCCTCCCCCTGGTTCGCCATGGGTCTGTTCCTGGTCCTGGCCGGGATCATCACCCTGATCTGTTGGCTGCTTGTCCGGCGGGCCAACCTCCGGGGAACCCCCTTGAAGTGAGTTTCCCCTTTCTGGCGACCGGTCATTGCGAAAGTCCGGCGGCTGGTGTAAAATAGAGAAAATCAAAGGCAGGAGGACATGCCATGGAATACACCTTTGACCAAGTGGCCGACATGCTGGATGAGATGGCCGAGCAGTTTCCCCCGGTGTTCTTTGAGGAGCTCAACGGCGGGATCCTCCTGGAGGAGGAGGCCAAGGAGGACCCTCTCTTCCCACCGGGTGAGATGTTTTTCATGGGAGAATACATCCAGGACGGCTATCTGGGCCGGTCCATCAACCTGTACTACGGCTCCTTCTTGGCCTCCGCCCGGAACGAGGACTGGGACGAGGAGACCTGGCGGCAGGAGCTCTACACCACCCTGGCCCACGAGCTGACCCACCATGTGGAGTCCCTGGCCAACGCCCACGGCCTGGATGACAAGGACGAGGAGGATATGCTGCGCTACCTGAAGGAGTTCGGGATGCTGGAATAACCCCCTCCGATCCCCGGGTCAGGTTTCTCCCTTCTCCGCCGGAAAATCCGGTATCATTCCAAAAAGTTACAGAATGGTATCAATATATAGAAACTTTTTGTCTCTCAGCCCAAAATATTCCCGAAATCCCTTGAAATCGCTCGTGATTTGTAGTATTATATACAAAATGCTTAAATGCACGCATGGTGTCCGTTTTTTGGGACCGTGATTACGGGAGAGATTATAGAGGAGGTTGCACATGGGACTGTTTAGCGCACTGCGGCGGAAAGCGCCGGAAGAGGACCTGTACGAAGATTACGAGGATAACTACGAATACGAAGAGGAACAGGCCTGGGAAGACGAAGGCGTTCAGCCGATCCACAGTGTCGCTGACATGCGCGTGGTGGTGGTGCAGCCCCGGGAGTATAAGGACGCTTCCCGGGTGGCCGATCATCTGCGCGATATGAAGTTCGTGGTTCTGAACCTGGGCAAGACCGACCACGATGTGGCTCGCCGTCTGCTGGACTTTGTCTCCGGCGTCATCTTCTCTGAGAACGGCCACATCATGAAGGTCGCCACCAACGTCTATGTTGTGGCTCCCTACTTTGTGGAACTGAAAGATATCTCCGGCGAGAGCAAGCGCGGCGGTGATCTGTACTTCTAATCCCCTCTCAGCAATTTCAAACAGGAGCATGGAAAACCATGCTCCTGTTTTTTCTGGATGTAATTATAAAATGTCTTCTAAGGCGTCGGGGTTCAGCAGGGTGACCGTCCCCCGGCCCAGGGCAACGATCCCCCGGTCAGAGAACTGCTTGAGCATCCGGGTCACCACCTCCCGGGAGGAGCCGATGCACCGGGCGATCTGCTCGTGGGTGACGGAAAAGACCAGGGTCCCCTGGTGCGCCTGCTCATCCCGCAGGAAAAGCGCCAGCCGCTTCTCCAGGCTGAAAAACACGATCTGCTGGAGGGTCTTCAGAGCGCCGGAATACTGCAGGGTGGCCTGCTTGTATACGATCCGCTCCACGTCCGGGTTCTGGTTCATAAGCTGGGAGAGGATCATGGCCGGCAGGATGGCTACCTCTGTGTTGACCTCCGCAGTGATGTGGCTATCCGTCTCGATGACCCGGAAAACACAGGCGGCGGACAGGATGCAGGTCTGCCCGGCGTCTGCCCGGAGGATGGTGACCTCCCGCCCCTCCTCAGACAGGGCGGAAAAGGCCAAGCGGCCCTTTCGGACAAAAATCATGCCCACACAGACGTCCCCGTGCCGGTGGACCATCTGCCCCTTGCGATAGGTCGTAATCTGGATGGAACGGTTCAGCAGGTCCTGCTGCTCCGGTGTCAGATAGGAATAAAAGGCGATATCCTGATTCAACGCAATGACCTCCCCTGCCCGGACGCCGCTAAAATATTTCTCTTAGGTGACTAAATCACTGTAAAGTCCGGTGTTTCAGTGCTATTATCATATCACAAAGTATAACTAAGTTACATACTTATTTTTAAAATAAAAGGTTTCACCTGAAAGGAGCACTACTATGGAAATGAAGTTCTTTAAATGTGGTCACTGCGGCAACATCGTTGCCTATGTCAAGGAGAGCGGCGCCAAGATCAGCTGCTGCGGCGAGGAAATGACCGAGATGGTCCCCAAGACCGCTGACTCCGCCACCGAGAAGCATGTCCCCGTGGTCAAGGTCGAGGGCAACCTGGTCACCGTCACCGTGGGTTCCACCCTGCACCCCATGGCTGAAGAGCACTTCATTCAGTGGATCAGCCTGCAGACCGAGCAGGGCAACCAGCGCAAGGCTCTGGCTCCCGGTCAGGAGCCCACTGTCACCTTCGCCATCGCTCCCGGCGATAAGGTCGTGGCAGCTTACGAGTACTGCAACCTCCACGGTCTGTGGAAGGCAGAGGTCTGATTCAAACGATCCTCAACTGCCCGTGCCTGATTCTCTCAGGCACGGGCTTCCCATTTTCCCAATAGGAGACAACCACTATGAGCATCCAAAGCACCCCCAGAGCCAGCCGGCTCCACATCGGGCTCTTCGGCAGACGGAACGCAGGGAAGTCCTCCCTCATCAACGCCCTCACCGGCCAGGAGATCTCCCTGGTCTCCCCGGTGGCCGGCACAACCACCGACCCAGTCTACAAATCCTTCGAGCTCCACGGCGTCGGCCCCGTGGTCTTTATCGACACCGCCGGCCTGGACGACCAGGGCGATTTGGGCCAGCTCCGGGTGGAAAAGACCCGGCAGGCCCTGGAGAAAACCGACCTGGCCCTCCTGGTCCTCACGGAAGCCCCCCGGGAGGAGCTGCCTTGGCTGGACCTTTTGAAAGAGAAAAAAATCCCCACTCTGGCCGTGCTGAACAAGCGGGACCGGTTGGAAAACCCGGACGCCCTGGCGGAGAGCCTCCAGGAGACCCTGGGGCTCCCCGTCCTGGCGGTGAGCGCCGCCACGGGAGAGAACATCCCCGCCCTGCGGCAGGAACTGGTCAAGCTGGTCCCCGATGACTTCTGGGACCTGACCATCACCGGCGATCTGGCCGCCGAAGGAGACCTGGTCCTGCTGGTGATGCCCCAGGACCTACAGGCCCCCAAGGGGCGGCTCATCCTCCCCCAGGTCCAGACCATCCGGGAGCTGCTGGACAAGAAATGCGCCGTGATGAGCTGCACGGCGGACTGCCTGGAAAGGACCCTGGCCACCCTGGCCAGGCCCCCCAAGCTCATCATCACCGATTCTCAGGTCTTTCCCCTGGTCTGGCAGTCCAAGCCGGCGGAGAGCCTGCTGACTTCCTTCTCCATCCTCTTCGCGGGATACAAGGGGGACATCGGGGCCTTCCTGGAGGGGGCCGCCGCCATCGAGACTCTGACGCCCGCCTCCCGGGTCCTCATTGCCGAGGCCTGCGCCCACGCCCCCACCCAGGAGGACATCGGCCGGGTGAAGATCCCCAACCTCCTGCGGAAGAAGGTGGGCCAGGGACTGGCCATCGACTTTGTGCGGGGGAATGACTTCCCCGAGGACCTCTCCCCCTACGATCTGGTCATCCACTGCGGGGCCTGCATGTTCAACCGCCGCCATGTGCTCAACCGAATCGCCCAGGCGGAGAGCCAGAAGGTCCCCATCTGCAACTACGGGGTGGTCCTGGCTTCTTTGGCCGGCATCCTGGACAAGGTCTGCCACGCCTGATACAAAATTCACCCGCCGCCGGCATGTCCGACGGCGGTTTTTTTATAGAAAAAGCCCCGAATGCTTTCGCATTCGAGGCTTTTTGGAGGCGCTACCCAGATTTGAACTGGGGGTGAAGGTTTTGCAGACCTCTGCCTTACCACTTGGCTATAGCGCCACATGGAGCGAGTGACGAGGCTCGAACTCGCTACCTCCACCTTGGCAAGGTGGCGCT
>JAUNCL010000027.1:0-28752 GCA_030535235.1 Bacillota bacterium
AACGCCGGCCTGTCACGCCGGAGGTCGAGGGTTCAAGTCCCTTCCGCGTCGCCATTTTTGGGTGTTTTGTAAAATGCCCAGTTTGCCCAGGTAGCTCAGTTGGTAGAGCAGCGGACTGAAAATCCGCGTGTCGCTGGTTCGATTCCGGCCCTGGGCACCACATGCGAGTGTAGCTCATCTGGTAGAGCGCCACCTTGCCAAGGTGGAGGTAGCGAGTTCGAGCCTCGTCACTCGCTCCATTTTGAAAAAAGACCACAGCAATGTGGTCTTTTTTCAAAATGGTGACCTATGGTCATTTTACCTGCTCGGGCGAAATGAATTCGCCCTGCGCCAAGATTTTGGCTTTGCCAAAATGCTTGTGCGGCAAAGCCGTCCCGCTGTGCGGGTCCCTTAATTTTACATGGCGCTATAGCCAAGTGGTAAGGCAGAGGTCTGCAAAACCTTCACCCCCAGTTCAAATCTGGGTAGCGCCTCCAAACGCCGCGTCCCAATCGGGATGCGGTGTTTTTTTCTGCCCAAAATAATATACAACTATAGAAAGAAGAGAAACCCATGGTATTTCTGTTGTGACCTGCTTAAAAATGTGATAAAATAAAAAGGCATACAACGTGCATGCAAAACCATCTAATATCTGTCAACAGAACGATCATTTTTCCACATAGAAAGCGAGCACAACCATGAGCTACGACAAGGAACTCATCGCCCACAAGCTGCGGCGGTGGGAGAATTACCTCATCAACTACAAGCTCCCCGCCTGGAAGGAGCTGCCCGACATCGGTCTCTACATGGATCAGGTCATCGCCCTGCTGGGCCAGTACCTGGACTTCATCCCCGTGGAGGACCAGAAAAACAAGCCCGTGACCCCCACCACCATCAACAACTACGTCCGCCTGAAGGTCATGCCCGCCCCGGAAAAGCGGAAGTATTACCGGGTCCACATCGCCTACCTCATCATGATCTTCACCCTGAAGCAGGGGACCAGCATCAACGGCATCCAGCAGCTCCTGCCCGCCGACGCCCCCGAGGAGGAGGTCAAGGTCTTTTACACCAACTACATCCAGCGGCTCCAGGACATCTCCCTGTTCTACATCGAGCAGACCCGGGCCGCCGCCCAGGACCTGCTGGAGCAGCCCAAGGAGGCCAAGGAGGAGGCCATCGAGCACTTCATCATCCAGAGCATCCTCATGTCCGGCTTCTCCCGCATCCTGGCCGACAAGCTTCTGCGCCTGCGGGACGCCGACACCCAGCAGGTTCTGGAGCAGGAAGCCATCAGCGACGCCCGGGGCTACCATCCCACCTCCGCCCCGGACCAGAAGAAGGAGGACTGACCCATGCTCTTCGACACCCACGCCCACTACTACTCCTCTGCCTTCGACGAGGACCGGGACCAGGTCCTGTCCTCCCTGCCCGGGGAGGGGGTCGGCCTGGTCCTCTGCCCCGGCAACGACCTGTGGTCCTCCCACCGGTGCATCGAGATGGCCGAGCAGTACCCCTACCTCTACGCCGCCGCCGGCATCCACCCGGAGGACGCCCTGGACCTGCCCGCCGACTGGCTCCGGCAGGTGGAGGCCATGGCCGCCCACCCCAAGGTCAAGGCCATCGGGGAGATCGGCCTGGACTACTACTGGAAGGAGGTCCCCCACGACCTCCAGAAGGAGGTTTTCCGGGCCCAGATGGCCCTGGCGGAGAAGCTTGATCTGCCTGTCATCGTCCACGACCGGGAGGCCCACGGCGACAGCCTGGCCATTGTGAAGGAGTTCCCCAACGTCCGGGGGGTCTTCCACTGCTACTCCGGCAGCGTCGAGGACGCCAGGACCCTCATCAAGCTGGGCTGGCACCTGTCCTTCACCGGCACCATCACCTTCAAGAACGCCCGGAAGGCCCCGGAGGTCATCGCCGCCGTCCCCATGGAGCGGATCATGGTGGAGACCGACGCCCCCTACATGGCCCCCACCCCCTTCCGGGGGAAGCGGTGCGACTCCCGCTACGTCTACCGCATGGCCGAGACCATCGCCGAGATCAAGGGCCTCACCCGGGACGAGGTGGAGCGGATCACCACGGAAAACGGCAAGCGTCTGTTTGGAATCGAGGGCTGACCTATGGATATCATCACCTATGACTACTTCGGCAGTCTGTATATCAACATGACCAACCGGTGCGACTGCCACTGCGTCTTCTGCATCCGGGACCAGGACGCCTCCGCCCTGGGGGGCCTGTGGCTGGAGAAGGAGCCTACAAAGGAAGCCGTGTTAGAGGAGATTTTGAGCCAGGACCTGCGCCCCTACGCCGAGATCGTCTTCTGCGGCTACGGGGAGCCCACCTGCCGGGCCGACGACATGCTGTGGATCTGCGACCAGTTGAAGGCCTCCGGCCGGGCCGACCTGCCCCCCATCCGTCTGAACACCAACGGCCACGGGAGCCTCATCAACCACCGGAACATCGCCCCGGAGCTGAAGGGCCGCCTGGACGCGGTCTCCGTGTCCCTGAACGGCTCCAACCAGGAGGAGTACCTCCGCCTGACCCGCCCCGGCTCCGGGGAGAAGGGCTGGCAGGCCATGCTGGACTTCGTCCGGGAGGCGGTGAAGTACGTCCCCAAGGTCATGGTGTCCATCGTGGACTATGACAAGAGCGACGCGGAGATCGAGGCCTGCCGGAAGCTGGCCGAGAGCCTGGGGGCCACCTTCCGGGTGCGGCCCTTTGCATGAGAAAACCATGCCCGTTTCCTGCATCACCCAACAAAATCGCCCCTGTGCGTTTCGCTATGCAGAAAGAAACCTCCCAAAAATAAACTGCGCCCCCAATGGAATTCCATCGGGGGCCTTTTTGCGGCAAAATTAGTTCACAATGGTATTCAAAAAGCTACTCAAGGCTTTTTGTTGCTCCGCTGTCATCCGGGCGATCTGATAGGACAGCCGATCCGGGAGCTCCGACCGCTCCGCAGGGTCATCGAAAAAGTCCCGCAGGGAGATGCGCAGAGCATCACACAGCAATGATAGACTTTCCACTGAGATCCCCTTCTCCCCCAACTCCACCGACCGTAAAAAACTCTGGGATAGTCCGCAGTTGTATGCCAGCCGGTTGGTAGACCAGCCCTGTGCCTCTCTCAGTTGTATGATGTGCTGACCTATATCCATAGAAATACCTCGATCCTTTTTGCTATAACTTTAGTAAAACAATCGCAATTTATTTACAACTTTAGAGATTTATGTTATTTTTATAATTATAACTTATAGAAGGAGGATTCCTATGAAGCAGAGAATATTAGCCTATCTACTCACACTGAGCATACTGCTGGGGCTACTCCCCATGGGAGCCCTGGCTGCTAAGAGCACTATCCCTTTCCAAGATGTGAAAACCACCCATTGGTTCTACGACGAGGTCAAGTTCGTCTACGATGAGGGTATGATGAATGGCACCGGAAACATGATGTTCTCCCCCAACGCCTCCACCACCCGTGGGATGATTTGGACCATCCTGGCCCGATATGCGGGGCAGCCCACCGACGGTATCCCCTGGTATGTGGCTGGCCAGACCTGGGCCAAAGAAAACAACATCTCCGATGGCACGAATCCCATGGGTAACATCACCCGCGAGCAGATGGTTACCATGCTATACTGATATGCGGATAGCCCCGCTGTGTCCGGAGATCTGTCCCAATTCCCAGATGCAAATCAGGTCAGTAGCTACGCGAAGGATGCTATGATTTGGTCGGTTACAACTGGTATTATCACTGGCAATGAAAAGGGGAACCTCAATCCCAAAGACAACGCTACCCGGGCCGAGACGGCGGCTATCCTGATGCGATTCTGCGAGAACGACACCTCCGCTGCCAAGAAACGAAACATCACTTTCCATTACAATTACGGTGACAAAGACACCTACTTGACTGACACCGTGGTCGAAGGCAGCACCATAAAGGAGCCCAAAGCCCCTGTCCGAAGTGGGTACCAGTTCGTGGCGTGGTACTCTGACCCCGACTGCACGAAGGAGTTCGATTTCGGCACCCCCATCACCAAGGACGTGACGGTGTATGCGAAGTGGAAGAAAATAAGTGGCGGCGGGGGAAGCAGTACGCCGCCCTCCGATATTCAGGTTACCATTCAGAATCCAGGGTACGACAAAGACATGAACCGCATCGTTACCCAGGACCAGAAGATCACCTTGACCGGTACGGCTACCTCTTCCAAGACCATTTCAAGGGTAACTGTGACCTATGCGGGCTATGACAAGCCCACCCAGAGCGCCCAGGTCACTGGCACCGAAGCCTGGTCTGCCGAAATTCCCCTGGAAATCGGCACCAATGCCATTTTGGTTACTGTCACCAACGCCGCTGGGCAGACGACTGCCTTTGAAACTGTGGTCAATCGAACCAATGCGAAGTTGGAGTATAAGGACAGCGTGAAACTGGCAGATGCAGGAACCTACAACACACTAAAAAATGATTTCGTTTCTTGCCAGATGGATGACAACAACACACCCGATGACCCCAGCGATGACAAAATCATTCTGCTGGTAAAGGAGAATGCTCTCTTGTTGCAGCAGATCTCTGAGGGGAAATTAAAGGTTGACCAAGTCTACATGATCCCCCAAAATGACATTTTTGTCACAGGATTTTCTGGCGTCTATCAGGGACACAAGGCACCGAGAGACACGGAGAACTATCCTGACGCAGAGTACGAGGAACTGATATTTACCACACCCTCTATGTCCGATCTCTTTGATGAAGATGTTAGCTTGGACTTCTCTGCTGGCATAGATCCTGATGACCCGATCGCTTTTATCATGACGGCTGATGGCACCCGGATCGATCAGGGCGAGGCTGGCCAGGTTGCAGGAAGTTCGGAAGAAGGCCCGGCCCTTGCGCCGATGATGAGCCGGAGTAAAGATCTTATCGGCAATGAACTCTATCCACAGAAGGGGTGGCAGCCCCAGGAGTTATCAAAACGCTTGTTGCCTACCATTAAAATTGATGTCGATCAGTATGGTGAGGTCACCATGGGCCTTGATTGGAAGGACGTCGTGCTCTATGACCATGACGGTGTAAAAAATACTGAGGGGGTTAGTACTGGACAGTTAAAGCTGACCGGTAAAATGGATATTACTGATCTGAACTATACAGGTGGTGTCGAATGGCATCCTAACTGGAATCCCTTTGCATTCGATGTGCTTCCTCAGCAAGTTTATTCCAAGTTGCAGTATGACTTTGATGTATCTTTAAAGTTGTTTGGCGAGGCAGAGGTCACGACCAAAGAATTGGTCAAGCAATTTAACAGCGGGTTCGACAATAAGTGTGAGTTCTGGGGGATTAAAGTGACAGGAGTAGATTCCCTGAAAACAAAACGGGTCATTGGCACCGTAGGTTTCCAAATCGCTACCCTGACCCCTATCCATGCCTCCAGTATCAGTGGTATCGCGGCTGCTTCGACTTTAAATCCCACTCTTGTGCTGGTGTTCTTCCTGGATATGGATGGCAATATTACACTGGAAGGCAACATAACCTATTCCTATGAGAACGAGGTCTCGAAAGGGTTAAACATCCAGAAAGTGGGATATACGGGGAGTTATGGGTCTCCGAAGGAAAATCGGAGCGACATACATTACAAACTGGGATTCGACCGGGAACTGGACGTTTACGACACGAATGACGCGACCTACTCTCTGTCTGTTGGCGGCTCAGCAGAGACAGAACTTGATTTTGGTGTAGGAGTCGGCAGTGGCATCATGTTTGGGGGAATTTGCCCCGCTATGATTGACGGTGAGCTTTTCTATCGTGCCAAAGGTTTGGCAGAGGGTGAGTTCCAGTTCCTGCCAACCATGCAGACAGATGGCTTTGCCGAACTTTATCATGGGATCGGCAGTAAGGCTGCTGTTTCTGCAAAGGTCATTGCAGAGGTTTGGAATAAGAAGCCGGGATTTGATGTGAAGCGCAACTTTGAACATATGTTCTGGGAAGACACCCTATCTACCTCTCGGCTGGAAGGAACTGTTTATGAAGGGGACAGTTCCGAGGTCAGCAAGGACCCTCCCGTTGTTCCGGGTGCCACTGTTACCCTGAAAAAGAATGACACCGGCAAGATCTGGACCACTAAAACAGACAAAAATGGCCAGTATACCTTTAAAAGCATTCCAAAAGGGAGGTACACGTTGACCGTTGAAAAAGATGGGTTTGAAACGTATACAAACAATGCGTTGGACTTCGAGAAGAAAGGAACGCAGGATGTTTTTCTGACTCCCGTTGCCTCCCAACAGAGCCCCGTGCCCACTGAATTGACCTGGGGACGGGATTATGGAGACGAAATTAACACCACAGGGACCTACACAGAGGTCCCGGGTATGATAAGTTGGAAAACAGGTCCCGGACAAGTAAACGCTTTGATAAAAATCTATAAGGTAAATGATCAAGGAGAACCAGAAGGTATTAGTCAGTGTGAATGGGGCTTCCCAGAAGACGAAATAAACGAGACGGGATATCGATCTGTGTTCAACTTCATAGATGATTGTAGTGAAGAGAGCGGGACGTACTATTTCACGGTTCAGTCGATCGGCGATGGAGAGAACGATTCAAACAGTGACATTGCAACTTCCGATACCTGGACCTATGTAAGACCCAATCCTCAATTGCCGCAAGTTCAGGACGTTTCATGGGTTGTATCGGAAGAGACGAAACATCCATCTATAACTTGGTCTAAATTGACCAGTAACGAAACCAATATTTATGACTATCGCGTGGATATCTATTTCTCAAAAACAGAAGATGGAGAGAAAAAAGTGGTACGCAGTCTATATCACACCCCTCCAATGGAGACTGATTTCGAGAATTTCTGGGCTTATGGTGCAGGGTACTACAGCTTTAATGTGCGCGCACTGAGCAACGATATTACTACGATCCGAAACGGACTCTGGTCCGAAATGAGCCCGGTGTACCACTACACCGGCTGACCGCAGAAATCGAGGCCTGCCGGAAGCTGGCCGAGAGCCTGGGGGCCACCTTCCGGGTGCGGCCCTTTGCATGAGAAAACCATGCCCGTTTCCTGCATCACCCAACAAAATCGCCCCTGTGCGTTCTCCTGCACAGGGGCGTTGCTTATTCCTTGTCTTTGGGTTCCTCCTCCAGCAGTACCTGGAGGATGCCGTGGTAGAGCTTTTCCGGTTCCGCCCGGAATTTTTCCGCCAGACGGTCCGCCTGGTCGGGGGAGACGGTGAGCATATCCAGGGTCATAATGTTGCCCTTGTCGTCGTCCAGGATGAGCCGCAGGGTCACGCCGCCGTCCTCCCGGGGGAGCAGCTCGGTGCGGACCTGGGCGTCCCGGCGGAGGACCCCGTTGACCCGGGCCAGGTTCTGATCGCACTTGCGGCGGACGGAAAAGGCCAGGCTGCTCTCGCAGATCTTCCCGTTGCGGCGGCCCTTGTCGGTGATGGAATACTTGCCGTCCTCCAGGGTCAGGTGCTCGGTGTCTACCAGCTCAGCCACCGACTCGGCAAAGTCGAAGTACTCCACGCCGTCGTCGCAGAAGGTCAGATCGGCCAGGGTGGGGAAATCCACCGGGGAGGCCACCCGGGCCATCAGATAGAGCACCAGGAACTTGATATCCAGTTTGTCGTGAATGAATCCCGTCCGGCTCATGGCGCGCCCTCCTTTGGAAACCCTGGGGTTTGTACCTGAATATTATACTAAAGTTCTGGGGAAAGGACAAGGATTTTTTGCGGCTCAGCCCCGGCCGTTGTCGTGGTCGTCCATGCCCGGCAGGGTGCTGGGGGGGAAGAACTCGCCCACGGGGAAGCGGATCTGGCGGAAAATCTCGCAGGGGTCGTCGTCGTGGTCCTCGTCGCTGCCGCTGCACTCCCGGGTGGGCATGCAGTAGTCGTACATGGGGATCAGAAGCTGGGAATCCCGCTCCAGCCGGACCATGGAGAACTGGCCCAGGGTCACATACAGCCGGCGGCAGTTGGACTCAAAGGTCAGCTCGCAGTCGAAGCAGGCGCTGATGCAGTCGGGGATCTCGGTGAGATCGTTCTCGGCGGTGCATCCACCGGGAGGCGGAGGACATGGGCCGCAGGGGGGGCAGCAGGGGGGCTCGCAGGGGTCGGAGAGCTTTAGGCTCAGCACAATGGGGTCCACGGCCTCGATGACCGCCTCCGGGAGATTGGTTCTGCCGCAGCAGCAGACCTCCCCGGCGGGGTCCCGGGAGGAGAAGATCTTGGCGTTGCCCTCGCTGCCGAAGAGCAGCACCCGCTTGTCAAAGACCGCCAAGCCGCAGATCTCCGCCGGCCGGCCGCCGCCCACAAAGGCCTCGGCGGTGATGCGGTAGTAGTAGCGGATGTCCACGCTGTAGAATCCCCGGTTGTAGGTAGCCGGCTCCACGTCGATGAAGGCGTGGAGCAGCTCTGCCCGCCCGCCCCGCACGCTGAGCGCCCGGTCCAGGATGGCCTGGGAGAGCCGGGTGGGATAGACCCGCAGATCCTCGATGCAGTCTTTATCCCGGCAGCTATCGTAGATTTTTTTGGTATGGATACACACGGCTTCCCGGATGCCGCCGCCGTCCTGGACAGGACCGGGCACGACTCGTTCACTCATGGTACTACCTCCTTTACAGACTGGCATGTTTGCCACTCCATTCTATGTGGAGTCCCGAAAAGAGTGCGCCGCCGGAACCCTTCGACAAAACTTTACCCTTGCATTTTCCTTCCAACCGTGCTACAATAACCCCACTGACAAAGCCACAGGCAGGTATAGTTCATCGGTAGAACGCAAGCTTCCCAAGCTTGATAGGAGGGTTCGACTCCCTTTACCTGCTCCAAAAAGAGAGGAACAGCCCCTCAGGGTTGTTCCTCTTTGCTTTTCAAACACACCGGGGTGAAGAAGTCCTTCGGCTTCCTCACCCCGGTGTGTTTTTCCTGTTCAGCCTTCCGCCGGCGGGGTGGGCTTTCCGCCGCCACGGTGATGGCCCCGCTTGTGCCAGCGGGGACGGTGATTCTTCTTCTCGCCGCCCTCGCTCTTATCCTCGGCGGGGGCGGTGGGCTTTTTCGCCTTCTCCTGAGGCGCGGCCTGCTGCTCCGGGTTGGGCGCCCCGGCGCCGTGGCCCCGGCCACGGCCGCCCCGGTGGCGGCGGCGGGAGGCCCCCTCCTTCTTCCCCTCGGCGGGGGTCTTGGGGGTCTCAGGCTGCTGCTTCACGGACTCGGTCTCGGCAGGGGTCTCCTTCTTTCCGTGGCCCCCGTTCCGGCGGCGGCGGGATTTCTCCTTGGCCTCCTGCTTCTCCTTCTCCCGCTCCACGGCGGCCTCCAGGGCTTTTTCCGCCTGCTCGGCCTTCCTGCCCTTGTCGCCGCGGCGGCGGCGGGAGGTATGGCCCCCGTGGCTCTCTGGCTGCTGTCTGCTGCCGTGCTCGGCCATAAAGTCGTCCAGGGCGGCGGCCAGGGCGGCCTGCTCCCGGCGGTACTGGTCCTCCGGGGATTCCGTGACCTTCCGCAGCTTGGCCAGCTCCTCCTTGGGAGGCTCCACGTAGCCCTCGGGCCGCTTACCCTTGCCGCTGCGGATCACCCGGATCTCGCTGTTGTGGTAGGTTTTCAGGGAGTCCGGCTCGCTGTCCAGCCGGACCCGGACCTTCTCCCGGAGGGTGTTCACGCTGATAATCGTGCCCGCGCCGTCGGGGGTCTCCACAAAGGAGTCCATGCGGGGGGCGTCCTTCATCAGGTCCTCATAGGCCTCCTGCTCATACTTCAGGCAGCACATGAGCCGGCCGCAGGTGCCGGAGATCTTGGTGGGGTTCAGGGACAGGTTCTGGGTCTTGGCCATCTTGATGGACACCGGCTGGAAGTCCCGCAGGAAGGAGGCGCAGCAGAAGGGCCGGCCGCAGATCCCCAGGCCCCCCAGCATCTTGGCCTCGTCCCGGATGCCGATCTGCCGCAGCTCGATGCGGGTGTGGAAGATGGCCGCCAGGCTCTTTACCAGGGCCCGGAAGTCCACCCGGCCCTCGGAGGTGAAGAAGAAGAGGATCTTGTTCCCCTCAAAGCTGCACTCCACGTTGACCAGCTTCATCTCCAGGTTGTGCTCCAGAATCTTCTCCTGGCAGACCCGGAAGGCGTACTTCTCCTTTTCCCGGTTCCGCTCCACCACCTGCATGTCCTCCTTGGTGGCGTGGCGGAGGACGGGACGGAGGGGGGCGGCCAGCTCGGTCTCGGCCAGGATGAAATTCCCCCGGACGCAGGTGGCGTACTCCACACCGCCGGCGGTCTCCACGATGAGGCCGTCGCCGGGATGGCACACCAGGCCCTGGGGGTTGAAATAATATTGTTTGCCCTCGCTGCGAAAGCGAACGCTGATGATTTCTGCCATAGATTTTCTCCTTAGAATGGGGGATTCGTACTCACAGGATGGAGGCGATCCAGCCGGTGAGGTGGCCGGCGCTGATGTTGAACTCACAGGCGGCCCGGATGGGGGCCAGTCTGTCGATGACCGGAAGCAGCTCCGGCCGCTGGGGCAGAGCCCGGACCAGCCGGCCGTGGGTCTCCTCCAGCAGGAGGGCGATCTCTCCCCGCTCCTTCTTCTCCAGGGAGATCAGGAAGGGGAGGGTCTCCTGGGGGCCGGCCCCGGACAGGATGAGGCCGGCCAGCTTTTCTCCCTCCTGGCTGGCCGCCGCCGTCTCCTCCCCCTCGGCCCGGAGGGTCTCGCACCGGGACCGGATGGTGGACAGCAGCAGCTCGGGGTTGGGGGAGAGAAAGAGGAAGCAGGCGTAGGCCGGTCCCTCCTCAATGAGCTTCAACAGGATATTCTGCCCCGTGGGATTGAGAAGTTCCCCGTGCTCCAGAATATAGACCTTTTTCGGGGCCTCGTTGGGGCGGATGTAGGCGTCGGACCGGAGGGCCCGGACGGCCTCGGCCTTCAGACCCTCCCCCTCCGGGTCCGCCCGGATGATATCCGGGTGGATGCCCTGGGCGGCCTTCCGGCAGCCGGCGCACCGGCCGCAGGGTGGCTCCGGCCCGGTACACACCCAGGCGGCGGCCAGGGTGTCCGCCAGCTCCCGGCGGTTTTCCCCAACCACCAGGTAGGCGTGGGATAACTGCCGCCGTTTCATGCGGTTTCGCAGTTGATTTTCTCGGTCCACGGCAGAGTTCCTCTCCTTTTTTCCCCAAGGGGCTGGGATTTGTGGATGACTTCTTACTCCTCCACGGCAAAGGCCCGCCGCAAGGCGTCAAACATGAGGGCGTAGGCCTTCTTGCTGGCGTCGGCCTCGGGGACGCACAGCTCGAAGCAGTGGTAGCAGCCGGGGAAGACGTGGTACTCCACCTCCACGCCGGCGTCCATCAGCCGGTTCCAGTAGGTGATGTTCTCATTCCGGCCGGGGTCCAGCTGGCCGATGTAGGAGAACAGGGGAGGCAGGCCGGTGAGGTCCTTGGCCAGGGCGGGGGAGGCGTACTCATTGGGCATGACCCCCGCCGGGAGGAAGTGCTCCCAGGACTTTTCGCAGTTGTACCGGCACCAGATCTTGGGGTCGGTGATCTCATGGGCGGAGAGGGAGTCCAGGGTGTAGTCCAGCTCCCCGTAGAGGGGCATTTGCAGGCAGATCTTCGGCCCCTTTTTATCCCGGGCGTAAAGGCTCACCGCCGCCGCCAGGTTGCCCCCGGCGGAGAGACCGGAGACTGCCAGCCGGGTGCTGTCCACCCCCAGCTCCGGGCCGTGGTCGTGGACCCAGGTGAGGGCGGCGTAGCAGTCCATGAGGGGAGCGGGGGCCTTCCACTGGGGGGCCAGCCGGTACTCCACGGAGACCACCACGCAGTTCACATTTTTCACGAACTGCTGGCACAGGGTCTCCTGCCGGTAGACGCTGCCGAAGAGGAAGCCGCCGCCGTGGTAGAAGAACAGACAGGGCAGGGGATCGCCCTTTCGGTCCTTGGGCTCGTAGATGCGGATCTTCACGTCGGGGGCCCCGTCAGGGCCGGGGATCATCCGGTCCTGGGCGGAGACGTCGGGGTCGTCCTTCCGGTTGGCCAGCTCGGCGGCGTTGCACTTGGGGACGAACTCCTCCAGGTGATCGAAGTCGAAGCCGGGGGAGGCATCATACCAGGCCCGGAGCTGGGGATGGATACGGTCTCGGAATGTCATAGAAGTTTCCCTCCTGATGGTAAGGGTAAGGCGGAAAGATTCCGCCGGTGGATGGGGTGGGGAATCCCCTCCCCGTGGGTTTGCGCCTCCGGCGGGGCCCCCTTTTCTCCAAAGAAAAGGGGGGAAAAGAGCGCCAGGGCAAAGCCCTGGACCCCGTTTGAGGTGGGTGCTGATTTGCTGGGTTTTCGGTTTTGTTTACCTGGCCTGCGGCCCTTTGTCAGTACGCCGTCCACGGCGCGCCCACCGGCTGGGCGCGCGGGGGCGTGGTCGATACCTCTCGGAAGCGGCGGACCAAGGGGATTCCCCCATGTAGGGAACGGGCATGCCCGTTCCGCCGATGAGGAACCACCCATTTTGTAGGGGCCGATGACCACATCGGCCCGACCCACGTTGGGTGATAAAAACAGACGGCAGGGGAGTACAGACCTCCCCCGCCGTTCTCTTTTAATATGCGTGCTTGCCCCGGGAGAAGGCCACCACCGTGCGGCGGTTGGGCTCGGTCCCCGTGGAATAGGTGATCACATCGGGGTAGTCCTGCAGGGTCTCGTGGATCACATGGCGCTCGTAGGCGTTCATGGGCTCCAGGGTGATGTTGCGGCGGTACTTGACCACCTTGGCAGCCACCTTGTTGGCCAGGCGCTTCAGGGATTCCTCCCGCTTGGCCCGGTAGTTCTCGGCGTCGATGTGGATGCGCACCCGGTGGGTACGGCCCCGGTTCACCGAGTAGTTGGTCAGCTGCTGGATGGCGTCCAGGGTCTCCCCCCGGTGGCCGATGAGAGCCCCCAGCTTGGGACCCTCCAGGGTCACCAGGATGCCGTTCTCCGCCTTGGGGGAGATGATGATCTCGGCCTCCACCCCCATGTGGGCCAGCAGGCCGGACAGGAAGGTGCGGATGCGCTCCTCCAGGTCCATGCCCTTGGCGTTGGACCCGGGCTGGGGCGCGGCGGTCTCCTCCTCTTCCTCCCGGACGGGGGCTTCCGCTGCCACGACGGGGGCGGCGGAAGGAGCCTCCTCCACCGGAGCGGCTTCCACCGGAGCGGTCTCCACAGGGGGCGCCGCGGGGGCGGGCTCCTCATCGGGGACCTCGTAGGTGACCTTCACCCTGGCGGGGGAGCCGCCGATGCCGAAGATTCCCTTCTTGGCCCGATCCAGGACTTCCACGGAAACGCTGTCCCGGTCCAGGCCCAGCTCTGCCAGGGCATTCTGAACGGCGGCGTCCTCGCTCTTGCCCGTGGCTTCAATCCATTTTATCATAAGGCTTTCTTCTCCTTATTCTCAGTTGCGATTATTTTTCTTCCCCGTTGTCCTCAGGCTCCTCCAGGAAGGACTCCTCCACGAAGCCCTCCTCCTCCGCAGCCTCCTCGGGCTGGACGGGGGCGGTCTCCACGGGGGCGGCCGGGGTCTCCTCCACGGGGGCGGTCACAGTCTCCTCCGCGGGGGTCACGGTCTCCTCGGGGGCGGGGACGGCCTTTTCCTTCCCGGACTCCTTGGCGGACTTGGCCTCCTCGGCCTGCTTCTGCCGCTGGGCCAGCTCCTCCTGATAGAGGTCGTTGGGGTCCTGATAGGGGAAGGTGGGGTAGCGGCCGGGGTCATAGAGCCGGCCCCGGGCATAGGTACGCATCCCCACCCGGCTGGCGGAGGCGATGCTCTGGTTGAGCTTGCGCTCCATCTGGATGCGGCGCATCTCCTCCTGGGCCTTCTTTCTGGCCTCGGCCTGGACCTTCTTCTCCCGCTTGACCCGCTCCTTCTCCTCCTCGATCCGCTTGGCCTTGTCCTCCTGGAGCTTTTTCAGATACTTCTTCAGGAAGGGGACGTTCAGGAACTCGGACAGGATGGCGAAGACGCTGTTGGCCACCCAGTACAGGCCCAGAGCGCCGGGCAGGGTAAAGCAGATCCACAGGGACATGAGGGGCATCATCAGCATGGTGGAGCGGGTGGTGGGATCCATGGTCCGGGCCACGCCGGTGATGTAGGCGTTGATCTTGTTGGTGACGAGCATGGACACCACGCCCAGGACGGCGGAGACGATGGGGATCATCCACAGGGCAAAGGCCGCGCCCACGTCGGGCTGCTGCCAGAAGAGCAGGTGGGGGGTGTCGGACAGGTTGATGCCCAGGAAGGTGAAGTCGATCTTGGGCATGTTGGACAGCTCAGGGATGGCGGAGACGATCTTGTCATAGTTGACGAAAACGTCCTGAGCCATGCCCAGCTGATCGTTGGAGTAGCTCTTGACCGTGCCGTAGAGCAGGTTGGACACGGCGTTGAAGGTATCCTCGCTCATGCTCAGCAGGTAGGTCAGAGGTCTTCTGACGATACCGTACAGAGGCATCAGGAAGGCCAGGGGGAGGATGGACCACAGGCAGCCGCCGGAGGGCTTCACGCCCTCCCGGTCATAGAGCTTTTGCAGCTCGATGCTGTAGCGCTCCCGGTCCCGGGCGTACTTCTGCTGGAGGATCTTCTGCTGCTCGGCCAGGCCGTTCATGGCCAGCATGCTCTTGCGGCCCTTCAGAAAGACGGGGAAGAGGACGGCGCGAATGACCAGACAGAAGAGGATCAGGGAAACGCCGTAGCTGCCGGTGATATCATAGAACAGCAGAACGAGTTTCGCGAAGGGGGTTAAGATGATGCTCATGGATATGCCTCCAAGTGTTGGTTGGGGTCTTGCTCCCGAGCCCTGGCGGGGCCCAGGAAAAATTTCCGGTGACAGGCCGGAGGGGAAGGCGGTCAGTCAGGGCACCGGGTCGTACTCGATGCTGTCCTGCTTATGAAAGGGGTTGCACCGCAGGATTCTGCGCAGGGCAAGAAAGCCCCCTTTCACCGCGCCGTACTTCTCCACCGCCTCCAGGGCGTAGGCCGAGCAGGTGGGGATGAAGCGGCAGCAGGGGGGACGGCCGGGTGAGATGCAAGTCCGGTAAAACCGGATCATCCATAGAAGAACAGCCTTCATGGCCCCTTCTCCTCCAGAGGTTTTTCCTCAGGACGAAGGAGCTGGAGCTTTTTTGCCAGGCGGAGAAACTGTCTGTCCAGATCGGCATACCGGCTGTGGACCGCCCGGACCCGGGCCACGACGACAATATCGTAACCGGGCAGCAGCTTGTCCTCGTTGAGCCGATAGATCTCCCGCAGGCGGCGGCGGACCTTGTTCCGGACCACGGCGTGGCCCAGCTTGGTGCCGGCGGTGATCCCGAAGCGGTTTTCCCTCCGGCCGTTTTTCCGGCAGTAGAGGACCAAAGCGGGACCCACCGCGCTCTTGCCCTTGGCGTAGAGCCGGCGGAAGACTCTGTTTTCCTTTAAGGAGACGGTATATTTCACGATCTCAGTTCTCCTTCGTCTGGGAGGCAGGCGCACAGAGGATAAAAACAGAAAAGCTCCGTATGCCGGATAAGGGCGGTGGAACTGATTCCCCGCCCTTTGTTATCCTCTATGCGATTGCCCCTGGCATCAGTGGGTCAGACGGGCGCGGCCTCTTGCGCGGCGGCGAGCCAGGACCTTGCGGCCGTTGGCAGTAGCCATGCGCTTGCGGAACCCGTGGACCTTGGAGCGATGACGCTTCTTAGGCTGATAGGTACGAACCATTCCGATACACCTCCTGTATCTATTTCGAGCGGAATGCAAGCTTCCGCCAACCACAACAGCCGAATTGCCCCGGCTGCGGTCGTCAATCCAACGCGTGATCCATGCAACCATGATTACGCGAAGATTATTATAGCGGAAAAGAATTGTCCATGTCAACCCAAAATTTCCGCAAAACCACGGGAATCCTCCCGTTTTTCCCCTGAGACCCAAGATATTGTGGGGGATTTGTTTGGAAACCGCAGGTTCCGGGAAAAATTTTTTTGGGATCCGTTGCCCTATCACCCACCTTTTACCTCCCCCTCTGGGGGAGGTGGATTCGCCCGAAGGGCGAAGACGGAGAGGGCTATTCTGTATCGGCAGAGATTCGCCCTCTCAGTCACGGCTTCGCCGTGCCAGCTCTCCCAGAGGGAGAGCCATGAGCGATCCCCATCCCTAATTCCTCATTCTCCAGTCCCTTTCTCTCCACATCTGAATATATAATCCCCTTGCTATTGTGGAAAAAATCTGCTACAATTTATTATCTATGATTGTCCCCTTTTTACAGAACGAGAGAGAAGGAGTGAGCCCATGAATTCCGCTGCCGATATCTGGGACCGGGTATTGTCTCTCATGGAGCAGACCATGACCAATACCACCATATCCACCTGGTTCTCCGATGCGGAACCCGTTGCCCTGGAGGAGAATCGGTTCATTCTCTGCATCCCCACCGATTTCAAGAAGGAGATCGTGGAGAGCCGCTACCTGCCCGACATCAAGAAGGCCCTGTTCGACCTGTTCTCCGCCAACCTGGATGTGGTCATCCTCAGCCAGGAGGAGCGGGGGAAGTACACGAAACGGGACAGCGCCTCCCGGTTCCTGCCCGGCACCGAGGACTACACCTTCGAGCGCTTCGTGGTGGGCAACTCCAACAAGTTCGCCCACGCCGCCGCCATGGCCGTGGCCGAGCACCCCGCCGAGAGCTACAACCCCCTCTTTATCTACGGGGAGTCCGGCCTGGGCAAGACCCACCTGCTCTACGCCATCGCCCACACCATCCACAACGCCCACCCCGACTATAAGATCGTCTACATCCGGGGGGACGCCTTCACCAACGAGCTCATCCGGGCCATCCGGGAGGGCAAGAACCAGGAGTTCCGGGACAAATACCGCTCCGCCGACGTCTTCCTCATGGACGACGTCCAGTTCATCGCCGGCCGGGACTCCACCCAGGAGGAGATGTTCCACACCTTCAACAACCTCTATGAGGAGAAGAAGCAGATCGTCTTCACCTCCGACCGCCCCCCCAAGGAAATGCTGCGGCTGGAGGACCGGTTAAAGACCCGGTTCGAGTGGGGCCTGCTGGCGGATATTCAGCCCCCGGACTACGAGACCCGGGTGGCCATCATTAAAAACAAGGCCATCCGCATGGGGGTGGAGCTCCCCGAGGAGGTCCTCACCTATGTGGCCGAGAACATCACCTCCAACGTCCGGCAGATCGAGGGCACCGTGAATAAGATCCTGGCCTTCCGGGACCTGCTGGGCAGCAACGTGGACGCCAAGGCCGTCACCCGGGCGGTCCGGGACATGTTCAAGGACACCACCGACATCCTGCCCTCCGCCGACGTCATCATTGAAGAGGTCTGCAAGTTCTACAACATCGACGAGGATGCACTGAGAGGTCAGAGCCGGACCAAGAACACCTCCCAGGCCCGGCAGATCGCCATGTACCTCATCCGGAGCATGACCAAGCTCTCCCTGAAGGACATCGGCAAGGAGTTCCAGAACCGGGACCACACCACGGTCATCCACTCCATCGAGCGCATCGACAAGCTCAGCAAGTCCAACCCCGAGATCGCCGAGGTCATCAAGGACATCCGCTCCAACATCAACGACCGGTACGGCTGATTTCCCCGGTTTTCCCGACAAAAAATTCCACCGGATTTTGTGGAAAAGTGGAACCTCCTGTGTGGATAAGCCGTCCCTTTCCCCACAGCGGTCAAAATCCGACCAAAACTTTCCACCTGGCCTGTTGGAAAAGAAAGCCTGAAAACTCTGGCTTTTTTCGGGTTTTCCACAAAAAAATCCCCTACGGCAACTATTACGACAAATCTATCCTGTTCTCCCAATAGCGGGGAAAAAGGGCAGGATAGTCCCACTTTCGATTGTTTGGAGGTTTTCCCATGAAATTCAGCTGTGAAAAGGCCCTGCTCCAGAGCGCCATCGTCACCGCTTCCCGGGCGGTATCCCCCAAGAGCACCATCCCCGCCCTGGAGGGCCTGCTGCTGGAGGCCGAGGAGTCCGGCACCGTGTTCCTCACCGGCTACAACCAGGAGACCGGCATCCGCTCCGCCGTCCAGGCCGACGTCTCCGAGGCCGGCTCCATGGTCCTGCCCGCCCGGCTTTTTGGCGAGATCGTCCGGAAAATGGCCGACGACACCCTCATCTTCCAGGAGGAGAAACTGAAGGTCCACATCTCCTGCGGCATGAGTGAGTTCGACCTCATGGGCATGGACCCAGAGGACTTTCCCGAGCTGCCCACCGTGGAATACCAGAACTCCCTGGAGATCCAGGAGCAGACCCTTCGGTCCATGATCGGCCAGACCCTCTTCGCTGTCAGCGCCGACGAGAGCCGGCCCATCCACACCGGCTCCCTCTTTGTGGTGGACGACGACGGCCTGACCATGGTGGCGGTGGACGGCTTCCGCCTGGCCCTCCGCCGGGAGCCGGTCACCAGCAGGAACGGCTCCTTTGAGTTCGTGGTCCCCGGCCCCTCCCTGGCAGAGGTGGAAAAGATCTGCCGGGAGACCGACGAGCCGGTGAGCATCCACCAGGGCTCCCGCCACATCCTCTTCAAGATCGGCACCACCATCCTCATCACCCGCCGGCTGGAGGGCGAGTTCCTGGCCTGGCGGCAGGCCATCCCCCGGAACAACCCCATCAAGGTCACCGTGGGAACCAGGCAGCTCCTCTCCTGCATCGACCGGGTCTCCCTGATCGTCAGCGAGAAGCTCAAGAGCCCCCTCCGCTGCGTCATCGGCGACGGGGAGATCGACATCACCACCAAAACCGCCATCGGCGCCGCCCACGACTGCTGCCCGGCGGAGGGAAATGGCGGCGGACTGGAGATCGGCTTCAACAACAAGTACATGATGGACGCCCTGAAGGCCGCCCCCGTGGACCAGGTCACCCTGGAGCTATCCAGCCCCATCACCCCCTGCATCATCGTGCCGGCAGAAGGGGAGGAGAACTTCCTGTTCATGGTCCTGCCGGTGCGGCTGAAGGCGGATTACTAAAGAAACACCTAAACCTCCCCCAGAGGGGGAGCCAAGGGCGCTTGTCATACAATCCACCCTTTTCGTAGGGGCCGATGACCACATCGGCCCGCCCAGGCGTGTGAAAACATAGGAGGTTTCATGGAAAAAATCACCGTTTCCATCACCACGGAATTTATCAAGTTAGACTCCCTGCTGAAGCTGGCCAACGTGGTGGGCAGCGGCGGGGAGGCCAAGCTCCTCATTCAGGAGGGGGAGGTCCTGGTCAACGGCCAGCCCTGCACCATGCGGGGCAAAAAGCTCCGGCCCGGAGATGTGGCCGTCCTGCCCGGGGCGGAGATCACCGTCGAATGAGGCTCCGGTCCATCGCCCTGGACGGCTTTCGCAACTATGAGGGGTTCTCCGCCGAGTTCGACCCCGGGGTCAACGTGATCTGCGGGGAGAACGCCCAGGGGAAAACCAATCTGCTGGAGTCCATCGGCTTTCTCTCCGGGGCGAGATCCCACCGGGCCAGGGGGGATAAGGAGCTGATCTCCTTTCACCGGGACCGGGGGACCATCACCGCTCAGGTGGAGAGCCGGGACCGGGAGTTCCTTTTGGAGGCCCAGCTCTTCCGGGGAGGCCGGAGAAAGCTCTTTGTGAACCATGTGAAGCTGAAGACTGCCGGGGAGCTGTCGGGCATCGTCCAGACCGTCCTCTTCTGCCCGGAGGACCTGGCCCTCATCAAATCCGGGGCGGCGGAGCGGCGGTCCTTCCTGGACCACGCCATCTGTCAGCTTCGCCCCCGGTACGCCGAGGCGCTGGCCCAGTATCACAAGCTCCTGGACCACAAGACCCGGATCCTGCGGGACTGGGAGAAAAACCCCGGCCTGCTCCAGGTTCTGGAGGATTTCAACGAGGCCATGGCCCGGGCCGGGGCATTGGTCATCCACTATCGGGCCCATTTCGTCCGCAAGCTGGCCGGGAAGGCGGCGGAGATCCAGCGGGAATTTTCCGGCGGCCGGGAGGAGCTGGAGATTTCTTACCAGACGGTAAGCACTGTCCAGAACCCCTTGGGCCCCACCGTGGAGATCTATGAGGCCATCCGCCGCCACCAGGAGAGCCACGCCCGGGCGGAGATGGAGGCCCGCTCCTGTCTGTCCGGCCCCCACAAGGACGATTTGCTGGCCCACATCAACGGGCAGCCCGCCCGGCAGTTCGCCTCCCAGGGCCAGACCCGCACCGCCGCCCTCTCCCTGAAGCTGGCGGAACGGGAATTATTTCGGGAGGACGCCGGCCAGTGGCCCATCCTCCTGCTGGACGACGTTCTCTCCGAGCTGGACGCCCGACGCCAGGACTTTGTGTTGAGGCGGATCACCGGCGGCCAGGTCTTTATCACCGGCTGTGAGGTCCCCGAGGGGGAGTTTTCCCGGGACGAGGGCAAAATTCTCCGCATCCGGGGCGGAAAACTGGAGGAATGAGACCATGTATCTGCACTTAGGCTCCTCCGTGGTGGTCCCCCAGGGGGACATCCTGGGGATTTTTGACCTGGACAACACCACCTATTCCCGGACCACCCGGGATTTTCTCGCCGGGGCGGAGGCCCGGGGCCAGGTGGTGACCGTGGGGGAGGACCTGCCCAAATCCTTCCTCCTCTGCCGGGACAGAAACGGCCGGGAGACCGTCTACCTCTCCCAGCTCTCGCCGGCCACCCTGCTGAAGCGGGTGGAGTCCGGCAGGTTTGAGACCTTTTGACACTTTTTCGCGTTACGGAGGTAACTGGAACTATGGATCAGTTGGAACAGAACAACACCACTGCGGTGGAACACGAATACGGCGCCTCGGAGATCCAGGTGCTGGAGGGACTGGAGGCCGTCCGGAAGCGCCCGGGCATGTACATCGGCTCCACCTCCGCCAGCGGCCTGCACCATCTGGTGTACGAGATCGTGGACAACTCCATCGACGAGGCCCTGGCCGGTTACTGCACCAAAATCACGGTGACCATCGGCAAGGGCAATACCATCACCGTCACCGACAACGGCCGCGGCATCCCCGTGGACATCCAGCAGCAGACCGGCAAGCCCGCCCTGGAGGTGGTCTACACCATCCTCCACGCCGGCGGCAAGTTCGGCGGCGGGGGATACAAGGTCTCCGGCGGCCTCCACGGCGTGGGCGCCTCGGTGGTCAACGCCCTGAGCGAATGGCTCACCGTCCGGGTCCACAAGAACGGGAACATCTATGAGATGAAGTTCGCCCGGGGCCATGTCACCCAGCCCATGACCATCGTGGGCCAGACCGACCACACCGGCACCGAGGTCACCTTCCAGCCCGACCCGGAGATGTTCACCGAGACCACGGAATATGACTACGATACCCTCCACACCCGGATGCGGGAGGAGGCCTTCCTGAACGCCGGTCTCACCATCGTCATCACCGACGAGCGGGGAGAGGAGCCGGTCTCCGAGACCATGTGCTACGAGGGGGGCATCCGGGAGTTTGTTACCTTCATCAACCGGAACAAGACCGCCATCCACGAGAAGGTCATCTACATGGCCGGGTCCCGGGAGGACGCTATGGCCGAGATCGCCCTCCAGTACAACGACAGCTATAACGAGATCATCGTCTCCTTTGCCAACAACGTCCACACCCCTGAGGGCGGCATGCACGAGGAGGGCTTCAAGCGGGCTTTGACCAACGCTCTGAACGCCTACGGGCGGAAATCAAAAATTCTGAAGGACGACGACAAGGTCTCCGGCGACGACTGCCGGGAGGGCCTCACCTGCGTCATCTCCGTAAAACTCACCGAGGCCCAGTTCGAGGGCCAGACCAAGGCCAAGCTGGGCAACTCCGAGATCCGCACCCTGGTCAATGCCATCGTCAGCGAAAAGCTGGAGGAGTTCTTTGAGGAGAACCCCTCCGTGGGCCGGGCCATTCTGGAAAAGGCCCTCACCGCCGCCCGGGCCAGAGAGGCCGCAAGAAAGGCCCGGGAATCCGTCCGGAGAAAGACCGGGCTGGAGTCCGGCCAGATGCCCGACAAACTGAAAGACTGCAACGAGCGGGACCCCGCTCTCACCGAGATCTACATCGTCGAGGGCGACTCCGCCGGCGGCTCCGCCATCCAGGGCCGGGACTCCCGGTTCCAGGCCATCCTCCCCCTGTGGGGCAAGATGCTCAACGTGGAGAAGGCACGGGCTGACAAAGTCTACGGCAACGACAAGCTCATTCCCGTCATCACCGCCCTGGGGGCGGGCATCGGGGAGGAGTTCAACCCGGACAAGCTGCGGTATCACAAGATCATCATCATGGCCGATGCCGACGTGGACGGCGCCCACATCCGTACCCTGCTGCTGACCTTCTTCTTCCGGTTCATGCGTCCCCTCATCGAGCAGGGCTATGTGTACTCCGCCGTGCCCCCCCTGTATAAGCTCACCCGGGGCAAGACCCAGCGGGTGGCCTTCTCCGATGAGGAGCGGGATCGAGTCTCCGCCGAAATGCGAGGGGACAACCCCAACGCCAAGGTGGAGATCAATCGCTTCAAGGGTCTGGGCGAGATGGACCCCCACGAGCTGTGGGAGACCACCATGAACCCCGAGACCCGCATCCTCCGCCGGATCACCCTGGAGGACGCCGTGAAGGCCGACGAGATCTTCACCATCCTCATGGGGGAAAAGGTGGAGCCCAGAAAAGAGTTCATTGAGCAGAACGCAAAGTATGTGGTGAATTTGGATATTTGAAGATGCAGGTTTTTCCAATTCTCTTGGCTCCCCCTCTGGGGGAGCTGGCACGGCGGAGCCGTGACTGAGAGGGTCAATCACTTGCGATATGGAACCGCGTTTGGTGGTCGCTCCCCTTCAAAGATAGCTCTCTCCGTCACCGCCTTTGGCGGCGCCACCTCCCCCAAAGGGGGAGGCAAGAGGGTGGGAAATTCCCTCACGTCCCCTCAAATACGCCTCATTTCCCCAAAGGATCGCCTATGATTTTCAATTCCATTCTTTTTCTCATCCTTGCCGCCCTCCTTCCGCCCCTGGTGCTGCTGGGGATCATCTACCGGATGGACAAGATCGAGCGGGAGCCCCCCGGGCTTCTCATCAGCCTCTTTCTTCGGGGGCTTCTGGGCATGTTCCCCATCCTGGTGCTGGAGCTACTGGCCGACCAGTTCATCGACTTCTTTTCCTGGAGACCCATGGTCTACCTGTTCCTGGCCTATTTCTGCATCCCGGGGTTCATCGAGGAGGGAGTCAAATACCGGGTGCTTACCCGGCGGACCTGGAACGACCCCAACTTCAACTACCGCTTTGACGCGGTGGTCTATTCGGTTTTCGTCTCCCTGGGCTTCGCCGCCGTGGAGAACGTGCTCTATGTGCTGACCAACGGCTTCTCCACCGCCGTGGTCCGGGCCGTCTTCTCCATTCCCGGCCACGCCATGTTCGGCGTGGTCATGGGGGCCTGCCTGGGGACCGCCAAGTGGATGGAGGCCCACCGCCAGTTTGAACAGGCCGCCGCCCTGCGGAAACGGGCCTTCCTGCTGCCCGCCATCCTCCACGGGCTCTATGACTTCCTGCTGGTGGGCTTCGGCTGGGTCTTCTACCTGTACTTCATCGGTCTGGTGATCTACGTGGTGAAGCTGCTGAAGAAAAGCGCCCGGGAGGACGGGCCCGTCACAATGTAAGAGAAACGATTCCTGTAAAGGAGCTGCGATACTATGAGCAAGAACAAAGACTACCGACCGGAGGACATCACCTTTCCCAACCAGGTGATCGTGGAGTCCGAGCTGGTCAAGGAGATGAAGGACAGCTACATCGACTACGCCATGTCCGTCATCGTGGGCCGCGCCCTGCCCGACGTGCGGGACGGCTTAAAGCCCGTTCACCGGCGGATCCTCTACGCCATGTATGAGGACGGCCTGACCAGCGACAAGCCCTTCAAAAAATCGGCCACCTGCGTGGGCGATGTGCTGGGCCGGTACCACCCCCACGGGGACTCCTCGGTCTATGACGCCCTGGTCCGTTTGGCCCAGGACTTTTCCATGCGCTACCCCCTCATCGACGGTCACGGAAACTTCGGCTCCGTGGACGGCGACCCCCCTGCGGCCTACCGTTACACCGAGGCCCGCATGGCCAAAATGGCCGGGGATATGCTCAAGGACATCGAGAAGGAGACCGTGGACTGGGACCCCAACTTCGACGAGAGCCGGAAGGAGCCGAGAGTTCTCCCCGCCCGGTTCCCCAACCTGCTGGTGAACGGCTCCTCGGGCATCGCCGTGGGCATGGCCACCAACATCCCGCCCCACAACCTGCGGGAGGTCATCGACGCCGCCGTCTGCGTGCTGGACAACCCCGAGGCCGATTTAGCCGACCTGATGCAGTACGTAAAAGGCCCCGATTTCCCCACCAAGGGGATCATCATGGGCCGCTCCGGCATCCGGGCGGCCTACGCCACCGGCCGGGGTCGGATCACCGTCCGGGCCCGGACTGAGTTTGAGGAATACGGCCGGAACCACGAGCGCATCCGCATCATCGTCACCGAGCTGCCCTATCAGGTGAACAAGCGGATGCTCATTGCCGCCATCGCCGAGCAGGTGAAGGAAAAGCGGCTGGAGGGCATCTCCGACCTCCGGGACGAGTCCGACCGCAACGGCATGCGCATCGTCATCGAGCTCAAGCACGACGCCAACCCCCAGGTGGTTCTCAACCACCTGCTGACCCAGACCCAGCTCCAGACCACCTTCGCCATCAACATGCTGGCCCTGGTGAACAACCAGTCCCAGCCCAAGATCCTCTCCCTGCGCCATATCCTGGACGAATATCTCACCTTCCAGGAGGAGGTCATCACCAGAAGGACCCTGTTCGACAAGCGGAAGGCCGAGGAACGGGCCCACCTGCTGGAGGGTCTGCTCATCGCCCAGGACAACATCGACGAGGTCATCCAGATCATCCGGTCCAGCTACGACAACGCCAGGGAAAACCTGATGGCCCGCTTCGACCTGGACGAGGTCCAGGCCCAGGCCATCTGCGACATGCGGCTCATCGCCCTCCAGGGTCTGAACCGGGAGAAGCTCCAGAAGGAGTACGACGAGCTGGAGGAGAAGATCGCCTGGTATCAGGAACTGCTGTCCGACCGGTCCAAGCTCCTGGGGGTCCTGAAGGAAGAGTTATTGGAGATCCGGAACAAGTACGGCGACGACCGCCTGACCGAAATTCAGGACGTGGAGGACGAGATCGACATCGAGGACCTCATCGAGGAGGAGGAGTGCGTCTTTACCCTCACCGCCGCCGGGTATATGAAGCGGATGCCCACCTCCACCTACCGCACCCAGAAGCGGGGGGGTAAGGGAATCTCCGCCCAGTCCCTCCGGGAGGAGGACTATGTGGACACCCTGTTCACCGCCTCCAGCCACGACAACATCCTCTTCTTCACCAGCTCCGGCCGGGTCTATAAGAAGAAGGGCTACCAGATCCCCGAGTCCAGCCGCACCGCCAAGGGGACCCACCTGAACAACATCTTCCAGTTCGAGCCGGGGGAGAAGGTTACCGCCATGCTCCACGGCCGGGACTATGACGAGAACGGCTACCTGTTCATGGTCACCCGGAACGGTACCGTGAAGCGGACGGAGAAATCCGCCTTCCGCAACATCCGCACCTCCGGCCTCCGGGTCCTGACCCTGGACGAGGGGGACGAGCTGATCTCCGTCCGGGAGACCGACGGGGACATGAACATCCTCATTGCCACCCACGACGGCATGGCCATCTGCTTCCGGGAGACCGACGTTCGTCCCATGGGCCGCACGGCCGTGGGCGTCCGGGGCATCAAGCTCCGGGAGGGGGACTATGTCATCGGCGCCGTCCGGGCCCACCTGGGCAAGACCCTGCTGACCATCACCGAAAACGGCTACGGCAAGCGCACCCCCATCGAGGAGTACATCCGCTCCGGCGGGGAGCCCCAGCACCGGGGCGGCTTTGGCCTGAAGGGCTACCAGATCACCGAAAAGACCGGCAAGGCCGCCGGCATCAAGACGGTGAACGAGGACGACGACATCATGATTATCTCCGACGACGGCACCATCATCCGCATGGCCGCCGCCGACGTGAACATCTACAGCCGCACCGCCCAGGGCGTCCGGGTCATGCGGGTCTCCCCCGGCAGCAAGGTCATCTCCCTGGCCCGGGTGGAGAAGGAGATGGAGGAGGAAGCCCCTGAAAAGGAAGCACCGGCCCAGCCCGAAGCATAACACCCCAAGGAGGAAACCAACATGGGATTAGGAAAAGACTTCCGTAAGATATTTTACGGGGGAGGGGCCATTGCCATCCTCCTGAGCCTTCTGCTGATTGGCCGGACCGTGATTTCCGTGGTCCCCCTGGTGGGCTGGACCCAGTGCGCCCCCCACCTGGCCCTGGCCACCTTTTTCCTCATCGTCGGGGTGGCTCTGGTCCTGGCTGCCAGAAGGGACGCCAAAAAAGAGGCCGCCGGGGAGAAAAAACCGCAATGAAACAAGTGACCATTTATACCGACGGCGCATGCTCCGGCAACCCCGGCCCTGGGGGCTGGGGGGCCGTGCTGATGTACGGCCAGCACAGGAAGGAGATCTCCGGCGGGGAGCCCTCCACCACCAACAACCGGATGGAGCTGACGGCGGTGATCGCCGCCCTGTCCCTGCTGAAGGAGCCCTGCGCCGTGGACCTGTACTCCGACTCCAAGTATGTCATCGACGCCCTGGAAAAGGGCTGGGCCTGGGGCTGGAAAAAGCGGGGCTGGGTGAAGAGCGACAAAAAACCCGCCCTGAACCCCGACCTGTGGGAGCAGCTTCTGGGCCTGACCCAGGTTCACAAGCTGACCTACCACTGGGTCAAGGGCCACGCCTCCAATCCGTATAACAACCGCTGCGACGAACTGGCCGTGGCCGAGAGCCGGAAGTTTAAGTAGGAATACAAGCGTAAGTTGACTGCAGCTCCCTTGCCTCCCCCTCTGGGGGAGGTGGCGCCGCCAAAGGCGGTGACGGAGAGGGTGATCTGTGAAGGGGATCGACCACCCAACGTGGTTTCCCATTGACAGTGATTTGCCCTCTCAGTCACGGCTTCGCCGTGCCAGCTCTCCCAGAGGGAGAGCCAAGGGGATTCCTAATACAACCCACGCCCCAAAAAAAGGAGACACATGAAGAAAACCACCATTCTGTTTGACCTGGACGGCACCCTGCTGCCCATGGACCAGGATCTGTTCACCACAACCTACTTCAAGGACCTGGCTGTGAAGCTGGCCCCTCTGGGCTATGACCCCCACAGTCTGGCCGGAAACATCTGGGCCGGGGTGGCCGCCATGGTGAAGAACGACGGCAGCCGGACCAACGAGGCGGCCTTCTGGGAGGAGTTTTCCCACATCTATGGGGAAAAAGCCCGGGACGACGCCCCGGTTTTTGAGGATTTTTACGCCCATGAGTTTGAAAATGCCCGGTCCGTCTGCGGATTTTCTCCACAGGCTGGGGAAACCGTCCGCCGTCTGAAGGAGCTGGGCTACCGGGTGGTGCTGGCTACCAACCCCATTTTCCCCGCCGTGGCCACCCGGACCCGCATCCGCTGGACGGGGCTGGAGCCGGAGGACTTTGCGTTCATCACCACCTATGAGAATTCCCACTACTCCAAGCCCAACCCCCGCTACTTCCAGGAGGTGCTGGACCGGATCGGCTGCACCCCGGCGGAGTGCCTCATGGTGGGCAACGACGTCACCGAGGACGGCGCCGCCGGGAAGATCGGCGTGGAGGTCTTTTTCCTCACCGACTGCCTTATCAACCAGGCGGGGCAGGATATCTCCCAGACACCCCACGGAAGCTGGGAGGACCTGATGGCGTACATCCTGAAACAATAAAAAAACCGCCGATTTCCTCGGCGGTTGACAAAATGAGACACGAAATTCTATTACTGACTTACATGCTTACCATAAAAGCTTGCTGACCGCTTGGCCGGTACCCAAACGGTCAGCATATTGAAAAACTGATCACATTGGGCTAACCGCTATGCAACAGCGCCCTTTTTCTGGTTTCATTATACCCACCCCGGTTTCCTTTGCCAATCCTGTCCAGAATTTTCCTCCCGGTGTGGAAAAAAACCGCTGAAAATCCAGGGGAAAGTCCCTTAGGAGGTCCACTTTTCCACATCTTCCACCGAAAAATCCACATGCAGGGCGGTGGAGATCCCCAGACCCAGGATCCGGGAGAGGATGTCCACCTGGCTGTCCACGTTCCGGGGGGTGACGAACCACTCGGCCCCCTCGCCCCGGAAGCTGGAGGGGTCGAAGTCCTTTTCTCCGGCGTCCTCCAGCAGATCCAGGCAGAGGGTCCCGGCGTCCACCACCGTGGGGACTCCCACGGCGATGACCGGGATGCCCAGGGACTCCCGATCCAGGGCCATCCGGGCGTTGCCCACTCCGGAGCCGGGGACGATGCCCGTGTCGGCGATCTGAATGGTGCGGCAGACCCGCTCCTGCCGCCGGGCGGCCAGGGCGTCCACGGCGATGAGACAGACGGGCTTTAATTTTTTGATGACCGAACCGATGATCTCTCCACTCTCCATCCCGGTGGACCCGGTGACCCCGGGGGCCAGAGCCGCCACCGGCCGGAGGGAGGCGAAGGGCTCCGGGAGGGTCTGGACCAGATGCCGGGTCACCAGCAGGGCGTCGGCGGTCTTGGGGCCGATGGCGTCGGGGGTCACCCGGCGGTTGCCCAGACCAGTGACCAGCACAAGCCCCTCTTGGGGCAGGTCGGGCAGCTCCTCCAGCATGGCGGCCACCGCCCGGGCGGCCCGGAGAATTTCCTCCCGGTCCCGGGGCAGCTCCTCCAGCTCCAGGGTCAGGTAGGTCCCC
>JAUNCL010000027.1:28852-32630 GCA_030535235.1 Bacillota bacterium
AATTTCCTCCCGGTCCCGGGGCAGCTCCTCCAGCTCCAGGGTCAGGTAGGTCCCCCTGGGCTTGCCCAGAGCCGCTTCCCCCTCCTGATTTAAGATTTTTACCCTGGTCAGGGGAAGCCCAAAGACGGTGTCTTCCTCTGCTTTTACCCCGGAAAGCCGGGAAGTTTTTTCCGCGGAACCCTCCGCAAATTCTTTCGCTTCCAGGGCCAGATCGATTTTTCTGCCGTTGGTCATGGGTTTTCCCCTCCTGTAAACCACCATATCTGGTGGAAGTGTTGCATTTCTGCCACTATTCTTAGCATTTTTCAAAAAATTATGTAAAAAATCTAATTTTTTGAGAAAAGTGCTTGCAATTTAAAAAACGTTGTGCTAAAATACATTCCTGCACAGAACTTTTGTGACTAAATTTGAACCAATCGGAGGAGGTGTTTGGTTTGCCGAATATCAAGTCTGCAAAGAAGCGTGTTCTGGTCAATCAGACAAAGGCCGCAAGAAACAAGGCCGCTAAGTCCGCACTGAAGACTCAGCTGAAGTATTTTGACGCTGCTATCAACGAAGGCAACCGCGTCGAGGCCGATAAGAGATACAAAGAGGCCGTCAAGGCTGTGGATCAGGCTGCTGCCCGTGGTCTGCTGCACAAGAATACCGCAGCGAACCGCAAGAGCAAGATGACCCTGCGTCTGAACAAGATCCCTCAGTAAACAGTGCGAAAAAAACCGTCTGAATCATTCAGGCGGTTTTTTATTTTGCAGAAACAGGCAGAAGGACGTAATTTCTTCACGACCCCGTCATGATTTCTTCATATCTGGTGGATAAAATAGGGGAAATGGCAGCAATATTCTGCCTGCGGGTCGGGCCGATGTGGTCATCGGCCCCTACAGGCGTTGGTCCACTGCCTCCCCATTTCGTAGGGGCGATTCATGGATCGCCCGCACAACGAAGTGGGTGAGGGAGAAACTGAGCCCCAATCTCTGCGTTGAAAAGGAGAAGCTATGGAAAACAGCCCTTTGACCCGGCCCCAGCGCCGGATGCTCTGGATGCGGCTTGGCATCCGTCTGCTCATCTTTCTCGGGGTGATCCTGGGTCTGTGCCTGTTGGGCCGGCCTGTTCTGGAGCTGTGCATGCCCTTTCTCTTCGCCCTTCTCTTTACCGCCGCCACCGAGCCGGTCCTCCGGTTTCTCCACAGCCGGTGGAAAATTCCCCGGGGAATCCTCTCCCTGATGATGATCCTCCTGGTGGTGGGGGCCTTGGGCGGCATCCTCACCGCCCTGATCATCAAGGGCTGGCATGAGCTGGCCGAGCTCTATGGCAACTGGGACAAGATGTGGGCCTCCTTCCAGGCCATGTATTTACAGCTGGGGGAGATCACCGACCGGATTTTGGCCTACTTCCCCGAAGATGTCCAGGCTGTTTTCCACAATCTGTCCGACCGGCTGCTGGCCTGGCTGAATGAGTTTGCCTCCCGGCTGCTGCCCAAGACTACTTCGGCGGCCCGAAGCATATCCTCTTTTGTCCTGGCCTTCCTCTTCTTCCTGATGGCCTGGTACTTCACGGCCGCGGACTACCCCGGCCTGCGGAAAACCGTGGCCGACCGGACCCCCATGAGCCTGCGGAAGATCTGGGCGGAGCTTCGCCGGGCCTTTTCCGCCGCCTTTGGGGGCTATCTCAAGGCCGAGCTGACCATCTCTCTGGGGGTCATGCTGATCTTAGTGGTGGGCTTTGCCATCATGGGCCAGCCCTACGGGATGCTTCTGGCCTTCCTGCTGGCGGTGCTGGACTTCATCCCCATCCTGGGGGCGGGGACTGTGCTGGTCCCCTGGCTCATCGTGGACGCCCTTCTGGGGGACTGGACAAAGGCCCTGTACCTGCTGATTATCTGGGGGGTCATCTGCCTCTTCCGGCGGGTGGCGGAGCCCAAGATCGTGGGGGACCAGACCGGCCTGCACCCTCTGCTGTCCCTGCTGGCCATCTATGTGGGCATGCGGACGGCGGGGGTTCTGGGAATGATCCTGGGTCCCGTCCTGCTCATCATGGTCCGCAACCTGTGGCGGGCGGGGATGTTCCGGGATACCTTCGGGGACATCACCCTGGCGGCCCGGGATATGCACGCCATCCTCCACAGCGGAAAAAATTAAAATTTTTTCACGGGGATGTCACGAAATCTTCATAAATTCCCCGTATACTCACAGCGAAGTCAAAAAGTAAGCCATTTCCACAGGCTTGTGGATAAACTCGACAGGGAGGCGCAAGGTATGGACAACTACAGCAACGGCTGGAACAACGAAGATCGGGACCCCTTCGCACCGGGGAGCTATCAGAGCGGACCGGTTTTCAACGGGAACACTCCCCCGGAGCCCGGCAGAGAGCCCAGACAGAAGGGGCCGAAAAAGCCCCGGAGCGGGGCCCTCAAGGTAGTGGCCCTGTGCCTGGTGTGCGCCCTGCTGGGGGCGGCCATCCACCCGCTGTACAACGCGGTTTCCGGCAACGGGACCACCACCCTGTACACCGGGGACCGGGAGCCCACCCAGATCAACGTCACCGCGGTGAACACCGAGAAGGAGATGACCACCGCCGAGATCTACGCCGCCTACGTGGGCTCCACCGTGGGTATCACCGTGGATATCGTCAGCACCAACATCTTTGGCCAGACCGTCACCGGCGCGGCGGCGGGCTCCGGCTTTGTCATCACAGAGGACGGCTATATCCTCACCAACTACCATGTCATTGAAAACGCCAACTCCATCACCGTGACCTTCGTGGACGGCAAGAGCTACACCGCCACCTATATAGGGGGCGAGGAGGAGAACGACATCGCCGTCATCAAGATCGACGCCAAGGACCTGACCCCCGTGGTCATCGGCTCCTCCGACGACATGCTGGTGGGGGAGCAGGTCACCGCCATCGGCAACCCCCTGGGTGAGCTGACTTTCACCGAGACCACCGGCATCATCTCCGCCCTGAACCGGACCATCACCATGAGCGACGGCCGGAAGATGAACATGATCCAGACCGACTGCGCCATCAACTCCGGCAACTCCGGCGGCCCTCTGTTCAACAGCCACGGAGAGGTCATCGGCATCGTCTCCGCCAAGTATTCCTCCGGAAATTCCACCTCCTCCGCTTCGGTGGAGGGCTTAGGCTTTGCCATCCCCATGGACGACGTGGCGGACATGGTCAGTGAACTGATCACCAACGGCTATGTCACCGGCAAGCCCCTGCTGGGGATCAGCGTGACCGATGTGAATCAGAATGTCCAGGCCTACGGCGTCCCCGCCGGGGCAGAGGTGACCATCGTCACCCCCGGACTCTGCGCCGAGAAGGCCGGTCTCCAGGCGGGGGACATCGTCACCAAGATCGACGACACGGAGGTGGACTCCTCCAAGGCCTTCATCGCCGCCAAGAACGAGTACAAGGCGGGGGACACCGTGGAGCTTACTGTCTACCGGAGCGGAGAGACCCTCACCATCCAGGTGACCCTGGAGGAATCCACCCCGGAAAAGGTGGCCATGCAGGAGAAAGCCCAGCAGGAGTACCAGCAGCAGCAACAGCTGCAACATCAGCAGCAACAACAGCAGCAGCAGAACGGCGCCTTCACCTGGCCCTTCGGCTTTGGATATTGAGGGAACGAGGGAGAGATACCGGAAAGGGTCTCTCCCTCTTTTTTTGGAAACGTGGGATGACAAAAGTGGGTTGGGCCGATGTGGTCATCGGCCCCTACACAAGAAAAAAACACTCCCGTATTGCGTTTACGGGAGCGTTATTCTTTCTTGTCCGGGAT
>JAUNCL010000005.1 GCA_030535235.1 Bacillota bacterium
TCAGTTCATTATAAAAATCTTAGATTTTTGTCTTGACAACTGAGCCACTATACTGGCTGAGTAAGCAAGGACAATCAATCAGCAACACACCAGCAAGGCGGTGGAAGAATTCAATTTCTTCCACCGCCTTTGTATTCTCACCTTTTGGTGACAACAAAAAAATCACCCTTTTGCCGTTACGCAAAAAGGTGATTTTGATAGTAGGGTTTGAGGTTGGTAAAACCTTGTCGTAATCCCGTGCTTACTCCTGCTCCCAGTTGTGGTACACGTTCTGCACGTCGTCGTTATCTTCCAGGAAGTCGATGAGCTTTTCCATGTTCTTGATATCGGCGGGGTCGGTCAGGGTGACGTAGTTCTGGGGAACCATCTCCACCTGGGCGGAAAAATCGTCCGTTTTTACCGAAACACAGGGGATTTTTTCATTACGTCTATGTTGTACTTAGGCCAAAAAATCACACATTTTGCGTCTGTATGTCACAGCTTAGCCGTGTTTTTAACCATAGTTGTACTATACCCGAAATTTTATGGGTTGTCAATGCTGGACTATGGTATACGTTTTGGTTTTTTATTTTATTAAGATAGTAAATCAAAATCCACACCCATGATTCGGGCACGGCTGAGGTTTTTGTCGTTGGCCATCCAGCGCTTCAAGCAAAGTCAATCGGGGGATGAGCTGCTGTGCAGCGAAGCCCCAAGGTGCGCTTTTCAGAGCAACGCTCTGAAAGTGCAGCTCTTCCGGCGAGATGTACGCCGAAGGCTACATTGAAGCCTACAGTCCAGGGGGGGGGATTATTTCTCTCATTCTATATAGATTAGGATGCTTTTTCCCCCTTTTATTCGGCTGGAACAAGGAGAAGGTTTTTATACCTAGGTTTTTTGGGGTCTTTCCCAGCTCGTTTAAACTTGTAATCACAAAATTTTTTCATTAAAACATTGATATTTGACAAAGTTGTATCAAAAATTTTGTTTAAATCCTGAATAATGACATGAACGTCATCGTCAGTGTAAATCCGAGCGGAATCCGTCTTAATCAGGTTCTCGATGTACGCCAGTGCTTCCTGTTTCTGCTGATCTTCCCGGGACACAAAAGGATGAACTAAAGACTCTGGAAACCATTCCTGGAACATCGTCTGGTACTTGGTGTGATCATCCTCTGCTTCCTGGAAGAGCTTCTCATTATCCATCTGGTACTCTTCTCCGTCTAGTTTCAAGTAGTAGGAAGAAAACACGTTGCGAAAATAATCATATCTAATATATGGGAATTTTTCGTGAATATAGGTGACGTAAGCCTTGACCTTCTCTGCGCCCTTGCTGTTGATGGTCACATTTGCTTCTCGGTTGTCGTAGAAATCTTCTAGCTTACACTCTTTGCAAAGCTGCTCCAGGAACTGATTTACTCTGTCTATGGTCTTTTTACCGTTGTCATTAGGGGCCAGCATGTAGTCCCAGGAGAATCGTCGATCGATCTCTTTGGCAGTGCTTTTGCTCTGAAATCCGATTGAATCGGTTATTACAAAAAGATTTTCTGCCCCGCATCTGACGCGTCCGGCCATCTGGATGATGTCGCTGCGGTTGTGGGATTCTACATAGATGTGCTGGATATCTTCGTCCTTAATGTTGATGCCTTCCTTGTTCCTTGACGTGCTGATCAGCAGCCGGACATCCTGAGGGATGAGGCAGGTCTCACGGATTGCCTGCTCTACTGCCTCCATCTTTTTCAAGTCTTCTTCGTTCATTGTGGTGCGGCGTTCTGGTTTACTGAATGACGATGCAACCATAGACGGGTCGATGGAGGTGTCAGTGCAAAACTCTTCGGGAAGAATGGTGTGATTGGAGAAGTACAGAATACGTTCGCCCCGATTGAGCTGTGATTCAATCTGCTTTTTTACTGAGGCCATCTCGATGAACCGGATGTTTTGGGGAACAACGTTCCGACACTGGTCTACTATATCCAGCTTGACCGACACATTTGGGGGAACACTCATCCTCTTTATCGGTTCCGGAGAGCCCGTCATCAGCACGATGTTTTTGCACTGAGGACGGGGAGATTCTTTGTCGATGTCAGCTTGTTTGTGTCGGCGTAAAATCTCATTTACCAGCTTGTGGATGTAGAAGGGAGCGCTTTGGTACGTTGCATCCATGATCACAGAATGAACCTCGTCAATGACGATCATGTCGAAGAGATTCCAGAGGTGACTGGTCGGAACTTGTGGATTGTACTGGTGCTGTAGGTACTTCTCGATGAATGCGTTGGTACAAACTGCACTCGTCTGATATATTCTGGATTCGCCCCAAATGCCCGAGATTATTCTGACGTGGTCTTCGTACTCTCCGGGATTGCCATTCTCCATAGCTTCAGCCAAAACCTTGTGCATGTTGCCCCACTTACCGATGCTCTTGGAAAGATTCTCTGCGTCTTCATCTGTCAGCTGGTACTCGTCAACTTTGGCTCTCCTTGAGGTGATTAGGAGTACGGTCATTTTAGGGATGTCGTACTTCTCATCTCCTGTGAAAAACCTCTCGATGAAGTAGTTCTTGCCGCTGCCTACTCCTGCGTAAATCTGGATGAAGCGCTTGTCCTCCATGTCCCTCTTGTAGCTGATCACATCTGCCACGGTCTTATCAGTCATAAGTCTCTTCATCTGGTACAACGTATACGGTTTCGTACTCCTTTGGGATAGTGGCCCTCTCGACCACGCGGAGAATGGGATCCACTGCCCACATTGGCTCACCTGCAATCCTGTTGGCTTCTCTACAAATGAAATAGGCAAGTGGTTGGTATGCGTCCCAGAAGGCACCGAGAAAGCGCGCCTCGTCATGCTTATCCAGGCCGAAAGAGTCCTCGCTCAGAAAAATATCCTCCATACGTACATTGTGCATCTTAATCTGTTCGTTAATGGAACTGTTGTTGATCATGGGTAAAACCCTCCTTTTTAATGAGCTTGACTCCGGAATCAGCTTGTGTTATTGTTATGCCATAGAACGACCGAAAAATCAACCCAATATGAATGACTTGTAAAAATTATCAACAATCCAGGAGGGCATATGGCACGGAAGAAAAAAGAAATTGACAAAAACGGGCCTTTTCAGACCCGGTTACGGGACCTTTACACCAAGGATGGCAGAACCCACGAAGCGCTGGCAACCCTCTTGGACGTATCCCGTCCCACGTTTACCGGCTGGCTCGACGGGAATTCTGTCCCCGATATTCTCATCCTGGAGAAAATGGCCCGGCTGTTTGGTGTCTCCGCTGACTACTTGCTGGGCCTCAGTGACACGGCAGTTCCGGATGTTACGGCAAGAGCTGCTGTCGAGTATACAGGTCTGTCTGTGGAGGCGGTGGAGCAGCTGCACAACGGTCTTGACGATTTCGACTATGATGATACCGGGGACACAAAAGATAAGAAGGAGAGGAACTTAAATATAGCATCGGCCCTAATCCAGAGTGAATTCTTTGCAAGAATAGTACATAATCTTAGTAAGGTTGCAAAAAATGCTTATCTTGAAAGAACTTTGATGATTTTAGACTCACAGTATTTTCCACTTGATTCCGAAAAGAAAAATCCTGATTTTCACTTTGCAAGCGAGGAAGAGCGCAACGTTGTCAAATCCAACCTGCTCCACGTGTTTAATACTATTGACCCGAGGGGGGAAGAACTTTTTTCATATGCCGTGTGGGCAATGGATGATGGCGCACTTTCAACTAATGTGTATGGATCACTGATCAAGACCCTAGAGAGCAATCAACTCCATCAATTTCACGCCACCAAGGCATTTACAGCCTATCTTGATCAGCTGATACAAGACAATTATAAGAGGGCTGAGGATCGGTTTAAGGTAAAGTAATCCTGCTCCAATTTCCTTACAACACACAAGGAAATTCGAGCGGAAACGGGCACTTCTCAGGAGCGGTATCCTTACCCTCCCCAACCCCAAAGTGCACTCCTAGGTTCAAAAATGCCCAGTACAAGCAACAAAAAGAGGACAGGATCGCTCCTGCCCTCTTTTCTGTTTGAAGCTGCATATTCAATTGGGGGTGCTCAGTCCTTGCGTAGGGCCTTGTACAGCTCGTCCGCCATGGCATCCTGCACCTTCTGATAGAAGTCCGGGTCGTTGAACAGCTTGGAGAAGGACTCGTTGTTGTCCAGGAAGCACTGGGTCACAATGTCTTTGAACTTGTCCGGGAACAGGGACTTGACGAACATCTCGGTGCTGTTGTCCTTGGCGTACTTCTTGAACTTTTTGACCTCGGAGTCCTTCATAAACATCTGGTAAATGCCCTCGATGATGACCCGGTCGGCATCGGTAAAGTTGCCGGTGAACCGCTCGTTCACCTTGTCGATGATGCTCTGCAGGGTGTCCTTCTTCTTGTTGGGCACCTTGGGAGCCGTACCACCAACAGGGGTAAACACGGGTGGCTTCTCATCCAGGATGATAGCCCCTTTGAAAGTCTCAGTCAGGGAAGCGTACTCCAGCTTGATCTTATCCTCGATGTCCACAAACTCGTCGCCTCCGGTTCTGGGCAGGAGTTTGATCAGATGCTGGGTGTACTGGTACTCGTTGAACAAATCCTTGTCGTGGAGCCGCACCAACTGGGTGACATAGGCGTAGGCCTTATTGAACTTGCGCACATAGTCCCGAGCGGTAAAGCGCTCATCCTCGCTCAAATCCATGTACCGGGCGATCACGGGACGGAACATACCGGCCAGTCTGCCCAGGGCTACGGGATCTTGAGGCTTGCCCGACTGGGATGCCATGAACTTGTTGAAGGTCTCCACGTCGTCATAGTTGTAGAGCATGAAATCACGGAGCTTATTCCGCAGGTCATAGACCCGGTTCACGTCGGTGTCACCCTCCAGGACGGCTGTCTCATAGTACGGCAGGAAGGAGTTCTTGATGTCCTCCTCACTGTTTTCGAAGTCCAGAACAAAGGTGCTGTTCTTCCCGCCGGAGGTTCGGTTGAGTCGAGACAGAGTCTGCACGGCAGTTACGTCCCGCAGCTTTTTGTCCACATACATGGAGTGAAGCAGAGGCTCATCGAAGCCGGTCTGGTACTTGTTGGCTACGACCAGAATGTTGTACTGGCTGCTGTGGAAAGCCTTGCGGAACTTCTTGTCCGTGGTAATGTACTTGCCGTTCTCATCCAGATTCATGGTCGCCTCGGTGAAGGGCTTCTCGCTGGGATAATCCTCCAGGGTGACCTCGCCGGAGAATGCGATCATGACATCACTGCCTGCACATTCCTGGGGATGTTCCTTCAGGTATCTCTTGATGGCCAGATAGTAACGGACGGCGTTGGCACGGCTGTCTGCCACCACCATGGCCTTGCCCTTGCCGCCAATCTGATACCGGCAGTTCTCCAGGAAGTTGGTCATGATCATCTCTGTCTTCTGGGCGATGGTATAGCCATGCTGCTTGTAGTACTTGAAGAGGGCGCGGGATGCCTGCCCTTCGATCAGTTCAGGGTTGTCCTCGGACACACGGATCAGCTTGAAAGCCTCACGGACGGTAGTGTAGTTGGCCAGCACATCCAGGATGAACTTCTCCTCGATGGCCTGGCGCATGGAGTACACATGGAAGGGAGCTTTGATGTCCTCTCCCTCGGCATTGGTTCCCACCACGGTGCCAAAGGTCTCCAGAGTCTGGCCCTTGGGGGTAGCAGTAAAGGCGAAGAAGGACTGGTTATCGTGTCTGCCCTGACCGATGACTGCGTTGATGTACTCGTTGGACAGATCCACCTCTTCCTCTTCGATGCCAGCCTCTTCAGCGTATTCCTTGACGGCAACGCCGATGTCGATCAGACTGCGCCGCAGGGCCTTTGCGCTCTCGCCGTTCTGTCCCTGGTGGGCCTCGTCAATGATGATGGCAAACTTACGTCCCCGGAAATTCTCCATGTCCTTCCGGGCAAAGAGGAACTTCTGGATGGTGCAAATGATGATACGCTTTTTATCGTTGATGGCTTCCGCAAGGCTGCGGGAGTTCTTCTTATCATCAATGGCTTCCACCAGACCGACCTGGTGTTCAAAGCTGTTGATGGTATCCTGCAGCTGGCTGTCCAGCACTACACGGTTGGTGACCACGATAACGGAGTCAAACAGGCCGTTGTTTTCTGCATCATGGACAGAGGCAAGACGGTATGCGATCCATGCAATGGAGTTGGATTTGCCGGAACCTGCGGAGTGTTGAATCAAATAGTTGTGACCAGCACCCTTCTGCTTCACATCGGCCATGATCTTACGCACCACATCGTACTGGTGGTAGCGGGGGAAGATCATCCTTTCCTTGGTGACAGTTTTCGTAACACCATTCTTGATCACTTCCTCTTTTTCCTTCACAAAGGAAATGAAGCGATGGATCAGATCGAGCAGGCTGTCACGCTGCAGAACTTCTTCCCACAGATAGCTTGTGGCATAGCCGTTGGGGTTCTGGGGATTGCCCGCTCCGCCAGTAACACCGGCACCGTTGGAACCCTGATTGAAGGGCATAAAACGGGTGCTACCATCTGCCAACTGGGTGGTCATCCAGGCCTCATAAAGGTCAACGGCAAAGTAAACCAGGAACCGGTGGTTCATTCGGAAGGCAAACTCCTTGGAGCTGCGGTCGTTCTTGAACTGGTTGATGGCACAGACATAGTCCTGTCCAGTGAGCTGGTTCTTCAGTTCCAGAGCCACCACGGGGATGCCGTTCACGGACAGCACCATGTCGATGGTGTTGGCATTGTCGGTGGAGTAACGGAACTGCCTGGTGCAGCCCAGGATATTGGCCTCATAGCGTTCGGCATCCAGAGGATTCAGGTCGGACTCCGGCTTGAAGAAGCAGACCTTCAGCTTAGTACCCATATCCTCGATGCCGTTGCGCAGGACATACAGCAGACCCTGGTTGGAGATTGTGGTCTCCAGGCGGTGGTACAGCTTGTCCGGGGCCTTGTCCCCGTAGTACTTAGTGTACTTGGACCATTCCTTGGGCTGGGTCTTGGCGATGAACTCACAGAGAACATCCATGTAGATGCACTTGGAAATATCGTGCTGACGCGCATGCACCCAGTTGCCCTCGGCGTCCTGCCCGCTAAACTGCGTATAGCCGCCCGCCGGGGAGATCAGGAAGGACTCGATATCCCGCTCGAAGCGCTTTTCGCTTTTGTCCATTATGATACCTCCCCTTGATCGTCCTTGGTGTACTTAGTTGGGCGAGCACTGTACACAAAGTCTTCCGCAACATCAAGATCATATTTCCGCAGAAGAGCTCTGATAAAGCAAATGCAGTCGTAAGCAGAGTAACCGGTGCTAATGTAAATTCCCGCATCCTTTTTCAGTTCTACTGGATTCCTGACACCGGTTTCTTCGTAAGAGAATACAGGGTTCAGCCACGTCGGGAATTTCTCATGATTCTTAGCCATATTTTGACTCTTGAAATTCTGGCAAATCAGAACCATTGCCATAGTCAAGTTTGTATATCTTGCGGGGATGATGGGACAACGATCCTTTCACACGGATTACCTCTTTTAATGTTCTATACACACTATCCTTGAGTGTGTATACGGTTGCCTCGCCCATGTGAGACACCATTCTGGGTTCACTCTCATTTGCGAAACGAACCAAATACTGCGGCGATTCTTCATATGCCGTTGTTTTGTAGAACAGTTTGTCTTCCATGGCATAACTAAAAATAGAAACTTCCGGTCCTCCACATCGATATTCCCATGTCTTATATGGCCGTTTGTTTTCCGTGACCATAAAATACATGATGATGGAGTATTCTTCGTCCGAGATTTTATCAAAGAAGCAGCGCCACTGTTCAACCGTTTCTTTGGCTTCCTCTTCGATAATTTCTTGATACTTTTTCTTCAGCTTCTTCCGTGAGCTTCGATTTCCCACACACCATGTGACAAAATACAATACGAGGAACAAAACTATTGCGATAGCTACAAATCCAACAATCACATTGATTTTTGAGTCGAACGGAAGCTTATCAAACAGTTCCGCAGGCACAAACACGGAAACAACGACACTTATCACAAAGGACAGAAGTGTGATGATCCAGTTTTTGGCAAGAAGCGTATCAGCAATCTTTTCTAGCAAACTCATACTGATACCTCCCGCTTTCCGGTGACATATTCATAAATGAGGGAACGCTTGTACTGTTCCAGTTTTTCGATTTTGGCTTGCTTGAGGGCAATTAAGTGGTCAATCTCCATGCATTTTCGGTCGAGCAAACAACAGAGCTGGTTTTGAATTTCCGTTGGTGGCAACACCAACCAAATATCACGCAACCCCTCGCCACTGATGGTAAACTGGCCAGCGGAGGTGCTTGTGTGATGCTCGATTTCTGTTTTACCAGCTACCGAAAGAAGATAGTATTGGAAAAATTTTTTGCTACAAAGGTCGTTAATTCTCACTCGAATAATATGATCGTTGTACGCAGTAACTTCTCCTGTATCCGCGTAAATTGCACATTTTCCAACAAGACTTTTGCTACCATTTACGCGGACAAAGAGGAAATCCCCGTCTTGTAAAGAATAGGTTGCTAATTCTTTCTCCGTAAGTTCAATCCGGTTGATGTACGAATAGTCAATACTACCATCAGTCGAAATATTTTTTAGCTTCAAGACAATTTGGCCTTTCGATTCTGCTAGATCTCGCCGAGTCATTCCGTTTTGAGTGCTCGCAACTATTCTCCGAGCCTTTGCCACATTCCACTGCTCTGGAATGTCCCCAATCCACTCAACGCCGCTGTCCTTCATCGGCATGGTGGGGTCAAGCCCCTTGGTGACAACCTCGGTAATCAGGCTTTGCTTGTAGGCTTTCAGCTTTTCAATCTGCATCTGGACATTGGCAATGAGGGTGTCGATCTTAACCGTCTGTGCAGAAATAGCATCCAGTATTTGCTGCTGTTCCTCTATAGATGGAACAGGCAGAAGAATGCTTTTCATTTCCTGCCAGCGGGTAGTCCATAAATCAGCAACAATTCCGTGCCCCCAACGATAGAATTCTTCTGCGAAGCCATAGTTCTTCAGGAGATAGTTCAAGTATGCTGGAATGACGGGGGCACCTTGCGCAGGATACAGCACCGTGTTTATCAGCGAGACAGAGCCATCTAGCGGAGAAACACCACAGGACTGTTTTCTGTCCGAACGGGAGTTAATAACAAAATCATTCTGGAGTACCATCTTGCGGTTATCATTGGCATCGGTTTTTGCCACATTTTCCATCTGCGGCACAATTCCGCCTTTGGTCACAGACAGAGGTGGATAATCGGTATCGTTCACTTTTTCGTTTCGCACCTTGAACAAAGAGCCAATGGTCAGAGTCTGCCAAGATGCAGGAACACTGCCAATCCATTCCACGCCACTATCTTTCATATTACGCATGGCCGAACAACTCCTTCATCAGGATGGATTCCTCTGCCTCCAAGGATTTGATCTCCTCGAAGATAGAATCAGAGGACGCAGGGGCCACGAACTTGTAGAACAGGCGTGTAAAGGGTACCTCATAGCCAATCTTGTCCTTCTTGGGGTCAATGTAGGCCAGAGGATTATAGGGCAGGACGTTCTTCTCCATATAGGTATCCACGTCCTCAGAGAGGGGGATAATCTCTGTGTCAGACGCTCCCTTCACCGGCTGCATCTTGCCCTTTTTCAGGATGGGCTTGCCGTCCTTGTCGGCCTGGGCCGTTTCCACGGTCACCTTGGTGAAGCCGAAGAAGCTGTTGTCAAAGACCTTGGACTCCACCGCCAAGCCGTTTTCCTCGTATGTCTCGTTGCCGAAGTCCTCGTAGGCCCGGAGGATCAGGTCGATACAGGTGTCGTCCAGGTCAACTCGCTTGGAACCGATGTTCTTGCGGCGCTTCACATAGCACTTGCTGGCATCAATGAGCTGAACCTTGCCGCTGCGGTGCATGGCCTTGCCCTTGGTCAGAACCCAGATGTAGGTAGAGATGCCAGTGTTGTAGAAGAGGTCGGTGGGTAGCTGAACGATGGCCTCCACCATATCCTCCGTGATGACATAACGGCGAATCTCGGAGGCACCACTTCCGGCATCCCCCGTAAACAAGGAGGAGCCATTCTGGATGATGGTCATACGACCGGAACCTTCCTTCAGTTTTTTCACGCCATTGAGCATGAACAGCATCTGGCCGTCAGAGATGGCAGGAAGACCGGGGCCAAAACGCCCCTCATAGCCACGCTTGGCCTCTGCCTCCACTTCGGTCTTTTCACGCTTCCAGTCGATGCCAAAAGGCGGGTTGGAGATGATGTAGTCGAACTCATACCCACTGAACGCATCGTCACTCAGGGTGTCGCCGTACTTCATGCCGGATGCGTTGCCGCCCTTGATGAGCATATCCGCCTTTGCAATGGCATAGGTTTCGGGGTTGAACTCCTGGCCGAAACAGGTCAGTGCAGCATCCTCGCTGATGGCCTGGAGCCGCTCGGTGAGACAGCCCAGCATCTGAGAGGTGCCCATGGCCATATCATAGGCCGTCTTGGTGCAGCCTTCCTCCATGATCTCAGCCTTTTCGGGAGCAACCAGTAGCTCAGTCATCAGGTAAATGATGTCCCGGCTGGTGAAGTGAGCACCGGCTTGCTCGTCATAGGATTCGGAGAATTTCCGGATCAGTTCCTCAAAGATGTAGCCCATGTCGGCAGAGGTGATCTTCTCCGGGGACATGTCGGCCTTAGTGGAGTTGAACTCCTGGAGGGTCACAAACAGAACGCCGCCCTTGACCATCAGCTTGACGGTGTTGGCGAAGTCGAAGTTCTCGATGATGTCCTTAATATTAGAGGAGAACCCCTGTAGATAGGCATCGAAGTTGCTCTCCACGTTGTCGGGGTCGGCGATCAGCTTAGCGAAGTCATAGTTGCTGGTATTGTAGAAGTCATAGCCGGACACACGGCAGAGGATACCGTCACGAGCGGCACCCTCGATGTGCTGGGCATCCAGCTTTTTTGCCATCTCCACCACAGCAGCTTTGGTGGGCTTCAGCGCCTCGTCAAAACGCTTCAGCACCGTCATGGGCAGGATCACCTTGCCGTATTCATGGGGCTTGAACAGGCCAACCAGATGGGTGGCAATTTCCCAGATGAGGTTGGCCTTGGCCTGTATATTCGCGTTGGTCTGCTTCTGCAGCTCGTTCATGGACATAGTCTTGTCTCCTCCTATCGATCAAAAGAGGGGCAGTTCCCACGGGTCATTGATGACACCAAGGACGCTTTTGAATATAATTTTTCAATTTATTATACGTCTCTTTCCGACAGATGACAAGATAGTTCATGCCCGGAAAACAATGTATTCCATTGGAAATCTGAGCTAGGACGACGTTTTCATACAGGGAGGTATCCTTACCCTTCCCCAGAGCTAAAAGCGATTCTGGGGTAAAAAAGCCTGTAAATACATTAAGACGGTGCACCGACCGAAGTGATGCACCGTCCAATATTATATAGTGTGGATTAAAGGATTCGTTATGGCTTAGTTCTTGAATTCCAGGGCTTTTTCTACGTGCTCACGCACATATGCTGTCTGCTTTCTGTAGGAGAAAAGGAACAGAATCCCCAGACCCAGAACAAGGAGTCCATTCCGGTGCGCTCCCCAAAAGGGGCAAATCCCAGTCAGTAGCCTTACTCCCCATACGACAGGAATGCAAACCGTGGCAGTCAAAAGACTCCTGAAGTGGTTGTTCATCCCCGATAAGTCCTGTATCTTGGAATCCAGCCCGCTTGCCTCTATAAAGTCTGATGGGGGCGCAAATTTCACAAACCCTATCCGCTTTAAAAAAGGCTCTGTTATAAACGAACCCAACCGACTGATGACTAAGCCAGCAAAATAGTAGAGAACTATTTCTTCAGCTATACCCTTAACCGGGAATTCAATGCCCAAGACATATCTTAGGCCCACAACGAAAAATGCCCCTGGGAGAAGGTTTGTCAGGATGTTGTAAGAGTCCAGCTTTTCAAGTATGCCGTCCATGCTTACCTCCTTTTGGTTCTGGGTAGGCCGAGCGGAACCCGCTCAAACGCCGTCTGTACAGCTGGCATAAAGCCGTTTCTTCGTAGGCGGAACAACTTGCGCTCGGACAGAGATGTCCGGAATCCAAAGGTACCCAGGTCGTTGATTTCGACTGTCCTACTCGGGCTGTCAGTGTAGTCCCCTGGTAGGCCCTGTCTGGCATAATACAGATCAATCTGGGGATTCTTCCTCTTCAGGAACCAGAGGAGGTCTTGGTCTCTGTACTCTTTCAAAACACAGGTGTTAGCCACAACAAATTCTCCTCGAACTACCTCTGCCCTCTTGCAGAGGAGAAGAACCTCATGAGCATGGGCCGTGATAAAGGTTCCATCGATCCCGTTGTTTGAGGTGCACATGAGGAACGGCTGCGATTTTACTCGCAGCTGTTCCCACTCGGACACATCTGTCCCGGTTAATTGGTGGATGAATTCCCTCCGAGCTTCCAGGTTCGTCGTATCACCGGAGATCTCCGGATCAGTGCTTACAATCCAGCGCACCGAGGATCACCCCTCTCGAACCACGTACCTTCTCTTTGGGCAGGATCACCACTCCGTTCTGTGTGTTCAGCGCCTTGGAGTAGCATTCTTTGTCCATAAAAGTTTTGAGCTTGTCCGAACCACCGCTTGTTTTTCCAGATCCTGTGTTGTCCGAGATGAAGAAGGTTTTTGTATCTGGGTCCCAAAGGTCGTCGAAGATGGCCTGTGCACTTTGCAACTGACCGTGATGGGGTAATTGGATGATGTCATAGGTGTCCAGGTCATTCATGTAGAGGGGTGTGGCATCTCCACAAAGGAGAACATGCTCACCGTTTTCCAACGTGCACTTGAGCTGGACACTGGCAGCGTTCATGACGGTTTCGCCCTCTTTACTCCCACCAATATGATCGCCGACTCGGTTATCTACAGCTTGGGCAGCCACATCGGTGAACTCGTCAATCGTGGGGCCGACAATCTCACACGTTCCTACCTTTGTACCTGGAAGAGCCTCAATAGCCTCAAATTCTAGCTTTTCTGCGGTTTCAATAACGGCTCTTATGTTATCGAACTCTGCTAGCAAGGCCTCATTCATGCTCTCTTGACTTTTCCTCCTACCGCCGGCTACCTTTTTAAGGATATCGTCGGTGTATTTTAAGTACTGGTGCGTGTACACCCAGACGTTGTACCCACCTTCGGAGGACAGCCACTCCAGCAACGGACATACCCCATCGGTGTGGTCGCTATCATTATGTGAGACAACGATATGAACCTGAGAAATTGCCGGATGGGCTAAGAGGAACCTCTTCACCTCTTCGGTGTGTCTCTCGTGTCCACAATCGTAGACCACTAGCGACCTGCCATCGTGTAACAGGATGCAGTCGCCAAAACGGGTGTCGGTGTCGCCATCATAGTGGCTCAGAGCTTTAAATCTCAAATAAGTACTCCTTCCTGCAAGCCTCTCTTGAGCTTGCTGTCACAAAAATTTTTCTCCGCTAAATGCGAAGTGCTTCCTCTTAGCACTCTCCCGGGCCGAGTGCCAGAGTTTACGGGCTATCATAGCATGTGTTTCCTCAGTTGTCAAGTCGGAGTTTCGCTATTTTGAGACCGTGTGGGACACAAAACGGACACTTCTTAACTAGGAGGATTTTTTGTTCAGTTCTAATAGGCGTAAGCTGAAAATCTCCCCCTTAGGTTATCCCATCCTGCTTGGCAAACCCATAAAACGTCCCTCGTTTCAATCCTGTCTGTCTCATGGCCTCTACTGCCGTAATTTCCCCGGCTCTCCATCTCTGGGTTACTTCCTCCCAATTGTCGGGTTTTACGACTTTGGGCCGTCCCAAGTGCTTACCCTTGGACTTGGCTGCCTTGATCCCCTCGGCCTGTCTCTGCCGGGTTGTCTCCCGTTCCTGCTGAGCTATCGTTCCCAGGACTTCGATCAGGATGTTATTGACCATGTCCATGACCCATTCCTGACCTTCTGGGCAGTCCATCAAAGTTGTGGGTAAATCCAGCACCTTGACTCGGATGCCGTTGTCCCGGTAGTATTGCAGCTCGTTCTTGATGTCGGCTTTGTTTCGGCTCAGTCTGTCCAGGGATTTGACCACAAGGGTATCTCCTCTTCTCAGCAGGGTAGTACGCAGGGCCATATATCCCGCTCGTTCCAAGTCCTTGCCGGATTGCTTGTCTGTTACGATGTCCCGCTCTGTAGCTCCCATGGCCTTAAATGCCTCGATTTGTCGGTCAAGGTTCTGCTCCTGACTGCTCACTCTGGCATAGTAAAATGTTCTGCTCTCCATCGTTGTCTCCTGTTCTGTCCAGAAAGGCCCCTGGGTTTTCGGATATGTCCAAATACTCGCAGGGAACCTTTCTGGATGCTGTTCTGACTTCTTCTTCGCTGTGTCGTAAAGGTGTACCTTTATGGAGGTATCACCCTGCAAGCACCAGCGGTTCGTTACAGTCCATGCACATGACACGGACTGTCTTGGTGGCCCGGACACTCATACCGCAACAGGGACAGAGGTATTTCCTCGTGCTGGACTTCTTCCGAGCGGGCCCTTCTTCTACGCCACTGTGGGTACCGGTGCCGGGAATCTGAAATCCTGCGTACTCGTTCCGGTTAATCAGAATGTCGGTAAGGCCATTCTCCAGCACAAAGTCAAGAAGAGCATCTCCAGGGGATGTGTGCGACCATCCGTACTTGTCACTGCGCTCTACGATAAGCCCTCTGGATTCGGCTGCTTCCTTGAACCGTTTGTTGTGGTAGGTGCCGCTCCGGCTGCAATCCTGGATACCCTGCTCGTAGTTGTAGTAGTGGATCATCTCATGGAGCAAAGTAGCGGTGACAGACTCGATGGGACGGGCCAGAGTCCCCGCCCCGATGTTGATCTCGTGGCTGGCTCCCAGTTTAGAGATCCAGGTATCTTCTCGCAGGGAAAAGTGCCCGTAAGCTCGGGGGGTGGACTGGATGGTGATGGTGGGTCTTGAAAGTGCATTTTTGAAAAATTCTTCATTCAGCAGGTCGAAAATCTTGTTCAGATATCCGGCCACTCGGTTATACGAAGTAAGGGGTTTCACAGCATTTTTCTCCTTCCTGTTTGACAAGAGGGAGTGGATACTTTATAATGGTCGTACCCACTCCCCTTTGGGTTAGTGGCTTGGGCTCTTTGCGTGTCTACTTTGGTCGGTGTTCACGCAAGGGGCTTTTTTTATGCAATGGAAAATCTCCGGCTGGTGGTCTGCTTGGTGAACTGCTTGTACAGGTCATTGTGCTCCTTCTTAAAGGCGGTGGTGTCAAAGCGGTTGCTGAGAACGGAAGTCCAGCGGACAATAAAGGTATCAGCTTCCAGCTCTTCCACCTGCCGGGCGGACATTTCGGCCTTGATGCTGTCCTTAATGGCCTCTGCTTCGGCCTGGGCCTCGGCAATGACCTCTTCCCATTCCTTGAGGGCTCTGATCTTCTCGCTGATTTCGATGCTTGACATATCGTTTTGCTCCTTTTCTATGATGTGGTGAGAGTGCCAGTTGTTCAGACCCTTCTCTCTCGTGGCCCATGTCCGTGTCACTGGCTGCGGGTTTTGTCGTCAGGTTTTCTCCCTCATCTCTATGGTCTTATTATAATATATCGTACCCAATATATCAATGAGCATAGTTAACAAATATAGGGTACGATATATGTACAAGGTGTATATTGTACCCGATATCCCGAAAATGATATACTGGATAAAAATATTTCCTATTGAAGGGGGAAATGGCCATGCCTGCATCCAAAGCCCAACAGAAAGCCGTCAGTAAATATATGAAAGCAAATTATGATGAAATCAAGGTGCGAGTCCCCAAAGGGCAAAAAGAAGCTATTCAGACCCATGCTGCTACCCGTGGTGAGTCTGTAAATGGCTTTATCAACAGAGTCATTTCGGAGGCCATTGAACGAGAGTCCGCAGAAATGAACGAAACCACCCCGGAGACTTAAAACGCTCCGAGGTGGTCTTCTTTTTGCCCTATTGAGATGGGTGGCAATCTCTCAAACTGACTCCAAACGACACGATGATTTCTTGCGCATGAACCCCAGAAAAATCCAGCAATTTCCTGGCTCTTTCGATAATTTTAGAGCTGGTATCCCGAGGGGGGAATTATTGGCTCGTTGTATATAGACCAGGACAAAATATCCCCCTCATAGTTTTAGGTTTGACAAGGGACTGGACTGAACCGCCAGACTTACAATGCTCTCATCTTGGATGGACTGTAAGTACCGCTTGGTGATATTGATGTTCTCATGGCCCAGCAGCCGAGACAAGGAATACACGTCCAGACCATTTCTCAGGTTGCACTGTGCGTAATAATGCCGTGCCGTGTGGGGAGAACAACGAACCGTGTCCCTCACCTTCGCCTTTTCGTTGGCCTTGGTAAAGACATGCTCCAGAGCTTCCGTGGTCAGGGGCCTCCCTGTCCTGGATAGCAGATAGTTACCATAGTTCAGGGGCTTGTCCAGAAAATACTCTTTCCGCAGCCGTTCATATTTCAGCATCAGCTTTTTGAGATACGGTGTCAGTGGCACACACCGCTCCTTGTTCCCCTTCCCATGAATCAGAATGACATTGTCCCGGATATCCTGACAGCCCAGTCCACATATTTCAGCGTTCCTTGCTCCCGTATCAAAGGCAATGGCCAGAATCAGTTTATTCCGAGCGGATAGATAGGTCTTGCAGTTGAAAGCCCCAATCATCCTCTCTACTTCCCGATCTGTAAAGGTGTTGATCAGAACCTTTCCTTCCTTCTGCCAGCGCACCTTTAGAGCAGGGTTTGACGTTAAATACCCCTCTTCCACCGCATATTTGAAGAATGCCCGCACCCCTTTCAGGATACCGTTGCCATAGGAAGAGGAAAGGCCCTGCCCGATGAGTTCCTGAAAATAACGTTTCAAATGGGGCGGTTTGATCTCTTCCATTTCATAGATGCCATACTGCCGCTCCAGATAGGTTAGACACCGGGCATTGTTGTTGTAGTACCCCTTGATCGTCCGCTTGCTCAGTCTGCGCAGTTCACAGTCCAACTTGAACTCTGATAAACATTCCTTTGCCAACATAAAAAATCACCCTTTCGCAATGACGCAAAAAGGTGATTTTGGTGGTAGGTTTTGAGGTCGGTAAAACCTTGACGTATATCATTGTTCCCCGGAATTTTCCCGCATCTCTCAGACAAAACGAGCGAAAAAGTTAAGAAATACTATCTAAAACAAGGGAAACGCAAAGAATATCCCGTGCTTACTCCTGCTCCCAGTTGTGGTACACGTTCTGCACGTCGTCGTTATCTTCCAGGAAGTCGATGAGCTTTTCCATGTTCTTGATATCGGCGGGGTCGGTCAGGGTGACGTAGTTCTGGGGGACCATCTCCACCTGGGCGGAGGCGAAGACATAGCCCTTGGCTTCCATAGCAGAGGCCACGGAGCCGCAGTCGTCGGGCTCGGTGTAGATGGTGAAGCACTCTTCCTCGGGCTCGATGTCGGAAGCGCCGCAGTCCAGGGCGTCCATCATGACGGTATCCTCATCCAGGTCGCCGTCCTCGTTGGCCAGGATGATAACGCCCTTGCGGTCGAAGGACCAGGACACGCAGCCGGTGGCGCCCAGGCCCTTGCCGTACTTGTCCAGCAGGTGGCGGACTTCGGGCGCGGTGCGCTGGCGGTTGTCGGTCAGAGCCTCCACGATGACGGCCACGCCGCTGGGACCGTAGCCCTCGTAGACCACGGACTCGTAGTTGTCGGTGTTGTTGGCGCCCAGGGCCTTGTCGATGGTGCGCTTGATGTTGTCGTTGGGCATGTTGGCAGACTTTGCCTTGGCAATGACAGTGGCCAGACGGGAGTTGTTGGCAGGGTCGCCGGAGCCGCCGGTCTTGACGGCCACGATGATCTCCTTGGCGATCTTGGTGAATGCGGCGCTGCGCTTTGCGTCGGCTGCGCCCTTGGTCTTCTGAATATTATGCCACTTGGAATGTCCGGACATAGGTATCGTTCCCTTCCTAACTTTATAAAATATTCGCGGGACAGTTCTCGCAGCCTGTCCTGCGCAGTCTTTAACCGAGTAATTCTATCACAGAACGAGGCCCTTGACAAGGGTTCTCCCTCAGAAATATGTGAAAACCTCCCCCTGATGGGCGGCGATCTCCACCTCCAGGCCGGGGAAGGCCGCCTCCAGCCATCCCTTTACCACGGGACAGACCACGGTCTCGGTGGAGTAGTGGCCGGCGTCCAGGAGATTGATCCCCAGGTTCCCGGCCTCCAGGTAGAGGTCGTGCTTCAGATCGGAGGTCAGGAAGGTGTCGCAGCCCTGGGCCTTGACCAGGGGGAGCATGCTGCCGCAGGCGCCGCCCCCTACCGCCACCTTGCGGACGGGGACCCCCGCGTCCATGACCCGGACCCCGTCCAGATTCAGAACGTTTTTCACATGGCGGGCAAAGTCTCCCAGGGACAGGGAGCCGCCGGACAGCAGGCCCACCCGGCCAATGCCGTAGGCCCTGCCGGTTTCGTCCTCGCCCTCCACCTCCAGGGGGACCGGATCCTCCAGGCCCACCAGCCGGGCCAGCTCGGAATTCACGCCCCCCTCGGCGGCGTCCAGGTTGGTGTGGGCGCAGATGGCGGCGATGTTGTTCTCTATCAGGGCCAGGAGCTTCCGGCCGGTGGAGGTCTCGTCGGTGACCTGGCCGATCTGGCCCCAGATGACCGGGTGGTGGGCCACGATGAGCTGGCAGTCCTTCTCCACGGCTTCCCCGATGACCTCGGGGGTGATGTCCAGGGCCACCAGGACTTTGGTGACCGCCCGGTCCCCCCGGCCCACCAGGAATCCCGCGTTGTCAAAGCCCGCCTGATACCGGAAGGGGGCCTTTTGGTCCATCAGTTCGTAGATCTCTCTTACCGTTGCCATGCGCTCCACTCCTTTTCCATGTCCCTGAGTCCGGCCAGGAGGGCCTCCTCCCGGTCCAGCGTTTCCTGATCCAGATTGCCCTGGCGCATCCCCGCCAAGGCCCGCTCCCGCCGGCGGATCTGATCGGCCAGGTATTCCCCCCGATCGGGGTTGTCCTCCTCCGGGGCCTGACGGCCGGCCCAAAGCTCCGCCGGGGTATAGGGGATGGTATTCTCCCCGCCGGTGGCCGTGAGGAGCACATAATACTTCTCCCCCTCCTTCACCACCCGCTCCCGCCGGATGACATAGCCGTGGTCCAGCAGCCACCGGCGCAGCTCCGGCTGGGAACTCATAGGCTGAAGGAGGAGAAGGGCATCCCTGGTCCAGGGGGCCTGGTCCAGGATCCGGGCGATGAGCTCGCCCCCCATGCCGCAGATGGCTACGGTATCCGCCTGGTCTGGGCCTACCGACGCCAGACCATCGCAGCGGTAAAAGGCCATCCTGTCCTCCACCCCGTAGGTCCGGGCGGTCTCCCGTCCCCGCTGGAGGGGACCTTCGTTCACGTCGGTGGCCACCGCCCGGGCAATGGTCCCCGTCAGCAGCAGGTGGACCGGCAGGTAGGCGTGGTCGGTGCCCACGTCGGCCAGACGGGCCCCCTCCGGGACCTGGGCGGCAATGGCGGCCAGACGGGGAGACAGTTCCAGTTTGTTCATGGCAAATCCTTTCTTCCCACAAAAAAGGGGCGGGAAACCCGCCCCTTTTGTCAGCTTATTACTTCTTGCTGGCCGCGATGATGTCGTTGAGCTCCTGAACCAGGTCCTCAACAGAGGTGTTGTGAACCATGCAGGCCTCCTCCACGGTCTCATTCCGGGACGCGGGGCAGCCCAGGCAGTGCATGCCGATGTTCAGGAAAGCGGGTGCGGCCTCGGGGGCGATGTCCAGGATATCGCCTACGATGGTATCTTTGGTGATGGTAGCCATGGTGTGTCCTCCATTCATGGGGGTGGACTTCCTGCCGGAAAACCACCCTTTGATTTTTTGAGAAAAAGAGGGACCAGCCATACGGCAGTCCCCCTTTCTTCATTCTGTGTTTCTGCCGCAGAAGTTATTCCAGGTTTGACGAATTACTCTTCGTCCTCGGCCTCTTCGTCGGCAGCGTCGTTCAGCAGGGCGCGGATGGACAGGGAGACCTTCTTGCGCTCCTCGTCGATGTCGGTGATCTTCACGTCCACGATCTGGCCCTCTTCCAGGACGTCGCCGGGCTTCTCGATGCGGTGATCGGCGATCTGGGAAATGTGGATCAGGCCGTCCACGCCGGGAACGATCTCGGCAAAGGCGCCGAAGGTCATCAGCTTGACCACACGGACGCTGGCCACGGAGCCGACCTCATAGGTGGAGGTGAACTTCTCCCAGGGATCCTGGCTGCGGTCCTTCATGCCCAGAGAGATCTTCTTCTTCTCGGGGTCGAAGGCGATGACATAGACGGAGACAGCATCGCCCACGGAGACGACCTCTGCGGGGTTCTTGATGCGGCTCCAGGACAGCTCGGAAACGTGAACCATGCCGTCCACGCCGCCGATGTCCACGAATGCGCCGTAGGAAGTCAGGGACTTCACGGTGCCCTCGTATCTCTTGCCAACCTCGATGTTCTCCCAGACCTCAGCGGCCTTGGCGGCACGGGCCTCAGCGGCCACGGCGCGGATGGAGCCCACCACGCGGCGGCGGGAGCGGTTGACCTCGGTGATGCGCAGCTGGACGCGCTCCTTGATCATCTCGGACAGATCGGCGCCGCGGGGCATACCGGTCTGGGAAGCGGGCACGAAGACCCGGATGCCCTTGACGTTGACCACGATGCCGCCCTTGTTGTCCTCGGTGACGACGCCTTCCATGACGGTCTTGTCCTCCACGGCGGCCTCGATGGCATCCCAGTTCTTCACGGTGTCCAGACGCTTCTTGGACAGGGTGGCGACGCCCTCCATGTCGTTGACGCGCATGACATAGGTCTCGATCTCGTCGCCGATCTTCACGATGTCCTCCACCTTCACAGAGGGGTCGTCGGACAGCTCGGAAATCGGAATGTAACCGGCGTGCTTGGTGCCCAGGTCCACGTTGACCTCGGTAGCGGTGATGCCGGTGACGACACCAGTGACCTTATCTCCAGTATTTAAAGTTTTGATGGATCTCTCCAGCATGTCTGCGAAAGACTCTTCGATCTCCATAACGTTGTTCTGCTCGTCGCTCATTTTGTTTTTGACCTCCTTTATTATCCACCCCGGCGTAGACGCACCGGCGGTGATTCCCACAGAAGCTACCCCGCTCACCATACTCCGGTCAAGCTCCTCAGCCCGGCTGATGTGGAGTACCAGCGGGCAGTGCGCCCGGCATAACTCAGCAAGACGGTTCGTGTTGGAGCTTTTTCGGTCGCCGATCACGATCATTGCGCCGCAGTGCTCCGCCAGACGCTGTGCTTCTGATTGCCGCTTACACGTAGCATCACATATTGTATCAAAAATTTCTGCGTTTGTACACTCTTTTTTTACTTTTTCTCTGCATGGAGTCCAAATTTTATCCGTAGATGTAGTTTGGGAAACCAGGGTAATGGGTTTTTGTGGAATTTCGTTGTCCTCTTCGAGGAAAATCGACAGTTCCTCCACATTCCGGAAGACCTTTGCCCCCTGGCACCAGCCGGCGATGGCCTTGACCTCGGGGTGCTCCGGGGCGCCGATGATGATGACCTGCCGGCCCCGGTCGCCGGCCTCCTTCACAATCTCGTGGATCCGGGAGACATTGACGCAGGTGGCGTCGGCGATGGGACAGCCCATCTCCTCCAGCCGGTCGTAGACCGCCTTTCCCTCCCCGTGGGAACGGATGATGACCCCGCAGCCCGGGGGGACCTGGTCGATGGAGTCCACGCAGCTCACTCCCTGGGCGGTCAGCTCCTCGATGACGTTGTCGTTGTGGATGACCGGCCCCAGCATGACGTAGGGCTGTCTGCTTTCAGCGATCCTCTGGGCCAGCTCCACCGCCCGGCGGACGCCGAAACAGAAGCCGGCGGACTTGGCCAGGATGACTTCTCTCATGGCAGGGCCTCCCGGCGGTCTTCCTCGCCCAGGGCCCGGATCTTCTCCATCAGCGCATCGGTGGCCCTCTGGTAGTCCTCGGCGGTGGCCTTCCGGTCCTCGGTAAAGGGCAGGTAGGGCTGACCGATGCGGACCTTCACCCGGGTGAGGAACCCCCGCTCCCCGGAGATGTGGACCGGCAGGATGGGCACCTTGGCCCGGATGGCCATCATGGCCGCCCCGGTCTTGCCCTCCCCCAGTTCCTCGTTGCGGGTACCCTCGGGGAAGATGAGGAGCTTTTCGCCCCCCTTCAGGGCCTTCAGGGCGGACTTCACCGCCCCCACGTCGGACTTGCCCCGCTTGACCCAGATCAGAAAGCCGAACCAGCTCAGCAGGGGACCCACCACCGGCCAGTGGCTGATCTCCTCCTTGGCCATGATCCACACCCGGTCCCGCCGGGGGAAGGAGGTGACGATATAGAAGGGGTCGCTGTTGTGAACGTGGTTGGCACAGATAAGGGCCGGCCCTTCCGGGAAGTTCTCCAGGCCGTAGACTTTGGTGGGCTTCCAGAAGCTGGCCAGCCCAATGATGATCTGCCCCAGGGTGTAGGCAATGTCGTACTTTCTCAACGGTTCAGCCTCTCTTTCACGATGGTCTCCAGGAGGGCCAGGCTCTCCTCCAGGTCCAGGTGGGAGGTGTCCGCCACCACGGCGTCCACCGCCTGCTTCAGGGGGGCCGCCGCCCGGTGGGTGTCTGCGTAGTCCCGCTGGATGATCTCCTCCTTCACCTGCTCCAGGGAGATCTCCTGACCCTTTTCCACCAGCTCCTTATGGCGGCGGGCGGCCCGGGCCTCCACCGAGGCGGTGAGGAAAATTTTCACGTCGGCGTCGGGCAGCACCACGGTGCCGATGTCCCGGCCGTCCATGATGACGTTGTGCTCCCGGGCCATAGCCCGCTGCATCTCCAGAAGAAAGGCCCGGACCCCGGGGATGGGGGAGACCTGAGAGGCATACCGGGAGACCTCGTTCCGCCGGATGTCGGCGGTGACGTCCTCCCCGTTGAGGACCATGTGCTGGAGGCCGTCCTCTCCGTAGGCCATGGCGATCTGAATGGTCTCCAGGCAAGGCAGGACGTCCTCTTCCTTGGCGCAGTCCCCGCCCTGGCGGGCCACATAGAGGCCCACGGTGCGGTAGATGGCCCCGGTGTCCACATACAGGAAGCCCAGCCGGGCGGCCAGGGCCTTGGCCAGAGTGCTCTTCCCCGCCCCGGAGGGGCCGTCGATGGCAATGCTGCAGGTCTTCATGGGTTCTCCTCCTTGACATATCGGGCGGCGCTCTCCCCTGCCGCCCGGCCGGTGCACCAGGCGATCTGCAGGTTGAAGCCGCCGGTATAAGCGTCCACATCGATGACCTCTCCCGCCAGGAAGAGGCCCCGGGTCTTTTTGGACATCATGGTGCCGGGGTCGATCTCCCCGGTCTTGACCCCACCGGCGGTGATGATGGCCTCCTTCACCGGCCGGGTGCCGGCCAGGGGGATGGTAAACTGCTTCATGGTCTCCATAAGCCGGCGGCGCTGGCCCTTGGTCATGGCGTTTACGGGCAGGTCCGGGGAGATGTCCGCCTTCTCGCACAGCACCGGGACCATAAGCCGGGGGGCCAGACCCTCCAGGAAGTTATGAAAGGCCTTATTGGGGGCCTCGGATACATCCCGGAGGATGCGGGCCTCCAGCTTGGCCTCGTCCAGGGCGGGTTTTAAGTCGATGATGGCGGTGTAGGTGTCCTTCTCCCAGTCCCCGTGGGCGCTGGCGCTGAGGACCAGGGGCCCGGAAATACCAAAGTGGGTGAAGAGCATCTCCCCCTGCTCCTGAAAGACCACCTTTTTCTTCCGGTTCTTCACGGTGAGGGTCACGTTTTTCAGGGACAGACCCTGCATCCGGGCGCAGGTATCCCCAATCTCCACCAGGGGGACCAGGGAAGCCCGGGGGGGCACGATGGTGTGTCCGGCCTCCCGGGCAAAGCGGTAACCGTCCCCGGTGGAGCCGGTCCCCGGATAGGAGACACCGCCGGTGGCCAGGATGACCGCCCCGGCGGAGAGACAAGTCCCCTCCTCCAGCTTCACGCCGGTGACCCGGCCGTCCTCCAGCTCCAGCCCGGTGGCCCTGGCCCGGCGGAGGGTGACTTTTTCCTTTTTCAGGGCAAAAAACAAGGCGTCGATCACGTCGGCCGCCTGATCCGAGCAGGGAAAAACCCGTCCCCCCCGCTCGGTCTTGAGGGGGACGCCCAGGGCTTCAAAGTACTCCATCACAGCCGCCGGCGGGAATCGGGTCACCGCGCTGTAGAGGAAACGGCTGTTCCGGGGTACGTTGTTCAGCACCCCCTCGGGGGTGGTGTTGTTGGTCAGGTTACACCGGCCCTTGCCGGTGATGTAGAGCTTCCGGCCCAGCTTTTCGTTGGGCTCCAGCAGGGTCACGGCGGCCCCCGCCCGCCGGGCGGAGAGGGCGGCCATCATGCCGGCCGCGCCGCCGCCGATGACCGCCACCTGGGTCTGTGTCATTGGTTCTCTTCCTCCATGCTGACAAAAATACCGTGCTCCTCCCAGATGTGCTCCAGGCGCTCGAAGTGCTCCACCACGTCGGACTTACTCCGGGCGATGGCCACCAGCAGGGCGTTGATGAGGCTCAGAGGGGCCACCAGGGAGTCCACGAAAGAGGCCATGTCACTCTTGGCCAGCAGGACGTAATCCGCCGCCTTGGCCATGGAGTTGGAGGCGCTGTCGGTGATGGCGATGACCTTGGACCCCCGCTCGTGGGCGAAGTCGATGGCCCGGACGGTCCGGCGGGAGTACCGGGGGAAGGACAGGCCGATGGTCACGTCCCCCTCCCCCACCTGGACGATCTGGTCAAAGATCTCCTGGTTGGCGCTCTCGCCCACATGGACCACGTTGTCGAACATGAGGCCGAAATAGAAGGACATAAACCCTGCCAGGGAGCCGGAGGACCGGGTGCCCAGAATATAGATCTTCTTGGCGTTGACGATGGCATCCACCGCCGCGTCGAAGCTCTCCCGGTCCAGCTCCTCCATGGTCAGGCGGATCTTTTCCATGTCCGACTGCATCACGTTGGAGACCACATCCTGGTTGCCGATGAGGTCGTTGGAGACCTCAATGCGCTGGATGGAGGTCAGCTTGTTGCGGATCATCTCCTGCAGGGCCTTCTGCATGGCGGGATATCCATCGTATTTCAGTTCTGAGGCAAAGCGCACCACCGTGGATTCACTGACGTGGACGGTCTTGCCCAGCTTGCTGGCCGTCATGAAGGCGGCCTTGTCGTAGGAATTCAGGATGTAATTTGCGATGAGTTTCTGTCCCTTGGAAAACGTGTTCATCTTGCTGCTGATCAGCGCTAAAATATCTTTCGCCATGGAATCGTCCTCCGATGTCGCGGTCGGGCGCCGCGTTCTTTTTTCTACCGAATCTCCAAAACACTGGATTTTGGCCCGGGCGGATCGCCGTTTTCGGCTTTTTCCCGTCATCTTTCCCGAATATTATAGCGCAGCCGGGATATTTTTGCAAGAAAAAAATCGCATTCTTGCAGAAAGAAAACTTATTTTAATAGTAGGGCCGTCTCTTCTCCGGTCAGATGACGCCACTGCCCGGGCCGGAGGGCGGGGTCCAGGGTCAGCGCCCCCTCCCGCACCCGTTTGAGCCGCCGGACGGTCATGCCGCAGGCGGCGCACATCCGGCGGACCTGGCGGTTTTTTCCCTCGTGGATGACCACCGACAGGCGGGCTCGCTCCTCCTCCCGGCGGAGACAGCGGACCTTGGCCGGGCGCAGGGCCTGGCCGTCCAGAGTCATGGGCTGGGCCAGCCGCCGAAGGCCCTCCGGAGTAAAGCCCTCCACCCACACCAGGTACTCCTTCTCCACCTCATGGCGGGGGTGGATCAGGGTGTTGGTCAGGTCCCCGTCATCGGTGAGAAGGAGAAGGCCCTCGGAGTCCATGTCCAGCCGCCCTACAGGCCACACCCGGGCGGGACAGTCCCTGACCAGGTCGGCCACGGTCTTCCGTCCCTTCTCGTCGGAGAGGGTGGTCACCACCCCCCGGGGCTTGTAGAGCATGAGGACGGTGCGGCTCCCGGTCCGGGGGATGGTCCGTCCGTCCAGAGCGATGACGTCCCGGTCCGGGTCGGCCCGGTGGCCAAGGGAGGTAGGGACCCCATTCACCGTCACCCGGCCGGCGGTGATGTATTCCTCGGCCTTCCGGCGGGAGCAGACTCCCGCCGCCGAGAGGATCTTTTGCAGTCGATCTTCCATGACCGCCTCCTTGTTTTCTTCACGTTATGTAGGGCGGGGCCTTGGTCCCGCCGTGATCCGAAGGCTATGAACCACGCTCATCCAGTGGGCGCATACCACATAGAGGGTATCCACAGCGTTGCAGGCGGAACGGGCATGCCCGTTCCCTACATGGGGTCGTCAAGGCCCTTGCACGACTGGTGACTCACCCTTCCCCCGACAAGTTCCGCAGCATCCCCAGGGGGGAGTGAGGGGACTCGGTGCTGAGCACATCCCGGCCGGCGGATTTTCCCCAGACCAGGTAGGTCGTCCCCACCATCCGATCCCCCCGGTAAAAGGTCACCTGGCCGGCGATCTCCCCCTGGGTCACCGGAGCCCGGGCAGTACGGGGCAGCTCCACCCGGGCGGTGACCCGCTCCCCTTCGCCCACAGGGGCGGCCACGGTCTCCCGGGCCACCACGGGGATCTGCCGCAGCAGGCTCTCGTCCACCGGCAGCCGGCGGAGGGTCTCTCCCTCCCGGATCAGCACCCGCCGGGGGTAGGTCTCGAAGCCGTAGTCCAGCAGCGCCTTGTGGTCAGCCCAGTCGTTTCCGTCGTTGAGGGTCACGCAGACCAGCTTCTGGCCCTCCCGCTCCGCGCTGGACACCAGGGTCCGCCCCGCCTGCCGGGTGTACCCGGTCTTCATGCCGGTGCAGCCCTCGTACTGCCACAGGAGCTTGTTGTGGTTGGTGAAGTTCCGCCCCTCCAGGGTGATGCTCCGGGTGGAGACGATCTCCGCCACCACCGGGTTCTTCAGGCAGGCTGCTCCCAGCCGGGCCATGTCCAGGGCGGTCGAATAATGATTCTCGTCCCCCAGGCCGTTGGGGTCGGAAAAGTGGGTCCCCGCCATCCCCAGGTCGGCGGCCCGCTGGTTCATCCAGCCCACAAAGGTCTCCACATCCCCGGCACAGTGGGCGGCCAAAGCCACCGCCGCGTCGTTGCCCGAGTGGAGAAGGAGGCCGTAAAGGAGGGTTTTCACGGAGATCTCCTCCCCGCCCTTCAGGTAGAGGGAGGTCCCCTCGATGCCCGTCCACTCCCGGCGGATGGTGACGGTCTCCGACAGGTCGTCCAGGTATTCTGCCGCCACCAGAGCGGTCATGAGCTTGGTGATGCTGGCGATGGCCCGCTTTTCGTACTCGTTCCGGGCGTAGAGGACCCGGCCGGAGTCCGCATCCAGCAAAACAGCGGAGGACGCGGCCACCGCCGGCGCCTCCGCCGCCATGGTATGGACCGGGAGCCCCGGCAGAAGGGCCAGCAGAGCCAGCAGGGCGATGCACTTTCTTCCCACGGTCTTTCCTCCATACTAACAATAGAATACTGTTAGTATGGCGCGTTTCTTCACTGGCTATCCCCGGTTTTGCCCTTCTTTTTGTCCTTAAAGTCGGTAATCATGGTCATGATCTCAGGAATTTTCTCCACGATGCGGTCCACGCTGTTCTCGGCGGGGGCCGCCATAGGCAGGACCTTCACCTGGCCGCCGCTGACCACCAGGAAGCACACGGGGATCACCTTCACCCCGGCTCCGCCGCCGCCGCCGAAGGGGCTGTTCTTATCGGCCTTGGCGGGAAGCTCCGTGCCGCCGGTTCCAAAGCCGAAGGAGATCCTGGACACGGGGATGATGGTGACGCCGTCCACCTGGATGGGCTCCCCCACCACCGTGTTGGCGTCCACCGTCTCGCGGATCTTCTGGATGGTGCTGGCCATCAGTTCATTGACAGGATGATTGTTTTCCATGGTTGGCTTCCCCTTTCTTTTCTTGCCTCTTTGGTCTGGCCGGTTTGATGGTGTGCCGGTGGTCCCACAGGACCTTCAGGGCCCTGACCCCCGCCGGCAGCGCGATGCCCAGGAGCTGGGCCGGGGTCATGGACAGGCCCGCCCGGACATAGATCCGGGGTTTTTCGGTCAGGAAGTCCGCATAGAGGGCCACCTGCCGGTTTTTGATGGTAAAGTTGGCCTCCAGAAAGGCCAGAAGGGCCTCGATGACCGCCCAGCCCTGGCCGTAGTGTATCCCCGTGTCGGCGGGGTCCTCCTCCGCCCAGGTCACTTGCAGGGTCAGGTCGTCGATCCGGAGCTTGTGCCGGAAGCGACTGGCCGCCTCTGCCACCACCGGCAGAAGGTCCCAGATGAGCTCCAGCAGCCCCCCAATGTCCCGCTCAACCGGCTCCTTCGGGGGCTTGTCCCCCTGCTTTGCGGCTTTCTGGGCGTCCTTGGCCGCTTTTTTCTGTTTCTTTTTGGCCTCCCTGTCCGGGTCCTTTCGGATGGGAAACACCTGGATGTACCGGGGGCCGAGCCGCAGCTTCACCCAGGGCCCGTCCCCGTCATAGCAGGCCAGGACCCCCAGCCGGAGAACCAGGCTCAGGAGGATCAGCAGGGCCAACAGGGCCAGAAGGATCCATCCGATCATAGCCCCTCCCCTCCTTTCCTCTCTCCCCAGGGCTCCACGCCGGGTCTCATGGTTTCACGTTCCAAGGCCACCCCTCCTTTTTCACAGAAAGCCGAGCAGGCCGTAAAAGACAAACTCGGACCCGGTGAACATCAGGTTGGTCAAAGCCGTCCGGGCAGCGCCCAGGAACCCATCCAGCCAGCCGAACCAGAGGACGGCCATGAGGAGAATCATGCCGTACCGCTCCAGCTGCATCCAGCGGATGTACAGTCGGTCAGGCAGGAACATGGCCACCACCTTGGAGCCGTCCAGGGGCGGGAAGGGGATCAGGTTAAAGACCCCCAGGCCGATGTTCAGCAGCACCAGCAGATAGCAAAACTGGAAGGCCATGGAGACCCCGGCGGTCTCCCCCCGGGCCGTCATCACCGCCGCCAGGGCGTTGGCCCCCAGGGCGGCCAGGTAGGCCAGGACGAAGTTGGACGCCGGGCCGGCCAGGGCGGTAATGGCCATGCCCTGCTTGGGCTTTTTGAAGTACCGGGGGTCCACCGGCACGGGCTTGGCCCAGCCAAAGCCCACAGTGACCATCATCAGCAGGCCGAACACGTCCAGATGGTGGAGGGGATTCAGAGATAGCCGATGGCTCATTTTCGCGGTGGGGTCCCCCAGCTTCCAGGCCGCCAGACCGTGGCAGACCTCGTGGACCACCAGGCAGAGCAGGATGGCCGCAATGCGCAGAACCATGGTACCCATTCCCTGCCAGTCGATCCCGTGGATAAGACTCATAATGGTTTTTCTCCTCTCACCAGTATGGCTGAAACTTTCCAATTTTACACAGGGCCAGCGCCTGGATAAACATTTGATATCAAATTATACCAAAAAAGTCTCCCCGTGGCAAGGAAAAGGGCGGGGCTGTTTCACCCCGCCGCATTTTGTTTTCCTTCCCCCAGTCCCCGGCAGAGGAGCCAGCCGCCGCAGAGGGCCAGGAGGAAATTCCCTGTTTTGGACAGGACCCACAGCCCCGCCCCCAGAAGGAGTCCCCCCAGGATACGGGTCAGGATGCCCTCCAGCCGGTCCCCCCAGTCCGGCCCCGCCGCCAGGGAGAAGGCCGCCCGAACGGCCCGCCCTCCGTCCAGAGGCTCGGCGGGCAGGAGGTTGAAGAGCCCCAGGACCAGACTCAGGCCGGTGAGCAGATAGGCGTCCTCGCTCCCCAGCCAGCGGCCCCAGCACCCCGCCGCCAGGGCCAGGAGAAGGCTGGCTGCCGGCCCGGCCAGGGCCACCAGGCACTCCTCCCGGTAGGAGAAGAACCTGCTCCGGGCGGGAAAGATGACCGCCCCCACCCCGGTAAGGCGGAAGTCCGCCACCCGTCCCCCCAGGGCGCGGATGGCGGCCCAGTGGCCCAGCTCGTGGACCAGACAGGCTGCCAGAAACCAGAACAGAAGCCGAAGGGAGGCCGCCAGCAGCAGCCCGCCCAAAACCAGCCAAAAGCCGCCGGTGCTATGTACCCTGGGCCGCGCCGTCCTCACCTCCCGTGTTGGTCCGCTCCTCCTCCCGGGGACTGCCCCGGTCCGTGTCCTTCTTATTTCCCGGGAAGACCGAGCTCCACAGGGCACCGAAGGTCTCCACCGCCTCTCCCTGGGAGAAGGACTCCCCCATCCGGGCAAAGACCGCCTGGAAATCCGTGTCCGACCGGACCAGGTCGCTCACCGCCGAGGTCACCCGGGAGACAGGTCCCAGGTCCACCCCCCGGCCCACGAACACAAGTCCGAAGAGGACCACGCAGACGATCAACTGCCGCAGACGCCGCCGCTCCCCCTTGGAGAGGGGTTCCTTCTTCCGCTTTCTTGTCCCTTTCTCTGCCATCACGCACGCCCCCTTTCCGTGGTTTCCTGCTCTATGTCTATGGGCGGCAGCGGCGGAATATGCGGGAGAAAAAAATCTTTCCTTGACTTTCTCCTGTCGGTCGAGTATAATAGGATAGCTTAATTCAGGATAGCACTATCCGGGTGTGGCGAAGCTTGGTATCGCGCTTGGTTCGGGTCCAAGAGGCCGTGGGTTCGAATCCCGCCACTCGGACCAAAACGACGTTTGCAGAAATGCAGACGTCGTTTTTCTTTTCCACCGTCAGACAATCCCCACCCTCATGTAGGGGCCGATAACCACATCGGCCCAATCCACGGCAAAGGGATCCCCAGTTCCCGAAGGAGCGGGGATCCCCTTTTTCACATTCTGACCTCTCTCTGGTGTTATCGGAAGCTCTTGGATGTGCTCTGTTTCCCGGTAAAAGCCGTGTCGGCAGGGGTGCAGTCCGCGCAGATGTTCGTGCTGCTGACTTCGCCGCACTGGACGCTGGGCGTCCCCGCCACGGCCCGGGCGCCGAACTCCACAGGGACGGCGACACAGATCTGCTGGCTGATGGTGAAGCGGCAGACTCCGCCGTTTCGGGGACAGACATCCCCCGCCGTGACGACGGGGGCGCCGCAGCAGCTGGTGATGGGCGTACCCACCCGGGCAAAGGGCGTCACCGTCACCGGTACGCAGACGGTGGAGCGCTGATATCCGATCGCCGGGCAGTCCCCGGTCTGCTTTTCACAGGTGGGACCACAGATCCTCAGTCCCTCCGCAATCGTGCTGCCGCCGAACAGGCAGACATCGATCCCTGCTACCTCCCGGGCCACCGTCAGTTCAATGCAGATTCGCATCCTCCCATAGACCTTATCCAGCGCGAAATCAAATTTCAGGCCGGGGCATCCGGTGGGAGGATCGGGGTTTTCATCGGTGCGCAGCTCCACGTTGCCGCCCTCCCCGAACACCACCTCCTGGGGCACATCATTGATGACGACGGTGATATTCACGATCTCCTCTGCCGGTATCCCGTCGCAAATCCCCAGCACCAGATGGCTCAGATCGGCATACAGCGAACTGTCTTCGCCAACGGCCACAACGTCATAGCAGAACCGCTGATTCTCGCCGACCGCCGGGGAGAGGATGGAGTCGGTCAAATTGAGGGAGATCTGAAACGGCAGAATCCGCTCCCCCGGAACCGTCGAGTAGTCGATTTCCTGATTGCATACGGGAACCCGTGCCTGATTGCACAAACAAGACATGGTCCAAATACACGCTCCTCTTTGTCGATTTTTGTCGGCAGGAGGCCGACCATCTCATCCTATGCCCCGGGGGTGAGATAGGTGTCAGTGCTCCTCCTTGTCCGCCTCCGCCTTGGTGTGGTGGACCGTCCCGTGGGGGTGGTTCGGCGGCCCATAGATGGAGGACACCTTCAGGGGGCAATTTCCGGCGTTGACAACGTTGTGCCAGGTCCCCTTGGGCACAAAGACCGCATCCCCCGGGGCAAGGCGGCATTGGAAGTTCAGGGATTCTTTGCCCTCTCCCATGCGGACAAGGCCCTGTCCCTCTTCTACCCGGATGATCTGATCGGTGTCAGGGTGCATCTCCACCCCGATTTCCCCCCAGTGGGGAATGCTCATCAGGGTCATCTGCAAGTGGCACCCCGTCCAAAAGGCCGTGCGAAAATTGCTGTTTTGCCGGGATGCCCGCAGGATATTCCTGACAAAGGGCTTGGGGCCGTAGTCGGTCTCCTGGCCGTCACGGCCGCACCCCGTCGGATGATAAAATTCCATGCTCTCCGCTCCTTTCCATGGCTGACTCATCCTATGCAGCTCCGGTGGCCGGGTGAACCCTCCAGCCCCATCTTCATAGAATAGCGTGGAGGTGAGGCGCATCCCCCCTGCCGCCCCCGAAAAATCCGCAAAAAGGAATCTTTTCTTCGGAATCTATTTGTAATTTCTCCCGCTGTGTAGTAGAATGAGATGATTTTGACTGCGGCCTTCCCTCGGGAAGGCCGCAACACTGGGAGGTCACTCACCTTGGTCTATGAAAATGTACTGGAAGCTCTGGGCGGCACGCCCCTCATCCGCCTCTCCCGCATCGTCCCCGAGGGCTCGGCCGATGTGCTGGTCAAATACGAGGGGCTCAACATCGGCGGCTCCATCAAAACCCGCACGGCTTACAACATGATCCTGGACGCGGAGGAGAGGGGCCTCCTGACCCCGGACACCGTCATTGTGGAGCCCACCAGCGGCAACCAGGGGATCGGCCTGGCTCTGGTGGGGGCGGTGAAGGGCTACCGGGTCCGTATCATCATGCCCGACTCGGTAAGTGAGGAGCGGCGGAAGCTCATCCGGGCCTACGGCGCAGAGCTGGTCCTCATCCACGACGAGGGGGACATCGGCGCCTGCATCCAGGCCTGCCTGGACACCGCCAACCGGATTGCCCGGGAGGAGAACAACGTCTGGGTCCCCCAGCAGTTTGAAAACCCCGCCAACCCCGCCGTCCACCGGAACCAGACCGCCCGGGAGATTCTGGAGCAGGTGGAGGGGGAGATCCACGGCTTCTGCTCCGGCGTGGGCACCGGCGGCACCCTCTCCGGCGTGGGAGCCGCCCTGAAAGAGCACTTCCCCCACATGAAGATCTGGGCGGCAGAGCCTCAGAACGCCGCCATTCTCTCCCGGGGCCACATCGGCTCTCACCTGCAGATGGGCATCGGCGACGGCCTCATCCCCGACAACCTGGACCTGACTATTTTTGACAACGTGTCCATCGTCACCGACGAGGAGGCCATCGAAACCGCCCGGCGGCTCATGCAGGAGGAGGGCATCCTCTGCGGCATCTCCAGCGGGTCCAACGTCACCGTGGCCCTCCGCATGGCTAAGGAACTGGGGCCGGGCAAGACCGTGGTCACCATTCTCCCCGACACCGGCGAGCGGTATTTCAGCACCGAACTTTTTGAAGATTGATAAAATTCGCCCGGGACGGCAATGCCGTCCCGGGCGTGGTTATATCCGTATCGTTGTCAAATCAGCTCTGCAATGTCCTGGACCAGGCGCTCGGTGGCGGCCCAGCCGATGCAGGGGTCGGTGATGGACTTGCCGTAGACGCCCTCGCCGATCTTCTGGCTGCCCTCCTCCAGGTAGGACTCGATCATGAAGCCCTTGACCATGGACTTGATGTTGTCGGAGTGGCGGCAGGAGTGGAGGACCTCCTTGCAGATCCGGGGCTGCTCCCAGAATTTCTTGGCAGAGTTGGAGTGGTTGGCATCCACCACCAGGGCGATGTTATCCAGCCCCTTGGCCTCATAGGCGTTGTAGAGGTGCTCCATCTCCTCAAAGTGATAGTTGGGCATGGCCTCGCCGTGGCGGTTCACATAGCCCCGGAGGATGGCGTGGGTCAGCTCGTTGCCGGCGGTCTCCACCTCCCATCCCCGGTAGATGAAAGTGTGCTGCCGCTGGGCGGCCAGGATGGAGTTGAGCATGACGGAAATGTCGCCGCTGGTGGGGTTCTTCATGCCCACCGGCACGGCGATGCCGCTGGCGGTGAGCCGGTGTTCCTGGTTTTCCACGCTCCGGGCGCCCACAGCCACATAGGCCAGCAGGTCGGAGAGGTAGCGGTAGTTATCGGGATAGAGCATCTCATCGGCGGTGGACAGGCCGGTCTCGGCCAGCACGTTGGTGTGGAGCCGGCGGATGGCGATGACCCCCTCCAGCATGTCGGCGTCCTTCTCCGGGTTGGGCTGGTGGAGCAGACCCTTGTAGCCCTCGCCGGTGGTCCGAGGCTTGTTGGTATAGACCCGGGGGATGAGGATCAGCTTGTCCGCCACCTTCTCCTGGAGCCGGGCCAGACGGCCGCAGTAGTCCAGCACCGCGTCCTCCCGGTCGGCGGAGCAGGGACCAATGACCAGCACCAGCTTGTCGCTCTTTCCGGTAAACACATCGGCGATGACGGCGTCCCGCTCCTGCTTGATCCGGGCCAGCTCCGCCGTCAGGGGATATTGCTCCTTGATCTCCTTGGGCACCGGCAGCTTCCGTTTGAAATGCATGTTCTTCATATCGTAAAACCTCTCAGTTCATCATCAAATTACAGCTATACTTTAACACTTTAAAGGTTGAATTTCAAGCTGTGATTTTGACGAAGAATCCCTCCGCAGTCCCGCCGCTTTTCGCCAATTCGTCCCAAGCCAGCCGTCCTTTTTTTGACTTTGTCCCGGGGGGATGGTATGATACAGGCAACAAGATATGTCAGGAGGAATCGTCATGAAAAGCCAGATCGCAGAGGCCATCCGCCTCTCCCTGCAGCCCGTCGCCGTCTACCGCAGCCCCGTCTGCCCGGAGGGCGCCCTCCAGTTCCGGGAGGGGGTGTGGGCCTGCGTGGTCTCCATGCTGACGGCCGCCGCCCGGGGCCGGACCACCGCCTTCTCCCGGGACACCGTGGCCTGTCAGGGGGGCAAGGTGGGCCTGGGCCTGGACACCTTCCAACCGGGCTTCATCGAATACTTTCTCTCCGTGGGGGGTGTCGGCCCCAAGCCCGGAGAACACTATAAGGAGACCCCCGACCTGGCCTGGGCCTATGTCCAGAGTCTCCCCCACTGCCCCAGCCCGGACTATGTGATCTTCCAGCCCCTGGACCAGGTGACGGAGGCCCAGCCGGAGGCTGTGGTCTTTCTGGTCAACCCCGACCAGCTCTCCGGCCTGGCCACCCTGGCCAACTACGACAGCCCGGAGCAGGACAACGTCCGGCTCCTCTTCGGGTCCGGCTGCGCCCAGAGTATCCTGTACGGTCTGGCGGAGAACGGCAAGGAGGGCAAGACCTGCTTCCTGGGGCTCACCGATCCCTCCGGCCGGAAGCACATGGACAAGGACCTGCTCTCCTTCACCATCCCCTACCGGCGGTTTCTGGAGATGGAGGCCAACGCCGCCCACTGCTTCTTCCAGACCGAGACCTGGGCGGTCATCGCCCGGCGGATCGCCGCCGGGGAAAAGGAGGCCCAGCCATGAGCGATTCCTTTGTTTTGAAGGGGACGGTCTGCTACAGCCGCAGTTTCACCGAGATCGCCGTTCACCCGGCCGCCTATGTGGTCTGTGAGGAGGGAGTCTGCCGAGGTGTGTTCGACGCCCTGCCGGCGGTCTATGAGGCCCTGTCCCTGACCGACTTCGGGGAGCGTTTCATCCTCCCCGGTCTGGTGGACCTCCACATCCACGCCCCCCAGTATCCCTTCCGGGGGACCGGCATGGATCTGGAGCTCATCGACTGGCTGGAAACCCGGGCCTTTCCCGAGGAAGCCAAGTACAGCGACCCGGACTACGCTGAAACGGCCTACCGCCAGTTCGTGGACCACCTGACCAGAAGCGCCACCACCCGGGCCTGCATCTTCGCCACCCGGCACCGGGAATCCACGGAACTGCTGATGGACCTGCTGGAGGAGAGCGGGCTGGTGACCTGTGTGGGAAAAGTGAACATGGACCGGAACGCCCCCGAACCCCTGCGGGAGGCGTCTGCAGCCCTCTCCGCCCGGGAGACCCGCCTGTGGTTGGAGGAGACGGCGGGACGCTATCAACGAACCAAGCCCATCCTGACCCCCCGCTTCATCCCCTCCTGCACCGATGCGCTGCTGGAGGAATTGCAAACCATCCGCCAGGACTGGAACCTGCCCGTTCAGTCCCACCTGTCGGAAAACCCCGGGGAGATCCGCTGGGTGCAGGACCTCTGTCCCGAAGCGGATTTTTATGGGGACGCCTATGACCGCCGGGGACTCTTTGGCCGGGACCGCCGGGGGCAGTCCTTCCCCACCGTCATGGCCCACTGCGTCTGGTCCCCGCCGGAGGAGGTGGCCCGGATGAAGGAAAATGGGGTTTTTGTTGCCCACTGCCCCGCCTCCAACACCAACCTGGCCTCGGGGATCGCCCCGGTGCGGCGCTATCTGGAGGCCGGCCTGAAGGTGGGCCTGGGCAGCGATGTGGCCGGGGGCCACACCGAGTCCCTCTTCCGGGCCATGACCGACGCTGTCCAGGTCTCCAAGCTCTACTGGCGTCTGGTGGACCCGGAGGCAAAGCCCATCACCTTCCCCGAGGCCTTCTATCTGGCCACCAGGGGAGGCGGGGCCTTTTTCGGGAACGTGGGCAGCTTTGAGCCGGGGTATGAATTTGACGCCATCGTCCTGGACGACAGCCTGCTGCCCCATCCCCAGCCCATGACCGCCCTCCAGCGGCTGGAGCGGGCAGCCTATCTCTCCCTGGACCTGCTGGGCCTGCACGCCAAGTACGCGGCAGGCCGGCGGATCTTCTGACCGGAGACAGGGTCAGGGGGCCTCTCTCCCCTTCCGGCGGCTGTAGAACTCGGCGGTGGCCGTGAAGAGGACGTCGGAGGAGGAGTTCAGGGCGGTCTCGCAGGAGTCCTGAACCACCCCCAGGATGAAGCCGATGCCCACCACCTCCATGGCGGCGTCGGCGGGGATGCCAAAGAGGCCGCAGGCCATGGGAATGAGGAGGAGGGAGCCGCCGGCCACCCCCGAGGCTCCGCAGGCCGACACAGCGGCCACCAGACTCAGCAGGAGGGCGGTGGGAAAGTCCACGTCGATCCCCAGGGTGTTGGCCGCCGCCAGGGTAAGCACCGAGATGGTCACCGAGCCCCCTGCCATGTTGATGGTAGCCCCCAGAGGGATGGAGACGGAATACTTGTCCCGGTCCAGCCCCAGCTTCTCGCAGAGAGCCAGGTTTACGGGGATGTTGGCCGCCGAGCTGCGGGTGAAAAAGGCCAGGACGCCGCTGCTCCGCAGGCACCGGAACACCAGGGGGTAGGGATTCTTGCGGATGCAGAGGAAGACCAGGAGGGGGTTCATCACCAGGGCCACAAAGACCATGGTTCCCACCAGGACGGCCATCACATGGAGGTAGGTCCCCAGGGCCTTCAGGCCGGTGGAGGAGACCGCACCGTACACCAGACCTAAGATGCCCAGGGGCGCCCAGCGGATGACCCAGCCAATGGCAGTGGACAGGGCGTCGGCGGCGCCGGAGAGGACCTCCCGGACAGCGGTGGGTGCCTTTCTTAATGCCAGACCCAGGATCACCGCCCACACCAGGACCCCGATGAAGTTGGCCTCGGCCATAGAGGCCACGGGGTTGCTCACGGCATTCATCAGCAGGGTGCGCAGGACCTCTCCCACCCCGGCAGGGGGCGACAGGTCCAGGGTTCCCCCGGTGAGAACCAGGGCGGAAGGGAAAAGAAAGCTGGCCGCCACCCCGGAGAGGGCTGCCAGAAAGGTCCCCAGCAGGTAGAGGAGGAGGACGGTTTTCATGTTGGTCCGCTGGCCCTCCCGGTGGTGGGCCAAGGAGCTCATCACCAGGAAAAAGACCAGGACGGGGGCCAGGGCCTTCAAGGCCCCCACAAAGAGGTCTCCAGGCAGGGCGAGAACCTGGGCCCAGGGCAGGGCCACCCCCAGGATGGCCCCCAGGACCAGGCCGACGGCGATCCGCTGCACCAGACCGGCGCGCTTCCAGGCGTTCCATAGCGTTTGCACAATGATCTTCCTTTCTGTTGGGGTCTGTTCTCCCTCTCAGTATGGACAGATCATGGTTTTTTTGCATCCACGGCAGGAACAGGCACCCATTTCCAGCCTCCGACATAGATTGGGGTACATCTCAATCAGATTGGAGGTATCTCTATGAATTCCTGCGACCACGAGCTGGTCTCCATGAAAGCCTGCGTCAAGCAGGTCTGCCCCTGCCATCTGGTGGTGTGCGACCTGTGCAACAACCAGGAGGTCCTGGTCCACACGGACAAAGCCTGCTGCTTCCGGGTAGGAGACTGCGTCTGCATCGAGTACAACGGGGCCATGACCATGAGTCTGCCCCCCCATATCACCGCCGAGGAAATCTGCTGCGCCACCGGCTGCTGAACCCTTTCCGCCTGCCTTCGGGCAGGCTTTACATAAACCTCCCCAAAATTACAAAAACCAGAGGCCATGCGAGCTCACGGCCTCTGGTTTTCTTATCAGGATGGGCGCAGATCCTTGCGCATGTAGATGGTTTCGTCGATAGGGCTGTGGGTATAGCTGGGAATTTCATAAAAGCCCAGGTCCCGGTAGAGCCGAAGGGCCTTCCCCAGGAATGGGAAAGTGTCCAGCACCATGGCCTCGTAGCCGTCCTTCCGGGCGTCGGCCAGGAGCATCTCCACCAGCTGGCGGGCGAGACCCTGTCCCCGGAAGGCGGGGCGGATATACAGCCGCTTCATCTCGCAGCGGGTCTCGTCCAGCCGCTTCATGGCAATGCAGCCGGCGGCCGCCCCATCCACCCGCACCAGGTACAGCCGCCCTCCGGGCTGGCCGTACTTCTCGTCCGGGCGGCGCAGTTCGGCATCAAACCGTTGGAGTTTTAAATAATCCATATACTCCGGGTCGTTGGCCACCACCATGGCGGCGTATTCCGATAACAGCTCCTGAATGGCCTCCAGCTCCTGGTAGGCCGGCTTGATGGTGATCTCCACGGGCTCCCCTCCCTTTCCCCCTCTTTTCGTAATTCGCGCCCTGCCCGACGGGCAGGGCGCGGATGGTTTTTTATGCTTCGGGTTCAGAGGGTTCCTCGGTCACAGCGGGGGCCTCTGCCGCGTCCTCCGCAGCCCCTTCGGCGTCCACGAAATCGCCCTCAGCGACCTCCTCTTCCTTGTCCATGGGGTGGACCACGATGTCGTCGTCCAGGTCGGCGGAGTAGAAGCCATCCTCCTCCCGGGCGCCCAGCTTGTCCGCGATGCTCTCCACGGTCTGCCGGATGGTCTCACGGTTCAGGTAGGCAGCCACACCGCCGCCCACAGCAGCGGCCACAGCGCCCACGGCCAGCACAGTGCCGAGGCCAAACTTCTTTGCCATTGCAATTCCTCCTTTTCTTCAAAAAACGGGATTTCTATATTTTACCGATTTCTTCCTGATTTGTCAATCCGTCCTCACCGGTAGGAGACCACGGAGATCCCGTGCTCTGCTGCCATGGCCTGCCAGCAGTCCATCTGGGCCTGGGTGGGGATACCAAAGGCCGGGTCGGGCAGGGGCAGACCCAGCTGGCGGTATTTCTCCTCCCCGAACCTGTGGTAGGGCAGCAGCTCCAGCGCAGCCCCGGGGGCCCGGTCCCGGAGGAACCGGAAGGCGGCCTGTAGTACCTCGTCCTCCCCGTTGACTCCCAGGATCACCGGGATCCGCACCACCAGGGGGATCCCGGACCGGGCTGCGCGCTGGATATTCTCTAAAATCCGGCAGTTGTCCCGTCCGGTGAACCGTCGGTGGGCCGCCGGGTCCGGGTGCTTCAGGTCCATAAAAATCTGATTCATCTTCCTCAGGGTAGGCTCCAGGCGGTCAAAGTCGAAGTCCCCGCAGGTCTCCAGGGCCAGATCGTACCCCTCGTCATAGAGGGCATCGGTGAGCTCTGCCAGAAAGTTTGGCTGGGCGGTGGCCTCCCCGCCGGTAAAGGTCACACCTCCCCCGGAGAACCGGTAAAAGACGGCCTGCCGGCGGATCTCCGCCAGAATCTCCTCGGTCTCCGCCCAGTGGCTCATGGGATTGTGCCGGGTCTGCCCCTCGGGGTTGGCGCACCAGGCGCACCGGAGGGGACAGCCCGCCAGAAATAGATTGGTTCGGATACCCTCCCCGTCGTTGACCGAGAAGTGCTGGAGCTGCATGATATATCCGCCCATGTGTCAGTAGCTGTGCTCCGTCCGGGCGATGATGGCGTCCTGCATAGACTTGGACAGATTCACAAATTGGGTGGAGTACCCCGCCACCCGGACCAGCAGGTCCTTGTAGTTCTCCGGGTGGGCCTGGGCATCCCGCAGGGTCTCCGAGGAGATGCAGTTGAACTGCACATGGAAGGCCCCCAGGGAGAAGAGGGTCTGGACCATAGCCCCCAAGTTGGCCTGCCCCCGCTTGGTGGCCACCAGTTCGGGGTTCAGGCGGAGGTTCAGCAGGGTGCCGCCGGAGTGGATCTCCTGGTTGAGTTTGGCGGCCGAGCGCATGGCAGCCAGAGGGGTGGAGGTATCAGTGCCCACGAAGGGGGACACCCCCTCGCTGGAGGGCTCCCCGTGCTTCCGCCCGTCGGGGGTTGCCCCCAGGACCCGGCCCATGGGGATGTAGTTGGAGATACCCATGAAGGCAGTCAGGAAGGGGGACCCAAAGATATCCTTATACTGGTGGATCTCCCGGTAGAAGTGGTTGGCGATCTCCACCGCCAGGTCGTCTACCTCGTCCTGGTCGTTGCCGTACTTGGGGCAGTCCCTGGCCTGCTGCCGGAGGTCCTCGTACCCCTCCCAGTTGGCCCGGAGGGCCTTCACCAGGGTCTCCATGGTGAAGACCTTGTCCTCAAAGACCAGCTTCTTCACGGCGGCCAGGGAGTTGGCGGTCACCGCCAGGCCGATGCCGGTGATGACCGGGCCGATGTTGTACTTGGCGCCTCCCTGGGAGAGGTCCTTACCGGACTCCATGCAGTGCTCGATGCAGGAGGACAGGAAGGGCCGGGGAACCATTTCCTTGTGGAGCCGCTGGGCCTCCACGGTGAGAATGATGGAGTGGCGGCAGAGGTTGTCGAACTGCCGGTAGAAGGCCGCCATGACCTCCTCAAAGGTCCCGAACTGCGCGGCGGGCTTTTCGGTCAGACCCATCTGCTCCCCGGTCATGAGGCTGGCCCCCTGGTTCAGGGCGTACTCCAGGGCGGAGCCGAAGTTCATGTTCACGGCGGCGGTCCACTCGCCGGTCTTGCGGAAGTGGGGCACCACGCAGCCGCAGTTGTTCCAGTCCCTGGCGTCCTCAGGCTCGTAGCCGGCGTTGAGGAGCATCTGATAGCCCACGCTGTCGCTGTGGATGGCGGGGAAGCCGGTGCCGGTGGACACCAGATGGGTCACAGCATCCAGAAATTCCCGGGGGCAGTCGGCCTGAACCCGGACGGACAGACCGGGCTGGTGGGTCCTGACCTCCTCGGTGGCCTTCATGGCCATGAAGGTGACGGGGTTGGTGCCGTCGTGGCCGTCCCGCTTTTTGCCCCCCACGGTAAGGTTCTGGAACTGGTTGTATCCGGCAAAATAGTCAGCGGTGTTGGAGGAGATGGTCCACACCCACTCGGAGTATTTCAGCCACAGGGCCTCGATCAGCTCCTGGGCAAAGTCCTCCGTAACGGCCCCCCGGGCCAAATCGGCCTCGTAGTAGGGGTCCATGTACTGGTCAAAGCGGCCGGGGTTCAGAGACAGGGGATTCTCCGACAGAATGCCCCCCACCTGGACGAACCACAGGAACTGGATGGCCTCATAAAAGCTCTCCGGGGGATGCTCCGGGACCCGGCGGCAGTTTTGGGCGATGGTCCGCAGCTCGGCAGCCCGGGTCTCATCGGTCTCCTGGCCGGCCAGACGCTCTGCCTCATCGGCGTAGCGGTTGGCATAGCGGATGATCCCCCGGGAGGTCCAGAGGACGGACTGATAGAACTCCTTCTTCTCCAGGTCGGCGGGGTCCGTGGGATTCAGGGCGGCGATGTGCTCCTCCGCCTCCCGGATGATGCCGCCGAAGCCCTTTTTGAACAGGACGTCCTGGTAGTCGGGGGTGATTTCCCCCACCGCCTGCCGCCACTTGGAGTCGTTGTCCAGAATGCCCGTGTCCACACCGATGCGGCGGGTGTCCTCGGGCAGCCGGGCCAGAAAGGCCTCCTCAAGGGACTTACCCTTCCAGTAGGGAAAAATCTCCCGGCGGACAAAGTCCCGCTGCTCATCGGTCATGAGATAGGGGTCCTGGGGCCGGGTGGCAAAGGTGTCCATCTCCCGGTCCACCCACATCCAGGAGAACTCCGGGGTCAGGATGCCGCACTTGCGGAACTCGCCGATGGCCCCCACCACCAGCTCTCCCTCAAAAATGTGGACCTCCAGCCGGTCGCAGCAGTCGTAAAAGGCCCTGGCCCGGCGGATGGCCACGGGCAGGCCCTCGGTCTCCTTGTGGGAGTCCGTCCAGATCTTCGCCCGCTGGCAGGAGATCTCCGGCTTGGCGTTGACATAGTTCTGTCGTATTGCTTCAATGCGTTGGGTGATCACAGCGCCTCACGCTCCTCACGTTTTCACAGTATCATGATCCACGAATGATTTCATAAGTTTTCATTGTTTTACATGTTATCTTACTGCCGGGAGCGGGGTGGTGTCAACCCAAAATCCCTTTTCCGATTGGAGGTCCTATGTGCAGACAGCAAAAAAGTAACCCTTGACCGGTGGAATCTCACCACATCAGTCAAGGGTTACTCTGAACTCTTATTATCTAACATCAATTTAACCTCTCTTTCGTAGGATAGACACTGGCTTTTCATTCGACTGAAACCTTGTTCCAAACACTTCTTACAATCTATATCAACCCTCATAAGTGAGGTAACCTTTATGTTGGAGCAGTTCTTCCGAAGGAAAGCGACTGTCGCGGGGTTAGCTGTACATGGGACTCATTCCTTTCTTGTGTGACTATAATATAGCACAGATTTCCCCGTCCGACAACCCCTGATTTTATACAAAATCACGGGCCCAAAACTGAACAAAACGCAGATTTTCCTCCGTCCCGGGACCATTCCATTGACATTCCCACCGTCCCTGTGGTATCGTAAATATATTGTGGGAGCGTCGCAGAACGAAAATTCTGCGGCGCTCCCTTTTACCTTCTCTCGTTGACCATCCGGCCGATCTCCCGGACGGCTTTTTCATAAAAGCCCTGATACTCCTCGGGGTTGAGCTCCGCCATGCCCAGGGAAAGGTGTTCGGCCCGGTAGGCCCGGAGGAGGGCGATCTTGGTCACCGCCGACTTCCGGTCCGGCTCGATGAAATAGAGGGTCCCGTGGGGGGAGATCTCCCGCTTCTTCCGGCAGAGGAGCCACCACAGGTCCATCTCCGCCGTGTCGAAGCCGAAGCCCAGGCAGTAGACGTCCCCCAGAATGAAGTAGTCCAGCCAGCTCATCACCGGCAGGCCATCGGAGCCGTCGGGGGTGGGATAGCGGCGGTTTGGAGTCCGGTGGGTCAGGTAGTCGTCGTAGCAGAAGAGGAGGTTGCCGTAGAAATAGTGACCCAAAATCACCGAGTCAGGCTTCCGGGCCTCCCCGTGGACGTGAAAAAGGGGGACCTCCCCCCGCTGGGTAGGCAGGGAATAGTAGGTGTGGAGCATGAACCGCTTTTCCGCCCGCCGGACCGCCGGGGTGTGCCGCTGATACCTGCGGTACCGGCTCCGGACGTTCAGGAAATCCGGGTCGGCGGCGCACTCCAGCTCATAGGTGAAGTTGGGGGTCAGGATGCAGTCAAAGGGCATGGACAGCAGCTTTCTCAGTTGGCTGTTCAGCCAGGGGTGGAGCTCGCACCGGGTCAACTCCTGCCGGAGGTCCTTGAGGGATTCGTCCACATGGTCCTCACTGAGGAGGACGGCCTGCATGGGCAGGGGGATGGTCTTGACCTCCTCCGGGGTGAAGGCGGTGCGGTTGATCTTCTGGAGCAGCCCCGCCCAGGAGGCGCCGCCGTAGACCCGGTTCATGCCGTTGCCCAGGAGCAGAACCTGGGGCCGGGTGTGGCGCTGGATGGTGAGCTGCGAGGTCGTTTTCATGGGGGTCCCTCCCTGGGAATGAATGTCAAATTCAGTATGGTCCCTTGCTTCCCAAAAGTCAAGGGACTTCTGCGTTGTAATCCTCTCTTTCCCAACGGGGCATACTATGGTACAATGCTTTTAAGAAATCGTCGAAAAACCGCTCCCAGAAAGGAAACCGCGTATGGCAAACCACAGTCAGGGAAAATACTGGTCCCCCTCCCTTCTGAAAGCCCGGGGCTGGACCAACGAACTGATCAGCGTCCTCCTGCCCAAGCCCCGGTACCGGCGGATCAACGGCCGCTCCCTGCCCCTGTGGCACCGGGACGATGTGCGGGCCGCCGAGGCCACCGAGACCTTTCGCCAAAAGGCCCGCACCCCCAAGCCCGCCGGGCAGGCCGCCGAGGCTGCCAGAGTGGCCGCCCAGCGAACCGCCCGGGTCCTGGAGGAGCTCTGGACCGCCTGCCCCCGGGAGGAGGGAAACCCCGCCTGGGTCCTGGCCGGGTACTATCACCAGGTCATCCTCCAGAGTCTGCCCGCCGCCGCCAAGAGCCGTCCCCTGCGGCTGACCCAGGTCTCCGGCTATCTGAGCCAGTTCCTGTCCCTGGAAAAGCGCTGCGACGGCAGCCAGCTCCCCGGGGACCTGACCCACTTCGTCCAGACCGGGGTGTGGCTGGGGGATAACCTGTCCTCCCCTCTGGCAGGAGAGGTCAAGGCCCGCTATCCCCAGGTCCTTTCCGCCGCCGCAGCCCAGGCCATCCGGGAGTTTACCGAGGCCCAGCCCGAGGCCGACCTGGATGCCCTATTGGGGATGAAGGAGTTCCCGGTGAAGCAGCTCCTCTCCCGGCCCCTGGGCTACCTCTACTCGGTCTGCTATGTCCCTCAGGCCATCCGCACCAGTCTCCAGGTCCTCATGGCCCTGAACCCCAAGGACGAGTACCCCGAGGCCCGGGCCATGACCCGCCGCTTTGTCCTCCACATCGGCGGCACCAACACCGGCAAGACCTACGCCGGCTTCCAGCGGCTGAAGCAGGCCCGGACCGGGGTGTACCTGGCTCCCCTGCGGCTTCTGGCCCTGGAGGCCCAGGAAATTCTGCTGGAGGCCGGGGTAGACTGCAGCCTCACCACCGGCGAGGAGGAGGACCGCCGGGAGGAGGACACCCATGTGGCCGCCACGGCGGAAAAGCTGGACCTGAAAAAGGTCTACGACGTGGCGGTCATCGACGAGTGCCAGATGATCGCCGACCGCCAGCGGGGGTACGCCTGGACCCGGGCCATCTTAGGGGTCCAGGCCCCGGAGATCCACCTCTGCGCCGCCCCCGAGGCCAAGGACCTGCTCATCCGCCTCATCGAGAGCTGCGGTGACAGCTATGAGGTGGAGATCCACAACCGAAAGACCCCCCTGCTCTGCATGAACCACACGGTGGACTACACCCGGGTCCAGCCCGGGGACGCCCTCATCACCTTCTCCAAGGTGGGGGTCCTCAGCGTGGCCGAGGACCTGCGCCAGGCCGGGAAGGAACCGGCCATCATCTACGGCGCCCTCCCCTACTCCACCCGCCGGAAGCAGATGGAGGGCTTTCTGGCCGGGGACATGGAGTATGTGGTGTCCACCGACGCCATCGGCATGGGTCTGAACCTGCCCATCCGCCGGATCATCTTCATGGACACGGAAAAGTTCGACGGTGTGGAGCGGCGGGAGCTGAAGCCGGAGGAGATCCAGCAGATCGCCGGCCGGGCGGGCCGCTACGGCATGTACGACAAGGGCTATGTGGGGGCCACCCAGAACCTGGGGGCCATCCGCCAGGGCCTGAACACCGTGGTGCCCCCGCTCCAGCAGGCGGTGGCCGGGTTCTCCGACCTGGTTCTCATGGTGGATTTTGACCTGCTGGAGGTCCTCACCGAGTGGAACCGGATGCCCACAGTGGAGCCCTATATCAAGCTGGATATCAGCCGCTACCTCACCATCATCTCCAAGATCCGGGAGATGGGCTTCGTCCTCACCAAGGACCAGGAGTTAAGAGCGGCCAACATCCCCTTTGACGAGACGGAAGAAGCCCTGCGGGACCTCTTTTTCCACTTCCTCCGGCTCTACCAGCAGGGGGAGGAGATCCAGCAGCCCGGCTTCCCGGAGGACCGCCAGCGAACCCTGCCGGAGCTGGAGCTTTATTGCCGGAAGCTGGACCTGTACTTCTCCTTCGCCAAGGCCTTCGGCTGCCCGGTGGACGAGGACGCGCTCTATGACAAGCGGGAGGAGGTGGCCGAGGAGATCAACGAAATTCTCCTCCACCGGCTGAAGAACAACATCCGCTTCTGCGCCCGGTGCGGGGCCGCCCTGCCCCTCCACCACCACGGCCGCCTGTGTGAGGCCTGCTTCCAGAAGCAGCGCCGGGCTGCCGGCGGCTTCCACAGACAAAACCGCGGGAGGTAAGCACCATGAATGGAATCGTGATCAAGCGCTCCCCCTGGCGGGTCACCTTCGACGGCAGCTTCTGGCATCACCCGCCCCGAGCCCGGTCGGGACAGGTTCTACCCCTGGAGAAAATCTTCTCCTGGGCGGGCAAAAAATGGGTTCTCCCTGCCGCCTACCTCTGCGGCCAGGGGGTGGTCCTGGACCTGTGCATGGAGGCGGTCCGGTCCTTTTTGGACAAATGGGGGCCGAAAGAATACCGGCTCACCAGCCTGGAGCTGACCTTGCTCCAGGCGGAGCACCCCCTGCACATGGACCTGTCCCCAAGTCTCACCGTCAACGGGAAGGTCCTCAAATACCAGGGCGGCATGGGCGTCGGCTGGTACCCTCACTGGGACCGGAACGACCAGGAGGCCCAGTGGCTCCTGGAGCACTATGGTCTGGACCCGGACAAGGGCTGGTCCATCCACCGCTATGGTTTCCCCTGGGCCACCAAGCGGCGGCCCCGCCGCCTGTCCTCCCTGACCCTCACCCTGACCCCGGACCCGATTCCCCTTCCCGGTCCTTTGTTCACCGTGGATGGTCCCGGTCAGGAGATTTCCTTTGTCCAACCTGTTACCGGGCAGGCTCACACCCTCACCGTAGAGGAGTATGAGCCCCAGGGCGAAGGGGACTGTCAGGAGGACAACGGCATGGTCTACCCCACCCGCTACATCACTCTGACCTACCGTCTGGACCCCGACCTGCCCCAGGAGGCAATCACCCTCCAGGACCGGGCCGAGGGGGACAGGCCCTACCCCAAGGAATCGGATCCCATGGCTCCCCAGGCCAGTTGCTCCACGACCCTCTTCACGCTCCCCGAGGGACCCGGTCTCCACGCAACCGTCTCCTCCCTCTATTTTCAGCCCCCGAAGGAAGTCCAGTGGCAGATGCTGCTCTGGGAAAAGCGCTCTGATGACATTTCTATCCCCCTATTCTGACAGATACCCCCACAAATTGATGAACACCCCGAGCGGCAAGCCGCTCGGGGTGCTGTCATTGGGGATTCACTTGCAAAAATTCTCAATATAGTGGTCGATGGATTTTTTGATGATCTCTATGGCGGCGTTGCGGTCGTTCACGTCGCCGGCCACGGCCTCTCTGCCCTCCAGATTTTTGTACACCGAGAAGAAATGGGCCATTTCATCAAAAATGTGGGCAGGCAGGTCGTAGATATCTTTATAGCCGTTATAGGTGGGGTCGGCAAAGGGGATGGCGATGATCTTTTCGTCGTTCTTCCCGCCGTCCAGCATACTGATGTAGCCGATGGGGTAGCACCGGACCAGGGTCAGGGGATCCATGGCCTCGGAGCACAGCACCAGCACGTCCAGGGGGTCTCCGTCGTCGCCGTAGGTCCGGGGGATAAACCCGTAGTTGGCGGGGTAGTGGGTGGAGGTAAACAGAACCCGGTCCAGGATGATGAGTCCGGTTTCCTTGTCCAGCTCGTACTTCTTCTTGCTGCCCTTGGGGATCTCCACCACGGCGATGAAGTCCTCGGGAGTAATGCGCTTGGGGTTGATATCATGCCAGATGTTGCTCACAGCGACGGCCTCCTTACTTATTATATTTTCGGTCAGATGCTCTCCAGATACTCCAGCACCGGGAAGGGGCGGACCTGCTCGTCCTTCCGCAGGTAGAGAGGGTGATGGGGATGGCCCTTCTTGGTCCGTTTTCCGGCGCACAGCCACCGGGCGTTGTAGGTCTGGCCGATGGCGGCCATGTCCCGGACGCAGTCCTTCAAATAGGGACGCTTCTCGATGATGGTTCCCCAGGCAGCCCAGACGGCGGGCCGAAAGCCCTCTCCCACCTGCTCCAGCACATAGCGGAAGGCCGCCAAGTTCTCCCGGTGAAGGGTCTGGTTGCAGACCACATCCATATCCTCGGGGCGGGTAGCCCGCTGGGCGTAGACATTGAACATCAGGAAGCTGTCGAACCCGTTGCCCAAGGCGATGCGTTCCACGGATTTCAGGGTGTTGTCCAGGTCCCCCGGGGCGGCGGTGGAGGGGTTGATCCCGATGCAGATCAGGGGGTTGACCCCCCGGGTGCCCAGCAGATACCGGTACTCCGCGTAGTGGTCGGGGATGTAGAGCCAGCGGTCCCGGTCGTAGTCATTCCGGGTGGGGACCAGAGCCTGCTCAAAGGTGAGGACCTCCAGCTGCTGGGTCTGACAGAGGGGGATGTGCATAGGGATACCTCCACGATTATTTTATGGAATAAGGGTACCACAAAACCTGCCATCTGTCGAGAGGGTCAGGAAGGGGGCAGGCAACAAAAAAACAGCGTGGATTTTTCCATAGAACGAATAAGAGCCTATCATTTCGTATTCATGTCGCTTAGAAATAACATCTGCAAGAATTTCTCTATTTGCGATAGGGCAGAAAACCCGCTGCTCACCGGTGCAGCTCCAGCGGTACTACAACGCCCTCCACGCCGGGGACAAGGACCACAAGCCCCTTTCTCCGAAGTCCATCCAGAATGTCCACGGCATCCTCCACAAAGCCCTGGAGCAAGCTGTGGTGGCCGGTGTACTGGTGAATAATCCGGCTGACCACATCCGCCTCCCCAAAATAAAAAAGCCCGAATTGCAGCCCATCATGGACGAAAACGTATCAAAGTTTCTGACAGCAATTAAGGGCAACGAGTTTGAACGGTTCTTTATCGTGGCTCTGTTCTCCGGTCTCCGGCAGTCCGAGCTGATCGGTTTACAGTGGGATGACGTTGACTTTGAAAACAGGGCTCTTACCGTCCGCCGCCAGATTCAAAAGGACCACGATGGCCCCGGCTACCACTTCCTTGAAGAGACCAAGAACGGCAAGCAAAGAACCGCAGCTATTGCCCCCAGCATCGTGAGGGTCCTGAAAAGCCAGAGGGCCCAGCAGGCGGAATGGAGACTTGCAGCCGGTCCCCTTTGGGCCAACGACCGCAACCTTGTATTCACTGACCCGCTGGGGAACCACTTGAAGCACCGCACAATCAACAATCACTTCAAGAAAATTGTTGCGTCCATCGGTCTCCCTGACACCCGTTTCCACGATCTCAGGCACAGTTACGCCGTCAACGCCCTCCAGGCAGGCGACAGCGTGAAGGACGTGCAAGAGCAGCTCGGACACTACTCCAGCGCATTTACTATGGACACTTACGCCGCCGTATCGGAAACCATGCGCAAAGCATCCCAGGCCAGAATGGAGGCCCTGATAAAGAGTGTTTCCGATCTGTAAGGGGTAAAACGTGGGGTAAATCATCGAATCGAGAACCAAACATTCAACTTTTTGTGCCAAACTCTTAAATAATTGCAGAAAAATGCCCGGAAATTTAACATTTCCAGGCATTTTTCTTGGTGGAGGCGGGGGGAGTTGAACCCCCGTCCGAAAACACTTCCTCAGGAACTTCTCCGGGCGCAGACGGTTCTTTGCATTCCCTTACCATGACGCAAGCCGTCATGCTGCATGGCTCGGTAGCTTCATTGGTCATGCCGGGGGCAAAGCTTACCCCGGTCACGTGCACCACTCAGGTCACGCCCAAGCCCGGCTCGTGGTCCTTCCGGGGTGGACGGCCGCTATTTAAGCAGCGGCGAGAACAGTCTTATTGTTGTTCTTTAATTTATAAGTTGCCCGTTTTCAGGATGTCAGGCGCATCCGCCCGCTATTCCTGCCCCCATGTCCCCGTCGAAACCAGTACGCCCCCAGATATCGGCGAAGCTGTTCGCTGCGGCGCACGGCCCGGAGGGCCGCACGCCTACAGACAGAGAACAGGATTCAATGAAAATTACATCTTCTCAGGTTCGGGATATTCCACGCCGAAGGTCTCCACCGTGACCTTCTTCATCCGCTGGTCCTCCTTGGGCTTATCCATGCGGTCGGTCTTTACGGCGGCGATGGCATCCACCACATCCAGGCCCTCGGTGACCTTACCAAAGGCGGCATACTGGCCGTCCAGGAAGGGGCCGTCGGCGTGCATGATGAAGAACTGGCTGCCGGCGGAGTTGGGCATCTGGGCCCGGGCCATGGACAGAACGCCGCGGCTGTGGCTCAGGTCGTTCTTCACGCCGTTGCCTGCGAACTCACCCTTGATGCTGTAGCCGGGGCCGCCGATGCCGATGCCCTGGGGATCGCCGCCCTGGATCATGAAGCCGGAGATCACCCGGTGGAAGATCAGGCCGTCATAAAAGCCCTTGCCGGCCAGGCTGATAAAGTTATTTACGGTGATGGGGGCCACCTCGGGATACAGCTCGGCAACGATCTTGCCGCCGTTTTCCATCTCGATGGTTACGATAGGATTCTGTGCCATGGTTGTTTTCTCCTTTATAATTATGTAAGGTTATGTTTCATTTTAAACAGGAAATTACCGCTGCTTGAGGGCGCGGTCCATTTCCCGCTTGGCGTCCCGCTTGGCAGCGGCCTCTCGCTTGTCGTAGAGCTTTTTGCCCTTGCACAGGCCGACCTCCACCTTCACCCGGGGGCCTTTGAAGTAGAGACTCAGGGGCACCAGGGTGTAGCCGTCCTGCTTGATCTTGGCAAAGAGTTTTAAAATCTCCCGCTTGTGCATCAGCAGACGCCGGGGCCGGCGGGGCTCCCGGTTGAAGATGTTGCCCTTCTCGTAGGGGCTGATGTGCATGCCGTTGAGGGTCATCTGCCCGTCCTTAATGGTGCAGAAAGAGTCCTTCAGGTTCACGCCCCCCATGCGGATGGACTTGACCTCGGTGCCGGCCAGCTCGATGCCCGCCTCGTATTTCTCCTCCACGAAGTAGTCGTGAAAGGCCTTGCTGTTTTTCGCGATGACCTTACGGGTCTCTCCCGCCATGGCGGACACCTCCCCTCTCTGCCCATTCAGCGTGCCTATTATTATCCTTCATTATACCCCGTCTGTCAAGAGTCCAGACCGGTTTTCCCCCCACTGTTCAAACAATGTTTACAGAAAAGAAATTGACATCCCTCCCTGAGTGTGTTACAATTTGGTTACATTTGTATGCAGGGCACTTATACCCTGCCGACCATATTACGCCCGGTTCCGGGCGTTCGTTTTGATCGCAATTCTGAACAATGGAGGTTTACAATATGGCAAACGAAAAGACCCCTCTGATGTATAAAGGCCGTCCTCTGCGCCGCAAGGACAACATCATCTACTATGGCGATATGTCCGACTCCCACATCATCATGCTCCAGATCCTGGAGACCAAGCCCGTGGGCGACATGAACGTGGCCAGCAAGGTCAGCGTTCAGCTGCAGCTCACCGCCGCCGACCTGAAGAGCCGGGACCGGGTGGTCAAGCGCAGCGAGAAAGACAGCCTGTACTCCGCCATCGACATCGCCACCATCTGGCTGGAGCGCGCCCTGGCCGCCCGCTGAGCCCTGAGGTACGGTTTATGAAACACACACGATTCACGGCGAGAGCTCTGGCCTCCGCCCTTCTGGTCACCTCTCTCCTGTCCGTCACCGCTTGGGCGGCTCCGTCGGACGCCAGCCCCACCGCCGTTCGGGTGAATAAGGGCTCCGCCACCCTCTCCTCTGTGGAGGCCGCCAACGGCACCCAGAGCCCCGTGGCGGTGACCCCCGACCACGCTGAGGGCAGCTTTACGGTCGTCTACCAGGACGAGAACGGCGGCGAAACCACCGCCACCGTCACCGCCATGGACCCGGAGACCCCCATCTACGGCTTTGTCTCCGCCCAGGGCAGCGGCCTGCGGGTCCGTCAGGGCCCCGGCACCAGCTACGCCATCCTGGCCACCGTCACCGACGGCAGCGTCTTCCCCATCACCGGTAAGACCAACGGCTGGTATCAGATTACCTACAATGGCCGCACCGGCTATGTCTCCGCCGACTATCTCCTGCAGCAAAACGGCGAGAACTGCGACGACAGCAGCAATGTGATTCACCCCATCCAGCCCCCCGCAAACTTCGACGGCAACCTGGCCCAGCGCATCGTGGACTACGCCCTGCAGTTCGAGGGCTACCCTTATGTGTGGGCCACCGCCGGTCCCGACACCTTTGACTGCTCCGGCTTTACGTCCTATGTCTACAAGCAGTTCGGCTACACCCTGAACCGCTCCTCCAAGGACCAGATCAATAACGGCGTGCCCGTGGCCAAGTCCGACCTGCAGCCTGCCGACCTGGTTCTCTTCTCCCGGAACGGCAGCTATGTGACCCATGTGGGTCTGTACATCGGCGACGGAAAGTTCATCCACGCCTCCACCTCCACCACCGGCGTCATCATCAGCGACCTGAGCATGACTTACTACGTCAACTGCTACTTCGCCGCCCGGCGGATCATCTGAGAAAAAAATCAAGACGCGCGGCCAGCCCCAGGCGGGGTTGGCCGCGCGTTTTTGCACGTGGGTTGTTGTCTCACAAAGCCTTTCTCCGATAGGTCACATAGGTGAAGGTCAGATTCTCGTGGGTATACGGCCCCTCCTCCTCCACCGCCTGCCAGGCGGGGTCCCGGTCCAGGTCAGGGAAATACCGGTCGGCCTCGAAGGCCTTTTGGATTTTGGTCACATAGGCGGTGTCGCACCGATCCAGAGCCGCCCGGTAGACCGACTCACCGCCGATGACAAAGGTGTCCGCCGGGGCGGCCTCCAGGGCATCCTCCAGGGTGTGAAAGACCTCCCCGCCCTGGGGCTGAAAATCCTCCCGGGTGGACAGGATCAGGTTTCGCCGGTTCTTCAGGGGACGGCCCCCGGGAAAGGTGGCCAGGGTCTTCCGGCCCAGAAGTACCGGGTGTCCGGTGGTGAGTCTCTGGAACCGCTTCAGATCGGCGGGGATGTAGCAGAGCTGGTCCCCGTCCCGGCCAATGGCCCAGTTTTCATCCACAGCAACGATGACGTTCATAGGGCATCCTCCTCAAATGGCCACGGGGATCTTGGCGTCCAGCTCGTGGCACTGGTAGCCCTCCAGCTTGAGGCTGTCGGGGGTGAAGTCGTAAAAATCGGTGACGCCCGGGTCCAGGGCCAGCCTGGGGGCCTCGAAGGGCTTGCGGCTGATGATCTCCTCCACGATGGGCACGTGGCGGTCGTAGATGTGGGCGTCGGCAATGACGTGGACCAGCTCCCCCGCCTCCAGGCCGGAGACCTGGGCCAGCATGTGGACCAGGGCGGCGTACTGCATCACGTTCCAGCCGTTGGCGGTGAGCATGTCCTGGGACCGCTGGTTGAGAATGGCGTTCAGGGTCCTGCCGCTGACATTAAACGTCATGGAGTAGGCGCAGGGGTACAGGGCCATCTCGCTGAGGTCGTGGTGGTTATACAGGTTGGTCAGAATCCGCCGGGAGGCCGGGTTGTGCTTCAGGTCGTAGAGGACCCGGTCCACCTGGTCCATCTCCCCCTCGGGGTAGCGGTGCTTGACCCCCAGCTGGTAGCCGTAGGCCTTGCCGATGGAGCCGGTCTCGTCGGCCCAGGCATCCCAGATGTTGGCGCGCAGGTCGTGGATGTTGTTGGACTTCTTCTGCCAGATCCACAGCAGCTCGTCCACGGCGCTTTTCAGGTACATCCGGCGAATGGTCTGGATGGGGAACTCCGCCCGCAGGTCGTAGCGGTTGACGATCCCGAAGGCCTTCACCGTGTGGGCGGGGGCCCCGTCCTCCCACCGGGGGCGGACGTTCTGATCGGTGTCCCACACCCCGTTGGCCAAAATCTCCTTACAATTCTGAATAAACAGTTCGTCTGCTCTGCTCATGGGTTCTCCTCCTCTATGATGGTCCCGAAGACCTGGTCCTCGCCCACGGCGGTGACCTTGACCCGGCGGAGGACGTTGTGCAGGTTTTGTTGGCTCTTCCCTCTGACTTCCATATACTGGGGGGTGTAGCCCCGCCAAAAGCCCTCCTTCTCCTCCTCAAAGAGGACCTCCACGGTCTGGTTCAGCCAGCCGGTGAGCCAGCCCCGGCCCATGGCCCGGGCGGTTTCGGCCCCGCGATGGGCCCGCTGGGCCTTCTCGGCGTTGGACAGCTGGCCGGGCATGGCCGCCGCCGGGGTTCCCTGTCGGCGGGAGTAGGGGAAGATGTGCATCTGGGAAAATCCACACTTTTGAATAAATGACAGGGTCTGGGCAAACTCCTCCTCGGTCTCCCCGGGGAAGCCCACGATCATGTCGGTGGTGATGCCGGGGCGGTCAAAGTGCTCCCGCAGCAGCTCCACCGACGCATAGTACCGGGCGGTGTCATACTTCCGCTTCATCCGGGCCAGGGTGGCGTCGCATCCGCTCTGCATGGACAGGTGGAAGTGGGGACACAGGTTGGGAAGTTTGGCCAGCCGCGCGCAGAATTCCTCGGTGACCGTCCGGGGCTCCAGGGAGCCCAGGCGCACCCGCATGGCCGGGACTGCCCGGCAGACGGTCTCGATGAGGTCGGTCAGGGTGGGACGGCCCTCCAGATCCCGGCCGTAGGAGGAGATCTCGATACCGGTGATGACCAGTTCCCGGTAGCCCAACTCCTCCAGTCGTCTGGCCTCGGCCTCCGCCTGGTCCAGGGGCAGGGAACGCACCGGCCCCCGGGCGTAGGGGATGATGCAGTAGGTGCAGAAGTTGGTGCAGCCGTCCTCCACCTTCAGCATGGCCCGGGTGCGGCCTTCCAGGCCCCCGGCGGGGAGCTGCTCAAAGGTCCGCCGCCGGAAGGCGTCGTCCACAGCTACGGTTTTTTGCCGGTCGGCCGCCATCTGCTCCAGCAGGTCCAGAAAGCCCATCCGGTCGCCGCTGCCGCCGATGAGGTCGGCGTCCAGCCTGGCGGCCTCCTCCGGGGAGACCTGGGGATAGCAGCCGCACAGGGCCACGATGGCCCCGGGGGCCCGCTTCCGGGCCTGGCGGACGGTCTGGCGGGACTTCTTGTCGCTGACCGCCGTGACGGTGCAGCTGTTTATAATGTATACGTCGGCCTCCCCCTCAAAGGGGGCCAGGGTGTGGCCCCGGGACAGGAGGATCTCCTCCATGGCCTGGGTCTCGTACTGATTCACTTTGCAGCCTAGGGTGTGGAAGGCAAAAACCATAGGGATACTCCTCGAAAGTTCTTTTCTTTTTCTTCCTGTTCTGGTATAATATTTTGCAACTTTACGCAGCAGGGGGCGTAGATCCTTTTCTTTAATCTATCACATCCCCGCCGTAAAATCCATAAGTTTTGGAGACTTTCCCTATGTCCTACTCCTTTTTCGCCTATATCGCCCGGATGAAATACATCGGCCGGTGGGGCCTCATGCGCAGCACCGTCCCGGAGAATATCCAGGAGCACTCCCACATGGTGGCCGTTCTGGCCCACGCCCTGGCGGTCATCCGCCGGGACAAGTTCGGGGGAACCGTGGACCCCGGCCACGTGGCCGCCGTGGCCCTCTACCACGACGCCCCGGAGATCTTCACCGGCGACCTGCCCACCCCCGTCAAGTACGCCAACCCCGCCATCCGGGATGCCTACAAGGCCGTGGAGGAAAACGCCGCCCAGCGTCTGGTGGCCATGCTCCCCCAGGAGCTGCGCCCGGCCTTCGGCCAGCTCCTCTCCGAGACCGACCCCGAGGTCCTGTCGCTGGTGAAGGCGGCGGACAAGCTCTCGGCCTATCTGAAGTGCCAGGAGGAGTTAAAAGCGGGCAACCGGGAGTTCCAGTCCGCGGCAGAACAGACCCTGGAGGCCCTGCGCTCCTACCGCCTGCCGGAGCTGAAGTACTTCATGGAGGACTTCCTCCCCGCCTTCCAGCTGACCCTGGACGAGCTGCAGGGGTGAGGGGCGTTGCGAGACACCCCACCCCCATGTAGGGAACGGGCATGCCCGTTCCGTTGAAAACGCTGCGGAGATCCGCCGCGTTGATCGGGCCGATGTGGTCATCGGCCCCTACAGGTTACTTAAATACAGATAAATACAGAAAACAGAAAAGAGAGAGGTACAACATCATGCGCGCAGTCATCACCGTTATCGGCAACAACCGCGTCGGCATCATCGCCGCCGTGTCCCAGGAGCTGGCCCAGCAGAATGTGGACATCCTGGACATCACCCAGACCATCCTGCTCACCGACATGTTCACCATGACCCTGCTGGTGGAAACCACCCACTGCAAACTCCCCTTCGGCGACCTGGCCGACCGGCTGTCCGACCTGGGCAAGGGCATGGGCCTGTCCATCCACGCCCAGCGGGAGGACACCTTCGACGCCATGCACCGCATCTGAGAAAGGAGGACCCCCTTCATGATCAATTCCTCCGAGGTCTTTCAGACCATCGACATGTTCGACCGGCAGAATCTGGATATCCGCACCATCACCATGGGCATCTCCCTGCTGGACTGCGCCGACATCAGCCAGAAGGCTGCCTGCCGGAAAATCTATGATAAAATCTGCCGCCGGGCGGAAAAACTGGTCTCCACCGGCCAGTCCATCGAGAAAGAGTTCGGCATCCCCATCGTCAACAAGCGGGTGTCCGTGACCCCCATCTCCCTGGTGGCCTCCGCCAGCGACTGCACCGACTACGTCCCCTTCGCCCAGGCCCTGGACAACGCCGCCAAGGCCGTGGGCATCAACTTCATCGGCGGCTTCTCCGCCCTGGTCCAGAAGGGCTTCACCCAGTCCGACCGGAAACTCATCGCCTCCATCCCCGAGGCCCTGGCCGCCACCGACCTGGTGTGCTCCTCGGTGAACGTAGGCTCCACCAAGGCCGGCATCAACATGGACGCCGTGGCCGAGATGGGCCGGGTCATCAAGAAAACCGCCGACCTCACCGCCGATACCTTCGGCTTCGGCTGCGCCAAGCTGGTCATCTTCGCCAACGCCGTGGAGGACAACCCCTTCATGGCCGGCGCCTTCCACGGGGTGGGCGAGCCGGAGTGCGTCATCAACGTGGGCATCTCCGGTCCCGGCGTGGTCCACCACGCCCTCCGGCAGGTGAAGGGCCAGCCCTTCGACGTGGTGGCCGAGACCATCAAAAAGACCGCCTTCCGCATCACCCGCATGGGCCAGCTGGTGGCCCGGGAGGCCTCCGCCCGCCTGGACGTCCCCTTCGGCATTGTGGACCTCTCCCTGGCCCCCACCCCCGCCATCGGAGACTCCGTAGCCCGCATTCTGGAGGAGATGGGCCTGGAGGTCTGCGGCACCCACGGCACCACCGCCGCCCTGGCCCTGCTGAACGACGCTGTGAAGAAGGGCGGCGTCATGGCCTCCAACCACGTGGGCGGCCTCTCCGGCGCCTTCATCCCCGTCAGTGAGGACGAGGGCATGATCGCCGCCGCCCGGCAGGGCGCTCTCCAGCTGGACAAGCTGGAGGCCATGACCTGCGTGTGCTCCGTGGGCCTGGACATGATCGCCGTCCCCGGCGACACCTCCGCCGAGACCCTCTCGGCCATTATCGCCGACGAGGCCGCCATCGGCATGGTCAACGCCAAGACCACCGCCGTCCGCCTCATCCCCGCCCCCGGCAAAAAGGTGGGAGATATGATCGAGTTCGGCGGCCTGCTGGGCTCCGCCCCCGTGATGCCCGTCCATCCCTTCTCCAGCGCCGCCTTCGTCCAGCGGGGTGGCCGCATCCCTGCTCCTATGCAGAGTTTGAAAAACTAAGCGGCCGCCGGGGCCCCATCCCAGATGGGGCGGTGCTCTGCACCGGACAAGCGTTTTGCGCAGCAAGACCTTGGCGCAGGGCCAATTCACTTGGCCCGAGCATGTTTTGTCTTCTCGGGGCCCCCATCGAACCTGTTCGATGGGGATGGCCGCATCCCTGCTCCTATGCAGAGTTTGAAAAACTGAGCGGCCGCCGGGCGATTCGTGAATCGCCCCTACGAACGGAGGTATGTACCATGCTTCAATTTGACGTTTCCCAGGCCCTTCCCTTTTTGCCCAAAAACTGGCTCTCCTCCCGCCTGGACGGCCTCACCGACTCCAGAGCCCTTCTGGAAAAGGGCAACGGCCTGGGGGGCGAATTCACCGGCTGGGTCCGGCTGCCGGAAAACTACGACAGAGCGGAGCTGGCCCGCATCCTCCAGACCGCCCGGATCATCCGGGACCAGTCCCAGGTCCTCATCGTGGTGGGCATCGGCGGCTCCTACCTGGGGGCCCGGGCCGTGCTGGAGCTGGTGACCTCCCCCAACTATAACCTCTTCTGCAAGGGGCCCCAGGTCTTTTTCACCGGCAACACCCTCTCCTCCGACGCCCTCAACGAGCTGCTGGACTACGTGCGGGACAAGGACTTCTCCATCAACGTGATCTCCAAGTCCGGCACCACCACCGAGTCCTCCATCGCCTTCCTCCTCTTCCGGCAGCTGCTGGAACAGAAGTACGGCAGAGCCGGCGCCCGGGACCGGATCTTCGCCACCACCGACTGGCACAAGGGGACCCTCCGGGCCCTGGCCAACCAGGAGGGCTACGCCACCTTCTCCGTCCCCGATTCCATCGGCGGGCGGTACTCCGTCCTCACCGCCGCCGGCCTGCTGCCTCTGGCCGTGGCGGGGATCGATGTGGAGGCCCTTCTGGCCGGCGCCGCCGACGCCATGGTCCGCCTGCGGCAGCCCGGCCAGGACAACCCTGCCTGGCAGTATGCCGCCGCCCGCCACGCCCTCTACACCGAAGGGAAAAACATCGAGCTGCTGGCCTGCTACGAGCCCTCCTTCCGGTTCTTCGGGGAGTGGTGGAAGCAGCTCTTCGGGGAGAGCGAGGGCAAGGACGGCCAGGGCATCTTCCCCGCCAGCGTGGAGTTCACCGCCGACCTCCACTCCATGGGCCAGTATATTCAGGAGGGAGAACGGGATCTCTTCGAGACGGTGGTGCGGTTCACCCTCCCCGCCTCCACCTGCACCCTGACCCCCACCCCCGGGGATCACTCGGGGCTGGACTTCCTCCGGGGGAAGGACCTGCGGTATGTGAACGAGCAGGCCCGCCGGGGCACCGCCCTGGCCCATGTGGACGGCGGCGTGCCCAACCTGCTGCTGTCTGTGGAGGAGCGGACGGCCTACTGGGTGGGTCAGCTCATCTATTTCTTTGAATACGCCTGCGGCCTGTCGGGCTACCTGCTGGGGGTCAATCCCTTCAACCAGCCCGGGGTGGAGGCATACAAGGAAAATATGTTCGCCTTGCTGGGTAAGCCGGGCTACGAGGAAAAGCAAAAAAATTTGGAATCCCGCTGTTAATTTTTCGTGAAATTCTCGCAATCCCATTGCTTTTTTTTCAGCGGGATGGTAACATGTTCCCAACAGAAAAATAATTGTTATCTTTTCTGGATCAAGAAGGAGTGATTACTTATGGTTAGAGTGATTATGGGCGCAAAGGGCACTGGTAAGACCAAGCAGCTCATTGATATGATCAACTACGCCGCTGAGAACGAGAGCGGCAACGTCGTCTGCGTGGAGATGGGCAAGAAGCTGGTCTTTGACGTCAGCCCCGCCGTCCGTCTGGTGGAGTCCAGCGACTTCGCCGCAGACAACTTTACGTTCTTCAAGGGCTTCATCAGCGGTATGTACGCCTCCAACTACGACCTGACCCACGTGTTCGTGGACAGCCTGTGCAAGATCATCCCCTCCGAGCCTGATTCCGCCGAGGTAGAGGAGTTCCTGGCCTGGCTGGACCGGTTCTCCGAGCAGAACCAGGTGAAGTTCACCATCACCATCAGCGCAGACATCGCCCTGGCCACCGAGGCCCTGAAGGCATATTTCTGATTCCATTCCCACTGCCTGTATCGAGGAGGAATGACCCATGGCACTGCTGGACAAACTCAACGACCTGGCCGCTGTCGCCACCACCAAGGCAAACAGCGCCATAGAAACCGGAAAGCTCAACCTGAAGATCGCCGCCGAGGAGAAGAAAATCTCCGAGTTCACCCTGAACATCGGCGACCTGATGGTGGATAAGCTGGATGCCGGCGAGACCTTTGACGATGAGATCATGGCCCTCTACGCCTCCATCCAGGCGTGCCGGGAGGTCATGGCTGCCGCCAGAGAGGAGCTCAACAGCAACCGTCCGGCAGCAAATGGCCGCACCTGCGCCAACTGCGGCGCAGAGCTGGCAGAGAGCGCCAAGTTCTGCCCCACCTGCGGCACCAAGGTGGAGGAGCCCGCCCCCGAGGTTATCGAGGTGGAAGTGGTTCCCTCCGTCTGCCCCCAGTGCGGCGCGGAGCTGGAGCCTGACGCCAAGTTCTGCACCCAGTGCGGCGGCAAGACAGACGTTCCCCCGGAGGTCCCGGTGGAAGAGCCTGCCGAATAACCCCAAAACAAAGACCGGTTCCCGTACGGGAACCGGTTTTTTGTTTTGTCCTGTGGAACAGGGGATTTACCAAACACAGTATGAGGTTGTGATTACCATTCCATGCTTTCACTCAGTTGACGGCTGATATCTCTGCCGCCGTACAGGATACGGGCAATAAAAACGCTATCTTCCGCAGGATTGACGGTGTAAAAAATCAGGGAATTCTTCACCGGCAGGAATCGGACACCCTGGCTATACCACGGCTCCTCTTTGTACAGAGGGTTCCGCTCTGGCATGACTTCCAGTGTTCTGACTCCCTGAAGGATTCTCTCCGTCATCTTCTGTGCGGTATCAGGAACCAGCAGCGTGTACGCAATGTACTCATAAATATCGCGCAAGTCCTGTCTCGCCTTCCATGTGTAGACGTTTTTCATACACCGTACAGTCTCCTCATTTCTGCTTCGACCTCATCCGCGGAAACAACCCGACCGGCGGCAATGTCATCCATCCCCAGCTGCAGTTCCGTATCAAACTGCTCTTTGGTCAGTCCGCCAACTGCAACAGGCATTGCTCTCGGCAGCTTCATCTCAAACGGTATCCCTCGCTGGATGACAACCTGCTTTAAAAACATGCCAATGGCATTCGACATGGGGATCCCAAGCTGGTTGAGAATACGCTCTGCCTGCTCTTTGGTGTCGGGATCAACGCGCGTGTATACGTTTGCTGTTCTTGTCGCTTCTCTTGCCATGATGAGAACCTCGCTTCCTCGAAGATTGCTGAGGATAGCATACCACATTTGATTGCTGAAAGCAATCTATCAGCAACGTTTTTAGGGGCCGTTTTTTGTTTTGTCCTGTCTGGGCCGATGTGGTCATCGGCCCAGGCAGAGGATTATTTTTACTTGTAGGACTCGGTATAGATCTTCACCAGGTCCTCGTCGGAGAGCTGGATGCGGTCCATCTTGAACAGGATTCCCATGGTGCTCCGGGCGTTGGCCACGAAGGTGGGGAACTCCTCGGGGGTGATGCCGTAGTCGGACATCTTCAGCTCGTCCACGCCGCAGGCCTTTTGCAGGTCCACCAGGGCGGTGACAAAGTCCATGGCCTCGGCGGCGTCCTCCTTGCCCAGGGCCTTGGCCATGTCCACAAAGCGGTCCTTCAGCTCGGGGCAGTTCTGGGCCATGTGGGTGTAATAGGCACGGCTGATCATGATGAGGCCGGCGCCGTGGGCGATTTCAGGATGGTAGGCGGACAGGGGGTGCTCCAGGGAGTGCTCAGAGCACAGGTTGTCCACGCTCATCACCAGGCCGCCCAGGCTGCTGCCGAAAGCCACCTGCTCCCGGGCCTTCACGTTGCCGCCGTCGGTGCAGGCGGTGGCCAGGTTCCGGCCCACGCACTCGATGGCCTTCAGCGCGATCATGTCCCGCATCAGGTTGTTGGTCTTGTTGATGTAGGACTCGGCGGAGTGGAAGAGAGCGTCAAAGCCCTGGTAGGCGGTGAACCTGGGGGGCACGGACAGCATGAAGTCCGGGTCCACGATGGCCAGAACGGGGAAGGTGTTCTTGTTGCCGCCGCTCATCTTCTCGTTGGTCTCCTCGTTGGTGATGATGGTCCAGGCGTCCAGCTCGGTGCCGGTGCCGGCGGTGGTGGGGATGGCCACGATGGGCAGGGGCTTGTTCTTCATTCTCTGGCCGCCGCCGGTGCCACCGTAGATGTAATCCCAATAGTTGCCCTCGTTGGGGATCATCATGGCGATAGCCTTGGCCGCGTCGATGGAGCTGCCGCCCCCCAGACCAATGACGAAGTCACAGCCGTTCTCCCGGCCGAAGACCGCGCCGTCCATCACGTTGGCGATGACGGGGTTGGCCAGGATCTTGTCAAAGACGGCGTACTCCACCCCGGCCTGGGTCAGCTGGTCCTGGACGGTGTCCAGATAGCCGTTGGCCCGGGTGGACTTGCCGTTGGAAATGACGATCATCGCCTTCTTGCCGGGCAGCCGCTGCTTGTGCAGCTTCTGAATGGCACCCTGGCCGAAGACAAAATTGGTGGGGACATGGAAAGAAAAGCTCACGGTGATAGTCTCCTTTCAGATTGAATCGGTACGAAAAAAACCTGAGACCCAACAGGGTCTCAGGTTTTTCTTGGCACGCCAGAAGGGACTCGAACCCCCAACCCTCAGAACCGGAATCTGATGCGCTATCCATTACGCTACTGGCGCGTACCGCTTGATTACCAAAGGATTATAGCATCTGAATGCCAAAATGTAAAGGGCTTTTTTCAAATCTTCCTACATTTTTTCCCGCAGTCCCCATTCGATTGACCCCGCTTTGGGACTGTGATACACTGAGACCATCTGAGGAGGGATGCCCCCTATGCGCACCATCATATTTTTTATTCTGCTTCAAGTGTTCCTGATTTTTCTCAACGGAGTCTTTGCCTGCGCGGAGATCGCCATTGTCACCGTCAACGACAACCGTCTGGCCCTGCTGGCGGCCCAGGGCGACAAGCGGGCCCTCCGTCTGACCCGGCTCACCGAGCGTCCCGCCCGCTTCCTGGCCACCATTCAGATCGCCATCACCCTCTCCGGCTTCCTGGGCAGCGCCTTCGCCGCCGATCACTTCTCCGATCCCCTGACCGCCCTCCTGCTGGGCCTGGGAATCCCCCTTCCGGAGAAGACCTTAGACACCCTGGTGGTGGTTCTCATCACCCTCCTGCTCTCCTTCTTCACCCTGGTTTTCGGCGAGCTGGTCCCCAAGCGCATCGGGATGCAGAGGGCCGAGCCCCTGGCGCTGGCCCTATCCGGTCTCATCACCGGCATCTCCCGGGTCTTCGCCCCCATCGTGGCCGTCCTCACCACCTCCACCAACGACATCCTCCGTCTTCTGGGTATCGACCCCAACGCCCACGACGAAGAGGTCAGCGAGGAGGAGATCAAGATGATGGTGGACCGGGGCAGCGAAAAGGGCGTCTTCGACCGGGACACCAAGGACTTCATCACCAACGTCTTTGAATTCGATGACACCACCGTGGGGGAATTCGCCACCCACCGCACCGACCTCGACCTGCTGTGGACCCACCAGACCACCCGGGAGTGGGCCGACATCATCCTGTCCACCCGGCACACCCGCTATCCGGTCTGCCGGGAGACTGTGGACCAGGTGGTGGGCATCCTGGACGCCCGGGACTTTTTCTCCATGCAGACCGCCGCCGTGCCGGAGATCCTGGAGACCCTGGTAAAGCCCGCCTTCTTCGTGCCGGAGACCGTCAAGGCCGACGTACTGTTCCGGCAGATGAAGACCCGCCGGAGCTATTACGCCGTGGTCCTGGACGAATACGGCGGCTTCCTCGGGGTGGTCACCATCCGGGATCTGCTGGAGCAGTTAGTCGGGGACATCGCCCCCGAGGGAGAGCTGCCTGACATAGAAGAACTGGACGACCGCACCTGGCGGGTTCGGGGCTCGGCCCGGATGGACGACGTGGCCCACGCCCTGGGGGTGGACCTCCCCCAGGAGGAATACGAGACCTTTGGCGGCTATGTCTTCGGGCTCTACGGGGCTATCCCCCGGGACGGCCAGACCATCTCCCTCACCACCGATGCCCTCCGCATCCAGGTGGAGTCCATCCGCAACCACAAGCTGGAGTCCGCCGCCGTCACCCGGCTGGGGAAGGAATAAGAAACCAACGGCCCGTCACAGTCCCATCTGGACTGAGTCGGGCCGTTTTCGTCATTCCTCCCGCCGGAACAGACCTGTCCCCCCTCTTACGCCCTCTCAGTCAGCGCTTACGCGCTGCCAGCTCCCCCAAAGGGGGAGCCAAGCTTGTCGAAAAAGACTTGCAGCATTGGCTGTCACGCCGTAGGGCGGGGGCTTGCTCCCGCCGGAGGCACGAACCCACGCTGCGGATATTCAAAACGTAGCAAGCGGAACGGGCATGCCCGTTCCCTACATAGGGTTGTTCGGTATATAACACGACTTGTCGCCGGACAATGCGCGCAGGAATACCGTTCATGATCGCACGGGCCCGGCGTTTTTCAAGGGATTTTGCTCTTGCGCATCCTCCTTTGCCATGGTAAAATAAAATGTTAAATCATGTAATTTCCCAGAGGAGGTTTTTTCCTTTGCCTAAATACGAATCCGAAATCAAGCGCCGGCGGACCTTTGCCATCATCTCCCACCCCGACGCCGGTAAGACCACCCTGACCGAGAAGTTCCTGCTCTACGGCGGGGCCATCGCCCAGGCCGGCCAGGTCAAGGGCAAGAAGAACACCCGGGCCGCCGTCTCCGACTGGATGGAGATCGAGAAGCAGCGCGGCATCTCCGTCACCTCTTCCGTCCTGCAGTTCCAGTACGACGGCTTCTGCATCAACATTCTGGACACCCCCGGCCACCAGGACTTCTCCGAGGACACCTACCGCACCCTTATGGCTGCCGACTCCGCCGTCATGGTCATCGACGCCGCCAAGGGCGTGGAGGCCCAGACCCGGAAGCTCTTCAAGGTCTGCGCCATGCGGGATATCCCCATCTTCACCTTTATCAACAAGATGGACCGGGAGGCCCGGGACCCCTTCGAGCTCTGCGAGGAGCTGGAAAAGGAGCTGGGCATCGAGACCTACCCCGTCAACTGGCCCATCGGCTCCGGCAAGGACTTCCTGGGGGTCTATGACCGCACCAAGGGGGAGATCATCCACTTCTCCTCCAACACCAACGCCAAAAAGTCCGGCACCACCCAGATCGACCTCCAGGACCCCGTCCTCATCGACATGCTGGGCCAGAGCAAGCGGGACCAGCTGCTGGACGAGATCGAGCTGCTGGACGGCGCCTCCTCCGACTTTGACCTGGACCGGGTCCGCCACGGCCAGCTCTCCCCCGTCTTCTTCGGCTCCGCCCTGACCACCTTCGGCGTGGAGCCCTTCCTGGAGAACTTCCTCCGCATGACCACCCCGCCCCTGCCCCGCATGGCCCACGGCGAGGAGATCGACTCCATGGACGACAACTTCTCCGCCTTCGTCTTCAAGATCCAGGCCAACATGAACAAGGCCCACCGGGACCGCATCGCCTTCATGCGGGTGTGCTCCGGCCGCTTCGACGCCGACAAAGAGGTCTACCACGTCCAGGGCAAGAAGAAGCTGAAGCTCTCCCGGCCCCAGCAGCTCATGGCCGCCGAGCGGGAGATCATCGAGGAGGCCTACGCCGGGGACATCATCGGCGTCTTCGACCCGGGCATCTTCTCCATCGGCGACACCCTCTGCGCCCCCGGAAAAAAATTCCGCTTCGACCCCATCCCCACCTTCGCCCCCGAGCACTTCGCCCGGGTCCGCCCGGTGGACACCATGAAGCGCAAGCAGTTCCTGAAGGGCGCCGAGCAGATCGCCCTGGAGGGCGCCATCCAGATCTTCAAGATCCCCTACACCGGCATGGAGGAGGTCATTGTGGGCGTGGTGGGCACCCTGCAATTCGACGTCTTCCAGTACCGCCTGCGCAGCGAGTACAACGTGGAGATCCGCATGGACACCCTGCCCTATGAGTTCCTGCGGTGGATCAAGGAGCCTGAGGAGTTCCACGAGACCGACCTGGTCCTGGGCAACGACACCAAGCTGGTGGAGGACTACAAGGGCAACAAGCTGCTGCTCTTCTCCTCCTTCTGGTCCATCAAGTGGGTCTCCGACCACAACCCCCAGCTGGTCCTCACGGAGTTTAACGAGAAGAACAACGAGGACGAATAAAAAATACAGCCCCCCTTATATACAGAACCTCGAAAGGAGACGATGGTATGAAACCCCTGATTATTGGCATCGCCGGCGGCACCGGCTCGGGCAAGACCACCCTGGTGGACCGGCTGAAGGAACAGTTCGGCGACGACATCAGCGTCCTGGCCCACGACAGCTACTACGCCGCCCACCACGACCTCTCCCTGGAGGAACGGCAGGCCCTGAACTACGACCACCCGGCCTCCTTTGACACCGACCGGATGATCCAGGACCTGGAGGACCTTCTGGCCGGCAAGACCATCCACTGCCCCGTCTATGACTACGCCATCCAGGACCGCCTGGAGGAGACCCGGGAGGTGGCCCCCAACAAGGTCATCCTGGTGGAGGGCATCCTGGTCTTTGACAACAAGGCCCTCCGGGACCTGATGGACATCAAGCTCTTTGTGGACACCGACGCCGACGTGCGCATCCTCCGCCGCATCCACCGGGACGTCACCCAGCGGGGCCGCACCATGGACGCCGTCATGGAGCAGTACCTCTCCACCGTGAAGCCCATGCACGAGCAGTTCGTGGAACCCTCCAAGCGTTACGCCGACGTCATCATCCCCGAGGGCGGTAAGAACACCGTGGCCCTCATGATGATCATGCAGCGCATCGCCTACCACATCGAGCACGGCGACATCGTCTCCCATCAATAAGGAGGTTCCCTATGATCGACCGACCCATCCGCCGGAAGGACCGGCAGCTTCCCCAAGAGGAGGCCCTGGACCTGCTGAACCAGGGCGTTTACGGCGTACTGTCCGTCACCGGGGACGAGGGCTGGCCCTACGGCGTCCCCATGCACTACGTTTTTCTGGAGGGAAATCTCTACCTCCACTGCGCCAAGGAGGGCCACATGCTGGAGAGCATCGCCCGGGATGACCGGGTGTGCTTCACCGTGGTCCCCCGCCACGAGCTGGTCCCCGACCACATCACCGCCCTTTATGAGAGCGTCATGGTCTTCGGCACCGCCGCCCTGGTGGAAGAGGCCGACGAACGGCAGAAGATCCTGGAAGCCCTGGTGGACAGGCTGGCCCAGGTCTCCCCGGAGATCAAGGAACAGTACATCCGCAGCAAGGGGGCCAGAACCGGTCTGGTCCGCATCCGCCCCGCCCGGATCACCGCCAAGGCCAGCCGCGCCTTTCTCCCTGTGACCAAACGGATGTAAGACCTTCGGGGGTTGCATTTGTCCGCCCCCAACGATATAATATTGCATCATTCCCCGTTTACATTATCCGCTGAAAGGACTTGAATCATATGCAACGCACGGAAATCGCCCGCATCTTTGCGGACATGGAACAGTTTGGCGGTCAGGACGTGACCGTCTGCGGCTGGGTTCGCACCATCCGCGACATGAAGAACTTCGGCTTCATCGAGCTCAACGACGGCTCCTGCTTCAAGAGCATCCAGATCGTCTTCGACGGCGCCTTAGAGAACTACAAGGAGATCGCCAAGCAGAACGTGGGCGCCGCCCTCATCGTCAAGGGCCAGGTGGTCCTGACCCCCGACGCCAAGCAGCCCCTGGAGGTCAAGGCCGCCTCCATCCAGGTGGAGGGTCCCTCCGCCCCTGACTACCCCCTGCAGAAGAAGCGTCACGGCGTGGAGTTCCTGCGCACCGTGGCCCACCTGCGCCCCAGAACCAACCTGTTCTCCGCCGCCTTCCGGGTCCGCTCCGTGGCCGCCTTTGCCATCCACGAGTTCTTCCAGAAAAACGGCTTCGTCTATGTCCACACCCCCATCATCACCGGCTCCGACTGCGAGGGCGCAGGCGAGATGTTCCGGGTCACCACCATGGACCCCGACAACCTGCCCCGCACCGAGGACGGTCAGGTGGACTACGCCCAGGACTTCTTCGGCAAGCCCGTGAGCCTGACGGTCTCCGGCCAGCTCAACGCCGAGAACTTCGCCATGGCCTTCGGCAATGTCTACACCTTCGGCCCCACCTTCCGGGCAGAGAACTCCAACACCCAGCGCCACGCCGCCGAGTTCTGGATGATCGAGCCGGAAATGGCCTTCTGCGACCTGGAGGGCGACATGAACGTGGCCGAGGCCATGATCAAGTATATCATCAACACCGTCCTGGAGCGCTGCCCCCAGGAGATGCAGTTCTTCAACTCCTTCGTGGACAAGGGCCTGCTGGAGCGCCTGCAGCACGTGGCCAGCTCCGACTTCGGCCGGGTCACCTACACCGAGGCCGTGGAGATCCTGAAGAAGAACAACGACAAGTTTGACTTCAAGGTGGAGTGGGGCACCGACCTGCAGACCGAGCACGAGCGGTACCTCACCGAGCAGGTCTTTCAGCGCCCCGTCTTCGTCACCGACTACCCCAAGGACATCAAGGCCTTCTACATGCGCCTGAACGACGACGGCAAGACCGTGGCCGCCACCGACTGCCTGGTCCCCGGCATCGGCGAGATCATCGGCGGCTCCCAGCGTGAGGAGCGTCTGGACGTGCTGGAGGCCCGCATCAGGGAGCTGGGCATGAATCCCGAGGACTACTCCGCCTACCTGGACCTGCGGCGGTACGGCTCCTGCAAGCACGCCGGGTTCGGCCTGGGCTTCGAGCGGATGGTCATGTACCTCACCGGCATCGCCAACATCCGTGACGTTCTGCCTCATCCCAGAACTGTTGGTTCTGCTGAGTTTTGATTATTTCATGGATAAAAGACGACCGTTCCGAGTCAAATCGGAACGGTCGTTTTTCAATCAACGGAGACTCAAACCAGCCGTTTTTTCATGTAATACCGGTCGAAACCATATTCCTTGACCCGGTCGTAAATTTCATACCCCTGACGGAGGTAGATCGCCCGGGTGCGGTCGTACTTCACATGGGTGTACAAGCGGCACTCGGATTTCCCCCGGCTGCGGATGAAATCCTCGCAATAGGCCAGGAGCAAACGACCCACGCCTGTCCCCCTGGGATGGGCCGCCAGCACATCCATCCACATGAAGTCGCCCTCCCCCTCCTTTATGAGCAGGTACCCAAGAAGCTTTCCCTGGTCCTCAGCCACAAAGAGGAAGTCCTTTTCCATGGCCTCCCCGTAGTCCTCCAGCATGGGGCCGGGAATCCGGCCAATGAGGGTGATGTAGTCCTTGAATGCCTCCACACAGCAGACGCAGAGGGCAGGCAGATCTTCCAACTCAGCTTTGCGGATCTCCATATTCTTCTCCTTTCAGGGTGGCCCCCACATTTTTGTCAAAATATTTTTTGCCGTCCGTCATACTCTCATTCCTATCTTCAAAAAGATGCCGTCCCGGAGCTGTTGGTCATTTTGCGTATGTTTTCTCCTATTATACTATGCTTTTTCTCCCTTGTAAACAAGCAATAGACCGCAAAAGCACGATCTCCGACGGGAACATCCCGGCGGGGTTTCGGCCAAAATGATAAAAGCCCCCTTGACAGCTAACGAATATTAGCCTATAATATAGCTAACAGTTATTAGCCAGGAGGAAGCATTTGAAACAGGAAACCACAAAGCAGAAAATTCTGCTGGAAGCCGTGAAGCTGTTTGCCAACGAGGGATATGAGGCGGTCAGCGTGGATCAGATCGCAAAAGCGGTGGGGATCAAAGCCCCCTCCCTCTACAAACACTACAAAAACAAACGGGACATTTTTGACAGCATTTTGCGGCAAATGGAACAGCAGGACGGAGAACAGGCCGCCGCCTGTTCCCTGCCGGAGGGAACCCCAGAGGCCATGCCGGAGACCTATGAACAATCCTCCCCAGAGGATCTGATCGCGTTCAGCAGGCAGCAGTTCCGATATTGGACGGAGGATGCCTTTGCCGCCTCCTTCCGCAGGATGCTGACCGTGGAGCAATACCGCAGTGAGGAGATGAACCGGCTGTACCATCAGTATCTCGGCGCCGGTCCGCTGGGCTATGTGGCTGATCTGTTGGGCTCCCAAGAGAAGGCCCTGTCCTTTTACGGACCGATGTATTTGCTGTACAGCGTCTATGACGGGGCCGACGACAAGGCAGCGGTATCCGCCTTGCTGGATGCCCATTTCACTCGATGGCAGAACGAAAACGCCGTTCAGGAAATTCCCGAACCGAACGAACAGAATCAAACGAGGTGATCGACATGAAGTATCCATACAGTGAAAAATACAATACCCCCGAACTCATGGCAAAAATCATGGGGCCGAACCCCCTCAAGCTGGAAGAGGAGCTGCTGACCGGCCATCGGATTCCCGCCGGGAGCGTGGTCTGTGACCTGGGCAGCGGCCAGGGGCTGACCAGCGTGTTTCTGGCCAAGGAATATGGCTTCACCGTCTATGCCGCAGACCTGTGGAGCGATCCGGAGGAAAACCGAACCTTCTTCCGGGAGATGGGGCTGTCCGAACGGGAACTGATCCCGGTCAAGGCAGACGCATCCGATCTGCCCTTTGAACCGGAATTCTTTGACGCCGTCGTCAGCACGGATTCCTACAACTATTTTGGCCGCGACCCGGACTTTCTGGACCAAAAGCTGCTGCCCTTTGTGAAGACGGGCGGATATGTTTACATTGCCATCCCGGGTATGAAGCGGGACTGCCACGACAGCCTGCCGCCGGAATTGCTCCTGTCCTGGACGCCGGAGCAGCTGGAATACATGCACGACGTGGCATATTGGCGGGGGATGGTCAGTCAGAGCCGGGATGCTGAGGTCCTTGAGGTCAGCGAGATGGAATCCAACGAGGAGGTCTGGGCCGACTGGCTCAGGCAGGAGAATGACTATGCCATCGGCGACCGCAAGGCCATGGAGGCCGGCGGCGGCAAGTATCTGAACTTCATCAAAATCGTACTGAGAAAGAAATAACAACGGGAGGGCCGCAGAACAAAACATTCTGCGGCCCTCCCGTTGTTGGTGCGGGCATGGGGACTCGAACCCCAACGCAAAAAGCACGAGAACCTAAATCTCGCATGTCTACCAATTTCATCATGCCCGCATATCAAAGCGGCAGGAAAACTGCCGCCTCGGTTTGTCAAAAAGCCAGTGGATCAGAACACCACGTTCTCGTCAATGTAGCGGCGCAGCAGGGTCTCTATCACCTCCAGCGCCGGACGATTTCCGAATTTCTCCAGCAGCTTGCTCTTTTGGATGTATCCGCCGGCCTTTTTCCCGTGGCCGCCGCCGCTGCCGATGCCCTCGCAGACATAGGCGGCGATGCGGTCCGCCGGCAGCTGCTCGTGGCAGGTCCGCAGGGAGATCCGATACCCCGCCCCCACCTCGGTATAGGCGAAGGTCAGGTAGACAATATCCACCTGGATCATCAGGTCGCCGATGATGCCCAGCAGAGACTGCTCGCAGGACAGGACCTCCACCACGGCGAAGTGCCGCTCCACATCCACAAAGTGGTTGTGAAGGGCGTCGCTGACCACCATCAGCTCGGCCAGGGTCATGCTGGACTTGGTGAGCGTTTCAAAGAGGGGCTGCTCCTCGAAGAGATCCGCCCGCATGGCCAGATCCGCCTGGCCGTACAGGTCGGCAAAGCAGGAGGTGTCGATATACAGCCCGTAGAGCAAAGCCACCGCCAGATCCTGGTCCTCCTTCAGCGGATAGCCCTCCTCCCGGAGCAGCTCCCACAGGATGGTGGAGCTGCTCTGATAGCCGTTCTTGATGAGGACCCTCTCCCCCGGCTCCACCACCTGGATGTGGTGGTCGATGACGGCCACCTGCTGGGCTGGAAAGGGTTCCACATTGCCCTCCCCATACTGGCAGTCCACCAGCAGCAGCAGGTCGAACTCTCCCGGGTCGTGGGTGTAGGTGATGGGGATGCCGCACTGGCTGACCATGATCTCCACGCCCCGCTTTTTGATGGGGTTCCGCCCACCGTAGACGATAAAGGCGTCCACCCCGTGGGCCTGCAGATAGCGATATGCCCCGAAGGCCGAAGCAATGGTATCCGGATCCGGGTCGTTATGACATTGGATGCAGATCCTCTCGCAGGAGAGCAGCTTCTGAAGGAAACCCATATTCACCCCACCTTCCCATTATGTCTGGAATATTGTAGCAGGCTTTTCCCGAAAAGTCAATCGCAGCCCCCTTCCCCTGCATAAATATCGGAATTCATTCTGTATATCCGCCCGGAATATTCATTTTTGTGGAAATTTACTCGGGGATTTTTTGAAATTTTTCGGATGATTATGCATATTACTCTTGCATTTTCCTGCCAATGGTGGTATCCTGTACCCCGATAAGAGATTCCAAGAAATTTTTCGGAGGTAATACACCATGTCTGAGATCAAAAAAGTCGTACTCGCCTATTCCGGCGGTCTGGATACATCCATTATCATCCCCTGGCTGAAAGAGAACTACAACAACCCCGAGATCATTGCCGTCTCCGGCAACGTGGGGCAGGCCGACGAGCTGGAGGGCCTGGAGGAAAAGGCCCTGAAGACCGGCGCCTCCAAGCTCATCGTCGCCGACCTGGTGGACGAGATGTGCGACGACGTCATCGTCCCCTCCCTGAAGATGGGCGCCAAGTATGAGAAGTACCTGCTGGGCACCGCCTTCGCCCGCCCCATCATCGGCAAGCGGCTGGCTGAGATCGCCCTGGAGGAGGGCGCCGACGCCATCGCCCACGGCTGCACCGGCAAGGGCAACGACCAGGTCCGCTTCGAGCTGGCCATCAAGCGCTTCGCCCCCGGCATGAAGATCATCGCCCCCTGGCGTGAGTGGGACATCAAGAGCCGCGACGAGGAGATCGACTACGCCGAGGCCCACAACGTCCCCCTGAAGATCTCCCGGGAGACCAACTACTCCAAGGACAAGAACCTGTGGCACCTGAGCCACGAGGGCCTGGACCTGGAGGACCCCTCCAACGAGCCCAACCTGGACAAGCCCGGCTTCCTGGAGATGAGCGTCTCTCCCTACAAGGCTCCCGACGAACCCACCTATGTGACCCTGGACTTCGAGGCCGGCGTGCCCGTGGCCCTTAACGGCGAGAAGATGAAGGTCTCCAAGATCATCGAGGGCCTGAACAAGGTGGGCGGTGAGAACGGCATCGGCATCCTGGACATCGTGGAGAACCGGCTGGTGGGCATGAAGGACCGCGGCGTCTACGAGACCCCCGGCGGCACCATCCTCTACTTCGCCCACGAGCAGCTGGAGATGATCACCGTGGACAAGGACACCCTCCACGCCAAGCAGAAGCTGGCCGTGGACTTCGCCGACCTGATCTACAACGGCAAGTGGTTCTCCCCCCTGCGGGAGGCCCTGACCGCCTTCGCCGACAAGGCCAACGAGTATGTCACCGGCACCGTGAAGCTGAAGCTCTACAAGGGCAACATCATCCCCGCCGGCATGACCTCCCCCTACTCCCTGTACTCCGAGGACATCGCCACCTTCAACGACTCCGCCTTCGACTACGATCAGAAGGACTCCGCCGGCTTCATCAACCTGTGGGGCCTGCCGGACACCGTCCAGGCACTGCGGGCAAAGGGTCTGCTGAACAAGTAAGCAATTCCATACGATTCACCTATGCGCATTGGAGCAGGGGCTGGTTTTCCGCTCCTGCTCTGCGCTGTTTTATGAAAGGATACCACAATTATGAAACTTTGGGCAGGACGGTTTCAGAAGGAAACCGACGACAAGGTAAACGACTTCAACTCCTCCATTTCCTTTGACGCCCGCCTGTACAAGCAGGACATCACCGGCTCCATCGCCCACGCCACCATGCTGGGGGAGCAGGGTATCATCGCCAGGGAAGAGGCCGACAAGATCGTGGAGACCTTAAAAGTTCTCCTCAACGAGATCGAGGACGGCAAGGTGGAGTTCACCAAGGACAGCGAGGACATCCACATGAACATGGAGGTCCTGCTCACCGAGCGCATCGGCGCCACCGGCAAGCGTCTCCACACCGCCCGCAGCCGCAACGACCAGGTGGCTCTGGACTTCCGCCTCTTCGTGAAGGAGGAGATCCCCGTCATCATCGGCATGCTGGTAGACCTGGAAAAGGCCCTCATCCGCCAGGCCGAGTCCACCCTGGACGCCATCATGCCCGGCTACACCCACCTGCAGCGGGCCCAGCCCATCACCTTCGCCCACGCCATGATGGCCTACGCCAACATGTTCCGCCGGGACATCACCCGCCTGGAGGACTGCACGGAGCGGATGGACGAGTCCCCCCTGGGCTCCGGCGCCCTGGCCACCTCCACCCACCCGGTGGACCGGTTCCGCACCGCCGAGCTGCTGGGCTTCGCCAAGCCCATGGACAACTCCCTGGACGGGGTCTCCGACCGGGACTTCGCCATCGAGTTCCTCTCCGCCTGCTCCATCCTGATGATGCACCTGTCCCGGTTCTCCGAGGAGATCATCCTCTGGTGCAGCTGGGAGTTCAAGTTCATCGAGCTGGACGACGCCTACGCCACCGGCTCCTCCATCATGCCCCAGAAGAAGAACCCCGACGTGGCCGAGCTGGTCCGGGGCAAGACCGGCCGGGTCTACGGCTCCCTCATCACCCTGCTCACCGTCATGAAGGGCATCCCCCTGGCCTACAACAAGGACATGCAGGAGGACAAGGAGCCCGTCTTCGACGCCATCGACACCGTGGAGCTCTGCCTGCCGGTCTTCACCGCCATGATCGACACCCTCACCGTCAACCGGGCCAACATGCGCAGGGCAGCCAACGGCGGCTTCATCTCCGCCACCGACTGCGCCGACTACCTGGCCAAGAAGGGCATGCCCTTCCGGGAGGCCTACGGCATCGTGGGCAAGCTGGTGGGCCACTGCGTGGACACCGGCCACTCCCTGGAGACCCTGCCCCTGGAGGAGTACCAGAAGGTCTCCCCCTATTTCCAGGAGGACGTCTTCGACGCCCTCTCCCTGGAGACCTGCGTGGGCGGTCGCAAGGTCTATGGCGGTCCCGCCCCCGAGGCCGTGCTGAAGCAGATCGAGAACCTGAAAGCCTTTGTCAAGGAGCGTGAGGAAGCATGAAGCCTGTTGTGTTTATTGACGGACGGGAGGGCACCACCGGCCTGCAGATCTACGACCGGCTGACCCCCCGCCAGGACATCGAGCTGCTGCTCATCGACGAGGAGAAGCGCAAGGACCCCGCCGAGCGGAAGAAGTGTCTCAACGCCGCCGACCTGGTCTTCCTGTGCCTGCCCGATGACGCCGCCCGGGAGGCGGTGGCCATGATCGAGAACCCCAACACCCGGGTCATCGACGCCTCCACCGCCCACCGCACCGCCCCCGGCTGGGACTACGGCTTCCCGGAGCTCTCCCCCCGCCACCGGGAGGCCATCATGAAATCCAAGCGGGTGGCCAACCCCGGCTGCCACGCCTCCGGCTTCATCTCCGCCGTGTATCCCCTGGTCCAGATGGGCCTCATCCCTGAGGACTACCCCCTCTGCGCCTACTCCCTCACCGGCTACTCCGGCGGCGGCAAGAAGCTCATCGCTGAGTACCAGGACCCCAACCGGGATCCCCGGCACGCCTCTGCCCGGATCTACGGCACCACCCTGAACCACAAGCACTTGCCGGAAATGGTCCACGTCTGCGGACTCACCCGTCCCCCGGTCTTCCACCCCATCCTGGGGGACTACATCCAGGGCATGGCCACCACCATTCTGCTCCAGAATGACACCCTGCCCAGCGGCCCCACCGCCTACAACATCTACAACGTGCTGGACGCTTACTACGAGAACCTCCCCTTCGTCACCGTAGCCCCCTTCGGCGGCGACGAGCCGGTGATCTACTCCAGCACCCTGGTGGGCACCAACCAGCTGCGGCTCACCGTCTGCGGCAATGAGGAGCAGACCACCATCACCGCCGTCTTCGACAACCTGGGCAAGGGTGCCTCCGGCGCCGCCGTCCAGAACATGAACCTGATGCTGGGCTTTGACGAGACGGCAGGGCTGTAATTCAGCGCAGTAAAACCGGCTCCCCCGTGAGGGGAGGCTCTTTGCAAAAAACACACCCATTCCTACTGATAAGGAGGATACCAATATGATTACCATTCCCGGCGGCATCACCGCCCCCAAGGGGTTCAAGACCGCAGGCGTTCACTGCGGCGTAAAGGACAACTTCACCAATCCTCAGCCCGATAAGCTGGACCTGGCCATGGTCCTCTCTGAGGTTCCCTGCGCCGCGGCCGGCACTTACACCCGCAACGTGGTCAAGGCCGACCCCGTCATCCTCACCAGGGAGCATCTGGCCGACGGCAAGGCCCAGGGCGTCATCGTGGACAGCGGCAACGCCAACGCCTGCGCCCCCAAGGGCATGGAGAACGCCGTCCGCATGGCCAACGCCGCCGCCGCCGCCACCAGCCTGCAGCCCCAGGACTTCGCCGTCTGCTCCACCGGCATCATCGGCGTGGAGCTGAACATTGACGCCATCGAGAAGGGCGTCCCCGGTCTGGTGGCCAAGCTGTCTGACGACGCCCAGAGCTCCGATGACGCCGCCCACGCCATCATGACCACCGACCTGAAGAAGAAGGAGATCGCCGTCCAGGTGGAGATCGGCGGCAAGACCGTCACCGTGGGGGCCATCGCCAAGGGCTCCGGCATGATCCACCCCAACATGGGCACCATGATCTGCATCGTCACCACCGACTGCGCCGTGGAGAGCGCCGTCCTCCAGTCCATGCTGAAAGATGTGGTGAACAAGACCTTCAACCGGGTCACCGTGGACGGAGACACCTCCACCAACGACACCTGTGTGGTCCTGGCCAACGGTCTGGCCGGCAACGAGACCATCACCGGCCCCGGGGCCGACTACGACGCCCTCTTCGCCGCCCTGCGGGAGGTCTGCCAGTACGAGGCCCGGATGATCGCCAGCGACGGCGAGGGAGCCAGCCACCTGCTGACCTGCACTGTCCAGGGAGCCGCCTCCGAGGAGAAGGCCGAGTTCATGGCCAAGGCCGTGGTCCGCTCTCCCCTGGTCAAGTGCGCCGTCTACGGCGCCGACGCCAACTGGGGCCGGGTCCTGTGCGCCATCGGCTACTCCGGGGCTGAGTTCGACCCCAAGGCCGTGGAAGTCAAGTTCCAGTCCAAGGCCGGCGAACTGCTGGTCTGCGCCGGCGGCCAGGGCGTCGCCTTCGATGAGGACCTGGCCAAGAAGGTCCTGTCCGAGGAGGAGGTCATCATCCTGGTGACCATGACCGAGGGCGAGGCCTCCTGCTCCTGCTGGGGCTGCGACCTGACCTACGACTACGTGAAGATCAACGGCGACTACAGAAGCTGAGGTCCTTTTCCTAAGTTTTCACCCGGTAACAACAGTTAGTAAGGAAGACAAATCCCATGGATATGAACAACTATATGGCGCGCTCCACCGCCCTGGTGGAGGCCCTGCCCTACATTCAGAAATACTACGGCAAGACCGTGGTCATCAAATACGGCGGCAACGCCATGGTTTCCGAGGAGCTCCGCAGCGCCGTCATCAGCGACATCATCCTGCTGAATCTGGTCGGCGTCCGGGTGGTCATGGTCCACGGAGGCGGCCCGGAGATCGCGGATATGCTGAAAAAGATCGGCAAGCAGTCCCACTTCGTGGACGGCCTGCGCTACACCGACGAGGAGACCATGGACATCGTCCAGCAGATCCTCTGCGGCAAGGTCAACAAGAACCTGGTCTCCACCATCAACAACCTGGGCGGCAGGGCCATCGGCCTGTGCGGCCTGGACGGCGCCCTCTTCCAGGCCAAGAAGCTGGATGAGAAGTACGGTCTGGTGGGCAAAATCGTCAAGGTCTGCCCCCAGGTGGTCAATGACTGCCTGGCCAACGGCTACATCCCCGTGATCTCCACCGTGGCCCTGGGTATCGACAACGACACCTCCTACAACATCAACGCCGACACCGCCGCCGCCGAGCTGGCCATTGCCCTTGGGGCGGAGAAGCTCATCCTCCTCACCGATGTCCTCGGCGTCCTCCAGGACCCCAAGGATGAGAAGACCCTCATCCGCCAGATCCGCACCCACGAGGTCCCCGGCCTCATGGCCAGCGGGGTCATCGGCGGCGGCATGATCCCCAAGATCGAGTGCTGCGTCAACGCCATCGAAAACGGCGTCCTCCGCACCCACATCCTGGATGGCCGTATCCCCCACTCCATCCTCACCGAGATGCTCTCCCACCAGGGCGTCGGCACCATGATCTGGGCATAAGGCATTTGAAAAAGGCAAGCCTTTTCCAAGAGGTTTTCCGGCACCCCTGCATGGGTACAACTTCATAATTCATCCCAAGAAAAGGAGGTATGACCATGACTTTTGACGAGCTCAAGACCATGGACGACACCTATGTCATGCAAACCTACGCCCGGTTCCCCGTGGACATCGACCACGGCGTGAACGCCACCCTCTACAGTCTTGCCGGCAAGGAGTACATCGACTTCACCAGCGGCATCGGCGTCAACTCCCTGGGCTGCGCCCATCCCCGATGGGTCCAGGCCATCGCCGACCAGGCGGGCAAGCTGGGTCATATCTCCAACCTGTACTACACCCAGCCCGGCGCCCAGCTGGCCAAGGCCCTTTGCCAGCGGAGCGGCATGACCTGTGCCTTCTTTGGCAACTCCGGCGCAGAGGCCAACGAGGCCATGATCAAGACCGCCCGGAAGTACAGCTTTGATAAGTACGGCAAGGGCCGCAGCACCATCCTCACCCTGAACCGCTCCTTCCACGGCCGCACCATCGCCACCCTCACTGCCACCGGTCAGCCCGCCTACCACAATTACTTTTTCCCCCTGAACGACGCCTTCCGGTACGCCGACCCCACCTGGGAGAGCGTGCTGGAGCAGGCCGGGGACGATGTCTGCGGCGTCATGGTGGAGCTCATCCAGGGGGAGGGGGGCGTGAATCCCCTGGACCGGGAATTTGTCCGGAAGCTGGCCCGGCTCTGTGAGGAAAAGGACTGGCTCCTGCTCATCGACGAGGTCCAGACGGGCATTGGCCGCACCGGCTCCCTCTTCGCCTACCAGCAGTTCGGGGTGAAACCCGACGTGGTCTCCTTCGCCAAGGGGATCGCCGGGGGCATGCCCATGGGCGGCATCCTGGCCGGGAAGAAGTGCGCCAGGGTCCTCTCCTACGGCACCCACGGCTCCACCTTCGGGGCCAACCCCATGTCCGCCGCCGCCGCTCTGACCGTCCTGGACATTCTGGACGACAAGATGATGGAAGAGGTCAGGGAAAAGGGCCGGTACCTGCGGGCCGGCATCCGGGCCATCGGCAGCCCGGAGCTGGGAGACATCGTGGGTATGGGCCTCATGCTGGGGGTGGACGTAAAGGGCCCCCGCACCAACAAGGAGCTGGCCGCTCTGCTGGCGGAGAAGGGCCTGCTCATCCTCACCGCCGGCAGCCGCCTGCGCCTGCTGCCCCCCCTGACCATCACCAAGGACGAAATGGACAAGGGTCTCGCGATCCTGAAGCAGACCCTGGCCCAATGAGAGATAGAAGGAGGCAATCCCCCATGAAAAAAGACCTGCTGAAGCTGCTGGACCTGAGCAGCGAAGAAATTCTGGAAATCCTGGACACCGCCGACCAGCTGAAGGACATGCGGAAGAAGGGCATCCAGCACCCCTTCCTGGCTGGCAAGACCCTGGCCATGATCTTTGAAAAGAGCTCCACCCGCACCCGTGTCTCCTTTGAGACCGGCATCTACCAGCTGGGCGGCAACGCCATCTACCTGTCCGACAAGGACAGCCAGATCGGCCGCAACGAGCCGGTGGAGGACACCGCCCGGGTCCTGTCCCGGTTCTGCGACGGCATCATGATCCGCACCTTCGCCCAGGAGGAGGTGGAAACCCTGGCCCAGTATGCCACCATCCCCGTCATCAACGGCCTCACCGACTTCTGCCACCCCTGCCAGGTCCTGGCCGACCTGATGACCATCCGGGAGCACAAGGGCAAGCTGGAGGGTCTGAAGCTGTGCTACATCGGCGACGGCAACAACATGGCCAACTCCCTGGCCGTGGGCTGCCTGAAGATGGGCATGAAGGTGGCCATCGCCTGCCCCGAGACCTACATGCCCGACCCCGTCATCCTGGAGTTCGCCAAGGACTACCCCGGCATGTTCCAGTGTACCCCCGACATCCTGGAGGCCGCCAAGGACGCCGACGTGCTCTACACCGACGTGTGGGCCTCCATGGGCCAGGAGGGCGAGTTCAACCAGCGCAAGCTGGTCTTTGAGGGCTACCAGATCAACGACGCGGTGATGGCCGCTGCCCACGAGGGGGCCATGGTCCAGCACTGCCTGCCCGCCCACCGGGGTGAGGAGATCACCGCCGAGGTCTTCGAAGCCCACGCCGACGAGATCTTCGACGAGGCCGAAAACCGGCTCCACGCTCAGAAGGCGGTCATGTACCTGCTCATGAAGTAAAACAAAGAACGGACGAGGCATCCCGCCTCGTCCGTTCTTTGTTTGAGTTTGTCGAAAAAGCCTTGCAACGTTAGCTGTCACGCCGTAGGGCGGGGGCTTGCTCCCGCCGACACCCGAAGGACTGAACCCACATTGCGGATATCCGAACCGTGGCAAGCGGAACGGGCATGCCCGTTCCCTACATGGGGTGTTCGGTATATGACACGACGTCCTCCACAGACTGGTTTGATCCGCTGTGGGATTCACTTCTCCCGATAAGCAATCCCCTCCAGGTCCAGCAAGAACCGCTTGCGGTCCAGGCCGCCGGAGTAGCCCCCCAGGGTCCCGTCCGCCCCGATGACCCGGTGGCAGGGGATGAGGATAGGCAGGGGGTTCCTGCCGTTGGCCTGGCCCACCGCCTGATACCCTCTGGGACAGTCCGCCCGGCGGGCCAGCTCCCGGTAGGAGATGGCCGTACCGTAGGGGATATCCATCAGGGCCCGCCAGACCCGCCGCTGGAAGTCCGTGCCGCCGGGGTCCAGGGGCAGATCAAAGTTCTGCCGGCTCCCGGCGAAATACTCCTCCAGCTGCCGTTGGGTCTCCCCAAACAGGGGCAGATGGTCATAGCTACCAAAGTCCCCAAAAACCAGGGCGGTCAGCCGGCTCTCCCGGGCAAAGAGGGTCAGCGGCCCCATGGGGGTAACGATCACTGCCTGCTCCATGGTACCCACTCCTTTCCATGCGGTTTGGGACCAGTGTACCGGAAGGGACGGAATTTGTCCAGCCTCTCAGCCGCAGCCCGAGCACTCCACCGGCTCATAGTCCTGGAGGGGCGCTAAAAAGCCCTCCTCCTCCAGCCGGTGGCCGATGAGGTCCAGCAGCTCCCGGCTGTCCGCCCGGACGGTGTGATAGTGATAGTTGGAGGTCACGTTTTTCAGCAGGCTGGACTTGCCCGCGGCGATCCCCTCCACAAACTTCTGCACATCCATCCGGGACTTGATGCCCATGGGCGCCCGGATGGTGCCGTAAATCCGGTGGGAGACGAACACGTCCTCCACGATCCCGCCCAGATCCACGATGGCATTTAATTCCCGCTCCACATCCTCGTCGGTGTGGACCACCTTGTAGACCCGCCGGCAGGCCGCCGGTTCCTCCATCCGGTATCCCCGAGAGAGGGACACGATGGCCGCTCCCTGGGCCCGCAGAAGGGCGATGTCCTGGACGATGATCTGTCGGCTGACCCCATACGCCGCCGCCAGCACTGCGGCGGAAACCGGCGTCTCCGCCTGGGAGAGGCGTTTTAAAATTTCCTGTCGCCTTTCTTCTCCTTTCATAGACCCTCCTCGTCACTCCACAGGGTGGAGGTTCTTCAGGGACAGGTCCAGAATGGGGGAGGAGTGGGTCAGCGCGCCGCTGGAGATGTAATCTACGCCCAAGTCCGTGAGACGGGCGATGTTCTCTCGGGTCACGTTGCCGGAGACCTCCACCTCGGCCCGTCCGTCGATGATGGTCAGGGCCTGGGCCATCTCCTCATGGCTCATGTTGTCCAGCATGATGATGTCCGCCCCGGCCTCCACGGCCTCCCGGACCATGTCCAGGGTCTCCACCTCCACCTCAATTTTTCGGACAAAGGGGGCGTACTCCCTGGCCCGGCGGACAGCCTCCTTCACCCCACCGGCGGCGCCGATGTGGTTGTCCTTCAGCATGACCCCGTCGGACAGATTGTACCGGTGGTTGTTTCCGCTGCCGGTGCGCACCGCGTACTTCTCGAAAATGCGGTTGTTGGGGGTAGTCTTTCTGGTATCCAGCAGCTTGGTCCCGGTCCCTTCCAGCAGGCTGGCCACCGCCCGGGTGTGGGTGGCGATGCCGCTCATCCGCTGGAGGTAGTTCAGGGCGGTCCGCTCCCCGGAGAGGAGCACCCGGATATCCCCCCGCACCACGGCGAGCTTCTGCCCGGCTTTGATCTCCTCTCCGTCCTGAGCAAAGGTGGTGATCCGGGTGCTCTCGTCCAGGAGCGTAAACACCCGGGCAAAGACTTCCATGCCGCACAGGACCCCGTCCTGCTTGCAGATGAGGTCCACCTCCCCCAGGCGGGGCTCCGGCATCACACTGTTGGTGGAAACGTCCTCGCTGGTGATATCCTCCCGCAGGGCGCTGAGGAGCAAGGGCTCCACGTTCAGCTTCATGGTTACTTGGTCAAACATCGTAACCCTCCTTCTTCTGGGTCATTCTCTTGTTCCGGTCTGTCATCACACCGCCTGGGCCTCGGTCTGGCCGATGGCCTCCCGCACGGCCTGGCGGCAGCTCTGCTCATAGGCCTCTCCGTCGGCATAGACGGACAGGTCCACCAGGGCGGCCTGCCCCTCCTCCGTGGAGCCTACGGGGTTGGCGGCCATCTCTTCGGCGGCCCGCTTGGCAAAGACCAGGCTCTCCAGCAGGGAGTTGCTGGCCAGCCGGTTTTTGCCGTGGACGCCGTTGCAGGCGGTCTCCCCCACGGCATAGAGCCGGGGCAGGGAGGTCCGGCTGTTGTGGTCCACCTTCACGCCCCCCATGAAGTAGTGCTGGGCGGGGACCACGGGGATGCACTCCCTGGTCACATCGTACCCCATCTCCCGGCAGTGCTCCACAATGTTGGGGAAGTGCTCCCGAAGCTCCTTTTCCGGGATGGGCCTCAAATCCTCCCACACAAACTCCGACCCGTCGGCCTCCATCTGGCGGTAGATGGCCTGGGAGACCACGTCTCGGGGCTGGAGCTCGTCCACGAACCGCTCCATATTCTTGTTGTAGAGCCTGGCCCCCTCGCCCCGGACGGACTCGGAGATCAGGAACCGGCGGTCCTCCCGGTTCTCGCTGTACAAGGTGGTGGGGTGGATCTGCACATAGTCGGCGTTCTGCAGCTCGATCCCGTGGCGGATGGCGATGGCCAGGGCGTCCCCGGTGAGATGGCGGAAATTGGTGGAGAACCGGTACAGGCCCCCCACGCCGCCGGTGGCCAGAACCGTGTACTCCGCCGCCACCGCCTCCAGGCTGCCGTCCTGCCGGCGGAGCACGCCGCCCCGGCAGACCCCGTCCCCCTCCACGATGTCGATCAGGGTGGTGTGCTCCAGGATGGTGATGTTCTCCCGCTCTCTGGCCCGGGCCAGCAGCTTGCTGGTGATCTCCTGGCCGGTGATATCCTCATGGAAGAGGATGCGCTTGTCGGAGTGGGCCCCCTCCTTGGTGAAGGCCAGGCTGCCGTCGGCCTCCCGCTGGAAGTCCACCCCCAGGTCGATGAGGTCCCCGATGACCGCCTGGGAGGAGCTGATCATAATGTCCACGCTCCTCCGGTCGTTTTCATAGTGTCCCGCCCGAAGGGTGTCCTCGAAAAAGGCGTCGTAGTCCTCCGAGTCCTTCAGGCAGCAGATGCCCCCCTGGGCCAGATAGGAGTCGCTGCTCTCCGCGTCGGACTTGGTCACAACGGTGATCCGCTTGTCCCGGGGCAGATGCAGGGCGCAGTACAGCCCGGAGCAGCCGCTGCCCGCAATCAAAATATCCGTTTCCATAAATCCTCCAAATAGTGTGAAAAATCGCAGTCAAATGCACAAATCCGGATTATTATACCACACAATCGTCATATGTCAAGACACTTGTTTGTATTGCAGTCAACATTTGTCTTGACATTACACCCATGATTTCCTATAATACTACGGAAATCATACCGTGAGTATTGGGAGGTACCAATATGCTTACCACCGAGACACTACAGAAAGAAATCCTGCGCCTGAAGAAGGAGCGGGACGTATGTATCCTGGCCCACGCCTACCAGACCCAAGACATTCTGGAGGTGGCTGACTACACCGGCGACTCCTTCGGCCTGAGCCAGCAGGCCGCCAAGGCCACCCAGAAAACCGTCCTCATGTGTGGGGTACGGTTCATGGCGGAGACCGTGAAGATCCTCTCCCCGGACAAGACCGTAATCCTCTCCCACCCGGACGCCGGCTGCCCCATGGCCGAGCAGCTGGACCTGGACTTTCTGGGGGCTTTGAAGGAGCAGTACCCCGGCAGTGCCGTGGTGGCCTACATCAACACCACCGCTTCCCTGAAAACCCAGTGTGACGTGTGCGTCACCTCCTCCTCCGCCCTGCGGATCATCCGGGCCATGCCCCAGAAGGACATTCTCTTCGTCCCCGACTGCAACCTGGGCCAGTGGGTGGCCGACCAGGTGCCGGAAAAGACCTTCCACTTCTTCCACGGGGGCTGCCCTGTCCATATCCGCCTGTCCGCCCAGGACGTGGCCGCCGCCCGGACCGCCCATCCCGACGCCCAACTGCTGGTCCACCCGGAGTGCCGGAAGGAGGTCACCAGCCTGGCCGACTATGTGGGCAGCACCACCGGCATCATGGCCCACGCTAGGGAAAGCGATGCCAAGTCCTTCATCATCGGCACGGAAAACAGCATTCTCCAGCATTTGCAGTTTGAATGTCCCGAGAAGGAGTTTTACCCCCTGTCCAAGGCCTGTATCTGCCAGAACATGCGGCTGACCACCCTGATGGATGTGTACCGCTGCCTGCTGGGCCAGGGGGGTGAGGTAATTACCCTGGACGAGGAAACCCGCCTGGGTGCCAAGCGGTGCATCGACGCCATGCTGGCCTTTGGTTAAGTTTTCCTGGCAAGCAAAAAAACGTCATCGGGTCCCCAAAGAGGGTCCGATGACGTTTTTTCGATTATCGGTTGTTCTCCCGGAACTCCAGCATCTCCATGGCGGCCAGGAGCAGGTCGGCGGCCTGGGCCCGGGTCAGGTCCTCCTCCAGACCGGCGGTCTCCTCCAGGACTCCCACGGCCTCCAGATTCACCACCGACTGATAGGCCCACACTGGGGCGGCGTCCTCCGCCAATCTCCCGGTGGCCGCCACATCGGAGACCCGCAGCAGACGGTTCAGCATCACCGCCGCCTCGGTGCGGGTGATGGCCCGGTCGGGAGAGAAGGCCACGCCGCCGGTCTCCGCCGCCGCGCCCTGAACCATGCCGGAGCGGAGGGCAGAGGCCACATAGGGTCTGGCCCAGACGGAAATACTGTCGTCGTCGGCAAAGCCCGTCCGGGTGGCCTGGGGCAGGGTGTCCATCTCCACCAGATCCATGGCCATGGCCAGGAACTCCTCCCGGGTCACGGGGGTGTCAGGCCGGAAGAACCAGGTCTCCCCCAACTTCTCCCCCACGAAGATCTCCTTCTCCGCCAGCAGAATGGCGGCCTTCTGGGCGGGGTGGCCCGCCATGTCGGCATAGGTCACCTTGGTGTCGGCCTTGGAGATTCGGATGGACACAATGGCCGGCTGGGATCGGTTGCCCTGGCTGTCCTCCGCCACATACTCAAAGGAATCCTTGCCCAGCTTATTCTCATAGGGGGTGTAGGTGAACCTGGCGCCCCCCTCCTCCGCGAAGGTCAGCTCCCCCCGGGCGGGGTTCTTGGTCACCCGGAAGGTCACCGGGTCCCCTTCCGGGTCCACAGCGGACAGGGTCCCCGTGACCGCCACGTTTTTGTAGGTGGTCAAACTCAGGTTTTCCGCAATGGGCAGGGGGCTGTCGCCGGAGGCCCGGTCATCGTGGTCAAAGAGGGCCTGGGCAGGCAGGGTCAGGGAAAACAAAAGGGCGGTGAGCAGCAGCAGAAACCCACCGCGCCGGAAACGGGATGGTTGCGGCATGGGAATACCTCCTTAGAAATCATGTTCCTATTCTGCCCCCGCCGCAGTTTCTTATGCGCGGAACAGGCTGCCGCTTCCTGGAAGCCTGTCCCTGGCCAGTGACAGAACCACCCCCACCGCCCCGAAGGAGACCAGGAGAGAGGACCCGCCGTAGCTGAAAAAGGGCAGCGTCACCCCCACCACCGGGGCGGCGTAGAGACACATGCCCACGTTCAGAACGGTCTGAGTCCCGAACATCCCCGCCACCCCCATGGCGGTGCGGCACAGCAGCGGGTCCCCCCGCCGGGCCAGCAGGATGCAGCCCAGAACGATGGCCCCCAGCAGGAGCAGGATGACCAGACAGCCCACCAGCCCCAGCTCCTCCCCTGCCGAGGAGAAAATGAAATCCGTGTGCCGGGCGGGCAGGGCCGAGGAGGACAGGCTCTGGGTCTGGGTCCCCCGGAGGTAGCCCTGACCGGTGACTTGGCCGGAGCCGATGGCCAGCAGGCTCCGCCCCTGCTGGAACCCCTTTCCCAGGGGATCCAGGTCGTGGTCAAAGACCACCAGAAACCGCAGGCGGACATACTCCGGCAGCCGGGACCACAGCAGAAAGACCGCCCAGATCCCCAGGGCCAGCTCCCCCAAGAGCCACAGAGGGCGGACCCCCGCCGACCAGAGCATCACAAGGTAGATGGCCAGATAGACCGCCGCCATGCCGATATCCCCGGAGACCCCGTACAGCAGCCCGCACAGGGCCAGAACGTGCAGCCCCAACAGGAGGATGGCCACGGGCCGGTCCAGCCCCTTTTTCTCCAAAGCCCTTAACTGTACCGCCAGCAGGAGGATGAACAGGACCTTCACCACCTCCGCCGGCTGGAGGTTGAAAAAGCCACCGGGGAGGGCGATCCAGCTCCTGTTCCCGGTGCCGTCGTCGTTGCCGAAGGGGATCAGCAGCAGGAGCAGCCCCGCCCCGGCCCCGGGCAGAAGCCACCACAGCCTGTCCAGGAACTGCCGCAGATCCAAGGCCATCAGGGTCAGGCACAGCACCACCCCCGCCCCCAGGGCCGCCCCCTGCTTGAGCACCGCCCCGTGGAGATCCTCGTCATAGCGGGTGGCGGAGTAGATCAGCGCCAGCCCATACAGGGCGGCCCCCAGGCACAGGACAAACAGAATCCAGCCCCCCCTGCCCTGTCCTTTCCCGCCGTACCCCATGGTTCTCCCTCCCTTTCCTTTCACTGATTCCTTATGGTACCGGAATTTGCCCATAAAATTTGTCAGGAAGGGGTGCAGACCACCGACTTTTATGCTAAAATGCTGCTATACCCCAATCAAACCGAAAACAGAGGAAGCAAACTCTATGGAAAACTATTCTGCAAGCGTGGAGGAGACCGAAGCCCTGGGCGAGGCCCTGGTCCGGAAGCTGACCCCCGGCTCAGTGGTGGCCTTCACCGGGGACCTGGGGGCAGGCAAGACCGCCTTCGTCCGGGGCATGGCCCGGGGACTGGGGATCACCCAGCGGGTCACCAGCCCCACCTTCACCATCGTCAACGAGTACGAGGGGGGGACCCTCCCCCTGTTCCACTTCGACATGTACCGCCTGGGCTCCTCCGAGGAGCTCTTCGACATCGGCTGGGAGGACTTCCTCAGCCGGGGCGGCATCTGCGCCGTGGAGTGGAGCGAAAACATCCAGGACGCCCTGGAGCCCGACACCATTTATATCGACATTCGCCGGGGCCAAAGGGACGACCAGCGGATCATTACCATAAAGGGGATGGAACCATGAAAATTTTAGCCCTGGAGTCCTCCGCTGTGGCCGCCTCCGTGGCCCTGTGCGAGGATGAGGTCCTGATCGGTCAGGTCTTTCAGAACACCGGCCTCACCCACAGCCAGACCCTGCTGCCCATGGCGGAGCAGCTTTTGAAGGGCTGCGGCCTCACCATGCGGGACATTGACCTGGTGGCCGTGGCCGAGGGGCCCGGCTCCTTCACTGGCCTGCGCATCGGCGTGGCCGCCGCCAAGGGGCTGGCCTGGGCGGCAGAGCTGCCCTGCGCCGGCTGCTCCACCCTGGAGTCCATGGCCTGGAGCCTGGCCGGGCTGGAGGGAGAGGTCTGCGCCGCCATGGACGCCCGGAGAAAGCAGGTCTACAACGCCCGCTTCCGAGTAGACGGCCTCCGGCCCCACCGGATCACCCCCGACCGGGCCATCTCCCTGGAGGACCTGATTGCCGAGCTGAAGGGCACCGAAACCACCCAGATCGTGGTGGGAGACGGCGCAAAGCTGTGTTATGACGCCCTCACCGCCGCCGGGATCCCCGCCCGTCTGGCGCCCTCCAACCTGCGGATGCAGAGCGCCTGGGGGGTGGCCCGGCTGGCCTTGGAGCAGGCCCGGGCCGGATACACCCTCACCCCCGGGGAGCTGGTCCCCGTCTATCACCGTCTGTCCCAGGCCGAACGGGAGCGGCTGGAACGGGAGCAGGCCGCCCAAACGAAAGGAGACTAAACCATGGAACACGTACATCTGTTAGACCACCCCCTTCTCCAGCACAAGCTGTCCATCCTCCGGGATGAGAACACCAGCGTCAAGGATTTCCGCGAAATCGTCAGCGAAGTGGCCACCCTCATGTGCTATGAGGCCACCCGGGACCTGCCCCTGAAGGAGGTAGCTGTCCAGACCCCCGTAGCCAAGGCAGTCACCCACCAGATTTCCGGCAAGAAGCTGGCCATCGTCCCCATTCTCCGGGCGGGCCTGGGCATGGTGGACGGCGTGCTCACCCTGATCCCCGGGGCCAAGGTGGGCCACATCGGCCTCTTCCGGGACCCCGAAACCCTGGAGCCTGTGAAATACTACTGCAAGATGCCCCCCGACATTGCCCAGCGGGATGTCATCGTTCTGGACCCCATGCTGGCCACCGGCGGCTCCGCCTCCGCTGCCATTACCTTCCTGAAGGAATACGGCGTGACGCACATCAAGCTGATGAACATCCTGGCCGCCCCCGAAGGGGTCGCCCGGGTCCGGGCCGACCACCCCGACGTGGAGATCTACATCGCCGCCCTGGATGAAAACCTCAACGACCACGGCTACATCGTCCCCGGTCTGGGGGACGCCGGCGACCGCATCTTTGGCACCAAATAAACCGCCAAAAACTTTTTTGAAAAAAGGCGAAAAAGTGCTTGACTTTTTCCCGTCCCAATGCTATTATAAGTCCTGCGCTGAGCGAGTACGTTTGGCGTAAGACATGCGCGAGTGGTGGAATTGGCAGACTCGCTAGATTCAGGTTCTAGTGTGCATTACGCACGTGCGGGTTCAAGTCCCGCCTCGCGCACCAAACTCCGAAGCTGTAAGGCTTCGGAGTTTTGCTTTTGTGCGGTGGATTTTGCCCGTGGCAGCAGATCAAAAACTTTTTCCAAAAACGCAAAAAAATGCTTGACTTTTTTGGTTCCCGGTGGTAGTATAAGTCCTGCGCTGAGCGAGTCCGTTCGGCGCAGGACATGCGCGAGTGGTGGAATTGGCAGACTCGCTAGATTCAGGTTCTAGTGTGCATTACGCACGTGCGGGTTCAAGTCCCGCCTCGCGCACCAAACTCCGAAGCTGTAAGGCTTCGGAGTTTTTGTTTTTTATCCCTTGATATCCCCCGGAGAATCCGCTATACTCCTCTTAATCTTTTCTTTCTGAACCGGAGGTTTTGCCCTATGGACCCAAACAAATACCCCCTGAAACGCACCCTGGGCGTCATCACCTTCGCTCTGCTGCTCTACTGGGGCCTGCAGCATCCCGGTCAGGTGGCGGCGCTTCTCTCCACCCTCTTCGCCCTGATCTCCCCCTTCGTGGTGGGCTGCGCCATCGCCTTCATCGTCAATGTCCTTCTGCGGCCGGTGGAGCAGACCTGGGACCGACTCTGGGCAAAACAGCCAAAGCCCATCCACCAAACACTCAAGCGGCCGGTCTGCCTGCTGCTCAGTACCCTCATCATCGCCGGGGTCATCTTCGCCCTGTTCTTCATCGTCCTCCCCGCCCTGAAGGAGAGCGTGGAGAGCTTCGCCGCCATGCTGCCCCAGCACCTGGCCACCCTGGAGACCTGGTGGACCAATCTGCGGGACCTGCTGGAAGGGTACGGCATCATGCTGCCCGCCCTGACCCTGGACCTGGAAAAAATCTATACCGCCGTTCTGGATTTCTTCTCCACCTACGGCCAGACCCTGATGGATAAGGCCCTGGGCTTCACCACCACCTTCTTCTCGGCGGCGGTGAACTTCGTGCTGGCTGTGATCTTCGCCCTCTATGTCCTGGCCCAGAAGGAGACCCTCTGCCGTCAGGTCCGGAAGCTCACCCAGGCCCTGCTGCCCGGGAAGGCCGCTTCCTGGCTGGCCGATCTGGCCGCCCTGACAAACCGGTCCTTCTCCAACTTCATCACCGGCCAGCTCACCGAGGCGGTGATCCTGGGCTCCCTGTGCTTCGTGGGCATGGTCCTGTTCCGAATCCCCTACGCCGCGGTGGTGTCCGTCCTCATCGGCTTCACCGCCCTCATCCCCATCTTCGGCGCCTTCATCGGGATCTTCCTGAGTGCCTTCCTCATCCTGCTGGTGAGTCCCATCAAAGCCCTCTGGTTCGTGGTCTTTATTCTGGTCCTCCAGCAGATCGAGGGCAACCTGATCTACCCCCGGGTGGTGGGCAAGTCCGTGGGCCTGCCGGGGATCTGGGTCCTGGCCGCCGTCACCGTGGGGGGCAACGCCTTCGGCCTGGTGGGGATGCTCCTCAGCGTGCCGGTGTGCTCGATCCTCTATACCCTCCTCCGCCAGTTGGTAAACAGCCGCCTGGAACGAAAGGGGCTGGAACAATGAGTCAATCTGCGCAGACACCCTCTCCGAACCAGCCAGACACCCCGCCGGTGAAACCGGGCGTCACCCTCCGGTGGCTGCCCTGCGGGTTCATCCTCTTGCAGAGCATCCTCTACGGCTTCGGCGACCCCATCTCCAAGGCCGCCTATGAGACCGTTCCCCTCTACTCCCTCCTGTCCGCCCGGTATCTCATCGCCTTTCTCTTCCTGGTCCTGCTCTTCCACAAGCGTATCTGGCAGGGACTGAAGGCCTGCTCGGTGCGGGACTGGCTCCTGCCCAGCCTGTGCATTGCCGGGGGCTACATCACCACCAACGTGGCCATCGTCCTCACCACCGCCACAGCCACCGCCTTTCTGCGGTCCCTGTCCACGGTGATGACCCCCCTGCTGGCCCTGGTGGTCTTCCGCCGGAAGTTCAGCCCCAAGCACCTCCCCATCCTCCTGCTGGTGGTGGTGGGTCTGTACCTCCTCTGCGGCCGGGGCGGGCTGACAGGCTTTGGTCTGGGGGAGGTCTTCGGCCTGCTGTCCGCCCTCCTTTTGGCCGGGTCCCTGGTTTTCGGAGAGAAGGCCCTGAACAACGTGGACCCGGTCACCCTCACCACGGTTCAGGCGGGCATGTCGGCCCTACTGACCCTGGTGTTCACCTTCCTCCTGGAGGGGGGCGTCCACCTGGGGACTGCCGGGGGCAAAGAGTGGGCCATTATCGTCTACCTGGCCATCCTGTGCACCGTGGCCGGGTACTTCCTCCAGAACGCCGCCCTGGGGCATATCTCCGCCCGGACAGTGGCCCTTCTCCAGTGCACCGGGCCGGTGATGACCGCCCTCTTCTCTCGGCTCATCCTGGGAGAGACCCTCTCCCCGGCTGGGATGCTGGGGGCGGCCATCCTCCTGGCCTGCGTGGCGGCGGAGACCCTCATGGAACAGTAGGAAGGTCGAAAAAGCATCCCATTTTGTAGGGGCCGATGACCACATCGGCCCAACCTGCAGGCAGAGGCGCCGCAAGGCCCCCGCCCTACGGCGTGACAGCCAACACTTTACCTTTCCTCATTTCAGCAGAACGCTCATCACGGCGGCTACCGCCAAGGTAACGAGGGCCATGCCGATGGCCAGAGCCGCCTTCTGGTAGGGCCGCTTGCCCATCTCCTGATATTTCTCCAGCTCATCCAGCCGTCTGCCCTCGGAAAAGGCCAGGATCTCCTTGTAGGTCTGGATATCATAGGCCTTCTTCTGCTTCTCGATTCCCAGCGCATACCAAAAGGTCACCGCCGCCCAGATACCCCATAGACCGAAGCCGATCCAGTCCAGAAAATGGGCCAGGGGGAAGGGCGTCAGGATCATCCCCAGCGTCAGAACCGCAAACACTTTGCTGTCCCGATCGAACTTTCGGATATCTTCCTCCTTGATCTGTTCCTTCATTTCTTCCAAATCTCCTTTGACCAGAATATCCAGAGAAATGCCAAAAACCGTACTGAGCATCACCAGACTGCGCACATCCGGGTAGTTTCGGTCGTTCTCCCAATTGGAAATGGTCTGACGGGTCACATAGATCTTGTCCGCCAGGGCATCCTGGGACAGGCCCAGCTCGGAACGATACTTTTTGATCTGTTTTCCAAGTTCCATTTGACATTCCTCCTGCTGATATCCTACGTCCGAGGAGACCGGTTTCACAAGCAAAGCCCTTTGACATCCCGCCTTTCCGGGGTGTTAAAGATGTTTTCCACCCCTTTCCGGGTCAATACCGCACCTCTTCCAGGCACAGTCCGCAGGCGGGGACGGTTTCGCCGGCCCGCTGGCGGTCCTGGGACGCCAGGATGTTTTCCATATCCTCCGGTTCCAGCTCTCCCCGGCCCACCGCCAGAAGGGTCCCCACCAGGATGCGGACCATGTGATAGAGGAAGCCATCCCCGGAGAAGGTCAGCCGCAGCTCCGGCCCCAGTTCTTCGATGGTGATGGTCTCCACCGTGCGGACGGTGGACTTTTTGAACTTTTTCAGGGAGCAGAAGGCCCGGAAATCGTGGCGGCCGCAGAGAGCCGAAGCCGCCCGGCGCATCTTCTCCACGTCCAGGTCCCCGGGGCAGAAGTACAGGTAGTTCCGCTCGAAGACGTTGGGAGACTCGCTCCGCCAGATGCGGTAGACATAGGTCTTCCCCACGCAGGAGAGCCGGGCGTGAAAGCGGGGATCGGCCTCCTCCAGGCTGATCGCCCCGATATCCGCCGGGAGGTATTGGCGCAGGCCCGCCAGGATCTCCCGGGTGGGCATTTCGGTTTTGGCCCGGAAGGAGACCACCTGCCCCCTGGCGTGGGTCCCGGCGTCGGTGCGGCCAGAGCCCGCCACCTCCACCGGCTGGTCCAGCAGCCGGGAGAGCAGGGCCTCCAGCTTCCCCTGGATGGTCTGCTCGGTGTTTCCCTGCTTCTGCCACCCCTTCCAGCGGGTCCCGTCGTAGCAGAGGGTCAGACGATAGTTGGGCATTTCCCCCACCCCTTTCTGTTTCTTTCTCTCATTATACTGAATTAATTCCCCTTGGAAAAGGGCGCCAACAGGGCTTTCGTGATTTTATCCGATTTTCCAACAAAATTCACAGCAAAAATTTTCATTTGCAACGACCTTTCCTCCGATTGGAAAAAACAGGGCGCAAATTATTGTCAAGTTGTCAATTTTATTTCGCAAAAATAACATTTTATCTCTTAAAATTCCCTTTGAAAATCGCTGGATTTTCAAGGGGTTTCTTGTTTTTCCACAAAAATCCTCCTGCCCTCGGCAAGTGTGGAAAACAACAGCTTGCAATCTCTCCTGTTTTAGTGTAAAGTGGTGTCACTATGCCGAGTATGCGCTTTTTCCCACCCTTGGCAAAGGCGCCATACTCACTCCCCCAGCCCGCTTGCCGGCCTCTCCCGCCGGCAGGCGGAATACCTATGATAAAGGAGAGAGAAAGAAAATGCAAGAAAACAAACGTGGTCAGTGGGGCAGCTCCTTCGGCTTCCTGATGGCCTCCATCGGCTCGGCCATTGGTCTGGGCAACCTGTGGGGTTTCCCCTATAAGATGGGTTCCTCCGGCGGCTTCGCCTTCCTGGTGATCTACCTGATCCTGGTGCTCCTGGCCGGTATCCCCCTGATGATGGCAGAGTTCTCCCTGGGCCGTAAGACCGGCACCGGCGTGGGCGCTTACGCCAAGCTCTCTGAGAAGTACAAGGTCATCGGCTGGATGGCCGCCTTCTGTCCCTTCCTGATCCTCAGCTTCTACGCGGTGCTGGCCGGCATGACCCTGCGGTACTGCCTGGGCTTCCTGGTGCAGATCGTGGGCTTCGACGGCTTCGCCGCCCAGGGCTCCAGCTACTTCGGCTTCCTGCTGTATGACGCCAAGGCCATGGTCCTCTTCCTGGCTCTGGCTATGGCCATCACCATGATCATCGTCATGGGCGGCGTCCAGGGCGGCATTGAGAAGTTCAGCAAGGCTGTCATGCCCGCCCTCGGCGTGATCCTCATCGGCATCATCATCTTCGTCGCCACCCAGGAGGGTGCCGCCGACGGCTACAAGTTCATGTTCAAGCCCGACTTCTCCATCTTCGCTGACCCCAGCAGCTTCTTCGGCGTGCTGAAGACCGCCGCCGGCCAGATGTTCTTCTCCCTGTCCCTGGCCATGGGCATCAACATCACCTTCGGCTCCTACCTGAGCAAGGAAAAGAGCATCCAGAAGAACGCTGTCATCGTCCCCTTCTCCGACACCATCTTCGCCCTGCTGGCCGGTATGATGATCATGCCCGCCTGCTCCGCTTTCGGCGTGGACTACGGCGCCGGCCCCGGCCTGCTCTTCGCCTCCATGCAGAAGGTCTTCCTGGACGGCATGGGCGGTATGGTGGGCAACGTGGTGGGCTTCCTGTTCTATTTCCTGGTGTTCATCGCTGCCATCACCTCCTCCATCGCCCTGCTGGAGGTCTGCACCGCCTCCGTGGTGGACCGTCAGCTGGCCAAGGGCAAGGAGCCCAACCGTAAGAAGATCTCCCTGATCTTTGCCATCGCCATCTTCATCGTGGGTCTGCCCGCTGCTATGGACGCCCTGGGCTCCGGCGGCGCCGCTCTGAAGGCTCCCTTCGAGCTGCTGGGCCTGGAGGCCGGCGGCGCAGGCTACGCCATGTGGAACGACTGCTGGCTGGACTTCTATGACATGATCACCGAGGGCGTGCTGATGCCCCTGGGCGCTCTGCTTATGAGCCTGCTGCTGGGCTGGAAGCTGCCCAAGCTGGTTCAGGAGGAGTGCGAGGAGGGCGGACACACCTTCAAGCTCGCCGGGTACTTCAAGATCGCCTACCGCATCATCATCCCCCTCATCATGGTTCTGGTGCTCTACACCCAGATCCAGGCCTTCTTTAACCTGTAACCACACCTCACATAGCAAAAGGACCGGTACAAAAACGTACCGGTCCTTTTCGCTTGTCGAAAAAGCCGCACTGCGCAGATTGGGCCGATGTGGTCATCGGCCCTACACCCATTTCGCCATCACCCCAGCGAAGGAGATTCACAGCGTGGCGGGCGATTCGTGAATTGCCCCTGCAAACTCTGTTTTATGCTTCTCCGTCCACCATGGATTTCCGCCAGACGCCGGTGCGCTCGTAGAGGTAGCCTAAGGGGACCGAGGAGGCCGGGGCGATGGCGCAGGCCCAGAAAATGCCCGTCAGGCCCATGGTGTGGTTCAGGATAAGGGCCAGAACCACCCGGACCACGATGCAGTTGAGCAGGCTGGAGAACAGGGCAAACATGGGGTGCCCGGCTCCCGTGGGCAGGGCGTTGTAGACCATGAAGCTGGCGTAGAAGATCTGGCCCAGAATCTCAATGCGCAGGTTCTCCAGGGCGATCTCCATGGTCCGGGCGTCCGGGTGGAAGACCGACAGGATCTGGGGGGCGAAGAGTTCGATGACCACGATGACCACCGCCGCCATAGCCAGGGAGATCCGCATGGCGATATGGACCACCTTACTGGCCCGGTCGTACTTTTTGGCCCCCAGGCACTGGGCGGTCATGGTGGTGGCCGCCGAGGACATGGCAATGGTGAACATGAGGGCCACATCCTTGACCTTGGCACAGATGCCGCTGGCGGCAGAGGCCTCCACCCCGTAGCGGTTCACCAAAAAAGTCATGGCCAGCCAGGACAGGCCCACCACCGTCATCTGGACGGCGGCGGGGATGCCCAGCTTGAGCATCCGAATCAGCTTGTCCCGCTGGATGGCCAGTTCCCCCAGGGACAGGCCAAAGAGTTCCTTCCGGCCCAGCACATAGACCAGGCAGACCAGGAAGCTGGCCAGCTGGGAGAGGACTGTAGCCAGCGCGGCGCCCGCCGCGCCCCACCGGAAGGCCCCCATGAACAGCAGGTCCAGGGCGATGTTGCAGCAGGCGGTCACCGCCACGCAATAGAAGGGCTGCCGGGAGTCCCCCACCGACCGGAGGGCGGCGGCCATGGTGTTGTAGCCGAAAATGGGGATCAGGCCGAAGGCGCAGAGTTTCAGGTAGAGGTCGGCCTCCCCCAGGGCCGGGGCGGCCAGAGCCACCAGGATGGGGCGGCTCAGCAGGAAGAGGACCACCGTGGTGACAGCCCCGGCGGCCAGAGCGAAAGTGAAGAGGGTCTGGTTGGTTTTGACCCGATTCTCCCGGTCCCGGCTGCCGTAATACTGGCCCATAAGGATATTGCCGCCGGTGGTGACTCCCATGATGATCTGGGTGAGGAGGACCATCACCTGGCTGGCGTTGTTGATGGCGGAGATGCCGTCCTTGCCGATGAACCACCCGGCCACCACCAGATCGGTGATGGAGTAGGCCGACTGGAGCAGAGAGGAGAGCACCACCGGCAGGGCGTAGACCACTAACTTTTTCCAGATCACGCCCTCGGTCAGATCCATTTGCCGCATCCCGTTTCCTCCTTCCCAATGGCTTCCTTCGCCGTTTTCCAAGTTATTAAGATATTGTAACACAGAACCTTTCTTTTGAAAAGACATGGGAATTGCACCTTTTCCTATTCTGTGGTATGATGGGCTGTAATACCTGTGCAAACACGGTCTTTCCGGCCGTTTTTCTGCGAAAGGATGATGCTTCTTGAAAATCCTCATCGTCGGCGCCGGTAAGGTGGGCTCCACCCTGGCCACCTACCTCTCCCAGGAGGACCACGACGTCACCATCATCGACAACAACGACGCCGCCATCCACCGGGCCAGCGAGACCCTGGACGTCATGTGCATCAAGGGCCCCGGCGCGGCCCCCTCCGTTCTGCGGGAGGCCGGCGCCGAGGACGCCGACCTCCTCCTGGCCACCACCAACATGGACGAGGTAAACATGCTCTGCGCCCTCACCGCCAAGCGGTTGGGGACCAAGTACACCATCGCCCGCATCCGGGACGTGGCCTACACCGACGATCTGTCCTCCCTGCGGAAGGACCTGAACATCGACACGGTCATCAACCCCGAGTATTCCACCGCCTCGGAGATCTCCCGCCTGCTCCGCTTCCCCGCCGCCGCCAACGTGGACACCTTCTTCCGGGGCAAGGTGGAGATGATCGGCGTCGCCGTCCGGGAGGATGACCACATCGTGGGGCATCCTCTGTCTGACCTCTTTGGCAAGACCCGGGGCATCCTCTTCAGCGCCGCGGAGCGGAAAAAGGAGGTCATCATCCCCAACGGCTCCTTCGTCCCCCAGGCCGGGGACACCCTCTATATCACCGGCACCCCCAAGGACCTCTCCGCCTACCTGCGGACCCTGGGCCGGGATCTTCCCAAAATCCACTCGGTCTTCATCATCGGCGGCAGCCGCATCGCCCACTATCTGTCCAAGCTTCTGCTGTCCATGGGGGTCCGGGTGACTCTGGTGGAGAGCAGCGAGGCCCACTGCCGCCGGCTCTCCGAGCTTCTCCCCGGCGCCCTCATCCTCCACGGGGACGGCACCGACCAGGAGCTGCTGGCCTCGGAGCATTTTACCAACAACGACGCCTTCATCGCCCTCACCGGCCGGGACGAGGACAACCTCATCTCCTCCCTCTACGCCCGGCAGCAGGGGATCCGGAAGGTGATCGCCAAGTCCAACCGGGAAAACTACACCTCCGTGGTCCGGGACGCCGGTCTGGACAGCGTGGTGGCCCCCAAGCTCCTCACCGTGGAGCGCATCCTCCGGCTGGTCCGGGGCCTCCAGGACAAGAGCGGCAACGTGATGACCGCCCTCTACCGCATCGCCGACACCGATGCCGAGGCCGCCGAATTCATCCTGCGGGACACCACCCCCCACCTGGGGACCCCCCTGATGGACCTGCCCATCCGCAAGGGCTTCCTGATCGCCGCCCTCCTCCACGAGGAAAAGGTGATCATCCCCTCGGGCAGCACCGTCCTGTCCTCCGGTGACCGGGTCATCGTCATCTCCCACGGCAAGGGGATTCAGGCCTTCACCGACATCTTCCAAAAGGACTGAGCCGAGGACTCCCCGCCATGAACTATAAACTGATGCTGCGCATGATGGGGCGGACCCTCCAGGTGGAGGCCCTATGCCTCCTTCTTCCTCTGGTGGTCTGCCTCCTCTATCATGAGGACCCCCGCCCCTTTGTCTTCACCCTCCTGCCGGTGGCTCTGACCGGCTTCCTGCTCTCCCGCATCCGGTCCCAGTCCACCTTTTTCTCCCGGGAGGGCTTTGTCATCGTGGGCCTGATCTGGATGGTCCTCAGCCTCTTCGGCGCCCTGCCCTTCTGGTTTTCCAGCTGCTTCGGCAGCTTTACCGACTGTCTCTTTGAGATAGTCTCCGGCTTCACCACCTCCGGGGCCACCATTCTCTCAGAAATTGAGTCCCTCCCCCGGGGCATCCTTTTCTGGCGGTCCTTCTCCTCCTGGATCGGCGGCATGGGCGTCCTCCTCTTCACCCTGGCCTTTCTTCCCAAGGTGGGCGCCCGGAACCACATCCTGGTTCAGGCCGAGGTCCCCGGCCCCATCGCCACCAAACTGGTCCCCAAGACCGTCCAGTCCTCCCAGATTCTCTACCTTATTTACTTCGCCCTGACCTTTGTGGAGATCGCCGCCTTCCTGCTGGCGGGGATGCCCCTCTACGACGCAGTGGTCACCACCTTTGCCAGCGTCTGCACCGGCGGCTTCGCCGTAATGAACAGCAGCTTCGCCGCCTATAACACCGCCTGCCAGATCATCGCCATTGTCTTTATGATACTGGGTTCCCTGAACTTCGCCCTCTTCTTCCTGGCGGTTACCGGCCGGGCCAGACAGGCCCTCCACAGCGACGAGCTGAAGTTTTTCCTGATGGCCGTGGCAGCGGCTTCCCTGCTGGTCTTCCTGAACATTCTACCCCTCTACGACAGCTTTGGCCGTGCCCTGCTGGACGCGGTCTTTCAGGTGGCCTCCATCATCTCCACCTCGGGCTTCTGCACCACCGACTATAACCTCTGGCCCCCCTTCGCCCAGACCATCCTGGTCCTTCTCATGTTCGTGGGCGGCTGCTCGGGCAGCACTGCTGGCTCCATCAAGTGCGGCCGTATCCTGCTGCTCCTCCGCTGCTCCCTGCGCTCCCTCCTGCGGCTGTCCCATCCCCGGGCGGTCAAGGTGGTCAAGCTGGACGGCAAGGCAGTGGACGAGAAAACCCTGAACACGGTCTTTTCTTTCGCCATCCTTTTCTTCCTGCTGCTGGGAGTTGGCTGCCTGGTGGTCTCTCTGGACGGGGTCTCCCTGACCACCGCCTTCACCGCCTCCTTGGGCTGTCTCTCCAACGTGGGCCCCGGTCTGGATGCCGTCGGCCCTGTATCCAGCTTTGGCAGGCTCTCCTGCCTGAGCAAGCTGGTTCTGTCCCTCTATATGCTCATCGGCCGTCTGGAGCTCTTCCCCATCCTCTTGCTCTTCCACCCCGCCACCTGGGAGCACTCCTGACCCTTCCCATTTTAGGTATCCTCTATGAATTACAAGCTTATGCTCCGCACCCTGGGGCGGACCCTCCAGCTGGAGGGTCTGTGCCTGTTTCTCCCCCTGGGTGTGTCCCTTTTCTATCGGGAGGACCCCCGGCCCTTCCTCTATACGATTCTGCTGGTCCTCCTGCTGGGGACCGGACTGTCCCGCCTCCGGTCCAAGCCCGACTTCTACTCCCGGGAGGGCTACGCCGTGGTGGGCCTCATCTGGCTGGCCCTGGGGCTCTTCGGCGCCCTGCCCTTCTGGTTCTCCGGGTACTTCACCGGCTATGTAGACTGCCTGTTTGAAACGGTCTCCGGCTTCACCACCACCGGGGCCTCCATCCTCACGGACATTGAGGCCCTCCCCCGGGGCATCCTCTTCTGGCGGTCCTTCTCCTCCTGGATCGGCGGCATGGGGGTCCTCATTTTTACCCTGGCCTTTCTGCCCAAGGTAGGCGGCCGGACCCAGGTGCTGGTCCAGGCCGAGTCCCCCGGCCCGGTGTCCTCCAAGCTGGTCCCCAAAACCGCCCAGTCCTCCCAGATCCTCTACCTGATCTATATTGCCCTGACGGCCCTGGAGATCCTCTGCCTCTCCCTGGCGGGGATGCCCCTCTATGACGCGGCTGTGACCACCTTCGCCACGGTGTGTACCGGCGGCTTTTCCGTCATGAACGCCAGCATCGCCGCCTACGGCCTTCCCGCCTGCGAGATCATCATCACCGTCTTCATGCTCCTGTGCTCCCTGAACTTCGCCGCCTTCTTCCTGGTCCTCACCGGCCGGGCCCGACAGGCCCTGCGGAGCGATGAGCTGCGGTTCTTCCTCATCGCAGTGCTGCTGGCGGTCGCCATCATCTTCTGGAACGTCCGCCCCCTCTATGACACCCTGGGGGAGACCCTGCGGATCGTCTGCTTCCAGGTGGCCACCATCGTGTCCACGGCAGGGTTCTCCACAGCGGACTTCGCCCTCTGGCCCACCCTCTCCCAGCTGGTCCTGGTCCTCCTCATGTTTCTGGGTGGCTGCGCCGGCAGCACCGCCGGCGGCCTCAAGTGCTCCCGGGTCCTGCTGATGCTCCGGGGCGGGCTGCGGACGCTGCGCCGCCTGTCCCACCCCCGGGAGGTGAAGGTGGTAAAGCTGGACGGCAAGGCGGTGGACGAGGGCACCCTGAGCACCGTTTTCGTCTTCTTCTCCCTCTACTGCCTGACCCTGGGGGCAACGGCCGCCCTGGTCGCTCTGGACGGGGAATCCCTGACCACCTCCTTCACCGCCGCCCTGGCCTGCCTGAGCAACGTGGGGCCGGGTCTGGACGCCGTGGGACCCACGGGAAACTTCGCCGCCTTCTCCCCTCTGAGCAAGGTGGGGCTCACCCTTTCCATGCTCATTGGCCGCCTGGAGATCTTCCCCATCCTCATCCTCATGCTCCCCTCCACCTGGAAACGAAACTGATCTCCGGCCCCCTCCTGCAGAGCCTTTTCAGGCTCTGCTTTTTTATCTAAAATACTCCGACTTTTTTCGATCGGTTTTGTGAAAATATTGCGAAATCAGAGAAATGAGCGGCGTAATACTTGCAAATCCCTTTTCTTATGCTAAAATTGGTATGTTATTCGTGTATCCCCTGTCTTTCCCAGGCAGGAGATAACAAAGAAAAGGAGTGTCGTTCGTGGAAAACTACATGTGGATCGGCTTTATCGGCGCCGCCCTGGCTCTGATCTTCGCCCTGATCCAACGCAACAAGGTCATGACCTTCTCCGAAGGCAATGACACGATGCGGAAGATCGCGCAGTCCATCCGTGATGGTGCCAATGCGTATCTGAAGCATCAGTACACCACTGTCGCCAAGGTCTTTGTGGTGGTCTTCATCATCCTGGTGGTGATCGCCTTCGCCAGCGGCGGCAGCATGCTGTCCAAATTTACTCCCTTTGCTTTCCTCACCGGTGGTATCTGGTCCATGCTGGCCGGCTTCATCGGCATGAAGATCGCAACCAACTCCAACGCCCGTACCGCCCAGGCTGCTTCTGAAAGCCTGAACCGCGGTCTGCGCGTGGCCTTCTCCTCCGGCTCCGTCATGGGCTTCACCGTCGTGGGCCTGGGCATGCTGGACATCTCCATCTGGTTCTGCATCCTGCGCTACGCCGCCGGCATCACCGATCCCGTTGCCCTGGGCAACATCATCGTGATGAACGGCATCGGCGCATCCTTCATGGCTCTGTTTGCCCGTGTGGGCGGCGGTATCTACACCAAGGCCGCTGACGTGGGCGCTGACCTGGTGGGTAAGGTCGAGGCCGGCATCCCCGAGGATGACCCCCGTAACCCCGCCACCATCGCCGACAACGTGGGCGACAACGTGG
>JAUNCL010000028.1 GCA_030535235.1 Bacillota bacterium
ACCTGTGACCCCATGCTTGTAAGGCATGTGCTCTCCCAGCTGAGCTATGCTCCCGTCCTGTCTCTCAAGGCCCTTACCCCGAGCGACGAAATTTATTATACTTATGAAGGGGCTGTTTGTCAATAGTTTTTTGTGAAAATTTTGGAGGGTTTTGGGCAAAGCTTGTCGGGCCCGCAGATCCGGGCGGACCCGACAAGCCGATGCTCACAGAGAGGCCAGCAGGTCCTCCAGCTCCTCCTTTTCGAAGACGTGGATGGCGTCGCAGAACTGGCAGCTCATCTCCGCCCGGCCTACCTCGTCGATGAGGGACTTCAGCTCGGTCTTCCCCATGCTGATGAGGGCGCTGCGCATTCTCTCCCGGCTGCAGTAGCAGCGGTACTCCACGGGGACAGTCTCCAGCACCTCCAGGTCGAAGTCGGACAGCACATCCTTCAGCAGGTCCTCTGCCGTGACCCCCTGGCTCAGATGGTTGGTGACCTGCCCCACCCGCTGGATGCCGGCCTCGATCTTGTCAATGTCCGCCTCTGTGGCCCCGGGCAGCAGCTGGATCAAGTAGCCCCCGGCCGCCGCCACGGACAGGTCCCGGTCCACCAGGACCCCCAAGGCGCAGGCGGTGGGGATCTGCTCGCTCTCGGCAAAGTAGGCAGTGACGTCCTCCGCGATCTCCCCGGAGGTCAGGGGGATGGTGCCCACGTAGGGCTCCTTCATGCACAGGTCCTTGATGACGGTAATGGATCCCTGGGTGCCCACGGCGCTGCCCACGTCCAGCTTGGCCGGCCCCTTCAGGGGCAGCTCCACCTGGCCGTTCTGCACATAGCCCCGGACGTTGCCGCCGCTATCGGAGACCGCCAGGATGTTCCCCAGGGGGCCGCCGCCGCTGATCCGAACGGTGACAGAGCCGTCCTTCTCCTTGAGCTGCTGGCCCATCATGGAGGTGGCCATCAGGGTCCGGCCCAGGGCCGCCGTGGCCACGGGCAGGGTGTTTTGGATCTCTCTGGCCCGCTGGACCAGGTCATGGCCCTGGATGGCCATGGCCTTCACCGGCGCGTCCTTGGCAATCATTCGTACAATATAATCCATGATATGTGTTCTCCTTCTTCTCTCATTCCGCAGGCTTTCGGGCGGTGAAGAAGATCCGCTCCTCCCCTGCCTTCGGTCGCCGGAATTTCAGGTTGCCGTACTGGCGGATCTCCACGAATCCGGCCTCCTCCAGGAAGGCGGTCAGCTCCTCCGGGGTGTAGGCGTACTCCTCGTGGATCTCGCCGTCCCTCTCCCAGAGATCCCCCTCCGCCCGCTGGAAAACGTCCATGGCGTAGGTGCAGATCCGGCGTCGGCGGTCGTACTCCGTCCGCCAAACGCAGTATGCCTCCTCGGTCTCGTCAATAAACATGCCGCCGTCCAGGCTCTCCAGATGGCCGGGGGTGTGGACGTCAAAGACAAACAGTCCCCCGGGCTCCAGAAAGAGCCGCACCCGCTGGAAGGCCTTTCGCAGCTTGGCGGGCCTGGTCACGTGGTTCACGCTGTCCAGCAGACAGACGCAGGCGTCCACCGTGCCGTAGAGGTCCAGCTTCTCCATGGGCTGGCACAGAAAAATGGGGGGCTCCACCCCCTCCGGCAGGGTCTTTTCCGCCGCCATGGCCAGCATTTCCGGGGAAAAGTCCACCCCGATCATCTCATAGCCCCGTTGGGCCAGCAGAAAGGACATGGTTCCCGTGCCGCAGGCCAGGTCCAGGACCGTGTGGATGGGCTTCTTTTCCCGGGAAAAGCACTTTTCCAAAAAATCCGCCCAGGCGGGGTAGTTCACGTCCTCGGTCATGGCGTCGTAGCAGTTCGCCAGGGCATTGTAGGTTGCGTCGAACTCACTCACAGCTTTTTTTCTTCTCCTCCTCCCAGAAAGCATCCATTCTGGGCAAAATAGCCTGGTAGCCCTCCGCGCCGTACTGGAGGCAGCGGTTGACCCGGCTGATGGTGGCGCTGCTGGCCCCGGTCCGCTTGAGAATGTCCTGATAGATCATCCCCTCCCGCAGATACATGGCAACCTCGATGCGCTGCTCCATAGCCTTCAGCTCGCTGACGGTACACAGATCCTGCATGAACCGGCGGCACTCCTCCACGCTTTGCAGCTGGAGCAGGCTTTGGTAGAGCAGGTCGTTGTCCGCCTTTGGAGATTTCTTCATGAAATGCTCCTCCTTTGCGCTTCAATTCCTTTCATATTTTATCAAGTTAAATCACGAATGTAAATAGACAGATAGACGGAATTTCCTACCGAGAGAAAAAATGAAATTTTACTTTCAGCGTCTTGCATTTTTTCTATGGCAGGATTATAATGAAAACTGAATTTTTCATCATTTATTGGTTTCCTTTCGGGAACTTGTTAGGAGGCTTCCTCATGGTAAAAGCAATCGTCGGCGCCAACTGGGGCGACGAGGGAAAAGGAAAGATCACCGACCTGCTGGCAGAGCAGTCTGACATCGTCATCCGCTATCAGGGCGGCGCCAACGCGGGCCATACCATTATCAATGACTACGGCCGCTTTGCCCTGCACACTCTGCCCTCCGGCGTGTTTTACTCCCATATCACCAACATCATCGGCAACGGCGTGGCTCTGGATATCCGGAAGCTGGTGGCCGAGCTGAACAGCCTCACCGAGGCCAACGTCCCCGCCCCCAACCTCATCGTCTCCGAGCGCGCCCAGCTCCTCCTGCCCTACCATGTCCTCCAGGATACCTATGAGGAGGAGCGACTGGGGGGGCACGCCTTCGGCTCCACCAAGAGCGGCATCGCCCCCTTCTACTCCGACAAGTACGCCAAGATCGGCATCCAGGTCTGCGACCTCTTCGACGAGCCCCGGCTGAAGGAGCGGTTAGAGCGGGCCGTGGAGATCAAGAATATCCTCTTTGAGAACATGTACCACAAGCCCACCATCGACGTGGAGGCCCTCTTTGCCGAGCTGCTGGACCTGCGGGAGATCATCCGGCCCTATGTGGGCGACGCGGTCTCCTTTGTCCACCAGGCCCTGAAGGAGGGCAAGTCCATCCTCCTGGAGGGACAGCTGGGGGCCATGAAGGATCCCGACCTGGGGATCGTGCCCATGACCACCTCCTCCCACACCCTGGCCGGCTTCGGCTGCGTGGGGGCCTCCATTCCCCCCACGGCGATGGAGGATGTGATCTGCGTGTCCAAGGCCTACTCCTCCTGCGTGGGCTCCCAGACCGAGCCCTTTGTCAGCGAACTGCTGGGTGAGGCCGGGGACGAGCTCCGCCGCCGGGGGGGCGACAAGGGCGAGTTCGGCGCTACCACCGGGCGCCCCCGCCGGGTGGGCTGGTTCGACGCCGTGGCCACCCGCTACGGCTGCATGATCCAGGGCGCCACCCAGGTGGCCCTCACCTGCCTGGATGTGCTGGGCTACCTGGATGAGATCCAGGTCTGCACCGGCTACGAGATCGACGGCAAGATCACTAGGGACTTCCCCGTTCCCGCCCTGCTGGAGCGGGCCAAGCCGGTCTTTACCACCCTCCCCGGCTGGAAGTGCGATGTGCGGGGCGTCACGGAATATCAGGATCTCCCCGCCGAGGCCAAGGCCTATGTGGACTTTTTGGAAAAGGAGATCGAGACCCCCATCACCATCGTCTCCACCGGCCCCAAGCGCCATGAAATCACCCATCGGGTGTAACAATTGATCTTCCTCCTGTAACAGGAAGGGCGGGTACCAACGAACCGGTACCCGCCCTTCCTGTTTGAGAAAAACCATTCATGTTGTCTTTTCCATTTCCTCCCGCAGCTTCCCCAGGGCTTTCTTCTCCAGGCGGGATACGTAGGAGCGGCTGATGCCGCAGGCGGCGGCGATCTCCCGCTGGGTCCGGGGGATCTCGCCGTCCAGGCCGTAGCGGAGGGTGATGACCTTCGCCTCCCGCTCGGTCAGGCAGCTGTCCACGCAGCGGCGGACCTTGGCACAGGACTCCTTCGTGTCCAGATTCTCCAGCATGTCGTCCTCCACGCTGATGACGTCCATCAGGGAGAGGGCGTTGCCATCCCGGTCGGAGTCAATGGAATCCGACAGGGACACATCCCCCTGGTATTTCCGCTGGCTGCGGAAGTACATGAGGATCTCGTTCTCCACACACCGGCTGGCGTAGGTGGCCAGCCGGACGTTTTTATCCGGCTTGAAGGTGGAGATCCCCTTGATGAGCCCGATGGTCCCAATGGAGATGAGATCATCCTGGTCGCTGGCCTGGACATAATACTTCTTCAGAATGTGAGACACCAGACGCAGATTGTGCTCGATGAGCTTGTTGCGGGCCTCCAGGTCCCCCTGGGCAAACCGGGCCAGGTATTCCCGCTCCTCCTCCGCCTTCAGAGGCCGGGGAAAGGAGCCGCTGCTCCCCAGGCGCAGCGGAAAGCACAGGGTTTGAAGCAGCAGCAGAATTCCTGCCGAAAACATAGGCAGCACCTCCTGCTCTACTCTATTCTCCCCCGGCCTGTCTCTATTTCTCCCAGATGCGTCCTGTCCCGCCTGTTATTCCGTCCTGATACATCGTTCTTTTCCCATAAAACGCAAGAACGCAGAACGCACAAGGCGTCCCGCGTTCTCGCGTGAAAGGAAATACTAAAATGGATTTTAAGCAAATAAAAAGAGATGAGAGATAAAAAGAGATCAATTATGAGAAACGATGCAAGTTGTTTGGATTATACCTGCGCGTCTTTCGCGCTGGCAAAGAGGGCCGCGGACCGTTCTTCGGGGGTCAGCTTATTCCGCTGAGGGGCCGTAGCCAGGAACATGATGACGCCAACCACCAGCCAGCCGACAAACATCTTGATGGCTACGCCGCCCATGTAGGCGGGAGAGTTGGGGATGAAAAGCATCACCAGCAGGACGGTCATGGCAGCTGCCGCAAACCATGCCGTGGGCAGACCGCCGGGAATCTTATAGGGGCGAGGAAGATTCGGCTCGGTCTTACGCAGGCGGATGAGGCAGTAGGCCGCCATACCCCAGGACAGCACATAGGCTGCGCTGCTGAAGGTGGTCAGGGGGTCGATCAGGCCCAGACCCAAGAAGGGGCCGATGACAGAGGCCACCAGACACACGATCAGACCGTTGACAGGGGTACCGGTCTTGGGAGAACGCTTGGACAGAACAGCGGGAAGCATCCGGGCACGGGCCAGAGCCATCATCAGGTTGGCAGTACCCATCATGAAGCTGTTCCAGGTGGTCAGCAGGCCGCACAGCGCACCGGCCACCAGCAGGGTATACAGTCCCTTCCCCAGCGTGGTTCCCTCGTAGATCGCCGCAAAGACGTTCGCCACGGAGGGAGAGGCCATGTCGTGATAGAAGGACTGCCAGGGCCATGCGCCGCCGATGGTGATCAGCAGGAGAGAATAGAACAGGCAGGCCACCACGATGGACAGGAGCACGGTCATGCCCACCTTCTTGACGGAGCCGCCGGCGTCCTCCACGCCCTGGGGGATGGTCTCAAAACCACAGAGGAAGAAGGGCGCGGTGGCCAGAATGGCCAGCATACCGCCGAAAAAGCTCTTATGGGTGCTGACGCCCACATTTTCATAGATGGGCTGCCAGTTCTGGGTATCAAACTTCAACACGGCGAAGATCATGGCCAGGATGCCCACGCCGATGAGGAAGATGCACAGGACCTTCTGCACGCCGGCGGCCAGGTCCGCGCCCTTGTAGTTGATAAAGAAGAAGAACAGGGCGATAATCACACCGACCACGATATGGCCCAGATAGATATCCGTTCCGGCCAGCGTGTACAGGGGGGCACCGGCCTTGATGCCGGGGATCAGGATGGCCGCGATGTCAACCACATAGATGGCCTCCCAGGGCATCAGGGTCAGAAAGGCGCCCAGGGTACACCAACCGGCCAGATAGGAAATTTTTTCACCGAATGCCTTGTAGGCAAAGGCAGTGGTACCGCCGGCCACGGGCATCATGGGCACCAGCTCGGCGAAGCACAGGCCGACGGGAACCATCATGATCAGGGCCAACAGGTAGCCGAGAGAAGCGGGAACAGGACCGCCGCAGCTGGCCATCCATTTGTTCAGGGAGACGGCCCAGCCCACGCCGACGATGGCGCCAAAGCCAACACAGAAAAAGTCGAACGTGCCTAAGCCTTTCTTTTTGGTGGGACTACTACTCATCAAAAATACCTCCTTGCCTGCTCCCAGGGGGCGGTTATTCACTTTTCGCGAGGTGGCGCGGCAGGGGGACCGCAGGTTTCGTTGCGGCCCCCGCCGCCCATTTGGGAGTGCATAATTTGTTCAATACTCACGGAAACAGGCTTTGCTGCCTTATTCCTGGGTGGGGATCCCGGTAAAGATCATCTTTGCCGCGATCTTGTCGCTGCCCGCGTTGAACGCCTCCACTTCCACCACGATGAGGGTCTTGCCCCGCTTGAGGACTTTGCCCACCGCGATGGCCTTCTCGCCAGTGATGGCACGGAGAAGATTGATCTTGTATTCCACGCCGATGAGGGACTGCCCCTCCGGCAGGATGGTCAGAGCCGCGTATCCCGCAGCCGCTTCGCAGAGGGCGCCGGTCACGCCGCCGTGGAGCAGGCCGGTCTGCTGGAGCAGGTCAGCTCTCCGCTCACAGGAGATCACCACCCGGCCCTCCTCTGCTTCCTCTACCCGGAAACCCATCAACTGGGCAAAGGTCTGCTTCTGGATCCCGGCTTCAACCTTTTGAATCAACCCGTTCATAGGCAGACTCCATCAGGCCTTCAGGCACTCGACCAGGGCCTCCTCGAAGAGATCCAGGCCCTTCTCCAGCTGCTCATCGGTGATGACCAGGGGAGCCAGGAACCGGACCACCTGGCCCCAACGGCCGGCGGGCTCGATCATCAGGCCCCGCTGGACGCAGGCCTGGACCATGGCGGAAACCAGCTCGCCGTTGGGCTCCTTGGTCTCCATGTCCTTGACGAACTCCAGACCGATCATAGCGCCCAGGCCGCGGATGTTGCCCAGGACGCCGTACTTCTCCTGCCAGACCTTGGCACGGGCGGTGACCTTCTCGCCGATCTCACGGGAACGGGCAGCCAGGTTGTCACGCTCCATGATCTCGATGGTCTTCAGGCCGGCGGCGCAGGCCAGGGGGTTGCCGCAGAAGGTGCCGCCCACGGTGCCGCCGGGGATGGCGTCCATGATCTCGGAGCGGGCCACGATGGCGCTGATGGGCATACCGGCGGCGATGGACTTGGCGGTGGTCAGGATGTCGGGGGCGCAGCCGGCCTCTGCCCAGTACTCGGAGGCAAACATGCGGCCGGTGCGGCAGAAGCCGCTCTGGACCTCGTCGGCGATCAGCAGGATGCCGTGCTGGTCACAGATCTGACGCAGGGCCTTGACGAACTCGATGGGTGCGGGGATGAAGCCGCCCTCGCCCTGGAGGGGCTCCAGGATGATGGCTGCCACGGTGTCGGGCTGGCAGGCCTCCTCGAAGAGGTCGTGGATGCTGTCCACGCAGGACTGGATGACCTCGGCCTCGCTCATGCCGGCGGGGCTGCGGTACAGATAGGGGAACTTGGCCCGGAAGACGCCGTTGACCAGGGGGCCCATGCCGGTGGTGTAGGCCTTCTTGGCGGTCATGGTCATGGTCAGCATGGTGCGGCCATGGAAAGCGCCGGTCATGGCGATGATATTGGGACGGCCGGTGTAGGCGCGGGCCACCTTGACAGCGTTCTCGTCAGCCTCAGCACCGGAGTTGGCAAAGAAGACCTTCTTGCTGTCGCCCTTCACGGGGACGATCTGGGCCAGCTTCTCGGCCAGGGCCACATAGCCCTCGTGGGTGACGATGTTGAACATACCGTGGAAATACTTCTCGGCCTGAGCCTTGACGGCCTCCACGATCTCGGGGTGGGAGAAGCCGATGTTCAGAACGCCGACGCCGCCGATCCAGTCCAGGAAGCGGTTGCCGTCCACGTCCTCGATCATGGCGCCCTCACCACGGGCGATGGCAACGGGATAGGCGCAGCGGATGGCGCCGGGGACAGCGGCGTTACGACGTTCAATGATCTCCTTGGCCTTGGGGCCGGGGACGGAACCGGTCACGATTTCGGGCAGTGCAGTACGCAGCATAGGAATCAACCTTTCTTTGAATAGTTTGGGAAAACTTAATAAACGGAGCGATAGATATCCCGGATCTGGTCACGGGACAGGGGCACGAAGTTGTTGCCCAGCAGTCTCTGCTGGTTTTCCACCACAGAGTCGGCGAACTCCTCGATCTCTGCCTCGGTCATGCCGTACTCGCGAAGAGGCTTCTTGGGCAACAGGCAGTTCAGCAGGTCCTCCAGGGCGGTGTAGATGTTGGCCACGTCGCAGCCCAAGATGTCAGCCATGAACTGGTTCAGCTGGGCGATGGCGCCGTCGGTGCGGACGGACATATACATATTCATGACGCCGGTGAAGACCGCATAGTTGGACTCACCATGGGGCACATGGTAGGCAGCGCCCAGAGGATAGGCCAGGGCGTGAACGGCGGCGCAGCCTGCGTTGCCGAAGGCGATGCCCGCATAGTTGCTGGCCAGCAGGAAGTCCTTCAGCAGGGGGATGCGGGCCTCGGGGCCGTTGTCCCGGATGGCCATATAGCCCTTCAGGATCATCTCGATGGCCTGATAGCCGAAGAGACGGGTGATCTCGTTGGCCTTGGGGGACAGGCTGGACTCAATGGCGTGGATCAGGGCGTCGATGGAGCTGGTGGCGAAGAACTTGAAGGGCAGGCCCTTCAGCAGCTCGGGGATGAGCACCGCCTGGTCGGCGAACATGCACTCCCCGGTGAGGCCCTTCTTGGTGCGGCGGCTGATGAGGGCCAGGATGGAGATGTTGGTGACTTCGGTGCCGGTGCCGCAGGTGGTGGGGACCAGAACCAGCTCCTTGCCCTTCTCCAGGGGGGCCTTGCCGTCGTACAGGTCCAGCACAGGGCTGACATGCTTCAGGGTCAGGATCTTGGCCACGTCCAGGACGGTGCCGCCGCCCACGGCGATGATGCGCTCCACGTCCTTGGGCATATCCTGATAGATGGCCTCCACCATCTCGTCGGTGGGCTCGCCCAGGCCGTACTTCTCCTGGAAGAGCACGGGGCAGTCCAGGTTCAGGGGGGCGAAGTAGGGGTCATAGAGGAAGTCGTTGGTGAAGAGCAGGTCCTTGGGACCCAGGTTTGCCGCCTCTGCGAACTCCTTTACGGTCTCGCAAAGCTGGATGGCGGGCTTCACAGCAAACTGCGTCATCGTGCAGCACTCCTTTCATATTTTCTCAGAAATTCAATTATTTTGCAGAAATGGGAGAAAAAAGGGTGCAAAAAGTGGACGGACGTTTCCGTCCTACTTTTTGCATGATGTCCTGCAGGGAGGATCAATAATCCCGGGGATACCGACGGCGGAACTCTGCCCGCAGCTCCTCCCGGAAATCCGGGTGGGCGATCTCGATGAGGGCCTCGGCACGCTTGCGCAGGGACTTGCCCCGGAGCTGGGCGATGCCGTACTCCGTGACCACATAGTTTACGTCGTTTCGGGATGTCGTGACTGCGGAGCCCTGGTCCAGGAAGGGGACGATCTTGGAGATCTTGCCCTTGCCGGTGGTGGAGGGCATGGCCATAATAGCCCGGCCGCCCTTGGACAGGTTGGCCCCCCGGACGAAGTCCACCTGGCCGCCCACGCCGGAGATCTGACGCAGACCGGCGGAGGTGGAGACCACCTGGCCCATGATGTCGATCTGGACGCAGGAGTTGATGGACACCAGGTTGTCGTTCTGGCCGATGACGTAGGGGTCGTTGACATAGTCCACCGGGTACATGGCCACGGCGGGGTTGTTGTCCACGTAGTCATAGAGGCGGCGGGTCCCCATCAGGAAGGTGGCCACGCTCTGACCACGGTGGAGGGTCTTGGCCTTGTTGGTGATGACGCCGGCTTCCACCAGCTCCACCACGCCGTCGGAGAACATCTCGGTGTGGATGCCCAGGTCGTTCTTCTCCTTCAGGAAGAGCAGAACGGCGTCGGGGATGGCGCCGATGCCCAGCTGGAGGGTGTCGCCGTCCTTGATGAGCTGGGCCACGTTTTCGCCGATGGCGCGCTCCACCTCGGTGATCTTGGGGGGCGCCAGCTCGATGACGGGGGTGTCCAGCTCCACCAGGCAGCCGATCTGGGTCACATGGAGGAAGCTGTCCCCCAGGGTGCGGGGCATGTTCTTGTTCACCTGGGCAATGACCAGGTCAGAGGTCTCCGCCGCGCCCTTGGTGTAGTCCACGGACACGCCCAGGCTGACATAGCCGTGCTCGTCGGGGGGAGAGCACTGGAGCATGGTCACGTTGGGCCGCAGCTCCTCCCGCAGGACGCCGGGGATCTCGGAAAAATACACGGGGGTAAAGTCCACGCGCCCTTCGGCGGCTGCGGCACGGGTGGAGCCGCCCAGGAAGAAGGCGTTGTGGTGGAAGTTTGCGTCATATTCGGGCTTGCAATACTCTGCCTTGCCCATGGCCACCATGTGGACGATCTCCACATTTCGATACTGGGCCGCGTTGGCCACCATGGCATCCAGGATGGCAGAGGGCTCGCCGCAGGCGTGGGCCACCACCACACGGCTGCCGGACTGGATCTTCTGCACGGCCTCCTGGGCGGTGCACAGATGCGCTTGATACCAGGTCTTCCAATCCATGGAAGACACCTCCTTATTCTTCGCCGGACCGGTCCCGGCCGCCCTTCATCAGCGACCGGGCCATGTCCAGCAGGGATTCATCAACGTGGTGGACCAGGATGACCTGCTTCAGCTCCGGGATCAGGGGCATGAGCTGCCCTTCGATGATGGTCTCGTTGGTCATGGTGGCGGCGGGACAACCGGCGCACTGGCCCAGCATCCGCAGCCGCAGAATGCCGTCCTCCAGGCCGATCAGCTCCACATCGCCGCCGTGGGCCTTCAACGCGGGCCGCACCAGCTCGTCCAGCATCTTTTCCAGTTTCTCGTTGGTCATCGTTTGGTCCTCCTGTTTTTTTCTATTTTAGATTACGGTGGAACCGCAATCAATCCTCTTTTACGTGGGCGATGCGCTTAGCCAGCAGCTTCTTGCCCTCGATGTCGCCCTGGCGGGCGATCATGACGCGCTGTGCCTGGGGGGAGCCTGCGCCGTGGAGGGACTCGGTGCGGTAGCCCACAGCGCCGGCGCCCAGGGACAGGTTCTCGATGAGGCGCAGGATGCGCATCCGGTTCTCAGCGGAGACGCCCACGCCGTTCTTCATGTACTTCTCCACCCAGGGGCCGGTGAACTCGCCCCGCAGGTCGGCCTCGGACAGGCAGGTACCCACGCTGCCACCGGCCAGGTCCTCGGCGATGCGGGCCATCTCATAGGGGAAGCGGGTGACGTTCTGCTTGCAGACGTTGGCCAGCAGCAGGTCGATCAGGTAGTTGCCGGAAGCGGTCTTCTTGCCTTCGGCGGAGCAGGCGATGCCGCAGGAGTACATGGTCTCGTTCAGGTGGATCATCTCGATGAGCTTGTCCTTGATGTGGGAGGCCTTGGCCACTCCGTTGTAGTCAGCGGCAACAGCGGAAGCGCCGATCAGGACGTCGCCCACGCCCACCTTGCAGCCGCCGTAGGACTGACGGTGATAGCCGGCGAACCGCTCCACCATCATGGTGGCGAACTCATACTCGCCGTTCATGTAGATGTTCTCGTTGGGGATGAACACGTCGTCAAAGACAACCAGGCATTCCACGCCGCCGAACTGGGAGTTGCCCACGTCGATCTCGGTGCCCTCCAGCTTGCGGGTGTCGCAGCTCTGGCGGCCGATGATCATGAACAGGCCCTCAGCGTCGCAGGGGCAGGAGAAGGAGACGGCATAGTCCTTGTCATCGGGACCCATGGCCTGGGTGGGCATGACCAGAACGTGGTGGGAGTTGCACATGCCGGTCTGGTGTGCCTTGGCGCCGCGAACCACAATGCCGTCGGGACGGCGCTCCACAACACGCAGGAACATGTCGGGGTCGGCCTGCTTGTGAGGAGCCAGGCTGCGGTCCCCCTTGGGGTCGGTCATGGCGCCGTCCACGGTGTAGTCCTTCTCCTGGCACAGAGCCACGAACTTGCGGAAGTTCTCGTGGTAGTTGGTGCCGCACTTCTGGTCGATCTCATAGGTGGTGGAGTAGACAGCGTTGAAGGCGTCCATACCCACGCAGCGCTGGAAGCAGGCAGCGGTGACCTGGCCCAGCAGTCTCTGCATCTTGACCTTGTTCACCAGGTCCTCGGTGGACTGGTGGATGTGGGTGAAGCGGTTGACCCGCTCGCCGGTGAGGTTGGAGACGGCGGTCATCAGGTTCACATACTCGGGGTTGGTGCCGGTGGCCAGATCATAGGTCATGCGGACGGAGTTGACGGAGGGACGGAGGATGGGGTCATCCACGGGGTTTTCAACCTTCTTGCCGAACATGTAGACACGCATGTTCATCTTGCGCAGGCTTTCAATATATTCTTTGCCAGTCATCAGTGCCATAGTATTGCTTCCTTTCTTCTTTTGAAATTTTTTTGAAATCAAATCATGGAGGAGATCGTTGTCAGCGCTTTTCGCTTTCGCCCTAATATACAAGCAATTATCGTGCCAACTATAGCAAAAACGGCTGATTTTCAAAAAACTTTTTTCAATTTTCCGCAAATTTCCGCAAATTTTTCCGAAATTCCCCCTGGCAGAACAAAAAATCCCCGGTTTTTCCTCCCTGCTCAGGAGGAAAAACCGAGGATCTTACACTTTTTTGCAGAAGATTTGTTGAACCTGTTGTTTCAAATTTGAACCGCGTTTCAAAAACAAAACAGCGGGTTTTCAAGCAGGACAGGCATCGCAAAAAGCATCGTTTTAATTTTGAAACGCGCTCACAGCAGGCCGGCGGACTCGTATTTCTTCTTCCGGCGCAGGAGGGTGGCCGGGTCCATCTTCAGCCGCCGGGCGGCGCCCCGGACGCTTCCCTCCGCCTCCAGGGCCTGTCCGATGAGGGCAGCCTCAAACTTCTCCATCTGGGCCTGCAGCCCCTCCTCCGGCAGCACCGGCGCGGAAGACGCCTGCTCCGGCTGGTGGACGGGAACCGGGTCCACCCCGTAGGTGGGCGAGATGTTGTGGGGCGTGTGGAGATTCCCATTGTCCATGATGGCCAAATCCTCGGCCAGGATCTCCTCCCCGTCGCTCATGATGAAGGCCCGTTCCATGACGTTCCGCAGCTCCCGGACGTTGCCCGGCCAGTCGTATTGCAGCAGAACGGCCTCGGCCCCGGCGGAGATGGTCTTTTTGTTCTCGTAGTTGTGGTTCAGCTCGTCGATCACGTTCTGGGCCAGCTTGGTGATGTCCCGCTTCCGCTCCCGCAGCGGGGGCACATAGACCGGAAAGACGCTGAGCCGGTAGAACAGGTCCTCCCGGAAGGTCCCCTCCCGGACGCATTTTTGCAGGTCCCGATGGGTGGCGGCGATGACCCGGACGTCCACCTTGATGGGCTTGCTGCCGCCCACCCGGGTGATCTCCCGCTCCTGGAGGACCCGGAGGAGCTTGGTCTGAATGGCCAGAGACAGCTCGCCCACCTCGTCCAGGAAGATGGTCCCCTGGTCGGCCACCTCAAACAGGCCGGCCTTGCCCTCCCGGTTGGCCCCGGTGAAGGCCCCCCGCTCGTAGCCGAAGAGCTCGCTCTCCGCCAGATTCTCCGGGATGGCCCCGCAGTTGACCCGGATGAAATTTTTCCTGGCCCGTGGGGAACGCTGGTGGATGTAGGAGGCGATACGCTCCTTGCCGGCGCCGGTCTCCCCCTGGATCAGCACCACCGTGTCCAGCTGAGCCGCCCGGCCCACGATCCGCAGGAGGTTCAGGGTCGCCGGGTCCTCGGCCACCATCTGAGGGGTTTGCAGAAGCTGCTCCCGGATCAGGTCGATCTCCCGCTCATACCGGGCGGAAATGGCCCGCTGGGTGTCCAGGGTCTTTTGAAGGGCGAAGAGCTCGGAGACATCCCGCACGTTGGTGACCACCATGCAGATCTCGTCCTGCTCATCGTAGATGGGGGTGCTGGTAACCACCGCCCGCTTCCCGGTGGTGAAGGTCTGTTCCAGGGTCACCTCATGCCCCTGGTCCAGAGCCATGAGGGTGGCCGACTTGGAGATGATCCCGTTTTTGACCAGCTCCACCATGGGGATCCCCAAAACATCCCGGGCGGTGAGGCCGGAAATGATCTCATAGGATCGGTTGCACCAAATGGGCGTAGCCTCCTGGTCCGTGACAAAAATGCCGTCAAAGGAGCTCTCCAGAATGGCCATGATCCGCTGCAGGGCGTCCACCCCCGCGCCAAAGGCAATGTCCGGCCGTTTTGGCAGATAGACTCGGTTTCGTTTCATGGTGATCACCTCCGGGTCAGCATACCAAGTCTTGCCCCCGGTGTCAACTTCTCAGAGGGACATTTTTATGGTATACTATTCCTATCTATCGTAATTGGGAGGTGGCCCCATGGCCCTTGACCAGCTGCTCCGTCTGGCCCAGACGTTGAACCTCTCCCCTGCCCTGCTCCAGTCCATGCGCATCCTGCAGATGAACACCCAGGAGCTCTCCGACTACCTCAACGACCTGGCCATGGAGAATCCCGCCATGGAATACGACGAGGGACCGGGCAGCGGCCCCTCCTGGGAGGAATTTTCCAGCCGGGTCCCCTGGCTGGCCGACCGCCCCTCCGCCGGCTGGGAGGGGGAGCCCCCCGCCGACGTGGGGACCGTGGCGGACCGGAGCGACTCCTTAGAGGTCCTCCTCCGGGATCAGCTGACCCGGCTGCACCTGGAGCCCCCCCTGCTGGCCCTGTGCCAATATCTGGCGGACAGCCTGGACCCCAAGGGCCGTCTGGAGCAGAGCGACCTGGACGGTCTGGCCCGGGCCGGGGTGCCGGAGGCCCTCCTGACCCAGGCAGTGGAGACCCTACAGGCCCTGGACCCGCCGGGCATCGCCGCCCGGAGCCTGGAGGAGTGCCTGGTCCTCCAGCTTCGGCGGATGCCGGGGGACCACCAGCTGGCTATCCGGCTCTGCGGCCATCTGGAGGCGCTGGCCCAGGGGACAGTGAAATTAAAAGCCCTGGCCGACCGGCTGGGGGCCGACCCGGAGCAGCTTCGGCAGGCCGTGGAGGTCATCCGCACCCTGAACCCGAACCCGGTGGGGGACATGACCCCGGAGGAGCCGATCAGGTATCTTCGCCCCGACGCCTGGGTGGCGGAGGTGGACGGACAGCTCCAGGTCTTTGTGAACCAGTGGGACCTGCCCCGGTTTGCCGTCAGCCGGGACTATCTGGCCATGGCCAAGACCGGCCGGGAGGACGAGGCGGCGGACTACCTCCGGGAAAAGATCCAGCAGGCCCAGTGGGTCCTCCAGTGCGTCCGGCGGCGGCAGGCCACCCTGGAGGCCTGTCTCACCGCCCTGGTAAAGGCCCAGGAAAACTTTTTCCTGGGCCGCTGGGAGGCCCCCGGTCCCCTGCTGCGGCGGGAGCTGGCCGAACAGCTGGAGGTCCATCCCTCCACCGTCACCCGCACCCTGGGACATAAGTATATCCAGTGCCGCCAGGGACTTTTCCCCACCGCCTACTTTTTCTCACGGAAAACCGGCGGGGACCAGTCCGAACAGGCCCTCAAGGCCCGCATCGCCCGCATGGTCCGGGAGGAGGACCCCGCCCATCCCCTCAGCGACCAGACCATCACCCAGCGTCTGGCCGAGGAGGGAATTTCCCTGGCCCGCCGCACCGTGGCAAAATACCGCCTGGCCCTGGGCATCCCCTCCAGCCAGCAGAGGCGGAGCCGGTAACAAAAAACACCACGCAGTCTGCCGCGTGGTGTTTTTTGCTTAAATCAATTTCCGAAAGCCCCGGGGGAGTTCTGCCCGGTAGGTGGTCTCCTTGCCGGTGATGGGATGGACAAAAGACAGCTCATGGGCGTGGAGACACAGCCGCCCCAGAGGGTCGGTGGCCGCCCCGTAGGTTCGGTCCCCGGCCACCGGGCAGCCCAGCTCGCTGAGATGGACCCGGATCTGGTTCTTCCGGCCGGTGGACAGGTCCACCTCCAGGAGAGAATAGCGTCTCCCCTGCTTGACCGTTTGATAGTGGGTGATGGCCTCCTTGCCTCCCTTGGGGACCGAGTAGACCTTGTGAACTCCGTTCTCCCGCAGGAAGGTGCGGATGGTGTCCGCCTGCTTGGGCGGCGTCCCCTCCACCACGGCGGTATAGCCCCGGCGGCGGACGATGGTCCCCCAGTGATCCTGAAAGGCCCGCTTGACCTTCTCGCTCTTGGCAAAGAGGAGCACCCCGGAGGTGTCCCGGTCCAGCCGGTGGACGATGAACACCCGGGCCTTCGGGTCTCCCGCCCGGACGTAGTCGGTCACCAGACGATAGGCGGTGCGCTCCCGCTCCTTGTCGCTGGCCATGGACAGCAGGCCGGCGGGCTTATCCACCACGATGATCTCCTCATCCTCCCACAAAATGGGAAAGGGCAGGGCGGCCTTTTTGACGATTTCCGGCAGGATGGTCACGGTCTGGCCGGGCAATAGCTTGTGGTCGTGGCGGGTGACCCCCTGGCCGTCCACCAGCACCTGGCCCCGGGTGAGAAAGCCCTTGATCGTGTTGCGGCTCTTATCTCCCACCGCCGACAGCAGAAAGGGCAGCAGGGTGGTCTCCTCCCCCACGGTGTACTGCCGGGCGGGTCTCTGTCGCTGCTTCATCCCTGCTTACTCCGGGCGGCGGTCCTTGCCCAGGAAGAACAGGGCGATGACCCCCTTGCCGGTGTGGGAGCCGATGACGGGGCCCACGTTGCCGATGACCACCTCGGCCACCGGAAGCTTCTCCCGGATCATGGCGGCCAGGCCCTCGGTCTCCTCCCGGCAGTCCCCCTGGCTGATGAAGATCCGCTGGCCCTCGGGGTGTTCCACCAGGGCCTCCATCTTCTCCAGAAGGGCTTCGATGGACTTTTTTCGGCCCTTCACGGTGGACACCGCCACCAGACGGCCCTCCTCATCCACCCGGAGCACGGGCTTCACCTGGAGGAGAGAGCCGAAGACCGCCTTGCCGGGGGACAGACGGCCGCCCCGGCGGAGCTGGGTCAGGTTGCCCACGGTGAACCAGTGGCAGACCCGGCCCTTGGTGGCCTCCGCAAAATCCCGGACCTCCTCCAGGGTCTTGCCCTTCCGCTGCTCCCGGACCGTCAGGTCCACCAGCAGGCCCTGGCCCATGGAGGCACACTGGGTATCCACGGCAAGGATGCCGGCCTCGGGAAACTCCTCCCGAAGCTCCTCAATGGCGATGCAGCCATTCTGATAGGTAGCGCTCAGGGCGGAGGAAAAGGCCAGATAGAGGATATCCTTTCCCGCCTGTAGAATGGGCCGGAAGTAGGACTTGAACTCATCCACGTTGGGGGCGGAGGTCTGGGCGGACTCCCCCTTGTACAGTCGCTCATAGAAATCATGGAGGTCGGGACCGTCGCCGGGACGGTTATAGAACCGCTCCTGGCCGAACTGGACGGACAGGGGGATCACAACGAGCCCCAGCTCCTCCACCTGGTCCGGGTTCAGGTCGCAGCAGGAATCGGTAACAATGACATACTCTCTCATAGGGGGTAGCCTCCTTTATTTAGAAACAGCAGTTGGTGTAGACGGTAAAAAATTGAAAGATCGTGCCGGCCAGCACGAAAAAGTGCCAGATGCCGTGGCGGTAGCGCTTCTCCTTCTGGCGGTAGAACAGGATGCCCACCGTGTAGCACAGCCCCCCCAGCACCAGGAAGACAAAGCCCCTGGTGTTCAGAGACCGGTAGATGGAGGGCAGGGCGATGAGACACATCCAGCCCATGACCACATAGAGGACCATGGAGAGCTTCTTCCACCGCTTCATGTTCACGGCGTTGAGGACGATGCCCACCACAGCGCAGGCGGCGTTGACGCCAAAGACCACCCAGCCCAGGGCGCCGCCGATGTTCACCAGACAGATGGGGATGTAGGTCCCCAGGATCAGAAAGAAGATGGAGCAGTGGTCCAGGACCTGAAAGACCCGCTTCCCCTTGCACTCCGCCAGGGCGTGGTACAGGCAGGAGACCAGGTACAGAACGACCATGGACGCGCCGAAGAGGGCCACGCTGACCACGTTGATGGCGCTGCCGTACCGGGAGGCCCGCACCACCAGAAGGACCAGACCGGCAATGGACAGCAGGGCGCCGAGGCCGTGGGAGATGGCGTTGAGGATCTCCTCCCCCAGCCCCTGCCGCCGGACAGAACCCTCGGAATTGGACATAGACGCTGTCAAGGACATTCCCTCCTTACGATTTTCAAAATAGGTTTATCTTGATATCTATATTAGCATAGCATGTAAGCCGTAAAAAGTCAAGCACAGATCGGCCACCTGTCTGTTTTCGACAGTTTTTCTAAAATGTATGGATTCCCCTTGACTTTTCTGCTGACGCCTTTTATACTCATACCATAATCAAAAAATTATGCAGCTATAAATCGTATGGTCTGCACCCACTTCACTGAGTTAGGAATGATTTATATGGCAATGTATCAACCGGAAATCGAGACCATGCCCCAGGATCAGCTCCGTGCTCTCCAGAGCGAGCGGTTAGTCAAGCAGGTCCGGCATGTCTATGATAACGTTCCCTACTACCGCAAAAAGATGGAGGAAAAGGGCCTCACCCCCGATGACATCAAGGGTCTGGACGACCTCCACAAGCTCCCCTTCCTCACCAAGGATGACCTGCGGGAGGCCTATCCCTACGGCCTCATGGGCAGACCCCTCAGCGACTGCGTCCGCATCCAGTCCACCTCCGGCACCACCGGCCGGCGGGTGGTGGCCTTCTACACCCAGCACGACGTGGACCTGTGGGAGGACTGCTGCGCCCGGGCCATCATGGCCGCTGGCGGCACCAAGGACGATGTGGTTCACGTGTCCTACGGCTACGGCCTCTTCACCGGCGGCGCGGGCCTCCACGGCGGCTCCCACAAGGTGGGCAGCCTGACCCTGCCCATGTCCTCCGGCAACACCGACCGGCAGATCCAGTTCATGGTGGATCTGGAATCCACCATCCTCTGCTGCACCCCCTCCTACGCCGCCTATCTGGCCGAGACCATCCAAGAGCGGGGCCTGCGGGATCAGATCAAGCTGAAGGCCGGTATCTTCGGCGCAGAGGCCTGGTCCGAGGAGATGCGCCAGGACATCCAGAACAAACTGGGCATCAAGGCCTATGATATCTACGGCCTTACCGAGCTGTCCGGCCCCGGCGTCTCCTATGAGTGCAGCGAGCAGGCCGGTATGCACATCTGCGAGGATCACTTCATCGCCGAGATCATCGACCCCGACACCGGCGAGGTCCTCCCCGACGGCACCAAGGGCGAGCTGGTCTTCACCGCCATCACCAAGGAGGCCTTCCCCCTGCTCCGCTACCGCACCAAGGACATCTGCGTCCTGAACCGCACCAAGTGCTCCTGCGGCCGCACCCACGTCCGCATGGCCAAGCCCATGGGCCGCTCCGACGACATGCTCATCATCCGGGGCGTCAACGTCTTCCCCTCCCAGATCGAGGAGGTCCTGCTGAAGGTCAGCGGCGGCGATATTACCCCCAACTATCAGATCATCGTAGGCCGCGAGAACAACACCGACACCCTGGACATCAACGTGGAAATGAGCGAGGCCATGTTCTCCGACGATATCCGCTCCGTGGAACGGGTGGAGAAGAACATCGTGGCACAGCTCCGCTCCATGCTGGGCATCGGCGCCAAGGTCCATCTGGTCAACCCCAAGACCATCGCCCGCAGCGAGGGCAAGGCCGTCCGCATCATCGACAACCGTAAGATTTAAGGAGGGACAGCGATGTTAATCAAGCAGATCTCTGTTTTCGTGGAAAACGTACCCGGCCAGCTCAGTGAGGTCTCCAAGATCCTGGGCGACAACAGCATTGACATGAGCGCCCTCTCCCTGGCCGACACCACCGAGTTCGGCATCCTGCGCCTCATCGTCAACGACCCCGAAAAAGCCTGCGATGTTCTGCGGGCACAGAACTACATCGTGAAGCAGAACTACGTGGTGGCCGCGGTGGTGGACGACCGCCCCGGCGGCCTCACCGGCGTGCTGGACATCCTGGCCGCCGCCAACGTGGCAGTGGAATACATGTACGCCTTCGTGGGCAGCAGGGACGGCCACGCCGTGGTGGTCATCCGCCCCGACAACGCCGAAGCCGCCTTGAAGGCCCTGGACGAGAACCACATCTCCACCCTGGACCCCAAGGATATCTACCGCCTGTAATCTTTCTTCATATACCATCCTCTTTCCGCGCCTGTCTCCCATTACCTTCTTCTCTTTCTTTCTTCTCGCAGGCACGGGAAAACGCCCCCAGTCCATGTGGCTGGGGGCGTTTTTAACGAAAAACCGGGCGGTTCGGAAATCCGAACCGCCCGGGTGTACGTGCTGTAGGATGGGGCAGATTATGCCTGGCCCAGCTGCTTTGCGATCTCTTCTGCGAAGTTCTCCTGCTTCTTCTCCAGGCCCTCGCCGCGCTCGTAACGATAGAAGCCCTTGACCTCGATGGTGCCGCCCAGTTCCTTGGCCACGGCAGCTACGTGCTTCTCCACGGAGGTCTTGTTCTCCTTCACGAAAGCCTGCTGCATCAGGCAGTTCTCCTCGTAGAACTTGCCCATCTTGCCCATGACGATGCCTTCCTTGACCTTCTCGGGCTTGGCAGCCATCTTGGGGTCATTGGCCAGCTGTGCCAGCTGGATCTCCTTCTCCTTGTCCAGGGTCTCCTGGCTGACGGCGGACTTATCCAGGAAGGAGGGGTTCATAGCGGCGATCTGCATGGCAATGTCCTTGCCCAGCTCGATCACGGCCTCGTTCTCCTCCAGGCCGGCGGAGACGTTCATGTTCAGCAGGACGCCGATGCGGCCGCCCATGTGGTTGTAGGCAACGGACAGGCCCTCCATGTAACGCTCGAAGCGGCGGATCTTGATGTTCTCGCCGATGGTCAGGACCATGTCCTGCTGTGCCTGCTCCACGGTCATGCCGGTCTTGCGATAGGGCAGGGTCATCAGGGTGTCCATATCAGCGGGACCCCACTTGGCCACCACATAGCAGACGTTCTTCACGAACTCCAGGAACTTCTCGTTCTTGGCCACGAAGTCGGTCTCAGCGTTGACTTCCACCAGAGCAGCGCCGTCGGCGAAGACCTCAGCGTAGGCAACGCCCTCAGCGGCGATGCGGCCGGCCTTCTTCTGAGCGGCGGCCAGGCCCTTCTCGCGCAGGAACTCAACAGCCTTGTCCATATCGCCGTCGGTCTCAGCCAGAGCCTTCTTGCAGTCCAGCATACCAACGCCGGTCATTTCGCGCAGTGCCTTAACATCAGCAGCAGTAAATGCCATGATAAAAACCTCCAATTACATATTTTTTATAGATATCCGAAGCAAGTGCCCGCTGAATGAACGGGCACTTGCCAAAAAAGACGAAATTAAGCCTCAGCTTCCTCTGCCTTCTCAGCAGCGTCTGCGCCCTGCTTACCCTCCTGGATGGCGTTGGCCATGACGGAGGAGATCAGACGGATGGCGCGGATAGCGTCGTCGTTGCCGGGGATGACGTAGTCGATCTCGTCGGGATCGCAGTTGGTGTCGACGATTGCCACGATGGGGATGTTCAGCTTGCGGGCCTCATTGATGGCGTTGCGCTCCTTGCGGGGGTCAACCACGAACAGAGCGCCGGGCAGACGCTTCATCTCCACGACGCCGCCCAGGTACTTCTCCAGCTTGGCGATCTCGCCCATGTGCTTGATGACTTCCTTCTTGGGCAGCATGTCGAAGGTGCCGTCCTCCTGCATCTTCTTCAGCTGGTTCAGACGGTCCACACGGCCGCGCATGGTCTTGAAGTTGGTCAGCATGCCGCCCAGCCAACGAGCGTTGACATAGAACATGCCGCAGCGCTGTGCTTCCTCGCGGATGGCGTCCTGGGCCTGCTTCTTGGTGCCCACGAACAGCAGGCTCTGGCCGTTCTCGGAGAGCTGCTTAACGAAGTTGTAAGCCTCCTCCAGCTTCTTCACGGTCTTCTGCAGGTCAACGATGTAGATCCCGTTACGCTCGGTGTAGATGTAGGTTGCCATCTTGGGGTTCCAGCGGCGGGTCTGGTGACCGAAGTGCACGCCTGCCTCCAGAAGCTGCTTCATAGATACGACTGCCATAGTTTTGTTCCTCCTGATTATTTTAGTTGTTACCTCCGGGGCCCTCATTCTCACGGCCAACCTGGCAGCAGGCACACGGCCGCTCGTCCGAACCCCGTACGGAATCGGTCAATATTTTAGCACAGGATATGCCGAATTGCAAGCACAATTTGCCCATTTTATCCTGTTTTTTCGCTTTTTCCTGAGGGACCCGTCACAGATCCCGCTTGATCTTCTGGATGGCGTTTTTCTCCAGCCGGGAGATCTGGGCCTGGGAGATGCCGATGCGGGCAGAGACCTCCATCTGGGTCTTGCCCTCAAAAAAGCGCAGGTTCAAGATCCGCTTTTCCCGGTCGCTGAGCCGGTCCATGGCCTCCTTCAGGGCGATCTGCTCCAGCCAGTTCTCGTCGGTGTTCTTCCGGTCCCGGACCTGGTCCATGACGCAGATGGTGTCCCCTCCATCGGAATACACCGGCTCGTAGAGGGAGACCGGGTCCACGATGGCGTCCAGGGCGAAGACCACGTCCTCCCGCTTCAGCTCTAGGATCTTGGCGATCTCCTCCACGCTGGGCTCCCGCTGGTGCTGGGCCATGTAGGCCTCCTTGGCCTGAAGGACCTTATAGGCCGTGTCCCGCATGGACCGGGAGACCCGGACGGCGCTGTTGTCCCGGAGGTAGCGGCGGATCTCCCCCACGATCATGGGCACCAGATAGGTGCTGGGGAAGACGTCCAGGTCCACGTTGAAGTTGTCGATGCCCTTGATGAGCCCCACGCAGCCCACCTGGAAGAGATCGTCGGGGTTCTCCCCCCGGCTGTCGAACTTTTTGATGACACTGAGGACCAGACGGAGGTTCCCCTGGATGAGCTTCTGCCGGGCCTCCTGGCTACCCTGGCGGGCCTCCAGAAAGAGGGCCTTGGCCTCCTCCCGGGTGAGGACGGGGAGCTTGGAGGTGTTCACCCCGCTGATTTCTACCTTGCTGAGTCGTCCCATGGCGGCCCCTCCCTTTCGTGATGCTGGTATCAGTATCTCCGAAAGGGAAAATCTTCATGCGGGATTTATTTTTTATCGTAGGGGCGGTTTCGATGGATTTTTCGGGAGATGCCGTGGGTTGCTCCCACAGAGGATTGTAATCCAATCCCCTGATTGGTAGGGGCCGATGACCACATCGGCCTAATCCATGAGAGCTTCCACCATTTGGGCCGTCCATTCTTCCAGGGACATCTGGCAGTCCCCGGTCTGTTCCAGGCTGGCCTGGAGGACCTTTCTGCCCACCCGCACCAGAAGAGCTGGGTGATTCCAGGCGTCCACATAGGCCCAGGCGTAGTCCGCCGGCAAATCCGGGAGGGCCAGGACCTCATAGCTGTCCCCGTACTTTTTGGCCATCTCCTCTTCCTCCTGCTTCCGTTCCTTTGCAATTCCCTTGGCAAGCCATTCGGTTTCCGCCTCGTAATACTCCAGACACAGGGCCGCCGTAAATACCGAGCCATCGTCTGTGGTCACATCGGCTTTTTCACACCAAGAGATGTTCACAGGAACCAGTTTATTCGACCACACCGTGACCCCGTTGGAAAAATGACTGTGATTGAGCCGGTACTCCCCCGGGGGCGCCAGATCGGCCACTGTGGCAAAGGGCGGGTCCCCGGGATATTCCCGGACGTCAAAGTATTCCGATGAAACATAGAGATCTCCGCTGTAAGCATATGCCCAACTTCCAACAAAGCCCAGCACCACCAACAGGCTCCCCGCGCATTTTATAAAATGGAGACCGGACCGAGACCGCCAGGGCTTTCTGTGGTCCAGGGGCACGCCCCGGGCCAGCTTGCGGCGCAGCCGGTCCAGGGTGCAGATCTGTAGCAGAAGAAGAAAGAACAGCCAGAGGAGGGGAAGGAGCACGGGGATAAAATACGGGAGCCATCCCCTGTTGAGGATCGTAAACAAACTCCAACTGCTATTCAAAGAATAGATGATGGCCGTGTTGATGAAAAAAAGGACGAGGGAGGTAATTTCCTGGTCCCGCACCGCCTGGATGCTGATGGCCTGGACCTGCGGATCACTGTCCACTTCAAGGACCTGTTCCCCCTCCGCCTGATAGACGAAAAAGTTACCGCACTTGCTCAAATACACCCAGCCGAACCGGGCAAAGAGGTCCACTTCCTCCTCCTTGGGACCGTCCAGGTACTCCTCCGGGTTCCCAAACAGGAACCGCTTCCACAGCATTTGGGGCTTTCGGCGGGAGACCAGCCGGTATTCAACCTCCTTGGGCTCTCCGGGCTGAAAACGCACCAGCCCCCAGGCAATGCCCTCTTTCTGTAAAAACAATCCCTGCCGGGCCATGTCCCCCAGCCAGCTCTCCATTCGCTCTACGTCGTAGCGTGGGCAGGGCGGAAGTCGATAGACGGTTCGGGTTCTCTGCTGCTTAGCCATGCTCTCCCCTCCTCAGGTTCTTTGTTTTCGGATTGGACGGATTCCGCCATGCGGGTGGCCCAGGTTTCCAAGGTGATGTCTGACCCGCCCTCCTGGTAAAGACAGGACTGCAGGACTTTGTTTCCGTTGCGGACAATGAGGTCTGTCCCCCAATCTCCAACCCGGTAAAGAACGGAGTACTCCACATCCAGTTCCATGGGCGGCAATTCTTCAAAGGAAAGGTGCTCATAGGACTGGTCCATCCGCAGCATGTCCCGAACTATGGTTTCCGCGATGGCTGGGGTGCGGGCCTCGTAGTACAGAACGCGAAGATAAACCACCTGTGTCTTCCCATCCGGGAGAACCAGCTCCCCCTCCTCCCATATATGGAGTTTTACCGGGTAGAATACCGTCCCGCCCTCAGAGTACATGGTCCGTTTCGACGGGTCAGGCGTGAACGCTCCTTCGTCTATCAGCTCCGCCACCCTGGGAAAGGGCGGGTCACCGGGGTAAACGCCATTTTGAATGGGGTCATTCCCCAGAATATCACTCCGAAACACCATGGACAAAATAAAATAGAGCGCCAGAACGACTACAAACAGGACTGACCGCACACGGTAGCCTACTGCGCCCTTTCTCCACGGCTTATGATGATCCAAACACTCCCCCGCCTGGAGTTTTTGCCGCAGCCGCCGTAGATGCAGAAGTTTTCGAACCATGCACACGAAGCCGGCGGCAAGCAGAAGAGCGCTGCATACCAGAAAACCAAAGGCCTCGGCCAGGAAGAAGAAAACTTCTCCGATACCAGCCATCAGCAAAAACAAAACGCCAAGGACCAGGACCGTCACGACGGCAAAGAAACATTCGGTCCACCGGATCCATTTGCTGACCGCTCCAATGTCGATCGCCTGCACCGCAGGGTCCGTGTGCATTTCCCGCCCGTCCTCTTCTTCCCTGGCATAGATATAGAACAGCCCTCTCTGGGCCACGTAGTGCCAGCCGTAGCTGGCATGAAAGTCCTGTTCTTCCTGGGAGGGTGGGATATTCCGGTTTTTCCAGATGGTTCGCAGGGTGGGTTCCTGCCAGCCGGAAAAGAGACGATACTGCATGTTCCTGGGTTCTCCCGGTTCAAAACGAATCATTCCCCAACCAATCCCTTCCTTTTTCAAGAACAATCCTTCCCGAGCCATGTCCTGGAGCCAGCTTTCGGTCTTTTCTACGTCACAGCTATGGCAGGGCGGAAGTCGATAGACGGTTCGGGTTCTCTGCTGCTTAGCCATGCTCTCCCCTCCTCGGTTTCCAGTCGTCGGGCGTCGTCAATGCACCGGGCCAGCCGCGTCCTTTCGTCCTGGTAGGCCGCCAGGCCCTTGTCTGTGATGCGGTAGGTCCGTTTACGGCCCTCCACGCTGACCTCCTGGAGGTACCCCTCCTTCTCAAACTTGCCCAGGATGGTGTACAGGGTGGCCGGACCCATCTGCACCCGCCCCTCCGTCCAGCTCTCCACAAACGCCATCACGTCTGCGCCGCACATGGGGCCCAGACGAAAGGCCATCAGGGTGTAATACATGGATTCCGTCAAGGTCTCCATCGCCTTTTTCGGCATGAAACCTTCCTCCTTTCTTTAATATCGTTTTATGATATTGTATAACGATATTCCCCCTTTGTCAATCCCTGGACAGAAAAACAGCCGCCTCTTTCGAGACGGCTGTTCCAGTCAAGTCTTTACTTTTTCCAGGGAGGAGCCCTTTGCCCGGTCGGGCAGCTGGGCCAGGATGATGGCCGCGAACATGAGCACACAGCCCAGGATCTCCCGGCCGGACATGCTCTGGCCCAGGATGACCCAGCCGGCCAGGACGGAGATCACCGACTCCAGGCTCAGCACCAGGCTGGCGATGGTGGGGTTGACCCCCTTCTGCCCGATAATCTGCAAGGTGTAGGCCACGCCGGAGGACAGCACACCGGCGTAGAGGATGGGCATCCAGGAGATCAGCACCGCGAGGGGATCGGGGATCCCCTCGGCCACCAGCATCCCCACGCCGGACAGGATGCCCGCCACGAAGAACTGGATGCAGGACATCTGGACCCCGTCCACCTTGGGGCTGAAATGGTCGATGACCATGATGTGAATCGAGAAACAGAAGGCGCACAGGAGCACCAGGAAGTCCCCGAACTGGAGGGTCAGGGAGCCGCTCATGCACAGCAGGTACAGGCCCACAATGGCGATGACCACGCTGACCCACAGCTTGGGGCTGACCTTTTTATGGAAAAACAGGCCCAGGATGGGGACGATGACGATGTACAGGGCGGTGACAAAACCGGCCTTGCCCACGGTGGTGTACTGGATGCCCACCTGCTGGAGGGTGGAGGCCACGCCCAGAGCCAAGCCGCAGCAGAGACCGCCGATGAGGAGGGTCTTGCGGTTGGCCCGTTCCGCCTGGCGGCGCTCCGGGGTCTTGAACCGGTTGAACACCAGCACCACGGGGATCAGGGCGATGCCTCCCACAAAGGAGCGGGCGGCATTGAAGGCAAAGGGACCGATGTGATCCATGCCCACGGACTGGGCCACGAAGGCCGTGCCCCAGATGAAGGCAGTCAGGAACAAAATCCCTAAATTTTTTGCGGGGAGGTTTTTCATGATGGATTCTCTCTTTTCGCGGATGGATTATTTTTTCGGGATGATCTCGTTTTCGTTCTTAAAAATATGGTGGGGCGGGATGGTGCCGCGGACGCTGGAGGTGGGGTACACGTTGCTGTGGGGGCCCACCACGGTGCCGGGGTTCAGCACACTGTTGCAGCCGATCTCCACGTAGTCCCCCAGGATGGCCCCCACTTTCTTGCGCTGGGTGGGCATCCGCTCCTCCCCCTCCTTGATGACCACCAGGGTCTTGTCGCTCTTCACGTTGGAGGTGATGGAACCTGCCCCCATGTGGGCGTGGCTGCCCAGGATGGAGTCCCCCACATAGTTATAATGAGGGGTCTGGACGTAATCGAAGAGGACCACGTTCTTCAGCTCCACGGAGTTGCCCACCACGGCCTTTTTGCCCACGATGGCGCTGCCGCGGATGAAGGCACAGTGGCGGATCTCGGCCTCATGGTCGATGATGCAGGGGCCGCCGATGTAGGCCGAGGGGAACACCTTGGCGTCCTTGGCGATCCACACATCCTCAGCGGGGTGGTCGTACTCCTCCGGGGACAGCGTTGCCCCCAGCTTCACAATAAAGTCGCTGATCTCCCCCAGGATCTCCCAGGGGTAGGTCTTACCTGCGAAGAGGTCGGCGGCGATGGTATCGTTCAAATCAAACAGATCGGAAATGTTCAGCATTACTTCTTCACCTCAACCACCAGGCCACGCTGATCCATGACCGCGATGACCGCGTCTACGTTCTCCTCGCACATCTCGTGGGTGGGGGCCTCCACCATGACACGCAGGACGGGCTCGGTGCCGCTCTTCCGCAGGAGGATGCGGCCCTGGTCCCCCAGCTTCTCGGACACTTCCCGGACGGCGCTCTGAACGGCAAAGTCGTTGAGGGCCCGGTCCTTGTCCTGAACCCGGACGTTCTTCAGCACCTGGGGATAGATCTTCAGGTTCTGGGTCAGCTTGGACAGGGGCATCTTGCGGCTGAGCATGGCCTGCATGAGCTTGATGGCGGTGAGGATGCCGTCGCCGGTGTTGGCGTACTTGCCAAAGATGATGTGGCCGGACTGCTCGCCGCCGATGAGGTGGCCGTTGGCCCGCATGTTTTCGTAGACATACTTGTCGCCCACATCGGTCTTCTCATAGTCGATGCCCAGGGCGTCAAAGGCCTTATACAGGCCGAAGTTGGACATGATGGTGGTGACCACGGTGTTGGTCACCAGTTTGTCCCGCTCCTTCATGTGGCGGCCGTAGACGTACAGGATGCCGTCGCCGTCCACCAGGTTGCCCTTCTCGTCCACGGCCAGGCAGCGGTCCGCGTCGCCGTCAAAGGCAAAGCCCACGTCCATGTGGTTCTCCACCACGAACTTCTGGAGCTGCTCAATGTGGGTGGAACCGCAATTGGCGTTGATGTTCACCCCGTTGGGGGTGTTGTTGATGACAAAGGTCTCCGCCCCCAGGGCCTCAAAGACGTTCTTGGCGATCATCCAGGCGCTGCCGTTGGCGCAGTCCAGGGCCACCTTCACATCCTTGTAGGAGTGGGTAGCCAGAGTGATCAGATAGCCGATGTAGCGGTTGCGGCCGGAGGAATAGTCGATGACCCGGCCGATGTCCTCGCCGGTGGCGTAGGGCAGCTCGTCGCCGCTGTCCAGATACTTCTCGATCTCGTCGATGACCTCCTGCTCCATCTTCTCGCCGTAGCGGTTGATGAGCTTGATGCCGTTGTCCTGGAAGGCGTTGTGGCTGGCGGAGATCATAATGCCGCAGTCGAACTCGTCGGTCTTGGCGATGTAGGACACGCTGGGGGTGGTGGTCACATGCATCAGGCAGGCGTCCGCGCCGGAGGCGGTAATGCCGGCGGACAGGGCGGACTCAAACATATAGCTGGACCGGCGGGTGTCCTTGCCGATGACGATCTGGGCCTTGTGGTCCCGGCCATAGTACCAGCCCAGGAACCGGCCCACGTGGAAGGCGTGGTCCACGGTCAGATTTACGTTGGCTTCCCCCCGGAAGCCGTCAGTACCAAAATATTTAGACATGATCTTCACTCCTGTTAAGTAAGGATACGATATAGCAAACCATCAGAAGCCCAGAGCTGGCTGGGCAACCGTTTTATTATACATCCTCTCTCCGGTATCTGTCAAATCATACTGGTTGAGAGAAATTCTTCCACGGCCCGGTTAAAGGCGGCGGACTCCTTGTTGGCGATGAAATGGTCCCCCGGCAGGATCACCAGCCGGCTGTTGGGGATACTCTGGTGAATTAGCCGGGTGTGCCGGTCCTTGATCATATCCCTGTCCCCGGCAATCACAAGGGTTGGAATATGGATGGCCTGCAAATCCTCCGGTTTGAAGTGCGGCTCCTTGACCATCAAGCCCAGCGGCTCCGCGTTTTTTCTGGCTTTTGGGCTGCCTTTTCCAAAGAGCGAGGCCGCATAATAGCCCAGTACAACGGGGAGCTGAACGGTGGTCTTCACCCCGGCGGGAAACAGATTGGCGCCGTTCAAAATCAGGCGGTCCACCCGCTCCGGGTATCGCAGGGCAAAGGTCAGGGCGATATTTCCGCCGTCGGAAAAGCCCAGGATATGGGCTTTGGGGATCTCATGTTGGTCCATAAAGGCGCAGAGGTCTTCCGCAAACTGGCGGATGGTAAAGGGTGCTGTCCCCCGGGGCGTCTTTCCGTGGCCCCGGGTATCCAGGGCAAGGACCCGGTACCCTTTGGAAAAAAATTCGATTTGATGGACGAAGTAGGTGTTGTCCTCTCCGTTTCCGTGGAGCAGGATCAGTGGTTCCCCGCTTCCCTTTTCTATGTAATTGAGTTGAATATCCATGGGTTCACCTCCATGCAGCAAAAAAGGACAACCGACTGGTTGTCCTTTTTTATGTTGGCGTTACCTATTTTTCCGGCCCGTCTCCAGGCAAGTATCTTCGGCGCAG
>JAUNCL010000029.1 GCA_030535235.1 Bacillota bacterium
GAAAGAAGAATGGTCAATGCCAAAACAATGGATGTTACAGCTTTGGGGACATTCAAACGTTTTCTTTCAAATCTTTCCACAGTAATCGTTCCTCCCTTAAATTATTTTTTGTAAATGGGATCCTCCGGCAGTGAAGTGCAGTCATTCACAAGCCTTGGCTTTACATCTTCACCGCACAGATTGCGCTGGGTGCTAATGCATTAATGTATAACATATTACACCACAGGGCCCCAAAAATCAATAACTTGACAAAGCTGAGTGAAGATGATGAACCTGTTGCAGGCAATCTGACTGATAAAGAAATCATCAGATGAAAGAAGAGCTGCGCGATACAAAAGACGCTACGAGCGGGGAGCCAACGAGCTGCCCATCCGCCATTTGATCACCCTGTGTCAGTATTATAAAGTCTCTGCCGACAAGGTGCTGGGACTGGATCGAAGGGGATAAGCGCATTCGGTCCGTTCAGGCCTTGGTTGACACAGGGTGTAAAATAAAAAGATAGAAAAAATTTCAGATGGGAGGAGGATCCGCCATGGCGACTCTGGGGAAACAACGGGATATACGCATGACCGAGGGCAGCATTGTTCAGCAGCTGCTTCTGTTCTCTCTCCCTCTGCTGGCGGGGAACTTCTTCCAGCAGTGCTACAACACCGTGGACAGCATCGTGGTGGGAAATTTTGTGGGCAAGGCTGCCCTGGCCGCTGTGGGATCGGTGAACAACATCATCAACACCCTCATCGGCCTGTTCCTGGGCCTCTCCGCCGGCATCGGCGTGGTGATCTCCCAGCTCTACGGCGCCCGGGAGGAGGAACGGGTGGGGAAGGCCGTCCAGACCAGCCTCCTCCTGGTGCTGGCCATGTGCGTCCTGTTCACCGCGGCGGGGATCGCCATGGTCCCCTTCATGCTGGACCTGATGGCCACCCCGGCGGATGTCTACCAGGAGGCCGCCGCCTATCTGCGCATCTACTTTGCCGGGGTGTCGGGGCTGATGCTCTATAACCTGGGCTCGGGGATCCTCCGGGCGGTGGGGGACTCCCGGCGGCCCCTGTACTTCCTTATCTTCTCCGCCTGCCTGAACACGGTTCTGGACCTGCTCTTTGTGGCGGGCTTCCGGTGGGGCATCGCCGGGGCGGCCATCGCCACAGTGGCGAGCCAGGGAGTCTCGGCCCTGCTGGTATTGGCCGTTCTCACCCGGACCGACGGCTGCTACCGCATCGTCTGGCGGGGGATGGGCCTGGACAAAAGGATTTTGCGGAACATTTTCATCGTGGGCGTCCCGTCGGCTCTCCAGCTGGCGGTGACCTCCTTCTCCAACGTCTTTGTCCAGTCCTACGTGAACCGGTTCGACTCCTCCTGCATGGCTGGCTGGGCGGCGTACAACAAGATCGACGCCTTCGCCCTGCTGCCCATGCTCACCCTGTCAGTGGCGGCCACCACCTTTGTGGGGCAGAACGTGGGGGCGGGCAACTGGGAACGGGCCAGGGCCGGTGGTCGGTGGGCCATGATCATGGCCACGGTGTCCACCCTGGTCATCCTGATCCCCCTGATGCTTTTCGCCCGCTCCCTCTGCGGCCTGTTCAACCAGGACGAGGCCATGCTGGCCTACGGCACCTATTTTATCCGGGTGATTTCCCCCTTCTACCTCATCGGTAACTTCAACCAGATCTACGCCGGGGTCCTGCGGGGTGCGGGGGACGCCACCCGGCCCACCCTCATCATGCTGGTGTCCTTCGTGGCCTTCCGGCAGATCTACCTCTTTGTCACCTACCGGGTCTTCGGGACCCTGCTGCCCGTGGCCCTGGGCTACCCCGTGGGTTGGGTACTGTGCAGCATCCTCCTCTTCCTCTACTACCGCAGTGGACGGTGGATGAAGCACAGCTTCCTCACCGAACCCTCAGCAACAGCCTAAGAAAAATGCCGCCCTTGGCCGGGCGGCGTTTTTCTTCTCCGGCAGCCGGAGAGAGAAGGATGTGGAGGAGTCAGAAGAAAATGGTATCAACGAAGGATACTCATGTAAGCGGGGCGGATGATCTTGCCGGCCCCCACCAGTTCTTCCAGCCGGTGGGCGCTCCAGCCCACGATGCGGGCCACGGCAAAGAGGGGAGTGTAGAGCTCCAGAGGGATGTCCAGCATTTCGTAGAGGAAGCCGCTGTAGAAGTCCACGTTGGGGCTGACCCCCTTGTAGATGGGGCGGCTCTCGGCGATGAGCCGGGGAGCCAGCTCCTCGATGGTCTCGTAGAGGGCCAGATCCTTCTCCCGGCCCTTGTCCAGGGCCAGGTCCCGGACGAAGTCCTTCAGCACCTGCTCCCGGGGGTCGGAGATGGAGTAGACCGCGTGGCCCATGCCGTAGATGAGGCCGCTGCGGTCAAAGGCCTCCTTGTTCAGGAGCTTTCGCAGGTAGCCCTCCACGGCGGACCGGTCGCTCCAGTTGGGGACCTGGGTCCTCAGATCCCGCATCATCTCCATGACCTTCAGGTTGGCCCCGCCGTGGCGGGGGCCCTTCAGGGAGGAGAGGGCGGCGGCGGTGGTGGCGTAGGTGTCCGCCCCCGAGGAGGTCACCACCCGGGTGGTGAAGGTGGAGTTGTTGCCGCCTCCGTGCTCCATGTGGAGGATGAGGGCGGTGTCCAGGGCCTTGGCCTCCAGGGGGGTGTAGGCCTTGTCCGGCCGCAGGAGCTGGAGAAAGACCTCCGCCGTGGACAGGTTGGGGTCCGGCCGGTGGATATACATGCTCTGGTCGTTTTCGTAGTGGTTGTAGGCGTGGTAGCCGTAGACCGCCAGCATGGGGAACTCTGCGATGAGCCGGATGCACTGACGCAGGCTGTTGTCCAGAGAACCGGGGGTGGCCTGGTCGTCGTAGTTGGCCAGGGTGAGGACGCTCCGGGTCATGGAGTTCATGATATCGTGGGAGGGGGCCTTCATGATGACGTCCCGGGTGAAGTTGGTGGGCAGAGTTCGGCAGGAGCCCAGCAGGGCGGCGAACTCCGCCTGTTCCTCCGGGGTGGGGAGCTGGCCGAAGAGGAGGAGGTAGGCGGCCTTTTCAAAGCCGAACTCCTGGGGGCCCAGGGAGCCCACCAGGTCCTTCACGTTGCAGCCCCGGTACCAAAGCTCTCCCTCGCAGGGGATGCGCTCTCCCCGGTCGTGGCGGAAGGAGACGATGTTGGAGATCTTGGTCAGGCCCGTCAGGACCCCCACGCCGTTCTCGTCCCGGAGGCCCCGGTTCACGCCGTACTCCCGGAAGAGGGCGTCGGGAATGGTGTCGTTCCGGATGCACAGGTTGGCCTGCCGGGCGGCGTAGGCCTCAAGCACTGGGGGCTTCATAGTTGTCACCCGCTTTCTCGGCTTCCTGCTCCATGATGGCCTCCAGCCGGGCGATCTGGCCCAGAAGCTGGATGAATTCTTCCTCCCCATAGGCCTTCATGACCCGCTGGTTGAAGTCTGTGAGGAGGGCCTGCTGGGCCAGGGCGGAATCCCGGGAGGTATCGGTAAGTTGGAGATAGGTGCCGTCGTGGCCGTCCCCGTCGTGGGTCCACAGAACGAAGCCCTTCCGCTGGAGGTCCCGGGCGATCTTGGACACCTGCCCCATGGGCAGATTCAGGGTCTGGGCCAGGTCCTTCAGGTAGATTTTCTCACTGCCGGTGTCCTTGGCGTGCTTGAAGAGCAGCCACATGAGGACGTACTCCGAGGAGGACATTTTTTGAAAGATTTTTTGTATAGCTCGGTTGGGAAAGTGCGCCCCTGTGCCGTAGGGGAGGATGGCGTGCAGGGACGGGGTCTGATTCTGAGTTGACATGGGGTTCACCTCTCTGAAAAATGTGTCGAAATTGTTAACAAAGTTAGCTTTTGGGGGATAAAAAGCCACTGCCCGGGGACAGTGGGCTTCTATCGTTACGGAATGGTGATGCCGGAAAGGATCTTCTTCTGGATGCGGATGTACTCCCGGGCGTCCTCCGGTCCCAGCCGTTCCAGCATTCGGACGACGGCGGCAATGACCTCGCCTTGGATTCGTTGGATGAGAGCCAGTCCCTGGGGCAGCAGGGTGACGATGACCTGACGGTTGTCCGTGGGGTCCTGGGTGCGGGAAATGAACTGCTTTTCTTCCAACCGGCTCAGCAAGGCGGCGATGCGGGCGGTGGAGACCACCATGCTCCGGCTGATCTCCGCGGGGTGGGCCTGATTCTGATGGGTCATCAGGTAGTTCAGGACGAAAAATTCGCCCCGGGTCATTTTTGCAATCTTCTGCTTGGCCGGCTCCTGCAGCATCCCGATGTTCAGGCGGAGAAGCTCTATGGCCAGTTCTTCATACTCCGGGTTCAAGATGGATCACTTCCGTATTATGGGCTGAATACTAACTTTGTTAGGGATTATACCAGATAAAGGAAAACATGTCAATCAAAATCTGTCGATTGCTTTCGGCGGAAGGGGCCGGGGTGTCTGGGCCGGGCGGGCTGGGGCCGGCTGACCGCCCCCAGGGCCACCAGCATTCGCCGCAGACAGCTCCGGATCTCCCGGCGGGTGGCCCTGTCCAGGGCCTGATAGGCCCGGGCCATGGATAGGGCGTTGTCGGCCAGGGCGGAGGTGATGTCGGTGAGGGTCCTGGCGTGGCCGGCGGAGAGCAGGTCGAAGAGGACGTCCACGAACTCCTCCACCTCCTCGGGGGTCAGGGAGGCCAACCAGAGGCGGACGGCCTGGGCGGATCTCTCCCCAAAGGCCGACCGATGGGGGAGGGGGTGGTAGCCGGTCCCCTCCACCTCCCAGGAGAAGGGGTCGTGCTGGGCCACCGTCCCGGTGCCGTGGCTGCGGATGATCTGGCAGTGCCGGTCCTGGTGGAGCAGGGCCCCCACCAGGGAGGACTGGGGGACGTAGACCCGGATGCGGTGGGCCAGGGCCTGGTAGGCGGGGGTGCCGGTGAGATCCCGGGTAAACCCCGGACCGTCGTGGCTGTCCACCCTCAGGATCCGGCGGCGGACCATGGGGTCGGCGTGGACGGCCGCCCACACCGCCAGATTCCCGCCCTTGGAGTGTCCTCCCAGACGGAGCTTTCCCAAGTGGTGGGCGGCCACCTGGGCCAGGTAGTCCTCCGCCAGCTTCTGGGCGGGGATGGGAAAGGTAAAGGCCATGCGGAAGCACTCCTTCCAGCCCACCAGGGAGTCGTCGGTTCCCCGGAAGGCCAGATAGAGGGTGCCGTCAGGGAGGAACCAGGTGAGGGCGGCAAATTGGGTCCCGGTCTCCTCGTCCAGGATGCTCTCCCAGCACCCCAGGCGGACCCGGGCGAAGCGGGGACACGCTGCCGCCCGTTCCACCAGCCGGGGGATCTGGTCTGCCATCAGGACGCCGGTGTGATCCCAGCCGTCCTGGGCGGTGAGCTGGGCCACCGCCTGCCGGAAGGGGAGGGTCACTCCCGAGGTGGGACCGGGCAGAAGGCCCTCAAACCGGGCATAGGCGCACACCGACAGGATGAGGCTGTCGATGGGGCAGAAGGGGGCCTGGGAAAAGGGGAGATGTCCCCGTTTTTCCAGATAATCCAGGCAGTTTTCCCGGGACATACCTTCACCTCCCATTTCGCACTATCTTCTAATGTGGTTCCCTTGGGGGGAGAATATACGGGCTCAGTAGCCCAGCTCCTGGCCGATGAGGACCAACTCGCACTCCTTCACGCCCCCCAGCTTCCGCCACAGGACGGTGAGGCCGTTGCAGATGCGCTCGGGGCTCTTGCAGTCCCAGCACTTCAGCTCCTCCTTCAGAGCGCAGGGGGTCTTGCGGTTCAGGCGGCGGGCGTTCAGGGGGGCGGCGATGTTCCGGGCCCGCCACAGGGCCTCCTCATAGGTGGGGGCCACCTTGTTGACCCCGGCCACCAGGACCACCTTCTCCCGGTCGTAGAGGGTGCCGGCGATGCGGTTGCCGGTGCCGTCGATGTTGATGATCTCGCCGGTCTCGGCGATGCCGTTGACGCTGGTGAGGTAGACCTGGGCGGCGGCTGCCTTGGCCAGGGTCTCCGGGCCGGGGGTCTTCCAGTGCCAGGCCACGTCGTTGTTCTCCTGCAGGCGCTCGTAGATCCCCATGTTCAGCAGGGTCATGGAGCCACCCATGCCCACGGTTTTGCCCGAAATGCTCTCTGCCAGATAGTCGGCCGCCTGGGCGGCGGTGTCAAAATAGCGGAAAGAGAAGCCTCTGGCCTCTGCGTTTTTCTGTAAATTTTCCAGGTTCATGGAAAAGCCTCCTTTGGTGGATATACCCGGATTTTACCACGGGATTTTGGGGAAGTAAAGAACAGTGTGCCGGGTATGTTGTCCATACTCCTGTAGGGGCCGATGACCACATCGGCCCAATCTGCGGAACGGGCATGCCCGTTCCCTGCATTGAGGGAACGAACGGTAAACGGCTGCTTTGAAAAACTGAGCCGCAGGTTCTCTGGGAACCTGCGGCTGCATCGGTAAAATTATTTGGGAAGGGAGAACCGCTGGCTGTACTCGTTGTAGTACAGGTCGAAGTTGTGGTCCCGGACTTCCTTCAGGCTGGTGATGTAAGCATGGGGGTCGAACTCTTCGGACTGGGTCTCGATAAGGCCCAGGGCGATGTTGGAGCAGTGGTCGGAGATGCGCTCGTAGTTGGTGAGCAGGTCGTTGAAGACGAAGCCCTGGTTCAGGGTGCAGATGCCCTGCTGGAGCCGGTCCACGTGGTGGAGCTTCATCTCGTCGCAGAGGTTGTCCACCACATCCTCCAGGGGCTCGACCCGGTAGGCCAGCTCCAGGTCGCTGTTGATGAAGGCGTTGAAGGTGTTGTGGGTGATCTCGTTGACCGCCTCGAACATGATCCGCAGCTCCTCCTGGGCGGCGGCGGAGAAGACGATGCCCTTTTCGTGAATCTCCTTGGCGCACTCGGCGATGTTCATGGCGTGGTCGGAGATCCGCTCCACGTCGCCGATGGTGTGGAGGAACTTGGTGACCTCCTTGGTCTGGCTGGGAGTGAGCTCCTTGCCGGTGATCTTGACCAGGTAGTTGCCCAGCTTGTCCTCGTACTTATCCACCACATCCTCCCGCTGGGAGATGAACTGGAACGCCTTTTCGCTGTAGTTGCCGATGAGGTAGAAGGCGTCCTCCAGGTTGGCCTTGGCCTCCAAAGTCATGTTGTTGATGGCCTCCCGGCTGTGCTCGATGGCCACGGCGGGGTGCTCGATGAAGAGGGCCTCCAGCCGGGCGAAGTCCTCCTGCTCCCGGCCGGACTCCTCGGTGTCCTTGAAGAGGGTGCAGACCTGCTTTTCAATGAGGCCGATGAAGGGGGTCAGAACCAGAACGGTGGCAAAGCGGAAGAGGGTGTTCAGAGCGGCGATGCTCACGGTGTTCATGGAAAAGCCCAGGAAGCTGAAGTGGAAGATGGCGTTGGCGCCGTAGAACAGGATGCTCCAGATGATGGCGCCCAGCACATCAATGAGCAGGTAAACAAAGGCGGTGCGCTTGCCGTTGACGTTGGAGCCCAGGGAGGACAGCAGCACCGGCATGGCGGCGCCGATGGCGATACCCATGATGAGAGGGAAGGCCACGGAGAAGGTGATGACGCCGGTGGCGGCCAGGGCCTGGAGGATACCCACGGCGGCGGAGGCGCTCTGAAGGACGCAGGTGAAGAGCATACCTACCAGGATACCCAGAACGGGGTTGGAGAAGGTGGTCAGCAGGTCCAGGAAGAAGGGGCTCTCCCGCAGGGGAGACACGGCGGAACTCATGGCGGACATGCCGAACATCAGCACCGCAAAGCCCATGAGGATATCGCCCATGTGGTTTTTTAGCTGCTTCTTGGAGAACATCCGCAGGATGATGCCGATGACGGCCACGATGCCGGTGAGGGTGGAGGTGGACAGCAGGGAGACCCAGCCGGAGCCCCCATCCAGGGAGGAGAGACAGATGATCCAGCCGGTGACCGAGGTGCCCAGAATGGCCCCCATGATGATGCCGATGGCCTGCTTGACCTTCATCATGCCGGAGTTCACGAAGCCCACCACCATGACTGAGGTGGCGGAGGAGGATTGGATAATGGCGGTGACAGCGGTGCCCAGCAGGACGCCCTTGAGGGGGCTGCCGGAGAGCTTATAGAGCACCAGCTCCAGCTTGTTGCCCGCCACCTTTTTCAGGCCGTCCCCCATGAGGGACATGCCGAAGAGGAAGAGGGCCACGCCGCTGAGCAGCGCGATGACATTGGAAATACCCAGTTTCACTCATCTCCTTTTGTGATCGTCGGGTCTATTGATATGATAGCGAACACTTTAATTTTATCTCAAATGAAAAATTTGTCTACAGTAAATGTTAAATATTGGTTAGAAAAACCCTCTTTCGGACATTTGCCCAAAAAAGCGGGGGGAAAAATCAGGAGATTCGCCGGTTTTTTCCGGGGGCAGTCAGGTCTACGAAGGGGACAGGGGACATACACATGAACCAACCTGAACCAGCGACGGAGGAGAACTGTGTTATGAATACCATCTACCAGGATATTGCCACCCGCACCGCGGGGGACATTTACATCGGCGTGGTGGGTCCGGCCCGGACGGGGAAGTCCACCTTTATCAAGCGCTTTATGGAAACCATGGTCCTGCCCAACATCCCCGACGGCTACCGCCGGGACCGGGCCCGGGACGAACTGCCCCAGAGCGGCTCCGGCCGGACCATCATGACCGCCGAGCCCAAGTTTGTGCCCGAGGAGGCTGTGGAGGTGGAGATGGAGGGGGGCGGGGCCTTCTCCGTCCGGCTCATTGACTGCGTGGGCTACATGGTCCCCGGGGCGGTGGGGCAGCTGGAGGACGATCTGCCCCGGATGGTCCGCACCCCCTGGTTCCCCGAGGAGATCCCCATGGCCGAGGCGGCGGAGATCGGCACCCGGAAGGTCATTGCCGAGCACTCCACCATCGGCATCGTGGTGACCACCGACGGCTCCATCACGGAAATTCCCCGGCAGGCCTATGTGGAGGCCGAGGAGCGGGTGATCCACGAGCTGAAGGAGCTGGGCAAGCCCTTCCTCATCCTGCTCAACTCCGCCCACCCGGAGAACGATGACACCCAGGCTTTGGCGGCGGAGCTGGCGGAGAAGTACGACGTGACCTGTGTGGCGGTGAACGGGCTGGCCCTGAGCCAGCGGGCGGTGACTGATATCATCCGCTCCGTCCTCTACGAATTCCCCCTGGAGGAGCTGGACCTCTATCTGCCCGACTGGGTGGACGCCCTGCCCGGGGACCACCCCATTAAGACGGAGGTCTTTGGGGCCATCCGGGAGTCCATGGGGGACCTTCACCGCATCCGGGATGTGGCGCCGGTGGTGGAGACCATGGGCCGGTGTCCCCGGCTGACGGCGGCCACGGTCACCGCCATGCAGCTGGGCAGCGGCCGGTGCTCTGCCCGGCTGGAGCTGCCCCGGAGCCTCTTCTATGAAACCATGTCGGAGCAGACCGGCTTCCCCATCCGGGACGACGGGGAGCTGATGACCCTGCTGGGGAGCCTGGCGGGGATCAAGGCCGAGTACGAGAAGGTGGCCGCCGCCATGGAGGAGGTCCGGGCCACCGGCTATGGCATCGTCATTCCCAACTCCAACGAGCTGGAGCTGGAGGAGCCGGAGATCATCAAGCAGGGGGGGCGCTACGGGGTCCGTCTCCGGGCCAAGGCCCCCTCCATCCACATGATCCGGGCGGATATCCAGGCGGAGGTCTCTCCCATCGTGGGCAGCGAGAAGCAGTCCGAGGAGATGCTGAACTTCCTGCTGAAGGAGTTCGAGGGAGAGCCGGAGAAGATCTGGCAGTCCAATATTTTTGGCCGGTCCTTCCACGAGCTCATCAACGAGGACCTGGCCACCAAGCTCAAGAACATGCCCGAGGACGCCCGGCAGAAGATGCAGCAGACCCTGGAAAAAATCATCAACGAGGGCTCCGGCGGGCTCATCTGCATCATCCTGTAACCCCTGTTATGTAAAATAAGGAATTGATTTTTTCTGCCCGCTCTTTTATAATATTAACTGCACGAGAAGCAGGAAGGAGTAGAGCAGATGATCTTCACTGTGGATATTGGCAATACGGTGGTCACCATGGGCCTGTTCACCCCTGAGGGAGAGCTGCGGTTCCGGGGGGCCATCAAGACAGATAAGAACAAGACCCCGGACCAGATCGCCATTGACGTGCTGGATATGTTCCGGTTGAAGCAGGCCGACGTGCGCTCGGTCACCGGGGCGGTGATCTCCAGCGTGGTCCCCCCCATGACGGCGGCCATGGCCGACGCCATCCGTCAGCTCTGCGGCGCCCGGCCCATGATCATGGGCCCCGGGGTCAAGACCGGCATGAACATTCTGGCGGAGATCCATAACCAGCTGGGCTCGGATATCGTGGCCTACTCGGTGGCTGCCCTGCAGAAGTACCCGGCCCCCATCATCGTCATCGACATGGGGACGGCCACCACCCTGTCCTACCTGGGGAAGAATACCTACGAGGGCTGCGTGATCGCCCCCGGTGTCCGCATCGCCCTGGAGGCCCTGTCCGGCCGGGCGGCTGAGCTGCCCCACATCTCCATCGAGGCCCCAGCCTCCATCCTGGGCCGCAGTACCATCGACGCCATGCGGGCGGGGGTGGTCTATGGCAACGCCGGCATGATCGACAGCCTGATCCAGCGGATGGAGGAGGCCGCCGCCCCTGCGGCCACTGTGGTGATGACCGGCGGCAACGCGGCCCCCATCCTCAAGCACTGCAAACGGGATATCATTTTTGATGAGAACCTCATCATCGATGGCCTGTATTATCTGTACCAGAAAAACCACGACCGTCGGAGAAAAAAGAACGATTGAACCCAGCGCCCGGGCCCCGAGCAGGTCCCGGGCGCTGCTTTTTTTGAAAGCGACAAAGAAAAAAAGTTCAGAAAAGATATTTTTATCGACTCCGCTATTGCAAATCTGCAAGTTTGTCACTATAATGTTTCACCAGGAGAGACATCTTATAGAAAAGAGGAGGCCTTGCACTATGAAGGCATTATCTGCATTGGCACAGTCCGTCCAGGCGTCTACCACCATCGCCATTGACACCAAGTTCAAGAAAATGCGGGCCGAGGGCATCGACGTCATCGGCTTCGGCATGGGGGAACCCGACTTCCAAACCCCCGAGCATATCAAGCAGGCGGGCATCCGTGCCATCCAGGAAAACCAGACCAAATACACCCCTACCCCCGGTACCATGGCGGTACGGGAAGCCGTCTGCCAGCGGATGAAGGAGGACTGGGGCGTTTCCTATACCCCCGAGGAGGTCACCGTCACCGGCGGGGCCAAGCATGTGCTCTACGCGGTCCTCAAGACCCTGGTGAATCCCGGGGACGAGGTCATTCTGCCTGCGCCCTACTGGGTGAGCTACTATGAACTCATCAAAATGGTGGGCGGTGTGCCTGTCGTTGTCACCACCACCGAGGAGAACGGCCTGAAGATGACCGCTGACCAGCTGAAGGCCGCCGTCACCCCCAAGACCAAGGCCCTGATCCTGAACAACCCCAGCAACCCCACCGGCATGATGTACGAAAAGGCCGCCCTGGAGGAGATCGCCAAGATCTGCGTGGAGGAGGACCTGTACGTCATCTCCGACGAGATCTATGGCAAGCTGACCTTCGACGGCCAGACCTACACCTCCTTTGCCTCCCTGGGCGACGAGGTCAAGCGCCGCACCATCCTGGTCAACGGCGTGTCCAAGACCTATGCCATGACCGGCTGGCGCATCGGCTTTGCCGCCGCCGACAAGTCCATCATCAAGGTTCTGAATAACTACCTGAGCCACTGCATGTCCGGCACCAGCGCCATCTCCCAGGCCGCCGCTGTGGAGGCCTTCTCCGGCTCCCAGGAGGAGATCGAGAAGATGCGCCAGACCTTTGAGGATCGCCGGAACTATATGTACGACCGGATGAACGCCATCCCCGGCGTCCACGCCGTCCGTCCCCAGGCCACCTTCTACATGCTCATGAATCTGGATGAGCTCATCGGCAAGACCCTCTACGGCAAGGAGATCCACGACGCCGACGACTTCGCCCAGGTCTTCCTGGAGAAGGGTCTGGTGGCTGTGGTTCCCTGCACCGGCTTCGGCGCACCCAACTATGTGCGCTGGTCCTTTGCCGTCTCCATGGAGAACATCAAGGCCGGTCTGGACCGGCTGGAGAAGTTCCTGGCCGAGGCCTGATTTTTAACCCCATATCCCCCTGCCCCTCCCGGCAGGGGGATTCTGATTGAACAAACCCCCGACGAAAGTAAAGGTGACACAGGATGAAAGATATTTACGAAAGCCCTCTGGCCTCCCGCTACGCCAGCAAGGAGATGCTCTACCTCTTCTCCCCGGACAAGAAGTTCACCACCTGGCGGCGGCTCTGGATCGCCCTGGCCCGGGCGGAGATGGAGCTGGGACTGCCCATCACCCAGGCGCAGATCGATGAAATGGAGCGGGAGAAGGACCACATCGACTATGAACTGGCCGCCCGGAAGGAGAAGGAGCTCCGCCACGACGTGATGGCCCACATCCACACCTACGGGGCCTCCTGCCCCAACGCCATGCCCATCATCCACCTGGGGGCCACCAGCTGCTATGTGGGGGACAACACCGACATCATCATCATGGGCGAGGCCCTCCAACTCATCCGGGACAAGCTGGTGCGCATCCTGGCCGCCCTGGGCAGATTTGCCGACGAATACAAGGCTTTGCCCACCCTGGGCTACACCCACTATCAGGCCGCCCAGATGGTCACCGTGGGCAAGCGGGCCACCCTCTGGATGAATGAGCTGCTCATGGACCTGGAGGAGGTGGAGTACCGCCTGTCCAACCTGAAGCTGCTGGGCTGCAAGGGGACCACCGGCACCCAGGCCAGCTTCCTGGAGCTCTTCGCCGGGGATCAGGAGAAGGTCCTGGAGCTGGACCGGAAGATCGCCGCGGAGATGGGCTTTGACCTGGTCCAGCCGGTCTCCGGCCAGACCTACACCCGCAAGGTGGACTCCGCCATCCTGGCTACCCTGTCCGGCGTGGCCCAGTCGGCCCACAAGTTCGCCACCGACCTGCGGCTGCTGTGCCACATGAAGGAGGTGGAGGAACCCTTTGAGAAGAACCAGGTGGGCTCCTCCGCCATGCCCTACAAGCGCAACCCCATGCGCAGTGAGCGCATCTGCGCCCTGGCCCGGTACGTGATCTCCGACGCCATGAACCCGGCCATGACGGCCTCCACCCAGTGGTTCGAGCGGACCCTGGACGACTCGGCCAACAAGCGCATCGCCGTGTCCGAGGCCTTCCTGGCGGTGGACGCCATCCTGAACCTCTATGAGAACGTGGCCTCCAACCTGGTGGTCCACCCCAAGGTCATTGAGAAGCACATCATGGAGGAGCTGCCCTTCATGGCCACCGAGAACATCCTCATGGACGCGGTGAAGAAGGGGGGCGACCGGCAGGAGCTCCACGAGCGCATCCGCACCCACTCCCTGGCCGCCGGCAGCAAGGTGAAGGACGAGGGTCTGCCCAACGACCTGCTGGAGCGCATCGCCGCCGACCCGGCCTTCGGCCTGAGCCGGGAGGACGTGATGGCCCACCTGGACCCCGCCGACTATATCGGCTGCTGTCCCCAGCAGGTGGAGCGCTTCCTGCGGGATCATATCCAGCCGGTGCTGGATAAGTACCCCGAGGCCCTCCAGGGTGTCGGCGCAGAAATCAAGGTATAATCAAACAAGGCACGAAATCCCTCCCCGTGCGGGGAGGGATTTCGTCAAAGAGAGGAGAGAGGGCATGGCGGGGATCGTGCTGGAAAAAATGGGGATGCTGGTCCTGCTGATGCTGGTGGGCTTCGGCTGCGCCAAGGCAGGATGGATCGACGATGGGTTCAGCCAGAAGGCCAGCAGGCTGGTGATGAACGTCTTTCTCCCGGCCACCATCCTGACCTCCGCCCTGGGCGGGGGAGAGAGCATGACCCGGGGGGAGCTGGCCCTGGCCGGGGCGGCGGTCTTTGTCATGTTTTTCCTGGGGGGCGGCCTGGGCTGGGTGGCCGCCCGTGTGCTGCCCTTTTCGGGGCGGGACCGGAGCGTGGCCTGGCTGTCGGTCTTTTTCATGAACAACATGTTCATCGGATTTCCTGTGGTTCAGGCCCTCTTTGGAGAGCGGGCGGTCTTCTGCGCCTCCCTGACCAACCTGCCCTTCAATCTCCTGCTGTATACTGTGGGGGTGGCCAGACTCCGGGCGGGAGCGGGACGGGTCCGGTTCCGGGAGGTTCTGACGCCGCCGCTGCTGGCCACCCTGGCCGGGGTGGGCCTCTTTCTCGCCGGACTGTCTCTGCCTGCCCTGGCGGTGGACACCCTCTCTACCCTGGGGGCGGTGACGGTGCCCATGTCCATGGTGGTGGTGGGGGTGTCCCTGAGCCATGTGCCCATGGGGGAGGCCTTTCTGGACGGTCGTGCCTGGGTGGTGAGCCTGGTGCGGCTCCTCCTGTGTCCCCTGGCGGCCTGGTGGGTCCTGGGCCTGTTTTTGCCGGCGGGCGGTCTCACCCTGGGAGTTTTGACGGTGATCGCCGCCTGCCCCAGTGCGGCCATGGTGACCATCCTGAGCGTGCGCTTTGGGGCCGACGACAGTCTGGCCTCCAAGATCAACTTCCTCAGCACCCTCCTGTGCGCGGTGACCCTGCCGGTTATCACCTGGTTCCTGCTGTGACAAAACGGGCGGCCGTCAGGCTGCCCGTTCTTTCTGTTTGTTACGTTTCAGATGGACCACCAGATTCCACAGGGGGATGAGATACAGATAGCAGGCCGCCAGGATGGCCGCCGTGGGAGCGCCCAGGGTGGTCAGGGGGACTGCCCCGGCGATGGACCAGGGGATCAGCGGGGCGATGACCACCGCGGTGTTTTCCAGGCCGATGGCCAACTCCTGGCTGCTCTGATCCTCCCTGCACAGGGCGTGGGAGAGCATGATGGCCAGAGTCTGGTTGCAGGCGATTAGACAGGTGAGGATGGCCACTGCCAGGAGACTGCCGAAGGGGGTGACTTTCCCGGCCAGCCGGTGGGTGAGACCCTTTATGCCCTCCAGCAGCCCGGTACCCTCGAAGAGCCCGGAGAAGGTGGAGGAGATGCACACGATGCAGAAGGGCTTTACCATGGAGACCACCCCGCCCCCGGAGAGCAGGTCGGCCAGCGCCGGCAGGGAGGGTGCGTAGCCCAGCAGGGCGGTTCTGATCAGCTCTGCCAGACCCATACCCTGGAGGGCCACGCACAGGATGGCGCTCACCAGGATGCTCAGCCCCATGGTGATCTTTACCTTACATTTTAGAATGGAGAGCAAGATGATGACTGCCGCCGGCAGGACCGTGACCCAGTGGAGGGTGAACCCCTGGGCGAAGGGCTCCAGCAGACTTTGGGAGAAGGTTCCCTCCCGGTGGGCCAGACCCGCCCCCAGATAGATGGCGCAGGTGAGGGCCAGGGGGACGGCCGCCGAGGTCATCATCTCTTTCAGGTTGTGGTAGAGGTCGGTCTCCGTGAGGGCGGACACCAGCAGGGCGCTGGTGGACATGGGGGAGCACCGGTCCCCGAAGAAGGACCCGGCCAGAATGGCTCCGGCGGAGAGGACGGGGCTCAGCCCCATGGTGTTGGCCATGGTCATGCAGATGGCGCCGATGGTGGCGGCGGTGCCGAAGGAGGTCCCCGTCAGGAAGGACATCCCCGCGCAAAGGAGAAAGGACAGCAGGGGAAAGACCGCCGGGGAGATCAGCCCCGCCGCGTGATAGATGAGAAAGGCGATGGTCCCGGAGCCCCGCCACAGGGCGGTGGTCATGCCGATGAGCAGGAAGAGGAACAGGATGTTTTTCACGGTGCGGATCCCCTGGGCGGACATCCCCAGCAGGGCCGCCGGGGTGTGCCCCCGGAGAAGGCCGTAGGCGAAGAAGAGCAGATAGCCCCCCAGAAGGGCCCACAGAATATGGAACCCCAACGCCACGCTGGCGAAGAGCAGAGCACAGAAGCCCCCCAGAAACATCCACTCCATGTCCATCCCTCCTTGCTTTTTTCCCTATGAGCTATTAAGATATGATACAGGAAAAGACGAATCCTGTCCAGGGCCATTCCGGCCCTGATCCACATAGCAAAGGAGAACCATACCATGCTCTTGACCGCGGAACACATATCCCTGAACTTTGGCCTGAAACAGCTGCTGGACGACGTGACCCTATATTTGAATGAGGGGGACAAGATCGGCATCATCGGCATCAACGGCACCGGCAAAAGCAGCTTTCTGCGCATCCTGGCCGGGGAGCAGGTCCCCGACGAGGGTAAGGTCACCCTGGACCCCAACGTCCAGGTGAGCTTTTTGAGCCAGAACCCCAACATGGACGAGAACGCCACGGTGCTGGAGCAGGTTTTTGCCGACTTCTCCTCTGACGTCCGGGCTTTGATGGAGTATGAGGCCAAGACCATGCTCACCCGCCTGGGGATCACCGACTTTGACCAGAAGGTGGGGACCCTCTCCGGCGGCCAGCGGAAGCGGGTGGCCCTGGCCTCCGTCCTCCTCCACCCGGCAGACGTGCTCATCCTGGACGAGCCCACCAACCACCTGGACAGCGACATGGTCCTCTGGCTGGAGGGCCACCTGCAAAAGTTCACCGGGGGCCTCATCATGGTCACCCACGACCGGTACTTCCTGGAGCGGGTGTCCAACCGGATCACCGAGCTGTCCCACTGCCATATCCGACACTACGAGGCCAACTACTCCAAGTACCTGGAGCTGAAGACCCAGCAGGAGGAGATGGAGCAGGCCGCCCAGCGGAAGCGCCAGTCCATCCTCCGGGTGGAGTACCAGTGGATCATGCGGGGAGCCCAGGCCCGCCGCACCAAGAACAAGGACCGCATCGCCCGGTATGAGGAGCTGAAGGCCCAGACCGGGCCGGAGACCGACCAGAGCGTCCAGATGGCCACCCTGTCCAGCCGCCTGGGCCGGAAGACCGTGGAGCTGAAGGATGTGTCCAAGTCCTTCGGGGACAAGAAGGTCCTGGACCACTTCTCTTACGGGGTGGCCCGGGACGACCGGGTGGGCATCGTGGGCCGCAACGGCGCGGGCAAGTCCACCCTTCTGAACCTCATCGCCGGGAAGCTTTTCCCCGACTCCGGCACGGTGGACTGGGGGGAGACCGTCCGCATCGGCTACTTCTCCCAGGAGGGCCGGGAGCTGGATCTGAACCAGCGGGTCTATGACTTCATCCACGAGATCGCCGGGGAGGTCAAGACCCGGGAGGGCAACTTCTCCGCCTCCCAGATGATGGAGCGGTTCCTGTTTCCCACCCAGCTCCAGGGACAACCCATCGGAAAGCTGTCCGGCGGCGAGCGGCGGCGGCTCTACCTGCTGTCCGTTCTCATGGAGGCCCCCAACATCCTCCTGCTGGACGAGCCTACCAACGACCTGGACGTGACCACCCTGGCCATCCTGGAGGAGTATCTGGAGACCTTCCCCGGGGCGGTCATCGCCGTGTCCCACGACCGGTACTTCCTGGATAAGATGGCCGACCAGATCTTCGAGGTGGGGGAGGGGGGAATCGTTCGCCGCTTCGTGGGCAACTATTCCGACTACCTGGAGAAACGCCGCCAGGAGGAGCGGAACCTGGAAAAGGCCGGGAAGAAGGAAAAAACGGTCCGGCAGGAGAAACCCGCCCGACAGAAAAAGCTGAAATTCACCTTCAAGGAGCAGCACGAGTTCGACACCATCGAGGAGGACATCGCCGCCCTGGAGGAGCAGATCGCCCAGGTGGAGGAGGCCATGTCCGCCGCCGGCAGCGACTATGTGAAGCTCCAGGAGCTGACCGAGCGGCAGACCGCCCTGACGGCCCAACTGGAGGAGAAGATGGACCGGTGGGTCTACCTCACCGACCTGGCCGAGCGCATCGCTGCCCAGGAATAAGACAAAACAGCCGCCGCATCCAAGCACGGATGCGGCGGCTGTCTATCTTTATATCGTGTTATGCGTCGATCTCCTGGATCAGGTTGACCATCTCCACGGCGCCCAGCGCGCAGTCATAGCCCTTGTTGCCTGCCTTGGTGCCGGCCCGCTCAATGGCCTGCTCGATGGTGTCGGTGGTGACCACGCCGAACATCACGGGCACATCGCTGGCCAGGGAGACCTGGGCGATGCCCTTGGCCACCTCGTTGCACACCAGATCATAGTGGCTGGTGCTGCCCCGGATGACGGCGCCCAGGCAGATGACGGCGTCGTACTTGCCGCTCTTGGCCATCTTACCGGCGATCAGGGGGAGCTCAAAGGCGCCGGGGACCCAGGCTACCTTGATGTCCTCCTCCTTGACCCCGTGGCGGAGCAGGCCGTCCATCGCTCCACCCAGGAGCTTGGAGGTGATGAACTCGTTGAAACGGGCGGCGACGATGCCTACCTTCATATTTTTTGCTACCAGGCTGCCTTCAAAGGTTTTCATGGAAATGTTCCTCCTTAAATCTATGGTTCAGTAATAAATTAGTAGTCGAGAATGTGGCCCATCTTCTTCTGCTTGGTCTGCAGGTAGAAGAGGTCGTGAGCGGTGGCGGCCATCTGGATGGGCACACGCTCCTGGATGGACATGCCGAAGTCGGAGAGCTGATAGACCTTGTCGGGGTTGTTGGTCAGCAGGCGCAGGGTCTTGGCCCCCAGGTCCCGGAGGATCTGGGCCCCGATGTAATACTCCCGCAGGTCCCCGGCGAAGCCCAGGGCCAGGTTGGCCTCCAGGGTGTCCATGCCGGTGTCCTGGAGCTCATAGGCCCGCAGCTTGTTGATGAGGCCGATGCCTCGGCCCTCCTGGCGCATGTAGAGCATGATGCCCCGGCCTTCCTTTTCGATCTGGGCCATGGCGGCGGCGAACTGCTGGCCGCAGTCGCAGCGGAGGGAGCCGAAGGTATCGCCGGTGAGGCACTCGGAGTGGACCCGGCAGAGGATGTCCTTGCCGTCGCCGATGTCGCCCTTCACCAGGGCAACGTGGTGCTGGCCGTTGATCTTGTTCACATAGCCGTAGGCGGTGAAGTCGCCGTATTTGGTGGGCATCTTGGTGACGGTGACCCGCTCCACCAGGACTTCGTGGCGCTTCCGATAGGCCTGGAGGTCCTTGATGGTGATGAAAGTCAGGCCCCACTTCTTAGCCAGCTCGATGAGCTCGGGGGTGCGCATCATGGTGCCGTCCTCCCGCATGATCTCGCAGCACAGGCCGCACTGCTTCAGGCCGGCCAGACGGAGCAGGTCCACGGTGGCTTCGGTGTGGCCGTTGCGCTCCAGCACGCCGTTCTCCTTGGCCAGCAGGGGGAACATGTGACCGGGGCGGCGGAAATCCTCAGGCTTGGCTCCCTCCTCCACGCACTTCATGGCGGTGATGGAGCGCTCGGCGGCGGAGATGCCGGTGGTGGTGTCCACATGGTCGATGGACACGGTGAAGGCGGTCTCATGGTTGTCGGTGTTCCGGGTGACCATCTGGGGGAACTGGAGCTTCTGGACGTACTCCTCGGACATGGGCATGCAGATGAGGCCCTTGCCGTGGGTGGCCATGAAGTTGATGTTGGCGGTGGTGGCGAACTCTGCAGCGCAGATGAAGTCGCCCTCGTTTTCCCGGTCGGGGTCGTCGGTGCAGAGGATGATCTTGCCGTTTCTCAGGTCCTCCAGGGCCTCTTCTACCGTGTTGAACTGGAACATGATGGGAACTCTCCTTTCAGTATATCAATAGCCGTACCGGGACAGGAACTCCCGGGTGATGTTGGATGTGGGTTTCTGGGTGGGCTGCGCCTGGGGAGTCAGGAGCTTTTCCACGTATTTGCCGATGATGTCGGTCTCCAGGTTCACCGTGTCGCCGGGCTTTCGGTCCTGGAGAACGGTGACCGCCACCGTATGGGGGATGGCGGAAATGGAGAAGTCGGTGTCTGTGACCTTGGCCACCGTCAGACTGATGCCGTCGATGGTGATGGAGCCCTTCTCCACCACATAGCGCAGGACCTCGGGGCCGGCCCCGATGGTGTACCAGATGGCGTTGTCGTCCTTCCGGGTCTGGAGGACGGTGCCCACGCCGTCAACGTGGCCTGCCACGATATGTCCGCCGAAGCGGCCGTTGGCCGCCATGGCCCGCTCCAGGTTGACCCGGCTGCCCGGCCGGAGATTGGCCAGGGAGGAGCGGTTCAGGGTCTCGTGCATCACGTCGGCGGTGAAGGTAGTGGGGGTGAAGGTGGTAGCGGTCAGGCAGACGCCATTGACGGCGATGCTGTCGCCGATGTGAACATCCTCCAAGACCACCTGGGCCTGGATCTCCAGGACGGCGCTGCTGGCGCCCTTGCGGATGCTCTTGATGATGCCCATCTCTTCCACGATGCCTGTGAACATCAGCCGTCCACCTCGCTTTCCATGAGGAAATCCTCACCCAGCCGGGTGAGCTTGGGGGCTTTCAGCCGGACCGCCTGGTCGGGGTGGGGGAAGCCCTGTCCGCCGATGGGGGACTTGGCGGTCTCGCCGCCCAGCAGCTTGGGGGCGACGTAGGCCTGAACCTTGTTGACCACGCCGCTCTCCAGGGCGGACCAGTGGAGCTGTGCACCCCCCTCGATGAGGACGCTGTCCACCTCTTCCTGCCCCAGCCGCTCCATGAGGGCGGTCAGGTCCACCCGACCGTTCCTTGCAGGGAGGGTCCAGACCTGGACGCCCAGATCCTCGTAGGGCTTCCGCTTGTCCGGGGCGCTTTCGCAGGTGGCGATGAGGGTGGGGACCTCCTGGGCAGTCCGGACCACCTGAGCGGTGAGGGGGGTCCGCAGGTGGGTGTCGCAGACGATGCGGAGGGGATTCCGTCCGCCCTCGATGCGGCAGGTGAGCTGGGGGTCGTCGGTCAGCACGGTGCCGACCCCCACCATGATGGCACGGTAGCGGCCCCGCTGGGTGTGGACGTGGCGGCGGGCCTCCTCGCCGGTGATCCACTGGGACTGCCCCGTGTAGGCGGCCAGCTTGCCGTCCAGGGTCATGGCGTATTTCAGCACCACATAGGGGCGCTTGGTCTGAATATAGTGGAAGAACACGTCGTTCAGGTCCCGGCACTCGTCAGTACAGACCTTTTCGGTTACCTGGACGCCGGCGGCCCGGAGAATGTCCAGACCCTTGCCAGCCACCTGGGGATTGGGGTCGCCGGAGCCCACCACCACCCGGGCGATGCCTGCCTCTAGGATGGCGTCGGTGCAGGGGGGCTGGCGGCCGTGGTGACAGCAGGGCTCCAGGGTCACGTACATGGTGGAGCCTCTGGGGTCCTCGGTGCAGGCGGCCAGGGCGGCCCGCTCTGCATGGAGATCGCCGCATTTGGCGTGGTACCCCCGGGCGATGATCCGGCCGTCCTTCACCACGACGGCCCCCACCATGGGGTTGGGGCTGGTCCAGCCACGGCCCTGTTCCGCCAGCTCCAGGGCCAGGCGCATATAGTCCTGATCGTTCATGGAACACCTCCAAAAACAAAAAACGCACACAGAAGCAAATCTTCAGTGCGCGTCGGAAACAGCGCAGACCTCCCGCCGGTCTGCCGAATAAAAAACCCTGGAATGCATATCATCCCAGAGCACACAACGGCAAACAGACGCAGGAGTCCCTGCGAATGGTATACCGATCTTCTTCCATCCAGACTATACTGTCGGTTTTGGAATTTCACCAAATCCTGCCTTGCGGCTCGCGGACTTTACCGCCGATCGGGAATTTCACCCTGCCCTGAAGATCCGTTATTCTTTTCGCCTATACCCTACTCTTTTGTTGAGATATTGTCAAGAGGTTTCGACGGATTTTTCAAAAAGTGAGAAAAAGGGACAAAAGGAACCGGGGCGTATCGAGCTGTTTTTGTATACAATGGTCATGCCGCCGCCGTCCCTTCCGACGGGATGCTGCTCTACGGACCGTAGGTTGTCAAAGACCTTGAGGGGCGGTACAATAGGGCCAGAGTTCGATAAGGAGGCGCGAAAATGGAACGATATGTCACCGGGGCTGCCATCAAGGCCCTGCGAGAAAAGAAAAAACTGACCCAGAAACAGCTGGCTGACCGGGTGATGGTCAGCGACAAGGCCGTGAGCAAGTGGGAGACCGGCAAGGGTCTGCCTGACATTACCCTCCTGGAGCCTCTGGCCCAGGCCCTGGGGGTCTCTGTGGCGGAGCTGCTCACCGGGGAGTACCGGATCAACGGGAACCGGGCGGGGAACATGCTGCGGAGCCTGTTCTACCTCTGCCCCATCTGCGGCAACGTGATCCACGCCATGGGGGAGGGGTCCTACCACTGCTGCGGGGTGAACCTGCCGCCCCTGGAGGCCGAGGAGCCCGACCAGGACCACGGCATTCAGGTGGAGAAGCTGGAGAACGACTGGTATATCACCATGGACCACCCCATGACCAAGACCCACTTTATCCGCTTTTTCGCCTATGTGACTGCCGACCGGGTCCTGCTCCAGCGGACCTATCCCGAGCAGGCCTGCGCCCTGCGGTTCCCCCGGATGGGAGCCGGCCGTCTGTACGCCTGCTGCAGCCACCACGGTCTGTTCCAGGTGAAGCTGTTGCGGTAATCTATTATGACACGAGAACCCCGGCTGCGCACAGAGCGGCAGCCGGGGTTTGTGATAGACAGATTTAATGACAACGGATACGTGAAGCAGAGGGCAGGTAACTGCGCTCTTTTTACCCGTTTCCTACCATGGCGGGGAAGGGAACCAAATTGGGGGCCTCGCCGCTCTGCTGCAAGAAAAAGCTGTGGATCATCTGGGCGGCGTTGTTCTTGGGGAGTTCCTGAAGCCGCTTTACCATCTGGATGCGCTTGGCGTCATTTTCCAGAAGATTCTGGCACAGACGGGCCAGGTCCTCTGGGGTGGATGCGGTCTTGGCGCCGCCATTCCGGGTGAAGTAGAGCCGGTTGTACTCCTCACATCCGGCCACGGCGTCGATCAGCACCATGGGCAGGTTCTTCAGGGCGGCCTCGGTGACCCCGATGCCTCCGGGCTTGGTGAGGTACAGGTCGGCGCTGTCCATGAGGGTGGACATGTCCCGGACGAAGCCCCGAATGTGGAAGTTCTTCTGGTGGGCGAATTTCCGCAGAAGCTGCCGCTGGAGCCCCCGGTTGGTGCCGCAGACCACGGTGAGGTGGCAGTCCTCCGGCAGGGCTGTGAATCGGCGGGCCAGCTCCAGGATGGGACCGCAGCCCATGCTGCCCCCCATCATCACCAGGTGCTTGTGGTGAGGGGGCACGGCGCACTGGATCTTGGCTTCCTCCTTGGGCTTGCTCCGGTAGAACATCTGCCGCACGGGAATGCCGCTGCCCACGATGTGCTCCAGGGGGATGTTGTCGCACTCAAAGTCCCAGGCCAGGGAGGGGTGGGGGATGAAGCAGCGGTCCAGAGAACTGTCCTTCACCAGGGGGCTGCAGGTGTAGTCGGTGGCAACAAAACAGGTGGGCAGGTCCAGGCCGTAGAGCTTTTTGATGTGGGTGAGCATCAGGGCGGGGAACATGTGGGTGCAAATGATGCCGTCGTACCGGCTCTCCTCCAGGTACTGCCGGAGCCGGTCGGTGCCCAGGGTGAGTATCCGGTAGACCGCCGACCGGTCATGGAACATGCCGGGGTGCTTTTCCATGTAGGTATAGCTGTTCCGGAAGAGGGAGGGGAAGTGGCGGTACATGCAGGTGAACCCCTCCGACACGGCGGTGGACACCGGCCGGGAGATGAAGCGCAGGGAGTCCACGATGGTGCAGTTATCTCCCTGAAGCTCAAAATATTCTTGGATGGCTTTGGCGCAGGAGTTGTGGCCCTCGCCGGTGTTGTCGCTCATGATCAGGATTCTCATGGAAGGGAAGTGTTCCTTTCGGGTAGTAAAATATCACACTTTATTGTATCCTGAAAATAAGTCCTGTGCAAGCTACAAATCTTCCATACTGTATAAATTGCCGAAGATTGTAAAGTTTTCCAAAATGCGACTCAGGTCACATACCAGATCCTTTCTTTCGGTTATAATCGACATATAACGAAAAAGGAGGGAGATCCCATGGCAAGACCCCAGCGATGCCGGCGGATCTGCCGGGAGCCGGAGTATTCGGGGTTCACCCCCGACGGCGTACCCTGTGCCAACACGGTGGTCCTGTCCGTGGACGAGTTTGAAGTCCTGCGGCTGGTGGACTATGAAAAAATGACCCACGGCCAGTGTGCGGCCCAGATGGATATTTCCCGCACCACCGTTACGGAGATCTACGAGAGCGCCCGCTTCAAGATGGCCGACAGCCTGGTCAACGGAAAGCGGCTGATCATTGCCGGGGGGACCTACCGCCTGTGCGACGGCTCTGCCCTCTGCGGCGGACCATCCTGCCCCAAAGACGGCCTGCCCCCGGCCCAAGACATCTTACCCAAGAAAGAAGGAACCCAAATGCGCGTTGCAGTGACCTATGAAAACGGCCAGATCTTTCAGCATTTTGGCCACACCCAGCAGTTTAAGTTTTACGATGTAGGCCTGGGCCGGATCTTCCACAGCCAGGTGGTGGACACCGGCGGCAGCGGCCACGGCGCCCTGGCCGAGTTTTTGAGAAAGAATCAGGTGGACGCTCTCATCTGCGGCGGCATCGGTCCCGGGGCCCAGAACGCCCTGGCTCAGGCGGGCATCAAGCTCTATGGCGGTGTCTCCGGCCTGGCAGACCAGGCGGTGGAGGCCCTGATGAACGACAGCCTGGACTATGACCCCGCCATCCAGTGCAGCCACCACGGCCACGGCGGGGAGCATACCTGTGCCAGCCAGGGTCAGGAGACCGTTCCTGCCTGCGGTGCCGAAGCAGGCGGACATACCTGCGGCGGCCACCATGGCTGCCACTGAACACTATCATCCGAGAGACAGGAGGGGCCGGTATGGAAGAACGGATCGCCCAGCTGCAGACCCTGCCCTTTTGGGCTGACCTGACAAACGTAGAGCGGGAGGAGATCATCCACGGGTCGGCCATCCAGCAGTTTCCCGCCGGGAGCATGATCCACAACTGTGTGGGGGAATGTCTGGGCCTCTTTCTGGTCCGAAAGGGTGGAGTACGGGTCTACCTCCTGTCCGAGGAGGGCCGGGAGGTCACCCTCTTCCAGATGGGGGAGGGGGATATCTGCACCCTGTCGGCCTCCTGCGTCCTGGACCCCATCGAGTTTGACACCCAGATGACTGCCCTGGAGGACTGCCAGCTCCTGGTGGTCAACGCCGGGGTGATCCGCCGGATCATGGAGGAGAACCTCCACGTCCGGTGCTTCATCTACGAGATGACCAACCGTCGGTTCACCGATGTGATGCGCTCCATGCAGCAGCTCCTCTTTTTTGGGGTGGACCAGCGTCTGGCGGTCTTTCTCCTCAAGGCATCGGAGAAGGCGGACAGCCCGGAGATCCGGATCACCCACGAGCAGATCGCCCAGCAGATCAGCTCTGCCCGGGAGGTGGTGGCCCGGATGCTCAAGAAATTTTCCAACCAGGGCCTGGTGGAGGTCCGCCGGGGCTCCGTCCGCCTGCTGGACAGGGCGGGGCTGGAAGCCCTGATCTGACAGGGAATATCCTTCGGTTTGTGCCGAGGGATATTTTTTTGTCCGGACCGTTACAAACGGGAAAAAATCTGGTACACTGAAGGAAAATGCTGAGAGGAGGGAGAAGGCTCCATGACCTATGCGGAATTCAAACAGACCTGGGGGATCTCCCTCAACCGCCAGCAGGAGTCTGCAGTCCAGGCGGTGGACGGCCCAGTCCTCCTTTTGGCTGTTCCCGGCAGCGGCAAGACCACGGTGCTCATCTGCCGCCTGGGGTACATGGTCCTGGGCCGGGGCATCCCCCCGGAGGACATTCTCACCATGACCTACACCGTGGCGGCCACCCGGGACATGGCAGAGCGCTTCGCCGCCTGGTTTGGCCCGGAGCTGGCAGCCCGGCTGGAATTTCGCACCATCAACGGGGTTTCCGCCCGGATCATCCGGTACTATGAGAGGGCTAAGGGCCGAAGGGCCTTTCAGCTCATCAGCGACGAGGGCAGACTGTCCGCCCTGGTGGGGGAGCTCAGCCGCAAGGCCACCGGGGAGTTCGCCACCGAGAGCACCATCAGGACCATCCGCACCGCCATCACCTACATCAAGAACATGCAGCTCACCCAGGAGGAGATCGACCAGATGTGGGACCAGGAACTCCCCGTGGGGAAGATCTATCGGGCCTACTGCGCCGCCCTCCGGGAGAAGGGCTGGATGGACTATGATGACCAGATGGTCTACGCCGCCCGGATCCTGCGGCAGTACCCGGATATCCTGGCCCACTTTCAGGGGAAGTACCGCTACCTCTGCGTGGACGAGGCCCAGGACACCTCCAGGATCCAGCACACCATCATCCGCCTGCTGGCCGGGGACCGGCCCAACCTTTTCATGGTGGGGGACGAGGACCAGAGCATTTATGGCTTCCGGGCGGCCTATCCCGCTGCACTGATGGAGTTTGAACGGGTCTACCCGGGGGGAAAGGTCCTCCTCATGGAGCGGAACTACCGGTCCAACGCTGCTATCGTGGAGGCTGCCGGGCAGTTCATCCGCCAGAACCGGAACCGTCGGGACAAGACCATGACCGCCGCCCGGGAGAGGGGGCCCGATATCCAGACTCTGTGGGCCTACGACCGGGCTGACCAGTATCGCTACCTGGTGGCTGTGGCAAAAGACTGCACCCGGGAGACCGCCGTCCTCTACCGGAACAACGACAGCGCCCTGCCCATTCTGGACCTGCTGGACCGCCAGGGGATCGGCTGTCGGTGCCGGCAGGTGGAGGGGACCTTCTTCTCCCACCGGGTGGTGCGGGATGTGATGGATATCTTTGCCCTGGCCCGAAACCCCGCCGACGGAGGGGCTTTTTTGCGGGTGTACTACAAATTCCGGGCGGGGATCCCCAAGGCCGCCGCCGAGAAGGCCGTCCGGGAGAGCGGGGGAGAGAGGCCCATTCTTCTGATTCTGGCGCAGATGGGTGAGCTGTATCCCCAGGCCAGAATGCGGTGCAAGGCCCTCCACACCCATCTGACCAACATGGTCCAGGAGCCTGCTGACCGGGCGGTCTACCGCATCCGCCACTTCATGGGGTATGGTGAATACCTGGAGGAGCGGGGGGCCGACCAGGGAAAGCTGGACATTCTGGAGGCCCTGGGCCGGCAGGAGCCCGACCCGGCGGGGCTCACCCGCCGCTTGGAGGACCTGCAAGGGGTGGTCCAGGCGGGGTCCAGCGACCCGGAGAGCAAGTTCATCCTCTCCACCATCCATGCCAGCAAGGGTCTGGAGTACGACCGGGTCATTCTCATGGATGTGGCCGACGGCATCCTGCCCGCCGTGACGCTCTCCCCCGGGAAGCAGCCCACCCAGGAGGAGGCGGAGTCCTTTGAGGAGGAGCGGCGGCTCTTCTATGTGGGGATGACCCGGGCCAGGGACCATCTGGCCATCTTCCGGTTCAAAAAGCCCGGTCTCATGAGTACCTTTGCGGCAGACGTTTTCCCCCAGACAAAGGAGCCAGAAAAGAAGAAGGGCCGGGTCGGACCAAAGTCCGCCAAGGCCGCTCCGAAGGTAGATTCCGCCCCATACATACCCGGGACCCGGGTGTCCCACCGGGTCTTCGGTCCCGGCAAGCTGGTTCACAGGCAGGGAGACATCGCCACGATCCTCTTCGACTCCGGCGAGGAAAAACGGTTCTCCCTCTCCACGGCCCTCAAGAAGCAGCAGCTCAAAAGAGGATAGAAAAACGCTCCATGGCGTGGTGCCATGGAGCGTTTAACATGTCAGGAAAAAAGAAGTGGGTCTGAATTACTTCAGGGAGACCTTTGCGCCGACCTCTTCCAGCTTCTTCTTCAGCTCTTCAGCCTCGTCCTTGGAGACGCCTTCCTTGATTGCCTTGGGAGCAGCCTCGACGACAGCCTTAGCGTCAGCCAGGCCCAGGCCGGTGATCTCGCGGACAGCCTTGATGACCTTAACCTTCTCGGAGCCGAAGTTCTCCAGAACGACGTCGAACTCGGTCTTCTCCTCAGCGGCGGGAGCAGCACCGCCGGCAGCGGGAGCAGCCATAGCAGCAGCGGAGACGCCGAACTCCTCCTCCAGTGCGTGAACCAGCTCGGACAGCTCCAGAACGGTCAGAGCCTTAACCTCTTCGATGAGGGCAGTAATCTTCTCAGAAGCCATGATAGTTACCTCCTAAAATATGTGTTGTGTAATTTGTTTTGAATGTTGGGTGGGGAATTACTCGGCGGCGGGAGCCTCTGCTTCCACGAAGCCGCCCTTTTCCTCGGCGATGGCCTTCAGGACGATAGCCAGGCTGGTGATGGGAGCCAGCATGGTGCCCAGAACCTGAGCCTGCAGGACGTCCTTAGCGGGCAGTTCAGCCAGAGCCATGACCTCATCCAGGGGCAGGACCTTACCGTCCATGAAGCCGGCCTTGATGACGAACTTGGAGCCGTTGAACTGCTTGGCGAACTTGTTGATTACGCGCATGGGAGCGATGGGATCGCCGTTGGACAGTGCCAGGGAAGTGGTGCCGTTCAGGGCCTCGTCCATCTCCTCCAGACCGCAGTCCTTGATAGCGAAGCGCAGCAGGGTGTTCTTGACAACAGCGTAATCCAGCTCGTTGCTGCGGCACTCGGCACGCAGAGCGGTATCCTCGGCGACCGTGATGCCCTTGTAGTCCACCAGCACGCCTGCGGAAGCGCCCTTCAGCTTTTCGGTCAGCTCAGCCACGATAGCCTGCTTCTCAGAGAGAATTTTTGCGTTAGGCATGGTGTTTCACCTCCAGAATATGAAAAATGCTGTCTCGCGCTCAAAGACGCAAAACAGCACAAAGAATCGATCTTATACTGCATTCTCGGTAGGACTTACGGATGCCTACTGTCTTTGAACACGGCTAATAGTATATCATTCCGGAAAGGCGCTGTCAAGCGCCTTTCCGGAAAAATGATAGCTTTTTTGTAGAATCAGGAGCCGATCAGCCCAGCTTAGCGCCGTTGACCTTGATGCCGGGGCCCATGGTGGAGGCCACGACGCAGCTCTTGATATAGGTGCCCTTGGCGGCGGCGGGCTTTGCCTTGATGATAGCGCCCACCAGGGTGTTGAAGTTCTCGGTCAGCTTCTCAGCGCCGAAGGAGACCTTGCCGATGGGGCAGTGGATGATGTTGGTCTTGTCCAGACGATACTCGACCTTACCGGCCTTGGCTTCCTTGACGGCGTTGGCCACGTTGGGGGTGACGGTGCCGGCCTTGGGGGAGGGCATCAGGCCCTTGGGGCCCAGGACCTTA
>JAUNCL010000030.1 GCA_030535235.1 Bacillota bacterium
CCCAAGGAGATGCACCAGAAGATGGCCTCCGCCGTTGACTGGGCCATCCGGGAGATCCGCCGCATCCAGGCCAACGCCCGGACCACCGGCGACGATTCCCGCCCCACCTGGCCCATGATCGTCCTGCGCACCCCCAAGGGCTGGACCGGCCCCAAGGAGGTGGACGGCAACGTCATCGAGGGCTCCTTCCGGGCCCATCAGGTCCCCATCGACATGTCCAAGCCCGAGCACCTGGGCCAGCTGGAAGCCTGGCTCAAGAGCTACAAGCCCGAGGAGCTCTTCACCGACGACGGCAAGCTCATCCCCGAGCTCCAGGCCCTGGCCCCCGTGGGCAACCGCCGCATGGGCGCCAACCCCCACGCCAACGGCGGCAAGCTCCTGCGGGATCTGAAGACCCCCGACTTCCGGGACTATGGCATCGACATCCCCGCCCCCGGCGCCGTGGAGGCCCAGGACATGCTGGTTCTCGGCTCCTACGTCCGGGACGTCATCAAGGAGAACGAGCCCGCCAAGAACTTCCGGGTCTTCGGCCCCGACGAGAGCAAGTCCAACCGCCTGACCCCCATGTTTGAAACCACCACCCGGGTCTGGAACATGGACCCCGGCGAGAACGACGAGTTCCTGGGCCGCTCCGGCCGGGTCATGGACTCCATGCTCTCCGAGCACATGTGCGAGGGCTGGCTGGAGGGCTACCTCCTCACCGGCCGCCACGGCTTCTTCAACAGCTACGAGGCCTTCATCCGCATCGTGGACTCCATGTTCGCCCAGCACGCCAAGTGGCTGAAAACCTGCAACGAACTGCCCTGGAGACAGGACATCGCCTCTCTGAACTATATCCTCTCCTCCAACGTCTGGCAGCAGGACCACAACGGCTTCACCCACCAGGACCCCGGCTTCCTGGATCACGTGTGCAACAAGAAGGCCGACGTGGTGCGCCTCTATCTGCCCCCGGACGCCAACTGCACCCTGTCCGTCTTTGACCACTGCATCAAGAGCCGGAACTATGTGAACGTCATGGTCACCTCCAAGCACCCCAGACCCCAGTGGCTGACCATGGAGCAGGCCGTCAAGCACTGCACCCAGGGCATCGGCATCTGGCAGTGGGCCTCCAACGACCAGTGGGAGGAGCCCGATATCGTCCTGGCCTGCTGCGGCGACACCCCCACCCTGGAGACCCTGGCCACCGTCACCATCATCCGCCACTACTTCCCCGATGTGAAGATGCGGGTCATCAACGTGGTGGACCTGATGCGCCTCCAGTCCGACACCCAGCATCCCCACGGCCTGTCCGACGAGAAGTACGACATGCTCTTCACCAAGGATAAGCCCATCCTCTTCACCTTCCACGGCTACCCCTCTCTCATCCACGAGCTGACCTACCGCCGGAAGAACAAGAACCTCCACGTGCGGGGGTATATCGAAGAGGGCACCATCACCACCCCCTTCGACATGCGGGTGCTGAACAACCTGGACCGCTTCCACCTGACCATGGATGTCATCAAGCTGCTGCCTGAAAAGCTGGGCAACCGGGGCGCTTCCCTGATCCAGCAGCTCCAGGACAAGCTGGTGGAGCACAAGCAGTATATCGCCGAGCACGGCGTTGACCTGCCCGAGATCCGCGACTGGAAGTGGAACGACGGCAAGGGCAACTACCTGTAATTCGATTTTTCCTTCTTTTTTCCTTCTTCCCGGCCCGTCGGAACTCCTCCGGCGGGCCGGGGCTTTTTGGCCTTCCGACATTTTTTCTCCCTTTTCCACGAAAATTCTCCAGCGGACGCATCTTCTTTTGTGTTGAACTTTTGTTGCATTTCATTCAACAATGTGTTACCATTCTTCTCGCAGTGCTGCACAACCAAATATCGCCCGATGAACCCTTAAGAATCGCTTGCGAGACTGAAGGCGGAGGGATCTCTGGAGAATCTCATTGAATTGAGTGCCGAAGGTGTAAGGTTTTGGTCAGACCAAAGCCGAATCTCTCAGGCAAAGGGACAGAGCAGACAGCCGTTTCCATAAACGGCGCCTGTGTGTCTGACTTCAGAGCCGCTGATCCTCTCAGCAGGCTCTTTTATTTTTTGAAACGGAGGCAAATCCTATGGAAACGCTGCTGCACATCGTGCAAACCATCAATTTTTACCTGTCTGACTACATTCTGGTGATCCTGCTGGTGGGAACCGGCATCTTCTTCACCGTAAAGACCCGGTTCGTCCAGGTCCGCTGCTTCCGGGAGGGTATGGGCAAGGTCTTCGGCGGCTTCTCCCTCCGGGGCGGGAAACAGAGAGGCGGCCTGAGCTCCTTCCAGGCCCTCACCACCGCCATTGCCGCCCAGGTGGGTACCGGTAACATCATCGGCGCCTGCGGCGCCATCCTGGTGGGCGGCCCCGGGGCCATCTTCTGGATGTGGATCATCGCCTTCTTCGGCATGGCCACCATCTACGCTGAGGCCGTGCTGGCCCAGGAGACCCGGGTGGTCCGGGAGGACGGCACCGTAGCCGGCGGCCCCGTATACTACATCAAGCGGGCCTTTGACAATAAGTTCGGCTCCTTCCTGGCGGGCTTCTTCGCCATCGCCATCACCCTGGCTCTGGGCTTCATCGGCTCCATGGTCCAGTCCAACTCCATCGGCTCCACCTGCGCCACCGCCTTCGGCATCCCCGCCTGGATCGTGGGCGTCCTGGTGGCCGCCGCCTCGGCTTTCGTCTTCCTGGGCGGCATCCAGCGGGTGGCCGCCGTCACCGAGAAGCTGGTTCCCATCATGGCCATCCTCTACCTGGCCGGCGGTCTGGTCCTCCTTCTCATGCGCCTGCCCCATCTGCCCGAGACCGTGGGCATGATCTTCCGGTACGCCTTCTTCCCCAACGCCATCATCGGCGGCAGCATCGGCTACGCCCTGAAAACCGCCATCAGCCAGGGCGTCAAGCGGGGCCTGTTCTCCAACGAGGCCGGCATGGGCTCCACCCCCCACGCCCACGCCATGGCAAAGGTCAAGACCCCTCACGAGCAGGGTGTGGTGGCCATGGTGGGCGTGTTCATCGACACCTTCCTGGTGCTGACCATGACCGCTCTGGTGGTCATCTCTACCCTCTACGCCGGCGGCGGCCCTCTGGTCAGTGGCGCTGTGGAGGGCATCGACAAGACCAACATGGCCCAGCTCTCCTTCTCCATGGTCTTCGGTGACGGCATCGGCTCCGCTTTTGTGGCCCTGTGTCTGCTGTTCTTCGCCTTTTCCACCATCCTGAGCTGGAACTTCTTCGGCAAGCTGAACGTTGCCTGGCTCTTTGGCGAGAAGGCCACCAAGGTCTACTCCGTTCTGGCCGTTGTGTTCATCTTCCTGGGCTCCTGCCTGTCCAATGACCTGGTCTGGGAACTGTCCGACCTGTTCAACCAGCTGATGGTCCTCCCCAACGCCCTGGCCCTGCTGGCCCTGGCTCCCCTGGTGTGCGCCGCAGCAAAAAAGGCCGGCAAATAACTGCGCTTACGTGGGTCCTCGCCTTCGGCGGGGACCCGCCTGCCGCCTAACTCCTAATTTTCTTCTCTGTTTTGTACGAAATCCCAGGGGAAACTATTTCTCTTTTTTCGTGCCCTTTTGTTTCTTTTCGGTTGCTTTTTCTGCCATAACGTGGTATGCTTCTTTATGCAGTGTTGCAGAACTAAATATTGCCCGATGATGCCTTAAGGATCGACACCCGAAACTGAAGGCAGAGGGATCTCTGGAGAATCTCATTGAGTTGAGTGCCGAAGGTGTAAGGTCTTGAACAAACCAAGCCGAATCTCTCAGGCAAACAGACAGAGTGCCACATTTCCGCATGTTGGCCGCCATTCTTCAGAGCCGCTGAAAGATTCAGACGGCTCTTTTTGTATGCCAGCGGGAGTACGGCCCTTCCCCTCAGCTTGAGCTCTGGAACGTGCAAACACCCCTTTCATACTCTCTCCGAAAGAGCGCCGGGATCCTCCAAACCACGAGGGTTCCGGTGTTCGCCTTTTCCCCCATTCCCCACGAAAAAAAACGTCCTTCGGCCAAAAAAACGGACCAAAGGACGACAAAACGTTGTTTTTTCTCCTGTTCCCCGAGGGGGAGGCTCCCGGGGAAACCCGCCCGGCGGTGAGGAGCCGGGGCGGGTCTCCCTCAGGCGCTTGGACGGAACGCCAAAAAGGAGAATATGGAAATGGTTAAAAGCAATAAAACCAAATAAGCAAAAGAATCATCGCTTCACAGCACCCGATGCAGCTGGTTGGGCCACGCCTATCACCGTATCTGCGGGGTTTTCCACGTCCCGCAGAACACAAACCGCCGGTGATAGGCCGTGGCCGCGTCCCACCTTCCATCTGGGTTGTCTGTATTATAGCACTGAATTCCCTACCTGGGAAGATAGATTATGTGATTGACATGATAAGCCCGTCTAATATCCTATTTTATCCACTAAGGAGGTGGCAGCTGTGGATAACCGCAAGCTTCACGCCCTTATCACCACCCTCCGGGCCGGCAGCTTCAACAAGGCCGCCCAAGAGCTCAACTGTACCCAGTCCGCCGTGACCCAGATGATGAACGCCCTGGAGAACGAGCTGGGGTGCAAGATCCTCGCCCGCAGCCACAGCGGCGTGCGCCTGACCCCTGCCGGGGAGACACTCTATCCCCTGCTGTCGGAAGCCGATGCCGCCCTGGAACGGCTGGCCGACCGGGCCCGGGCCCTCTCCCAGGAGGACGCCCAAGTCATCCGGATCGGCTCCTTCTCCAGCATCTCCAATACCTGGCTTCCCAAGATCCTCCGAGCCTATCAGGACGCTTTTCCCGGGACCTCCTTCGATATCCGCATCGGCACCGATACCCTGCCCCAGTGGCTCCAGGAGAATCAGATCGACCTGGCCCTGGGGGACGCCAGCCGGTGCCGCTCCTTCCAGTGGTATCCCCTCATGGACGACCCCTACTATGCGGTCATGCCGGCGGGTCTTCTCCCGGAGGACAAGACGGCCATCACCCAGGAGGAGTTTGCCCAATACACCCTCATCATGGCCCCCATGAACGCCCTGGAGGCCCACCTGGCGGTCCTCTCCAACCAGCGGATTAATGTCTCCAGCGACGATGACTCCTCCATCCTGTCCATCGTGGCCCAGGGGCTGGGCGTCACCGCCATGCCCAAGCTGAGCCTGCGCAACTCCATGGAGGACCTGCGGATCCTGGACCTCCTCCCCGTCCCCAAACGGGTGCTGGGGGTCGCCCTGCCCAAGAATCCCTCTCGCTCCGCCGCCTCCTTCGCCACCTTCCTCCGCCGTCACTACAGCTATCAGGCATGACTCCCTGTAATATTTTCCACACTTTTTCACACGAGCCAACGAAAACCATACGAAATCAGCGATAGAAACAGTTGATTTCGTATGGTTTTCGTTATTGGGGCGTATAACAAAAACACCTGAAAACTTAACGTTTCCAGGTGTTTTGCATGGCAGCGGGTGAAGGATTCGAATTAGCCCAGGACCGCAAAACCGAGTAAAATAGCGATAAATCTATTATCAATTTTCCCTTATAAATCAAGGCTTTTTCCGTTTTTCGATAAATTGAGCTAAATGGAATAAAAACGTGTAAGGGGTATTCTAAGGGGTCAAAGTTGGGGTCAAATTTACGCCAAACTTCCCCGATATTATACATCGAAGTTCCGGCAATGTAAAGGGCGGGACTTATTTCTCCGAGCGGCCCACCAGGTAGTCCAGGGAGACGTTGAAGAAGTCAGCCAGGGCCACAGCAGCAGCCAGGGAGGGCAGTTGTCTCCCGGACTCATACCGGCCCACCTGCTGGGGGCAGAGTCCGCACAGCTCTGACAGCGTGGCACAGGGCAGCCCACGGGCCTCTCTGAGGGATCTGAGACGTTCGGGGAATGTAGACATGGGCAAGGCCCTCCTTTCCGGTATGGGCCTATTATACCACAAAACAAGAGCCGTGGGGGATCATTCCTCCACGGCTTCAGCGTTGTCCCGCTCGATCTGGTTTGTAATTGCCCGGTTGATGAATCCATTGACAGATTCACCCCGAGCGGCTGCATGGGCCTGGATTTCGTCCTTTTGTCCTTTGGGGACTGTGAGGTTGATTCTGTCATAAGCCTTTGCGATCCATTTATTCTGAGCCGCCTGTTGGGCTTTAGATGCCGGCATTTTGAAACCTCCTCTCCTATTGTACCCTCAGTATAGCAAAAATCTACATATTGCGCAATATACTATGTGCACAAATATCATTGCGCAATATTGTATAATACGCCGCTTGTATCTCATTGCGCAATATGATATATTATACTCAGAAAGAGGGACGGGGAAACGCATTCCCCAGTAGGTCAGAGGACACGACCGGACTCACGCCCCCGTCCCACTAAACCACAAGGAGGTAACACAATGAATAGCAACATCATCCCGATTCGCCGCCCCAATGAGGCAGACGTTTTTCTCCGGGCTTGCAACAGCCCCGCACAACAGGCCAGACGGGAGCAGCGCCGCAAGGCCAACCAGAGGAAGGCCCAGAGAATCACCGTCACCGTCTACGCCAGCCTGATCGCCGTCGGCATCGTCCTGGGCTACATCCTGGGTAATGTAATCTAACAAGGAGGATCATCATGAGCAACACCGAACTGACCAGCAAAATTCGAGAACTGAGAGAGCTTGAGGCCCTGATCGCAGAGGCTCAGGCAGAGGCAGAGGCCATCAAGGACGCTCTGAAAGCCCACATGGGCGACCTGGAGGAACTAAGGGCCGGGGAATACAAGGTCACCTGGAAGGCCGTTACCTCTTCCCGCCTGGACAGCAAGGCCCTCAAGGCAGCTCTGCCGGACGTGGCCCAGGCGTTCACTAAGCAGACCACCACCCGACGTTTTGTCGTGGCATGAAAAAGGCCCCTTGCATCACCGCAGACCAAAGCACGATGCAAGAAGCCCAACCAACCCCGAGGGGGGTCATGGACAGTATACCACGGCCCCCTCCCAGAAATCAAGGAGGAAACATCAATGGATAACATCGATCGACTGACCGAACGCATCAACCGTTGCCGGGATCCCCAAGCCGCCCTTGCAATCCTGACCGCTGTGCTCTCTGGCTACAAGAGCACCAGCAAGGAGCCATGCTCCGGCACTGACTTCTACGGCGGGAATAATCTCAAGCTGGCCCGGCACTTCCTGAGCCTGGAGCATGGAGAAGAAGTCCTTTCCGTCATGGCAGCCATGAAGAAAGGCGGTGCAGCATAACCACCACAAAGGCCCCAGGAATCGTCCCGGGGCCTTTGTGCCGTTCTGGGCCGTCTGGTGGCCCTCTGTGAGCGTTTCCGCTCGATGGGGTAACTTGTCCAGGGCATACCCAAAATGCCCACAGGCGAGCGGATTACTTATGCCTGGATCTCTACCAGGCTCTCGAACCCTTCCAGCTCATCGGTGGGGATACTGCCGAACCGGCGGGCCACGTCCGCAGCGGTGGCGTGCTCCTGGATCAGAGTCGTCCGGCGGATGTCTTCGGGGGTCTGTCCAGGGAGGTGCTTGAGGTCGTGACGCTCAGCAGACAGCATCCAGCCCACAGCGGTCTCCATCTGGTCAATCTGCTGGAGAACACGGTCAGGATCAGGGCCGTCGTTATAGTGGCAGCCGTGAATCTCATGCTTCTCTGCCAGGTCATCCAGGACAGACAATCCCATGGGGCAACCCTGCAGAGCTGCAGCAGCCCTGTCCAGCTCAGACCGGGACACGGTGCTCTTCATGCCGAGAACCTGGAGCAGTACCAGCTGCCGCTGATCCGGCACGACCAAGTCGCCCTGCTTCTTCGCCACCTCTGCCCTCATATCTGCAAGAGGTTTGGTCAGCAAGGGCCGGTGCTCTGCTCTCAGCGCATCCAGGGCCACCTTGTGGGCGGCGTCGATCTCTGCGACTTTGGAAGTGTATGCCGCAGAGTCCCGGAACTGCTCCAGGTCCGCCACCGCTGCGTCTCTGGCATCTGCCAGGGCTGCCAGCTCCTGACGATATCGGGCAACTCTGCCCGCAAAATCATTCATGTGATATCCCGTGTAAATCACTCCTTTTTTTAGGTCTCGAAAATTCCGTTTTTTATGTATGGCTTTTCTTATCGTTTCCAGGCCGAACGACGTTCACTTTCGCTGTTCCGCTCGGTTTGGAAATTGTTGGAATTCCAACATTCTCAAGGCTTTTCCCACGGGTCAAACCCTGGCGAATGTTAGCCTTTGTTAGGGGGTGGCAAAAAGTCCTTTTTTATGCTGGTGCTTTTTGGTAGTTTCAGCCGCCCACTTTCTTGATTTTGTCCACTTGGACACCCAGGGCCGACGCTACCGCCTCCAGAGCCTCCAGGCCCACAGGTTCCTCCCTGACAATGGCCCGGACGGTCTCCGGTGGTAGATCTACCATGTCCGGCAGCCGTCGAAGGTCGGGGGCATCCCGTGTCAAATCGGACAGAGCCTTTTTCAGCTTGCCCCGGTCTGCTCGCACCAGACCATCAGACAGGGAGACAGCAGGGGGCGGCGTTTTCGCCTTCCTCCCCCACTGCTCAAGTTCGCCCTGGATCATCGACTCCACTGCATCAGGCGGCAGCCAGCGGGACAGCCGGTCAGCTGCAGCCCGGACGCAGGGGCCGACCTCTTCCACAGACCTCACCGTGGAGAGGTCAAGGCGCAACCCTGCCATCGTGGATGTTATATGCCGACGCATAGCCGGGGCCTCACTGATCCCAGTGCATCAGACCGCAGTAACCACGGCCCTGGTTCTGAGGAAACAGCGGATTACCCTGGACAGCAATCCAGCAAGCACATTCACCTCTGACGCAGGGCCAGGGCACTCCAGAGCCGTCACGATGGCTCATAAAAGGACAGATGAGGATTTTGACTTCTTCCATGATATCTCCTTTCAAATCTCTATTTTCGCCGGTGGTGTATTAAATCAACGATTTCCCTAAACTTCTATATTTTAAGGTTTTAAGTGTTGTATAGCGTGTATATAGCCTTATTTCTTAATTATTAAGTTTAGGAGAAATATAATACACCTAATACACCCCATCGAGCGGAAACCCTTGGCGTATAAGGGTTTTCTCGGGGTGGGTTAGTCCGAAAACCAACCCACCCGCAATGCACCCTAACACACCCCCACCATTCATCACGGGGTGGATCGGGGTGCATTTCTCAACCCCTGGGGTGGAATACTTTCGACAGAATCAAACATAGTGACGTTTTTAGGAATCGGGAGCCGATAATAGGTCCGGCCTTTGAGCGTCCGGCTGCTGAGCCGATCATCCTCGTCAACCATCTTCGCCAGAGTTCGCCCGATTCGTCGAGATGTAAACCCCTGCAGCTGATCCCGGAATTGAAGCCGCAATTCTGCAGCCAGGAACTCGCCCCAAGAGGTCTCAGGCAGCGAGAAATTAAAGCGGCTTTGGATGTCGTCCTCACCCGGTGCAGGTACACGAAACGACCGGTTGGAGACTGCCAGTGCAGCACGTTCCTCCGGTGTCAGCCGAAACCCGCCTACATCCTGGACGTATAGGGCGTAGACCTCTGACCATAGCTGCCGGAACCACTCAACCGGCAAAGCCTTGAGCCGATCCAGGTCAAGCCGGGTGACCGGCACGACCCAAAACCGACGGTCTCCGGTCTCGTCTGCCAGAAACTCACCTTGGTTGACGGTGGCGCAGAGGGATGTGTGCCGGGGCGCCCAGCTCGCCTCCCTTGCGTATGGCTTGCGGATGTTATCAGCCGGGGATGTTATGAATGCTTTCAGCTTGCCAGGATCACGCCGGAGACTGCGCTCCAATTCGCCCAGCTCCACAAGCCATCCTCCTGTCGCATTGATGAAATCGTCCTTTCCCCCCTCCAGAGAAGCCCCTTCTACGAACCAGGACGGCTCCATAGCCAGACGGCGAAAAAGAAATGTTTTGCCCAGGCCCTGCGCCCCCTGGAGTGTAAGAACGCCATCGGCAGCAGTATCGCCGTCATTGAATGCAAGGGCCACAGTTTGAAGGAGCCACTTTCGCACCAATACCGCAGACAAAGACCCAGGATCAACGCCCAGGATGTCCAGCAGCTCCGGGAGCCTTTCATGCCCGTCCCATACCGTTCCAGTCAGCATCTGCCGGACAGGGTTGACCCGGTCTGCATCCACAATGACCGTAAGATAATCAGTGACAGCGTTCTTCGACACCTGTTTGACACCCACCCCCCTGAGCTTATCCATGAGCCAAACCGGAAGGATATTAGGGGCGTTCGCTGCCGAATATTCAGACGGCAGACCGTGAACCTCCAGGCGGCCCGTGACCTCGTTCGTCCTCGCCGTGATCCCGTAAGCCCTCAGAGCTGCCCGGACGACTGCCAGGGACAAGGGCTGTCCGGCGAAGGTATGGAGCTGCACTGCCGCCTCAGCATCCACCACAGCGATATCCTGAGCCGCCTGAAAGCTCTCTGTCGCCAGCTCCCGCCGGACGGCATCATCCTGCCTGGCCAGCTGCTGCATCGCCAGATAGGACGGCAGACGGCCTCCTGGAGTGCCCGGCGCTGCGTCGTCATCCAGAGCACCAAACCGGTGGAGCCGGACCAGGTCCCAAGCGTTGACCAAACGGCTCCCGCAAGGATCCGTAGCGTGGTGAGAGAATAAAAACTTGCCTCCATCGTAAATCACAGCACCACCGAAGGAGCTGCCGCCGGTGAATGTGTACCTTCCTTCCCCTGCTGCCGTGTAGATACCCGGGAGGAACACGTCCATTGCGGTCTCCACGTCGTAGACCCGGCAGAACGCACCCACAAGGCCAGTTTTTGCCGTGGGGTCTCCCTGCTTGGCTGCCAGCCGTGGGATAGCGTCAGAGCCAGGCCAGGAGGGCCAGGAAGTCGCATCCCGCCAGTCGGTCAACGCAGCCAGGAGGGCCGCAGGATCCAACAGAGGTTTGGAGGCATCTGCAACGAAAACCGGCTCAACGTCCGAACAGCGCACCGGCCAGTACATCAACCGGGCCGCTTCGTCACAGGTCGGGTCAAACAAACCCATTTCGGGCTCGATTCTCTGAGCCAGCAGCCGGACAAGGGGTCTGTATTCCTCTACGGCAACGTCCTGGGCGAACGGCACGACTACACGCAGCCGGGGCTTTGACGGGTGGTGTTTCGCTGTGCTGTAGACACAGAACGCACACCCCAGAGCCTCAACACGGTGTATGACTTCCTCCGTGGTTCCGCTCGGTAAATTATCCAGGTCGAGCACGGCTGCGCACCGACTGACCACACATCCGGAACGCCGACGACCGTCTGCCAGGACACCGGCAACAAAGCCGCCCACGTCCTTCAGATCATCTTGCTGGCCTTTCGGTAATGCACGGTATTCGTCCCACGTTTGGGCGAGCGGAACCGATGCAGACAGCCGGGAGAAGAGTTCCGGCACGGTCAAGTTCTCCGGTTTAAGCTGCTGATCCCGGCGGCTCTGGGCGGTGTAGATGGCCATGGTTCGTCCATTGGTCAAGCAGTATCACCACCTGCTTCTTTAATGAGCCAATTCGCAAATGCCTGCCGGGGGACAACGATTCGCCGCCCCACCCGGATTTTGGGAAAGTCCGGTCGGCCTGCAAGTTCGTACATCATGGGTTTAGATATGCCCAGTTCGACAGCACACTCTGCAATTGACATACCGAGTGAATTCTTATTTTCCAAAGTCAAAACCTCCTTTCGGAAAACGTAGAACAATATTGACGAATGATGCTAAAACTACTATAATACAAGCAAGCAGAGATTTCAACGCATCTAAATCCACCACTTTTCAAAGGGGGTTTTATTTTTGATTGATTTAAATACCAAAAATGGCAGAACGGAATTCGGAAAGCGAATTGCAGCCAGGAGGAAAGCCGTCGGTTTCAAAAGCCAGGAGGCTTTTTCGGAAACCCTTGGGGTAGACCGCTCGACCGTGTCAGCGTGGGAGTCTGGGCGTAATATCCCGGATTTGCCCACAATCCAAAATCTCTGCAAACTACTGTCGTGTGACCTGGGCCATCTCTTGGGCGACTATGACGAGCCGGAAAAAGACATTCATTTCGTCTGCGAGTACACCGGCCTTTCTGAAAAAGGCTTGCAGGGCCTCCGTGATCTTCGGTACAAAAAAGGTGTCCTGGATGCTTTCCTCAACAGCCCACACACAGGCCCCTTTTTGTCTGCCCTGGGTGACTGCTTGGAGACCTACCAGCAGGAACCACATTTGCAAAGGCTCTTGGATCTGGAGCGCAAATCCTTGCCGGAACCGTATACACATGAGCAGTTAGTCGCCTTGTGCTCCCTCATATATGGATTGAAGCCCTACAATGAATTGGAGAGCTTAACAGCTGACGAATTGCGCGGCCTCCTGAACTCGTACCACGTTGGCCTACAAAAGGAGAAGGATGCAAACCTCGCCCTATTTGTTGTACAGAAAGAAGCCGTAAAAATCGCAGAAGAATTTGTAAAGCAGTCATATCAAAAATCAAAGAAAGGATGACTATAGTGGCAAGAAAAAGTAACACCCGAGCGGCACAGGGGGCCGGGTCAATCCGGCAACGTCCAGATGGACGCTGGGAAGCCCGGTTCACCCTGGGCCGTGATCCCGGTACAGGGAAACAGGTTCGCAAGTCCGTATATGGGGCAACACAAAAGGAAGTCCGGCAGCTCATGACAAAAGCAATCGCCGACTATGATGCCGGGAACTATTTTGAGCCCTCCAAGCTGACCCTGGGCGAATGGCTAGACATTTGGACGGCTGAATACATGGGGGACAAGAAATACCTCACCGTGAAGCACTACAAGGCCCAGGTAGAAACCCACATCAAGCCAGCCCTGGGAGCCACACCGCTCTCTAAAATCTCCCCACATATCGTCCAGAAATTCTATAACGACCTTTTGAAGCAGGGCCGGACGATCCCAAAGAAGGACAAGGACGGCAAAACGGTCAAAAAGAACGGTGAGACCGTGACAGAGAAGGCCCCCCTCTCTGCCAAATCCGTCCGAAACATCCACGGTGTTCTCACAAAGGCCCTGTCTGTCGCCGTCAATGTGGGTTATATCAGGGACAACCCGGCAAACCGTGTCACCCTTCCCCGAGTAGAGAAAAAAGAGCTTCACCCGCTCGCAGATGAACAGGTAAAACTCTTTCTCAATGCGTCCGAAAAGGACAAGTATGGGGTTGTCATGAAGGTCACTCTCTTCACCGGTCTTCGTGAGTCTGAGGTCCTGGGGCTGACCTGGGATTGTGTGGACTTCAAAACTGGATCCCTGACGATTAACAAACAGCTACAGAAAAGAGCCGTTGCAGACGGCGGCACAGTCTTTGCTTCCTTGAAGAATGACAAGGCCAGAGTCATCAAGCCCGCCCCCTTCGTTATGGGCCTCCTGGAGCAACGTCGCAAGCTACAGGCGTTGCAGAGGTTACAGGCTGGGGAGCTATGGGAAGGTTGGCACAGTGAGGAAGAACGGGACACCGCCCTGGTATTCACAAACGAAATCGGCAAGCCGATCACTCACACCACCCTGAGAAGACACTTCAAGCAGATTGTCACAGAAATCGGACTCCCTGAGAGCCGTGTGCATGATCTGAGACACACCTTCGCCGTCCTCTCCCTCCAGAACGGGGATGACATAAAAACCGTGCAGGGGAACCTGGGACACGCCACGGCAGCCTTCACCCTGGATGTCTATGGACACGTTTCGGAGAGAATGAAGGACGACAGCGCCGCCAGGATGGAAGCGTACATAAAAAACCTGTAAGGGGTAAACTTAGGGGTCAACGAGCGGGACAAAAAGCAGTCCCGTAACTTTTTAACGCCGTTTTCCCTTGAAAACAAAGAAAAACACCCAGAAACTCAACGTTTCTGGGTGTTTCACATGGCAGCGGGTGAAGGATTCGAACCCTCACAAACAGAGTCAGAGTCTGTCGTGCTACCCTTACACAAACCCGCTATTTCCTTTTTTTGCGGCGCTCTCTCGCAACCGACAAAAATGATTATAACACCCTTTTCCAAAAAGTCAAGCATAAATTTTACTTTTTTCAAATTTTTTTCATCTCCCGCTTCACCGGGGGAGGGAAGCCTCTCCCCTCCCCCGGTGAAGGGCTCTCAGAGACCCTTTCCCTGGCAGAACCGCTGGAGGATGGCGGCCACCTGGGCTCGGGTGGCGGGGCCGCCGGGGTCCAGGCGTCCTCCGCCCGTGCCGGTAATCAGCCCCTCGCCGTTTGCCCAGGCCATGGCCTCCCGGGCATAGGCCCGAATAGAGCTCTGGTCGGTAAACTGGCCCAGATCCCCCCGGGCGGATACATCATACCCTTTGAACTTGGCAAAGCGGAAGAGGATGGCCGCCAGCTGCTCCCGGGTAATGGCCTCCTCCGGGGCGAAGGAGGCGGCGGTCTTCCCGTTGACGATGCCGTTCCAAGCCGCCCAGGCCACCGGCGCGGTGTAGTATTTCCCGGGAACCACATCGCCGAAGGGCGACCAGGCCGGAGCCTCCGGGCTGCCCTCCATCCGGTAGAGAACGGTGACGATCATAGCCCGGTTGGTGGTCAAATTGGGGGAAAAGCTCCGGTCCGAGGTCCCCGTCATCAGCCCCTTCTCATAGACCCAAGCCACGCCGTCATAGTACCAAGCCCCCTCCTGCACGTCGGTAAAGGGGATCACCGGCTTCACCGCCGTGAAATCGGCGGACACCGTCACCGGGCAGTCGGGCATGGTAAACTGATAGCACCCCTCCCCGGTCTCCGTCACCCGGATCGTCTGGCCTCCTTCGCCGGTGACCTTCAGGCCGTTCAGCCGGTATCCCTCCGCCGCCGTTCCCTGGACGGTCACCCGGGTGCCTGGTTCTGCAGTGGTGCGGTCCACAGTGAGGGTTCCGTGTTCCGCCGTCTTCACCCGGATTTCGTAGAGCGGCTGGGCGGAGACGGTCAGCAGCCCCGACTGGTAGACGATATCCGGCTGGTAATTGCTGTTGGGCACCACCCCGCCGAAGGCCCGGATGGTAATGATACCAGCCCGGGTCATATCAGGGGTAGCGGCGTAAGCCAGGGTGGGCTTCACCGCCAGGACATCCCCTCCCACCAGACCGGATACCGCGTAGTCCGAGGCCGTCAGGGCGGGAACAGGGTCCCCCACCAGAGCGGTCTTATTCCCCACGGTGACCGTCACCTGGGCGGGCTGGATGACCACCTCCACCCCATCGGCCGACCGGGGGCGGTACTGGCTGTCCCCCGCCTTCTGGGCAGTGATCCGTACCTTACCCGCTTTGGTGGGGGTGAACAGGCCGCCGCTGTCAATGGTCCCGTTGCCGGTCAGGGGCAGGACACCGTAGGTCACCCCACCGCTGCCCCCGCCGCCGGTGACCGAGAACCGCAGGCTCTGCCCATAGGTCACGGAGCTGCCGCCGCTGAGGACCAGGTTGGGCTGGTCCAGGAGCCCCAGGGCCGTCTGCTCCCCTTCCTCCGAGGGGTCCTTGGTATCGGTGGTCCCGCCAACGGTCCCCAGGATAGTGACCCGGATGGTCCCGGTGCCGCCCTGGTATTCCGGAACGCCGTCCTGATTGACATCGTCATCCTCTGACGTCGCCTGGATAGTCAGGGGCCCCGGAGTGTTCCCCGAGATCAGGACCCCATTGATCAACTCACTGCCCAGACTGTCGGTCTCCAGTGTGAAATAGACGGTCTGCCCGCCGGTGACCAGACTCCCCAGGTCCAGCCGGTTGCCGCCGGCCTGCACTGTGGCGGTGGGGGTGACCGACAGGGTCCGTGGGATGATCTGTCCCGAGCCGGTAAGGGTCAGGCCGGCCGGCAGGGTGTAATTCCCCTTATCCCGGCCGGTTAAGGACAGCCCGCTGACGGTGACGGTCTTCCCCACCCCCGCGAACCGGTTGTCATAGACCGCTCGCTGGTAGTCGATCCCCACCATGTCGTCCCCCAGGGTGGACACCCGCACCTTCGGTTGGGCCTCGATCCCCCTGTCATAGGTCTTGACGCAGAGGCTGAAAGACAGGTCCCCTATCCCCAGCGCCCTGGGCTGGATCACAAAGGACTTCTCTCCCCACTGAGAACCATCCCGGCCTGTAACCACAGCCTTGGCCGTCCCCGCGTCGATGTTGTCCTGATAGGTCACGGAATATCTCTCCGCCGGGACAGTTTCGCCGTTTCGGGTCACCGTAACCGACGGCTCCTGAGGGGCGCCGTTGTAAACCAAAATCCCGCCGCCGTCAAACTGAATCTCTACCTCCGCTGCCGCCAGACCGGCGGGGGACAGCAGCGCAGCCAACAGAGCGGCAGTCAGACAGACAGCCAAAAATCGATGTCCAGGTCTCTTCATGCGATCGCTCCCTCTCTCTTTTTGTCTAATCTCTATAACAGCATGATGACAAACTTTTCTCTTTTTGTCAATTATTTTTCCTGTGAAAAAATCCTTTTTCCCCTCCCTTGACAACGGGCACTCCCCGTGGTATACTCACCAAAAAACCAGAGATTGGGAGTAGTAAGCAGGACCCTGACTTCCCAAGCGAGCCGCGGACGGTGGGAGCGCGGCGAAGGGCAGACCTGCCGAATGGACCCAGGAGGGCGAACCGAACGAGCGATCCAGTAGGGGAGACGGAATGGCATACCGTTATCAAATGCCGGCACTTGATGGAGTGCGCTGAGTGGGCGCGAATCGCGCCAAGCCGGGTGGCACCGCAGAAGGTTTCGCTTCTGTCCCTGCAAAAATTAGCAAGGGACGGGAGCGTTTTTTGTTGCCTGTCCCGCAGTATGAAAGGAGCTGACCAATCATGGCAGCAAGGAATGACATCCCCTATAAGATCTATCTGGAAGAGAACGAAATGCCCCAGGCATGGTACAACGTCCGGGCTGACATGAAAAACAAGCCCGCCCCCCTCCTGAACCCCGGCACCCTCCAGCCCATGACCGCCCAGGAACTGGAAGGGGTCTTCTGCGCCGACCTGGTGCAGCAGGAGCTGGACAACACCACCGCCTATATCCCCATTCCCCAGGAGATCCGGGATTTCTATAAGATGTACCGCCCCTCTCCCCTGGTCCGGGCCTACTGCCTGGAGGAGAAGCTGAAGACCCCCGCCAAGATCTACTACAAGTTTGAGGGCAACAACACCTCTGGCAGCCACAAGCTGAACTCCGCCATCGCCCAGGCCTATTACGCCAAGAAGCAGGGCCTGAAGGGCGTCACCACCGAGACCGGCGCCGGTCAGTGGGGCACCGCCCTGTCCATGGCCTGCGCCTACCTGGATCTGGACTGCCAGGTCTACATGGTCAAGGTCAGCTATGAGCAGAAGCCCTTCCGCCGGGAGGTCATGCGCACCTACGGCGCCTCCGTGACTCCCTCCCCCTCCAACACCACCAATGTGGGTCGCAAGATCCTGGCCGACCACCCCGGCACCACCGGCTCCCTGGGCTGCGCCATCTCCGAAGCCGTGGAGGCCGCCACCAGCCAGGAGGGCTACCGCTATGTGTTGGGCTCCGTGCTGAACCAGGTCCTCCTCCACCAGTCGGTCATCGGTCTGGAGACCAAGGCCGCCCTGGACAAGTACAACATCAAGCCCGACATCATCATCGGCTGCGCCGGCGGCGGCTCCAACGTGGGCGGCCTGATCTCCCCCTTCGTGGGCGAGATGCTCCGGGGCGAGGCCGACTACCGCATCATCGCCGTGGAGCCCGCCTCCTGCCCCAGCCTCACCCGGGGCAAGTTCGCCTATGACTTCTGCGACACTGGCATGGTCTGCCCCCTGGCCAAGATGTACACCCTGGGCAGCAACTTCATCCCCTCCGCCAACCACGCCGGCGGCCTGCGCTATCACGGCATGAGTCCCGTGGTCAGCCAGCTCTACCACGACGGCATCATCGAGGCCACCAGCGTGGAGCAGACCAAGGTCTTCGAGGCCGCCGAATACTTCGCCCGGGTGGAGGGCATTCTCCCCGCCCCCGAGTCCAGCCACGCCATCCGGGTGGCCATCGACGAGGCCGTCAAGTGCCGGGAAACCGGCGAAGAGAAGACCATCGTCTTCGGCCTCACTGGCACCGGCTACTTCGATATGGTGGCCTATGAGAAGTTCAACAACGGCGAGATGAGCGACTATATCCCCACCGACGAGGATCTGGCCCGCAGCTTCGCCACCCTGCCCAAGGTAGAAAAGTAACCGCTATCTTTTCACAACTCATGAAAGAAGGATGACCAGGTGGTCATCCTTCTTTTTGCGTGATTCAGGCTTTCTCTTTTGGCCCCAGCAGCACCGGCTGGAGCTGCCGCCCCTCCAGCGCTGCGGCGATGGTGGCCGTGACCTGGTGGAAGTCGGCCACCAGAGAGGTGGGCTTCCCCTCCGGGTCGTCCTGCCGGAAGGGAACGAAGTAATAGTGCTTGCGGCAGAGCAGCTCGGCGATGTTCCGGGCGGCTCCCGCCAGGCCGTCGTTGGTGGACACCGCCACCACCACCGGGCGGCCGTTCCGCAGGTGGGCCTTGGCGGCCATGGTCACCGCCGTGTCGGCGATCCCCGCCGCCAGCTTGGCCAGGGTGTTCCCCGTGCAGGGGGCAATGACCAGCACATCCAGCATCCCCTGAGGGCCGATGGGCTCCGCCGCCCGGATGCTGTCGATGATCCCGCCGCCGCAGATCTCCACGATCCGGGCCTGCCAGTCCTCCGCCCGGCCAAACCGGGTGCTGGTGGACGCAGCAGTCTCCGACAGGATGGGCAGGACCCGGGGATACCGGGCGGCGGTTTCCGCCAGGACGGCCATGGTCTCCTCCCATGTACAAAAGGAACCGGTGAGGGCGAACCCCACCCTTGTCTCATCCATCATGCGCTTCCTCCAATTCCCATAGAATATGATAGACCGAATCCCGGATGGCGGCAGCCGCCGTCACCGGCGCCGTGCGCCCGGGCAGGCCGGGGGCGTGCAGCACCCGCAGGCCCAGCGCCTTCGCCCGGGTCAAGTCCACCCCGCCGGGCGCCGAGGCCAGGTCCAGCAGAAAGGTCTCATGATCTACCCAGCTCAGCCGCCGTGCATCCAGCACCAGGGCCGGGATGGTGTTCACAATGAGGTGGAATCCCCCCAGCTCCCAGGTGAGGTTCTCCAGGCGAATACTCTCATAGTTGTAGGCCGCCGCCCAGGCCAGGTCCTCGTAACGGCTGGCCGCCACGGTCACCCGGGCTCCCAGCGCCCGCATTCGGTGGGCGGTGAGCTTCCCCACCCGGCCGAAGCCCAGCACCAGGACCCGGGCGCTGTGGAGGGTGAAGGGCAGCTCCTCCATGGCCACCTGGACCGCTCCCTCCGCCGTGGGGACCGCGTTGGCCACCATGCACTCCTCCCGGGCGTAGTAGTCAAAGACCCGAAGGCCCCGCGCCTCCCCCTCTGCCCGAAGTTCCTGGGACACCATGCCTCCGCAGAGGATCTGTCCCGCTTCCAAATAGTCCAAAAGCTCTGACAAAACCACCAGCTCCCGGCTCAGGGGGGTGTGCAGGATCCCCTTTGCCCGGATCACCGGCAGGGGGAGGATCACGCAGTGGGCCAGCGCCAGCCCAGGGCCCAGCGGCTCCGTCGCCAGGCCCTCGCACTCCAGCCCCGCCGCGTGGACGGTGTGTCCGTCCTCCCGGAGCAGCCGCACCAGGGCCCGCTGGCGCAGGTCTCCCCCCACCACCCAAAGATTCCATTCCCGATCCATGTGTTCCATAGGAAACCTCCTTCCTCCGGTCCATTCTATGCCCGGAAGAAAAAAGTGTCCCTTTTCACCACAATTCGTCAATTATATTGACTATTTGTTCTCTTCGCGCTATAATTTTAAGGAATGAAATGGAGGCGATCCCATGAAAGAGAAGCTCAGCGCCAAGGAACTGGTCCTGGTGGCCAGCATGCTCTTCGGCATGTTTTTCGGCGCAGGCAACCTGATCTTCCCCGTCTATATGGGCCAGATGGCCGGCAGTAACGTGTGGCAGGCCATTGTTGGCTTCATCATCACCGGCGTGGGCCTGCCCCTTCTGGGTGTAGCCGCCCTGGGTCTGAGCCGCCGGGAAAGTCTTTTCGACCTGAGCTGCCAGGTGGGCAGGCGGTACGGCCTCTTCTTCACCTGCGTCCTGTATCTGACCATCGGCCCCTGCTTTGCCATCCCCCGCTGTGCCACGGTCTCCTTCACCGTGGGCGCCGTTCCCCTGCTGGAAAACGGGGGAAATCCCCTGTACCTGGGAATCTTCTCTCTGGTATTTTTCGCCCTGACCCTGGCTCTGTCCTTCCGGCCCAGCAAGATCCTCACCTGGGTGGGCAAGGTCCTCAACCCGGTGTTCCTGGTCTTCCTGGGCATCCTGGTGGTCAAGGCCCTCCTCTCCCCCATGGCCGCTGTGGGAGCCATCCCCCCAGAGCCCGCCTATGAGACCGGAGCCTTCTTCACCGGCTTCCAGCAGGGCTACCAGACCATGGACGCCCTGGCCGGTCTGGCCTTCGGCATCGTGGTGGTCAACGCCATCCGGGAGCTGGGGATCTCCAAATCCGACGCGGTGGCCCGAAACACCGTTTTCTCCGGTGTGTTCAGCTGCCTGCTCATGGCCCTCATCTATCTGATGGTCACCGTGGTGGGCGCCCAGAGCCGGGGCGTCTATCCCCTGTGCGAGAACGGCGGCGAGGCCCTGGCCCTCATCGCCGACCACTATTTCGGCTCTGTCGGCGCCATCCTGCTGGCGGTCACCGTGACCTTGGCCTGCCTGAAAACCGCCGTGGGGCTGGTCACCAGCTGCTCCGAGGCCTTCGTGACGATGTTCCCCAAGGGCCCCAAATACCCGGTGTGGGCCGTGACCTTCAGCGTGGTCTCCTTCCTCATTGCCAATCTGGGGCTGAGCGCCATCATTGAGTATGCCGTCCCCGTGCTCATGTTCCTCTATCCCCTGGCCATCACCCTCATCCTCCTGGCCCTCTTCGGCCGGTTTTTCGACCACGACCAGCGGGTCTATGGCTGGGTCACCGGCCTCACCCTGGTGGCCGCCCTGATGGATTTCCTGGCCGCTCTGCCTGCCGCCGCCCAGTCCGCCCTTCACCTGGCCCCCTTCCTGGAGGTCGTCAATGGGGTCCTCCCCTTCTTCTCCCTGGGGTTTGGCTGGATCTGCCCGGCCCTTCTGGGTCTGGTCATCGGCCTGATCCACAGAAAAGCAAAAAAGCGGCCCACCGCCGCCTGATCCTCGTGAAAACCGCCCGCCGGACATCCGGCGGGCGGTTTCGGTTCCGTTTTCTTTTTTTATTACATCCAGTCCACCCAGTTGGTGTCTGCCTGGGAGAGGATATAGGGGGCGCTGGCATCGGGGATCTCATAGTATTCGTCGGGGGCCTCGAAGGGGTTGAAGCCGTCCCGCTTCCAGAACTCCTCCACGGCGGCCTCCGCCTCGGTGATGTCGATGGAGGGGTCCTCAAAGGACTTCACCAGAGTGTTGATATGCGCCAGCATCTCGTCGGCCCGCTTGCTGTACTCCACATCAATGCGGTACTCCCGGTTCATGCAGCCCCGGAACTGGATGGCACTCTCCTCGTCGTCCACCACCGTGAGGAAGACATGGAAGATCAGGCCCAGGCCGCCCAGGTTATAGTACCCGTTGTACTTCATCAGGTCCTTGGGCTCCTTGACCTCAGGGCAGGCGAACATTCCCTCGGGCATGTGGCCGCCGTTTTCCGCCTTGACCTTCTCCACCTGGTCGTAGGGAACGCAGTCCACGGCCATATAACGGGCCATCCAGCCCTGGACCATGGCCTCGGCATCTTCCAGGGAGTTGTAGTGCTTAAAGGTAGTCTCGTGGCGGTCATTGCCGCTCATGGCCTGCATCAAAACAAAAAAGCGATCGTTCATCATAGTTCTCCTTTGCTCATTTCAATGATCAAGCTGGATACCCAGCATCCGGACCTCCGGCTCCAGCTCCACGCCGGTCTCCTCCAGGACGGTCTTCCGCACCAGACGGATCAGGTCCAGGATATCCTGGCAGGTGGCCCCGCCGGTGTTGATGACGAAGCCTGCGTGCTTTTCCGACACCTGGGCGCCTCCCACAGAACGGCCCTTCAGGCCGCACTGCTGGATAAGACCCCCGGCGAAATGGCCCGCCGGACGCTTGAAGGTGCTGCCGGCGCTGGGATATTCCAGGGGCTGCTTGGACCGCCGGCGCTGGGCCAGATCCGCCATCTTTGCCCGGATCTCGCTCTCGTCACCCTTTTGCAGCGCCAGCCGCGCCCCGGTGATAAGCCAGGGCAGCTTTGTAAAGACACTGCTGCGGTAGCCCAGCTCCAGTTGGTTCTTTTCCAGCCGGTGGAACTCGCCCGCCTCGTCCAGGCAGTCCACCGAGAGGATCACCTGGGCCAGCTCCCCGTCGTAGGCGCCGGCATTCATGAACACGCCGCCGCCCAGGGTGCCGGGGATGCCGTGGGCGAACTCCAGACCCGTAAGGCTGTGGTCCGCCGCAAAGTTGGCCGCCTGGGCCAGGGTCACCCCTGCCCCCACCGAGAGGATAGTCTCCCCCTCCAGGGTCAGGTCGGTGAGGCCCCCGGCGATCTTGACGACAAATTCCTCCACCCCCTGGTCAGCCACCAGGAGGTTGGAACCTTTTCCCAGGAAAAAGGGCCGGACACCCGCCTCCCGGGCCAGCTTCAGGATGGTGGACAACTCCTCCCCGCTTTGGGGAAAGGCCATGAGGGCCGCAGGGCCGCCCACCTTGAAGGAGGTGTGGCGGCACATGGGTTCCTGTTCCCGCAGGTCCAGCCCGGGCAGAGCCGTCTCTAATCTTTCTCGGAGCGATCCGAATCGATCCATGGAATCCCTCCATCTCATTGTTTGTTTTTCATTAAGATATATTATATCAGATTTTCTCTGAAAAGAGTAGCCATTTTGTAAATTGACCTGGTTTTTCCTACATTGGCAATTTGATGTAAAACCGGCTGCGGAACTTCCGCAGCCGGTTTTGTACGTTTGAAATGGGTCAGTCATCAAAGGAGATGGAGATCACTTCGTCCTCCCCCTCCTCCAGGGACAGGTCGCCCTCCTCGAAGTCCATACCCAGGACCACCTCTTCGTCCTCGTCCTGCTCCTGCAGGTCGCTGACGGCGGCGGCTACCGCGGCGTAGGCATTTTCCTTGCCCTCTTCGCTCTGGCTGTTCCCCCCTTCTCTGGGGTTCATCTGGCGGTACATGGCAAGGCCGGAGCCTGCGGGGATGAGCTTGCCGATGATGACGTTCTCCTTCAGGCCAATCAGGTGGTCCACCTTGCCCTTGATGGCGGCCTCGGTCAGGACCTTGGTGGTCTCCTGGAAGGAGGCGGCAGACAGGAAGGAGTCGGTGGCCAGAGAGGCCTTGGTGATACCCATGAGCAGGGTGGTGGCAGTGGGGATGACCAGCTCGCTGCCGTCCTCCCGCTTCTCCCCTGCGTCGATGCGGGCCTGAACCTCCTCCTTGGCATCCAGATACTCGATGAGTTCGATGGTGGAGCCGGACAGGAGCTTGGAATCGCCGGGTTCCTCCACCCGGACCTTCCGCATCATCTGGCGGACGATGATCTCGATGTGCTTATCGTTGATATCAACGCCCTGCTGACGGTAGGGCTTCTGAACCTCGCGGATCAGATAGTCGTGGACGGCGTCCACGCCCCGGATCCGCAGGACCTCGTGGGGAGACAGGGCGCCCTCGGTGAGCTGGTCGCCCTTGGTCACCCGGTCGCCGTCCTTGCAGCGGATACCGGCGCTGTAGGGCAGAGCGTAGGTGACCACCTCGCCGTCGTCCCCGGTGATGGTGACGTTGCAGATGGTGACACGCTTGCTCTCCTCCATGGTCACGCGGCCGCTGATCTCGGCCAGCTGGGCCATCTTCTTGGGCTTCCGGGCCTCGAACAGCTCTTCGACACGGGGAAGACCCTGGGTGATATCGCCGCCGGCGACGCCGCCGGTGTGGAAGGTACGCATGGTCAGCTGGGTACCAGGCTCACCGATGGACTGCGCAGCGATGATACCGACGGCCTCGCCCTCGCCCACAGGCTCGCCGATGGCCAGGTTGATGCCGTAGCACTTGGCGCAGACGCCGGTGCGGGCGCGACAGGTCAGGACGGAGCGGATCTTCAGGTTGGTGATGCCGTGGTCCTCCAGGACCTTGGCATCGGCCATGGTCAGCATGTGATCCTTGGTAAAGAGGATCTCGCCGGTGGCGGGGTCCACCACGTCGTGGACGGGATAGCGGCCCTTGAGGCGCTCGGCGAAGGTCTCGATGACCTGGGCGTTCTCGCTGATCTCGCTGACGTTGATGCCGTCTTCCACGCCGCAGTCCTTCTCTCGGATGATGACCTCCTGGGAGACGTCCACCAGACGGCGGGTCAGGTAACCGGAGTCGGCGGTACGCAGAGCGGTATCGGCCATTCCCTTACGGGCGCCTCTGGAGGAGATGAAGTACTCCAGGACGGACAGGCCTTCACGGAAGTTTGCCTTGATGGGGATCTCGATGGTACGGCCGGAGGTGTCGGCCATCAGGCCACGCATACCGGCCAGCTGACGGATCTGAGCCATAGAACCACGGGCGCCGGAGTCGGCCATCATGAAGATAGGATTGTACCGGTCCAGGCCCTCCTGGAGGGCGTCGGTGATATCCTTGGTGGTCTGCTCCCAGGCCTTGACCACCAGACGATAGCGTTCGTCGTTGGTCAGGAAGCCGCGCTTGAACTGGCGCTCGATCTTGACGATCTCCTTCTCGGTCTCCCGGATGAGGGGGTACTTCTTCTGGGGGACGGTCATATCGTAGATAGAGACCGTCAGGGAGCCCACGGTGGAGTAGTGATACCCCCGGGCCTTGATGATATCCAGCACCTCAGCGGACTTGGTAAAGCCGTGGGCGGTGATGCACTTGTCGATGATCTTGGAGAGCTGCTTCTTGCCGCAGACGAAGTTGATCTCGGGCTCGAAGAGCTGGTCGGGATCGGTCCGGTCCACAAAGCCCAGGTCCTGGGGGATGCCCTCGTTGAAGATCAGGCGGCCCACGGTGGTGCGGACCAGCTTGGTGCGGGTCTCGCCGTTCACCTGGGCGGACATGCGGACCAGGATGGGCACATGGAGGTCCAGCTCACCCTCGTCGTAGGCCAGCAGGGCCTCGCCGGGGTCGGAGAAGGCGTGGAGGCACTCGGCGGGCAGCTCGTCGGTGCCGGCCACCTTGCGCACCTCATATCCATTGGTGGGCAGGATACGGCCGGGGGTCTCCACCCAGATCCGGTCGCTCTCGGTGATGGTCCCGGCGTCCAGGGCGGCCACGGCGTCGGCCACGGTGTCATAGATGCGGTCGGGATCGGGCAGCAGGTCCTTCTCGTAGGTCAGGTAGTAGGAGCCCAGGATCATATCCTGGGTGGGCACGGCCACGGGAGCGCCGTCCTGGGGACGGAGCAGGTTGTTGGCGGAGAGCATCAGGATGCGGGCTTCCGCCTGGGCCTCTGCGGACAGAGGCACGTGGACGGCCATCTGGTCGCCGTCGAAGTCGGCGTTGAAGGCGGTACAGACCAGAGGGTGGAGCTTAATGGCGCGGCCTTCCACCAGGACGGGTTCGAAGGCCTGGATGCCCAGACGGTGCAGGGTAGGCGCACGGTTGAGCATGACGGGGTGCTCCTTGATGATGAAGTCCAGGGCGTCCCAGACCTCGGCGCGGCCCCGGTCCACCATCTTCTTGGCGGACTTGATGTTGTTGGCCAGACCGTCCTCCACCAGCTTCTTCATCACGAAGGGGCGGAAGAGCTCGATGGCCATTTCCTTGGGCAGGCCGCACTGGTAGATCTTCAGCTCGGGGCCCACCACGATAACGGAACGGCCGGAGTAGTCCACGCGCTTGCCCAGCAGGTTCTGACGGAAGCGGCCCTGCTTGCCCTTCAGCATGTCGGACAGGGACTTCAGCGCCCGGTTGTTGGCGCCGGTGACGGCGCGGCCCCGGCGGCCGTTGTCGATGAGGGCGTCCACAGCCTCCTGGAGCATGCGCTTCTCGTTGCGCACGATGATGTCAGGGGCGTTGAGCTGGATCAGTCTCTTCAGACGGTTGTTGCGGTTGATGACCCTTCTGTACAGGTCGTTCAGGTCGGAGGTAGCGAAGCGGCCGCCGTCCAGCTGGACCATGGGTCGGATTTCGGGGGGGATGACGGGCAGGACGTCGATGATCATCCACTCAGGCTTGTTGCCGGAGAGACGGAAGGCGTCCACCACCTCCAGACGCTTGACGATCCGGGCCTTCTTCTGGCCGGAGGCGTGCTGGAGCTCCTCCCGGAGCTGCACGGACAGCTTTTCCAGGTCGATGTCGGCCAGAAGCTTTTTCACAGCCTCTGCGCCCATACCGGCCTCGAAATCGTCCTCGTACTTCTCCCGCAGATCCCGGTACTCCTTCTCGGAGAGGATCTGGTTCTTGGTCAGGGGTGCGTAACCGGGGTCGGTGACGATATAGGCCGCGAAGTACAGAACCTTTTCCAGGATCCGGGGGGACAGGTCCAGCAGCAGGCCCATGCGGGAGGGGATACCCTTGAAGTACCAGATGTGGGAGACGGGGGCGGCCAGCTCGATGTGGCCCATCCGCTCCCGGCGGACGTTGGCCCGGGTGACCTCCACGCCGCAGCGGTCGCAGACCTTGCCCTTGTAGCGGATCTTTTTGTACTTGCCGCAGTGGCACTCCCAGTCCTTGGTGGGGCCAAAGATGCGCTCGCAGAACAGACCGTCCCGTTCGGGCTTCAGGGTGCGGTAGTTGATGGTCTCGGGCTTTTTGACCTCGCCATAGGACCAGTCACGAATCTGCTCCGGGGAAGCGATGCCAATACGAATGGCGTCAAATTCAGCATAACTCATATATTCATCGTCCTCCCTTTTTTATTCCATGCTCCGGCCGTCGCCGTAGTCATCGTCGGCCTCCAGGCTCATGCTGCCGCCGACAGCCAGATCGTCATCGTCGTCGCTCTCCTTGAAGGTAAAGCCGGCGGCAGAGAACTGGGCGTCTTCGTTGTAGCCGTCGTTCCGGGGCTCATAGTAATCGTCGTCCCGAATCTGGTTGATGTTCTGGTAGCCGTCTTCCTCGTCATCCCGCAGCTCGATCTCCTCGCCCTGGGCGTCCAGGACCTTGATGTCCAGGCACAGGGCCTGCAGCTCCTTGACCAGGACCTTGAAGGACTCGGGGATGCCGGGAGAGGGCACGTTGTGGCCCTTGACGATGGACTCGTAGGTCCGGACACGGCCGGTGACGTCGTCGGACTTGACGGTGAGGATCTCCTGGAGGGTGTAGGCCGCGCCATAGGCCTCCAGGGCCCAGACTTCCATTTCGCCAAAGCGCTGGCCGCCGAACTGGGCCTTGCCGCCCAGAGGCTGCTGGGTGACCAGGGAGTAGGGGCCAGTGGAACGGGCGTGGATCTTATCGTCCACCAGATGGTGGAGCTTTAAGAAGTAAACATAGCCCACAGTAACGGGGTTGTCGAACATCTCGCCGGTGCGGCCGTCGTAGAGCTTGGTCTTACCGTCGGCCAAACGGAGGCGGCCCTCCTGTCTCCACACCAGGACTTGGCGCTCGTCGGCCATTTCCTCGGGAGCCAGGGCACGGATGTCGCTGCCGTCCTCGGTCATCAGGTAGAGCTGCTTACCGGCGATGGTCTCGTTGGGATAGACCTCACGGAAGAGGCCGGCCTGGGCAATGAGCTCCATGATGTCCTTCTCGTCGGCGCCGTTGAAGACGGGGGTGGCCACCTTCCAGCCCAGAGCCTGGGCGGCGCGGCCCAGATGGACCTCCAGCACCTGACCGATGTTCATACGGGAGGGCACGCCCAGGGGGTTCAGGACGATGTCCAGGGGGGTGCCGTCGGGCAGGAAGGGCATATCCTCCTGGGGCATGATCCGGGAGACCACGCCCTTGTTGCCGTGGCGGCCGGCCATCTTGTCGCCCACGGAAATCTTTCTCTTCTGGGCGATATACACCCGGACCACCTGGTTCACGCCGGGGCCCAGCTCGTCGCCGGCCTCCCGGGTGAAGACCTTTACGTCCACGATGATGCCGCCGGCGCCGTGGGGAACCTTCAGGGAGGTGTCACGGACTTCTCTGGCCTTCTCACCGAAGATGGCCCGCAGCAGGCGCTCCTCGGCGGTCAGGTCGGTCTCGCCCTTGGGGGTGACCTTACCCACCAGGATATCGCCGGCACGGACCTCGGCGCCCACGCGGATGATGCCGCGCTCGTCCAGGTCCTTCAGGGCGTCGTCGCCCACGTTGGGGATATCCCGGGTGATCTCCTCGGGGCCCAGCTTGGTGTCCCGGGCCTCGGTCTCATATTCCTCGATGTGGATGGAGGTAAAGACGTCATCCTTGACCATACGCTCGTTGAGGAGGATGGCGTCCTCGTAGTTGTAACCTTCCCAGGTCATGAATCCCATGAGAATGTTCTTGCCCAGGGAGATCTCGCCCTGGCTGGTGGAGGGACCGTCGGCGATGACGTCCCCCTTCTGGACCCGGTCGTGGAGGTTCACGATGGGCCGCTGGTTGATGCAGGTGCCGTGGTTGGACCGCAGGAACTTGATCAGGGGGTACTCCACCACGTCGCCCCGGTCATAGCGGACAGTGATCTTGGTGGAGGAGACGAAGGTCACCTCGCCGTCGTCCTCGGCCAGCACGGTGATCTCGGAGTCGATGCAGTTCTTGTGCTCCATGCCGGTGGCCACGATGGGGGCCTGGGTGGTCAGCAGAGGCACGGCCTGACGCTGCATGTTTGCGCCCATCAGAGCACGGTTTGCGTCGTCGTTCTCCAGGAAGGGGATCATGGCCGTTGCGATGGAGACCATCATCTTGGGGGACACGTCGATGTAGTCCACCTTTTCCCGGTCCACCTCGATGATCTCGTTCCGGTGACGGCAGGTGATACGGGGGTTGGCCAGGCAGCCGTTCTCGTCCAGAGGCTCGGTGGCCTGGGCCACCATGTATTCGTCCTCGATATCGGCGGTCATGTAGACCACCTCGTCGGTGACGAAGCTGGTCTCCTTGTCCACCCGGCGGTAGGGGGCCTCGATGAAGCCGTAGCGGTTGATGCGGGCATAGGTGGCCAGATAGGAGATCAGGCCGATGTTGGGACCTTCGGG